>JAYGCM010000061.1:0-11805 GCA_046583355.1 Deltaproteobacteria bacterium
TGTCGTGATGCTGGAACCAGGGCCGTTTCGGGTGGTTGCGGTTCAGGGTGCCGATGTCGTGATCGAGGGGCCGAATGGGGCCACGCGGAAGGTTCGCGAGATCGCGGTTCGCAAGATCGACCGGGAGCCTCCGGTTCAACGCTGATCGGGGCCAAGGAAACGCCCGGCCTCCATGCTCCCGGAACGCTCCGGGCTTCGCCTGAACGCAAGGTCAGCGCGGGAACGCTGCCGCGACCCCGCCGTCGACCGGGAGGGTTGCTCCTGTGGTCGGGGTTTCGCAGGCGGCGAAGAAGACCACGGCGCGGCCGACGTCGGCTCCGCTGATCTTTGCGTGGAGGAGATTGCGCTTGCGGTAATGCTCTTCCAACTCGGTGGGCTCAAGACCTTTGGAGCGGGCGCGATCGGCGCCGATTTCGTTCCATAGGCCCGAGGTGGTTTCGCCTTCGGCGAAGACCGCGTCTGCATTGATCATATTCACGCGGATGCCTTCGGGCGCGAGCTCGATGGCGGCGACCTTGCCGAGTTGGTGGCCGGCGGCCTTGGACGCACTATAGGCACCGAAATCCGCGCCCGGGCCGAAGACGTTCTTGGAGGCATTGATGACGATATTGCCGCCCGTGCCCTGAGTTCGCATGATCCGCGCGCCTTCGCGCATGGTGCGATAATAGCCACCGAAATTCACCGCCATCACGCGATCGAAATCAGGACTTGCCATATCGACCAGCGCGTTCACATGCGCGATACCGGCGTTCGGTACGACGATATCCACGCCACCGAATTGTCGGCAGGTCGCATCGAAGGCGGCGCGCACGGAGGCATCATCGGTCACATCCATTTCCACAGCCAGGCATCCGCCCGCGCCGGTGATCGCCGCGACGCGCTGGCGCGCCTTCTCCAGGCCTTCGGTATCCACGTCACCAAGCACCACCTGGGCTCCGGCACGGGCCAGCTCCAAGGCAATGCCGATGCCGATCGCGCCGGCGGCACCCGTTACCAGAGCAACTTGACGCGCTAGCGGCTTCTCGGCCGCCTTGCCGAGCTTGGCCTGCTCGAGGCTCCAATATTCCATATCGAAGAGGTGGGCGTCGGGCAGCCCTTGGTAGCTGCCGACCGCATCGCCGAGCGCGCGGATGCGCAAGGTATGTTCGGTGAGATCGGCGGCAATGGCCGCGTCCTTGGCACTCTTGCCCGCACAGAAAATCCCGACACCCGGAATCAGCACGACGCGCGGGTCGCTGTCGAGCCGGGTTTTCTCGACGCCCTTGGTCTGCACCTGCTCGGCAAAATAGGCGTTATAAGCCTCGCGGGAGGCGTCGATCGCCGTGCGCAGCAGAGCCTCGGTCGCGGTGGTATCGCTCGCATCCGGAAGCTCGACAAAGACCGGCCGTGATTTGGTGCGGATCACGTGGTCGGGCGTAAGCGGGCCGCGTTGCGAGCGCTCGGCGCTGCCGGTCTCCGCCAACAGGGCCAGGATCTCGGGCGAGGAGCGCCATTCCAACACCATGCGACGATGGCTTTGCGGCGCGTCGGGCGTCGGCTGGGCAAGCAGGCCGCGCAGGATCGGTGCGATCGCGGCAGCGGCGGTGGCCGCGCTTGCCGCGCTACCGGCATCGGATGCCGGGGCCGTGGCCGCAGTCCCGCGCATGCCGGCGAGATGGCGCTCGGCGCGGTCGACGAGTTCGATCGTGCGCTCGTAGCTGGTGCGGGCGTCGTCACCAAAGGTGAAGAGGCCATGTTTGAGCAGCACCATGCCCTCGGCCTCCGGATTGGTCTCGAAGACCTCGGCGGCGAGTTTTGCCAGATCGAATCCTGGCATGACGTAGGGAACCACCAGCACCTTATCGCCCAAGGCCGCGCGCACCAGCGCTTCGCCATCGGGTTGGTTGGTGAGACCGAGGATCGCATCCGCGTGCGTATGGTCGATGAAACGGTGCGGCAAAAACGCATGCAGGAGTGTCTCGACCGAGGGGTTGGGCGAGGTCGAGTCGAAGAGGCGGATGCGTTGCTGGTTCACCATCTCCTCGTCGCTCAGGCTGTCCAGAGCGCGCAGCTCGCGCAGCGGCTCGAGCGCCAATGCGGGCAGGCCCGGAGGCTCGATCGAGTCGAGATCCCAGCCGGAACCCTTCACGCACAAAGCCGTAAGTTCACGGCCGAGGACATCGGACTTCGTCGTCTTGACCGAAGTATTGCCGCCCCCATGCATGACGAGTTCGGCGTCGCGGCCGATCAGCCGCGAGGTATAGACGCGCAAAGCGATATCCTCGCCCCACTCCGCGTAACGATCCCGATATTCCTGTGCTTCCTGATCCGACCAGAGACTTTTCATCGCCCTCTGTATAACGGAAGCGCAGAGAAAAGGACTAATCGACGAAGGGGTTGCGGCCCTTCTTGGTGCGCACGGTCAAACGCATCGGCACGCCCACCCAGCCGGCCGCCTCGCGCAGGCGGTGCATCAGGAAACGCTTCCACGACTCGGGCAATTCCTCGCTGCCGGTCGTGAAGAGCACGATCTCCGGCGGCGAGGTGCGAGCCTGGGTCGCATAGAGGATGCGCATCGGGCGTTTGCGTGCCGAGAGCGGCGGCGGATTATCGTACACAGCCTTCTCGACCAATCGGTTGAGATTCGCTGTCGAGATCCGTCGCTCGAAGGCCGCCAGCACCTCGTCCACCGCGCGCAGCAGCGTCGGGATGCCCTTGCCGGTCGTGGCGCTGATCTGCACCAGGGGCACCGGCGGCCATTGCGGCAGCAGGTTGGCGATCTGCTCGTGGCATTGTTCGGCCGCGAGGTTGGGCGTGAGATCCATTTTGTTGACCGCGAAAACCATGCCACGCGACTTGCGCCAGGCCAGGTCGGCGAGTTTCAGGTCCTGATCGGTGACGCCGACCTGCGCGTCCAGAAGCAGGATGCCCACTTGTGCGCGCACCAGCGCACGGACCGAGGCGTTGGCGGCATAGCCTTCGATATCTTCGTGGATCCGACCTTTTTTGCGCAGCCCCGCCGTGTCGACGAAACGATAGCGTCGTCCTTTGACCTCGATGACGGTATCGACCGCGTCGCGTGTCGTGCCGGCAACCGAGTCGACCAGCGAGCGCTCGAAGCCGGCGAGTTGATTGAGCAAGGACGATTTGCCGACATTCGGCCGCCCGATCAGGGCGATGGACGGCAGGCGCTCGCGCGGTCCCGCGGCGCCTTCTGCCGCATCCGCCGCCTCTTCGGCGGCCGCGCGATGGCGGTTGATCTCGGCCCAAAGCTCGCGCATGCCGCGGCCATGCGCCGTGGAAAGAGGCATCAATTTCTTGGCACCGAGCTGCGCGAAATCATAAATCCGATCTTCATGCCCGCCGCCATCGATCTTGTTGATCGCGACGATCAGAGGCACGCCGATCTGGCGAATTTTGGCCGCGACCTCGCGGTCGGCCGGCGAGAAACCCGCCGCTCCATCGAGCAAATAGACGACCACATCCGAGCGGCCCAAGACCTCGAGGCTACGCGCCTCGACCCTCCGGCCGAGCGCTCCGTCGACGCCGCCGGATTCGATGCCACCCGTATCGATCAATTCGAATTCGTTGTCGTTCTTGCGGAAAAAGGCGCGGTTCTCGTCGCGCGTCACACCCGGCGTCTCGTGTACGATCGCGTGGCGTCGGCCAAGCATCCGGTTGAAGAGTGTGGATTTGCCCGCGTTTGGTCGTCCGGCGATCGCGACGATGAAGGGAGCGCGACTCACAGGCCCAACTCCTCAAGGCTGCGCGGCCGGGTAAACCAGCCCGCATCGACCTTCACATGCAACGCGAGATAAATCCGCACACCCAGGAAACTCTCCAGGCCGAGACGCGCACGACGGCCGATTTCCTTGATCCGCGCGCCTTTTTCGCCCAATACGATGGCGCGTTGCGAGGTACGCGCGACGACAATCTGCGCTTCAATCACGATCAGGTCCTTGGCTGGCTTTTCCTCGAAGGCATCGATGCGCACAGCCGCCTGATAGGGCACCTCCTGGTGGGTACAGAAGAGCAATTGCTCGCGAACCATCTCGGCGGCGAAGAAGCGCTCAGGCAGATCGGTCTGGAAATCCTCGGGAAAGAGCGCCGGGGATTCCGGCAGACACGCCTCGAGGGTATCCATAAGGTCATCGAGGTTGTCACCGCGCAGCGCCGAGATCGGGATGACATGACGGCCGGGCAGAAACTCGGCGATCTTTTTCATCAAAGGCAAAATCTGCGGGCGCTTGATGCGGTCGATCTTGTTCAAGGCGACAATGACCGGCCGTTTGTCGGCCGCCAACCTCGGCAAGGTGCGTTCGTCCTCGGCCAGCAGGCCGGCCTGAGCATCGATCACCCAGAGGACGATATCGGCATCCGCGAGGCTTTGGTTCGCGACCTTGACCATGCGTTCGCCGAGAAGGTTCTGCGCATCGTGCATGCCCGGCGTATCGACAAAAATGAACTGCGCCCCCGGCCGTGTCTCCACGCCGAGAATGCGGTGCCGCGTCGTCTGCGGCTTGGGCGTGACGATCGCCAATTTGCAGCCGAGAAGCTCGTTGAGGAGCGTCGATTTGCCCGCGTTGGTGCGACCAACCAAGGCAATGAATCCCGCGCGGCTCATTTCCTTTGTCATCGGGACACCTCGCCACTGCTGGCCGCCAGGCGCTCGATCGCCACTGCCGCCGCTGCCTGCTCGGCCAATTTCTTGCTGCTACCGCGACCCTGTCCATAGAACCGTCCCTGCACCGAAACACTCACCTCATACTCCTTTGCGTGATCCGGGCCTTGCTCGCGCACCAGTTCATATTGCGGCGTCTCCTGAAACACGCGCTGCGTGAGTTCCTGGAGATGCGTCTTGGATTCTCCGCGCCCGTCGTCGAGCGGCGCCGCGATCAGCGCCGCGAACGCCGTCTCGATACAGCGAAAGGCCGCAGCGAAACCACCGTCGAGGTAGAGCGCACCGACCACGGCCTCGTAGGCACCGGCCAGAATCGATTCTTTCTCGCGGCCGCCGGTTTTCTCCTCACCGCGGCCGAGCATCAAGAAGTGGCCGAGTTCGATACTTCGCGCCTGATCCGCCAATGAGCCGGCGTTGACCAACTCGGCGCGGCGTCGCGAAAGCTGGCCCTCGTCGGCCAGCGGCCACATCCGCTGCAGCAGGTCGGCGATCACCAAGCCCACCACAGCATCGCCGAGAAATTCGAGCCGTTCGTTGTCTTTACCATTGCCGGCATTCCTGGAGCGGTGCACCAAAGCCGTCTCGAGGAAGTCGCGGTCGGCGAACGCATGCTGCAGAACGCCCTCCAACGCGGCTGTCGAAGATTCGTTCATGGCGACGAGATCCACCCGCCACCCAGGACCTTGGAGCCATCGTACCAGACAGCCGCTTGCCCCGGCGAGACGCTCCGGGCTTCTTCGAGCAGCTCTACCTCAACCCTCTCGCCGCGCGGATGCAGGCGGCAGGGTACGAGTTTTTGGCGATGCCGCAGGCGCACCTGCGCCGTGCCGCTATGGCAGCCTTCGGTCCAGCTCACGCCCTCGACCACCAAAGAGGTATGTTGCAGGTCGGCTGCCTTTCCCAGGCGCACTTCGCCGCTCGCGGCGTCGATCGCGGTCACGTATTGTTTTTCGCTCGCGCCGCCGGGCAGGCCCTTGCGCTGCCCGATGGTGAAATGATGAACGCCGGAATGCTCGCCGACCCGGCGCCCCGAGGCATCGACGATCGCGCCACTGCGGATACGCTCCGCGCCTGCGCGCTCCTCGACAATATCGGCGTAGCTGCGCCCAGCGACAAAACAGATATCTTGACTCTCGGCCTTGTCGGCGACCGACAATTCCAGCGCCCGGGCAAGCTCGCGAACCGCGCCCTTGGCAAGATCACCGATGGGGAAGAGCGTCCGCGCGAGTTCGGCCTCTTGTAGCGTAAAGAGAAAATAGCTCTGGTCTTTGTCGGCGTCGCGGCCGGTATGCAATTCGAACCCGGCCTCGCCCGGCACGATCCGGCAATAATGCCCGGTGGCTACGGCCTCAGCGCCGGCCGTGCGGGCATAATCCCAGAACGCATCGAATTTCACATCCCGGTTGCAAAGCGTGCACGGGTTCGGTGTCCGACCCGCCAAATAGGTCTCGACAAAGGGTACGATTACCTTCTTCTCGAAGAGGTCACGCAGGTCGACCACATAATGCGGCACGTCCAGAAGCGCGCTGACGCGCCGGGCATCGTCGAAATCGTCGAGCGAACAGCAGCCCGAATGCCCCTCGGCACGCGGTGCGGAGTTGCCCAGGCGCATCGACACGCCGAGCACATCAAAACCGGCCGCCCGCAGCACCGCCGTCGCGACGGAACTATCTACGCCGCCCGACATCGCAGAAACAATCCGCGTACCCGGCGCCTTGCGAGCCAGCAGATCGGTAAAGACCTTGTCGGAGCCGAGCACCGACACGATCCGCTCGCGGAGGTCATCAGGCGTCATGCATCACCTCCGCGCGCCCGGGCCACCACGGCGACAATCGCTTCCAGGGCGTCATCGATCGCGGCGGCATCGAGATCGCTGCCGATCGAAAATCGAACAACAGAGCGGGCGGAATCCTCATCATGGCCCAAGGCCAGTAACACAGGAGATGGCTCCGGCGCTCCTGCGGCGCAGGCCGAGCCTGTCGAGGCCGCCACGCCGGCGGAATCCAGCGCCACAATGAGGCCATCGCCGCGCAGGCCGATAAACGAAACCGCGAGCGTACCAGCGAGGCCGGCCGGGTCGCCGATACGACGGATTCCCGAGACACGCTGGGAAAGTCCCGCCCAGAGCCGGTCGCGTAGGGCCTGCACCTGTGCCTGGCGAGCGCTGCGGCCCTCCCGGGCCAGCCTGGCCGCGACACCGAAGCCGATGATCCCGAGCAGATTCTCGGTGCCCGCGCGGCGTTCGCGTTCCTGCGAGCCACCACGCAGCTGGGAGATCAGTGCAACGCCGCGGCGCACGAAAAGCGCACCGATGCCGGCCGGTGCGCCGAGTTTGTGGCCCGAGAGGCTGAGCAGATCGATGCCCACCGCGCCGACATCGATCTCTTCGAGCCCTGCCGCCTGCACCGCGTCGCTATGCAGCAGCGGGCGCTCGGCCGGCGGGAGCTCGGCCAGTCCGGCCGCAACCGCAACCAAAGGCTGCCTTGTGCCGATCTCGCCATTCGCCCAGCCCAGGCTCAAGAGGCGCGCTCCGCGTGCCTGGCGGATCGTATCCGCGGCCGATACCGCGCCGGTGGCGTCGAGCTCGAGCCATTCCACCTGGGCACCGCGCTCGGCCGCCAATTCCAAATTGCGCAGCACCGAGGCATGCTCGATCCGCGTCGAGACGGCGCGCTCGCCGCAGCCGAGCGTGCCGAGAATTGCCAGCCCATTGGCCTCGCTGCCCGAGCCCGTAAAGACGATCTCGGCCGGTTCGGCGTGCAGCAGGGCGGCCACCTCATCGCGGGCGGCCTCCATGGCGTCGCGCGCCCGCCGCCCCGCAGCGTGCAGGCTGGAGGGATTGGCGACTGGCTGCTGCAGCCAATCGCGGATCGCCGCGGCGACCTCGGCGCGGATCCGCCCACCCGCATTATGGTCGAGGTACATTATCAGCCGCCGGTCGAGTCGTCGCTGCCGGATTTTCGTGCCGCGCTCGTAGCCGGTGTGACACCGGCGTCGCTCGCGGCGGCACTGGCTGGCGTCGCATCGTCCGCCACGCCAGCGGCATCATCGGCGCCGCCCTCGCCGCCTTCGAGGCGGGCGACGCGCTCGCGCAACTCGCTCAGGGCGCGCACGACAGGATCGGGCAAGGCGCCATGCTCCAGACTGAGCAGCGGTTTACCGCCCGAGGAATGTTCGCCGGCCTCGCTGACGATCCGCCCCGGCACGCCAACTACAGTCGAATGCGGCGGCACCGACGAGACCACCACGCTGCCGGCACCCACACGGCTATGGCGGCCCACCGTCACCGGGCCGAGCACGGTCGCGCCCAGGCCAAGGACGACATAATCCTCGATGGTCGGATGCCGTTTGCCTTTCTTCAGAGTCGTGCCGCCCAAGCTCACGCCCTGATAGAGCAGAACATCGTTGCCGAGAATCGCGGTCTCACCGATCACGACACCCATGCCATGATCGATGAAGCAGCGACGGCCAATGGTGGCGCCGGGATGAATCTCGACGCCCGTGATGAAGCGGGCGACGCCGGCGAGAAAGCGCGCCGTCAGCCGGAACTTCCGCGTCCACAACGAATGCGCGACGCGATGCGCCCATAGCGCGTGAATTCCCGGGTAGAAAAGCGAGACCTCCAGCACGGAACGGGCCGCCGGATCGCGCTCGAAGGCAACCAGGACATCCTCGCGAATTCTTTCGGCGACTATCATCCGACACGCGCCCTTTTTTTTGCGGCCACCCGAGGCCCGCGACTACGTTTGCGACCGTCTTTGTAGAGTTTGTAGTCGATCGCGTCGGCCAGAGCCTGCCAACTTGCCTCGATGACGTTATGCGACACCCCGACCGTGGTCCAATGATCGTGCTCATCGGCCGATTCCACCAGCACGCGCACGCCGGCAAGCGTCCCCTCACCCTCGTCCAGTACCCGAACCTTATAGTCGACAAGACGGACCTTCGCGATACTCGGATAGAATTCGATCAGGGCTTTTCGCAGCGCGATATCGAGGGCATTGATCGGGCCGTTGCCGATCGCTGCGGTATGCGCCTCGCTGCCATCGGGGAGCTGGATCATGATGGTCGCTTCGGCGGTCGGCTCCTCGTCCTCATGGCGCTTCTCGTCGATCACGCGAAAACCGACAAGATGGAAATGCCGCAGCTTCTCGCCTTTGATGGTTTTCTGCAGGAGCAACTCGAAGGACGCATCGGCTCCTTCGAATTGATAACCACGGTGCTCCAAAGCCTTGAGTTCGTGCAAAAGCTCCTTGGCTCGCGGCTCGATCAATTCGGCCGAGATCCCGAATTCCTTGGCCTTGGCCAGCAGGTTCGAGCGGCCGGCCTGGTCGGATACCAGGATCCGCTGGGCGTTGCCGACCAACGAGGGCTCGATATGCTCATAGGTTGCCGCATTCTTGCGCACCGCCGAGACATGCAGGCCGCCCTTATGCGCAAACGCGCTCTGGCCGACATAGGGCTGCTGCTTCCAGGGTTCGCGATTGGCGAGCTCGTCGACGAAATGAGCCAGCTCGGTCAGGCGCGCGAGCTGTTTTTTGCGCAGCACAGAGTAGCCCAATTTCAATTGCAGATTCGGGATCACCGAGATCAGATTGGCATTGCCGCAGCGTTCGCCAAGCCCATTGACCGTGCCCTGGACCTGGATGCAGCCGGCCTCGACCGCCGCGATCGAGTTCGCGACCGCCATCTCGCCGTCATTATGACAATGAATGCCCAAGGGGATGTCGACGGCCCCACGCGCGGCCGCAACCGCAGCGCGGATATCGCCACCGAGGCTGCCGCCGTTGGTATCGCAAAGGCAGACCGAATCAGCGCCTCCGGAAGCCGCGGCGCGCAGGCACTCCAGGGCGTAGTCCGGATTGGCCTTCCAACCATCGAAGAAATGCTCGGCGTCAAGAATGACCTCATCAAATGTCTTTTTCAGATGAGCTACCGAATCCTGGATAATCTCCAGGTTGGCCGCCTGTGAAATCCGCAGCGCATCGCGGACATGCAGGTCCCAACTCTTGCCGACGATGCAGGCCACAGGCGCACCCGTGCGCTTGAGCAACTCCAGGTTCTCGTCTTTGCCGACCGCCACATTGGCGCGGCGCGTCGAGCCAAAGGCGACAAGTTTGGAATGCTTCAGCCCGAGAGCAAGCGCTGGGGCAAAAAAGGCTGCGTCGCGCGGGTTCGAGCCGGGGTAACCGCCCTCGATATAATGCACGCCAAAATCATCGAGACGCTCGGCAATCGCGAGCTTCGCCTCGACCGTAAGCGAGATCTCTTCGCCCTGGCAACCGTCGCGCAGCGTCGTATCGTAAATTTGAACGCGCTTCATTCTACTGATTCTTTCTCTACCAATTCTTTGTGCAAGGCACGCACGGCAAGTTCGGCATATTTCTCATCAATCACCAAGGACACCTTGATCTCGGAGGTCGCGATCATCTGAATATTGATTCCTTCGCTGCCAAGAATCTGGAAGATCCGAACAGCGACGCCGGCATGGCTACGCATGCCGAGACCAACCACCGAAACCTTCACGATCGAGGCCTCGTCACGCACCGCGGCCGCGCCGATCTCGTCACCGAGCGTGCGCATCAAAGGGAGCGCCCGCGCGAGTTCCGCGCGCGGCAAGGTGAAGGTCATATCCGTGTGGCCGTCTTCGCCAGCATTCTGAATGATCATATCCACAATGATGCCGTGTTCGGCGATCGGACCGAAGATCTTCTCGGCCAAACCAGGACGGTCCGGGACCGAGGCGAGTGTGATCTTGGCCTGGTCCCGATCGAGCGCAATTCCGGACACAAGGGTATTTTCCATCTGAGTCTCCTCCGGCACCACCCAGGTGCCGGTATCGTCATTGAAGCTGGAGCGGACATGCAGATTCACGCCGTAGCGTTTCGCGAATTCCACCGAGCGAATCTGCAAGACCTTGGCCCCGAGACTCGCCAATTCAAGCATCTCCTCCTGGCTGATGCGCTCCAATTTGCGTGCATGCGGGACAATCCGTGGGTCGGTCGTATAGACCCCGTCTACGTCGGTATAGATTTCGCAGACATCGGCAGCCGTCGCCGCCGCGATCGCCACAGCACTGGTATCGGAACCGCCGCGACCCAAGGTGGTGATATTGCCGTGTTCATCGCAGCCCTGAAAACCGGCCACCACGGCGACGCAGCCCTCGTCGAGGGCGCGGCAGATATTGTCTGCGTCAATCGAGCGAATGCGGGCGCGTCCGTGGGCGTCGTCGGTTTCGATGCGGATCTGATGACCGAGAAAAGAACGCGCCGCCAGGCCCTCGGCGTGTAACGCGATCGCCAGCAGAGCACATGAGACTTGCTCGCCGCTGGCGAGGATCACATCGGACTCCCGGTGTGCGGCATCGGGTGGGAGGTCCGCGATCAATCCGAGCAGGCGGTTGGTCTCGCCCGCCATGGCCGAGACGACGACCACCACACGATTACCCGCGCGCGCCGTGCGCGCCACTCTTTTTGCGACATTGCGGATGCGCTCGATCGAACCCACCGAGGAGCCGCCGTATTTCTGCACGACCAAGGGCGTACTCATGACGGGCCCTGCGCCAGCAGCGCGGCGAGAACTCGACTCGAAGCGGCGCCGGTTGCCGCGAAGTCCAGCACCCTGGAGTCGGCCTCGTCGCCGTAAGCGATCGAAATCTCGATGGCATCCGGCGGTGTCTCGGAGCCCAGACGTTCAAACCACTCGACCACCGCAACGCCCTCGCCATCGAGGATTTCGGCCAGCCAATCCGGGTCCGGCAGGACGGTCTCGTGGCGATAAAGGTCGAGGTGCGTCACCGCTAGACGCCCCTCATATTCGGCGGCGGTCAGAAAGGTCGGGCTATGCACGACCCCCTCGGCGACTCCACAACCCCGCGCAATGCCGCGCACCAAGGCAGTCTTGCCGGCTCCGAGCGGGCCTTTGAGTCCAACCACGGCGCCGCGCTGCAGCGCGCCCGCCAGGCGCTCGCCGAGCGTCTCGGTCTCGGCCTCTGATCTGGTGACGATCCTCACGACCCTTCACGTTAACAATTTTCTGCCTCCGCTGCACCGCAACCCACCGCTCTGGCGGCACCGAATTTTCCAAGATCGTGCAGGCCCGCGCGGGCCTCTAGAGGTCCGGCCGAGCAGTAGGGCTTTGCACAGAGA
>JAYGCM010000070.1:0-56682 GCA_046583355.1 Deltaproteobacteria bacterium
CCGTCACCACAGCCGAGGCCGTGGCGCACGGGACGGCGCTCCGTGCGGAGCTTCAGCTGGTCTTGGACCGACGCGCCGGGGCGGCGGACTCACCACGGACCATGCGCGCCAGGCTGCGCCGATAGGGCCGTGTGGCCACGCCATTCTCCGTGATGATCCCGGTGACCAAGCTGCTCGGCGTTACGTCAAAGGCGGGGTTGGCGACCTTCACGCCCCTGGGCACGGTTCGGCGGTTGCCGAACTCCGTGATCTCCGAGGCGTCGCGCTCCTCGATCGGGATATCCGCACCACTTTTGCAAGCCAGATCAATCGAGCTGGTCGGCGCAGCGACGTAGAAAGGAATCTTGTGCCGATGCGCCAGCACGGCCACCGTATAGGTGCCTATTTTATTGGCGACATCGCCGTTGGCGGCGGTGCGGTCGGTCCCCACCACGACTGCGGCAATCTTGCCGGATTGCATGAAATGGCCCGCCATTCCGTCGGTAATCACGGTCACCGGGCATTTCGCTTTTTTGAGCTCCCAGGCCGTTAGCCGTGCGCCTTGCAGGATCGGACGGGTCTCATCGGCGAAGACCTCGATATCCTTGCCCATATCGCGGGCGGCGAGAATCACGCCCAGCGCCGTGCCGATCCCTGCCGTCGCCAACCCACCGGCATTGCAATGTGTCAGAATGGTGCCCTTCTTCGGCAGCAGCGCACCGCCAAACTCGGCCAGCCGGCGGTTGTTCGCGAGGTCCTCGCTGTAGACCGCCTTGGCTTCGCTCTCGAGCAATATACGCAGCGTCTCGACAGAGAGAGCACTATTTTCGCGCACCACGCGGCGCATCCGTTCAATCGCCCAAAAGAGGTTCACAGCCGTCGGCCGGGCGGCGGCAAAGCGCCGACAGAGCCGCTCGAACTCCCGCGCGAAACGATCTTCGCGAATGGTCGAGGCACCGAGCGCGAGCCCCATCGCCGCCGCAACACCGATGGCCGGCGCACCGCGGATGATGAGATCCCGAATGGCGGTAATCACCTCATCGGGTTTTTTGTAGATACGATAGACCTCCTGGTTGGGGAGGAGGGTCTGATCGAGCATCACCACGCAGCCTTTTTTCCATTCGACCGTACGAATTTTCTTCATTGGAGGGGGAATGTACCGACATGCCACGCGGGGAACAAGACACAACCAGAACTCAACCGACCCGATTCGCAGATTCCGCACCTGCGTGCGCAGCAGAGCGGCTTGACTCGCGCGCCCGAAGCAGCAACCTGCACGCATGGGCGCAACCAATAAAGCGGAGACGATCGAGATCGCAGCGACGCGCGAGGCCTGCCTCGCCGTACTCCTGGACTTTGAGAACTACCCGAAGTGGAGCGAGCCGATTCTGCAAGCCAATATCCTCGAGCGCGATAGCGAGGGCCGTGGCATCCGCGTTACCTTCGCGCTGGATATGAAGATCAAGACCGTTCGCTACACGCTTGCCTATGCCTTCGAGCTGCCGGAGCGCTTCACATGGAAACTTGTCGAAGGCGATATCAGCGATGTCATCGGCGCCTACGAGCTGCGCGAGTCCCCTACGGGCAGCACCACCGCAACCTGCGAACAAACTGTCGACCCGGGCTTCTGGATTCCCGGCCCGATTCGCCGCCTGGCGGAGTCGACCGCCCTACGCACATCGCTTGAGGAGTTGAAAAAAGCGGTCGAGACCGGGACCTGAAGGGAGGCTGAGACGAGGCGGCCCCCGTAAGCACGAGGGCCGCCTCGCACCCGCTCAGCGCACCGCCGCAGCCTGCTCCACCACCACCCGCTCGCGAAGGCCGGCATAGACCGAGTCTCCGATGCCGCGGATCGCCAGCAACTCCTCGACCGCCGCAAAAGGCACGGCGTCGCGGCGCTCGACGATGGCATTGGCACGCGAGGCGCCGATGCCCGGCAACTCGGCCAGCTCGGCGGCCGTAGCCGTATTCAGGTTGAGCGGTCCGTCGGACGCTGCAGCTGGGCTGGCCAGGAGCAACGCCCCCACAGCACAGGCCGCGAAGAATGCCCGGAAGGTGTCAGCGACCCTTCGTTCTTGGTTGATCGATTCCATGGTGTTCCTTTTCTGCGCAGCGTCTACCACCGCGCCGTTAGACCGCCCATCAGGACGGCAAGAGTAGAAACGACCCGTGAGAGGGGCCGTCCGAGGAGGCAGTCTGCAAAGAACCACAGCCCCCGAACGCCGCAATGTAATCCACACCATTTCGACGATGGACACCCGCTAGCCACGCTTGCCGATCAGAGACCCGACCGAAAAAAAACGATTCTTCTAGAGGCGCGGCCGAAAAGTAGGGTTTTGCACAGAGGGCGTCGATTGCGGCTGCTGGCTTGGTCGGCGACCGAGCAAGGGCCGTAGCCATTGGGAGAGAGCGTGACGCAGGCCAGCGGCCGCAAGCGGCGCTCGGATGCAGGCCTACTTTTCGGCCGGACCTCTAGGCCCCGGACTGGCGGTAGGTGGCCATCTGGTTGGGCGCCTCGGAGACGCTCACCTCGAGCCACTTCCAGGGGCGTGCGCCGGCCGCGCCCAGGCGTGTGGCGATCTCGCCGGCAAAGAAGCGCGCCAGTTCCTCGGCTGAGGAATGTACGATCGGGAGAAACATCACGTCGTCGCGTGGCAACGAGAAACGGGCGCCGTCTTCATAGATGGCAACGGTATTGACCTCGTCGGTCTCGTAGACGAGACAATCGCTGAGTTTGGGAAGGATTGTATGCTCGTCGATCTCGTCGCAGATCGCGCGCGTGACCTTCTTCAGGAGGCCGAAGTCGATCACGTAGCCATCGGGCCCGAGATCGCCCTCTACCCGCACGGCGACATGGTAATTATGCCCGTGCAGCCGCTCCCGGAAACCGGGATAGGCAATGAAATGTGCGGCATTGAACTTGAGATATTCCTTGCCAACGAAGACCTCGAACGACCCATCCGCCATGGAGTTTCCTTAAAGGCCCGGGCGCGAAGTGCAAGCGCTGGAGACCGCTTGTGGCGGACGCCAGGCGAGGAAATCATCGAGCAAGCCGAAGAGCTCCTCGGCACTGCGCGATTTGCCGACCTTGTCGCGGAGCAAGGCGCTGCCGGGGAAGGCCTTCAGCGTGCGACATCCCATGCCACGCAGACGCGGGGTGGCCGTCCGCTCGGGGTAACTCTCGAGCAGCAATTCGTAGTAGCGACGCAAGGCCGCGAAACGTTGCTCCAACTCGGGCCTGGGCAGAGACTCACCGTCCAGATCGGCCTTGAGCTGCGAGAAGATCCACGGGTTCGTCATCGCGGCGCGGCCGATCAGCAAGCCATCGACGGCGCCTGTCTCCCAGCGGCGGCGTGCCGTGGGCACCGAGACGATGTCCCCGCTGCCGAGTACGGGAATCGAGACCGCCTCCTTGACCTCCCGGATGCGTTCCCAATCCGCCGCACCCTTGTAGAGTTGCATGCGCGTACGCCCGTGCACGGCGACCATCGCCACCCCGGCGGCCTCCGCCATCGTGGCGATTTCGACCGCATTGACCGAGTCCTCGTCCCAACCCGTGCGGATCTTCAAGGTCAGCGGAATCGATATCTCGCGCTTGACTGCACGCAGCGTCGCCTCCAATTTTCCTGCCTGGCGCATCAACTCGGCACCACCACCGCGCTTGACCACCTTGGGCACCGGGCAGCCGCAATTGATATCAACGATATCGGCACCCGTCGCCTCCACCATCGCGGCGGCCTCGGCCATCCTATCCGGGTCGGCGCCGAAGATCTGGATCGACATCGGAAATTCATCAGCGTGGAAGCGCAGCATGCGGTGGCTGCGCAGATCATTGCGAGTCAGCCCTTCGATCGAGACGAACTCGCTCACCACCAACCCGACCGCGCCGGGGTTGAGCTCGCGCACCAGGCGGCGAAAGGCCATATCGGTGATCCCCGACATCGGCGCGAGCACCAGGGCCGGGTCGACCACGATCGGTCCCAGTTGAAACGAGCGACTCATCGTGAAGAAAAGTAGCGATCCCGGGCCCCGCCCGCTACTTCGGCTGAATGCGCGAATACAGCGAGCGGTTCTTCCGCAGCGGCCCGCTGCGGATCCATTTCCGCGATTGGGGCAACCCGGAGAACCCGCCGCTGGTGCTGGTGCATGGCCTGCGCGACCATAGCCATTCCTTTGATGATCTCTCGCGCGGGCTGAGCCGCGACTACCGCGTCTATGCCCTGGACCTGCGCGGCCATGGCGACAGCGAGTCGACGCCCTATTATGCCTTCGGCCATTTCGTCGGCGATATCCGCAATATGGTCCGCGCCCTGCGGCTGGAGAAACCAATCGTGATCGGCCACTCGCTGGGCGGCGAGATCGTCGGCCAATGGGCCGGTGCGTTTCCCGATGTCGCGCGCGCCGTCGTCATCATTGAAGGCATGGGGCCACCGCCGCGCTCGACCAAGTGGCGGCTCATGCGGCACCGTTTTGCCTGGAAAATGATCGACCGCGCCCAACAAGGCGTTGCCGGCCTGCCCGACCTCGAGGCCGCCTACCAGCGCCTGCGCAAACGCAACCCACGGCTTCTCGAGGACCGAGCGCGCGAGCTCACCGAGCTCGGCACCCGGGCGCGCGAAGACGGCACGCTGGAGTGGAAATTCGACCCCATGCTCGCGACCCTCGGCGTTGCCGGCGGCTTTCATATCGAACAAATGATCACCTTCTGGTCCGAGATCCAGGCCCCAACGCTCTTGATCAACGGCAGCGAATCGGGCGAATTCTGGAACGATAAAGCCGGCGCCGTCTACCTCGAAGAAGACGAATTCGAGCGCCGCCGCGATGCCTTCCGCAATGCCCGCTACGTCGAGATCGCCGGCGCCGGCCATATGGTTCATTTCGACCGGCCAACCGAACTCCTCTACGAGATCCGCAGCTTCCTCGAGGCCACCATAGAAGACGAGTCGCCCGACGAATAGAGCCCGGCTTCAGTTGGCGCGCAGCAGGAAGCTCCCGCCGTCATGGCCGAATTCGATGACCTCGCGGTAGATACGGGTCACCTTGAGCGTGCCGATCTGATCGCCCTCACGAACTTGGGTCGCGCGGCCCCCGTCGAGGCTCACATACGCAAAGCGACGTGCATCGTTGGTGGACCATTGCAGAATCTGGATGGCGACCTTGGGCTGCCCGCTGGGAGACCAGCGCCGAATATCCGCCACGCGGTCTGCGGGCGGCTCGGGCGGCGGTCCGGGCACTGCCACCTGGGCGAGTGCGTCCGGCGCACTCGCGGCGGCGTCCTCGCCCGCACCCGCGGCGCTCGGCGGAATTCCGATATCCTTCTCCGCCACCTCTGCGCGCATAACGACCGGGGCCGACTCGGCATTGCGCGCGGCGTCGCGCTCCAGGCGTCGCTCCAGACGGCCAGCATCGCGACCGGCACGGGTGCGGTCACGCTGGCCGCGGCGCAGGTCGCGCAGATCCTCGCGGGTGAGCTTCCCATCGCGGTTCAGATTGCGGGCTTCGGCGAGTTCCTCGCGCTCGACGATTCGCTGGTCGCGTCCAGCCAGACGCAACGCGCGACGCTCCGCGCGGCGTTTCTGCGCGGGCGAGAGTACCCTATTCTTGTCGCTCGACGCGGCCGCGACGGCATCGCGACCCGCAACCACCTTGCCCGCCGACCCAGCTGCGTCCTTCGCCGCAAGGCTGACACCCGCTTTCGCTTGGCCGGTCGCATCGCGCTTCGACACCTTGCTCCCCTTGGCACCCGATTTCCGCGCGGCGTAAGCGCGGCGTACGGCCAGGGCTTTGGCGCGGCGCTGCGCCGCCAACTCTTCTTGCGTCCCGGCCGCCGCCTTGGCACTGGGCGCCCTCGCCAACGCGCCCACCGCAGGCCCGGCATCGCCCGGTGCGGGAGCCTTCGGCGCAGAGACCTCGGCAACCTTGGTATCCGGCGACGTCCAGAAGAGCCCCACAGCAAAGCCCCCGACGACAATCACACAGAATAGGACTGCCAGCATCACCCACGGCGGACGACGCCGCGGTGGCTCCGGCGGCAGGCCCGGCCCCTGCGGCGCACGGCGCCCGCTACCCTCTTCATCAGCCTTTGCCAGCGCATCAAGAACCGTACTCACGGCCGTACCTCCCCGGGCAAAATATGCCCCGCCACCACTGCCGGGGCGATCCCACCGGCATGAATTTCCACAGGCTCAGGCGCATGCGCCAGACGCGGCATCGCCCCCGGCACGCCCTTGCGATACAAAGCGATCATCGTGAGCGGGCCCACCTTGCCATCAGTCGCAAGCCCCATCCGCTGCTGAAAGCGCGCCACCGCGGCGGCTGTGCCCGCGTCGTATTGCGCACCCCCCTCGCCCCGGTAGACACCGACATCGGCCAGCAGGAGATGCAATCTATCCACCTCGGGCCCCGAGGAACCCTCGGCAAGAAGCGCGCCCAATTCGTCGATATCTTCCCAGAAATAATGGGCCTGGCCGGTCCAGACCGAAGCCAGCAGATCGGTTGGGATCTGCATCGGCTCGCCAGCAAAATGAAATACCGCCGTATCGCGACCGAGTCGCTCGAGCAGACCGAAGCGTGGCTTGGCCTCACCCGGCACCTCGATCTCGAGGATGGCCGGCAGGTCGAGCACGCGCAGCAACGAGAGGTCGGCCTCGACCGAGACGTAGGAGAGCGCGCGCGCACGCGCGATCGTTGCCAGATCGAAGGCACCCGCAGCCGACTCAGCCGGCGAGAGCGGCGCTGCGGGCCAGACCCGCAGGATGGACTCGATCGCCTCATAGGCCGAGTGAGCCGCCGAAGCGTGGCGCAGCATGCCTGCAAAGGCCGCCATCGGCGCGCCTTCTGCCACTACCGGTCCGGGCATATCCGGCACCGGCGCGAGGTCGTCGAGCGAGACCTCGCCGAGTTCGATCTGGCTCACCTGAATTTCGCTTTTCTCCACCGCCAGCACCGCCGGCTCCATGCCCGGAGGCCAGCGCCAGACAGCCACGGCGACACTCGCCAGAACACCCAGAGCAAGGACCGCGACCGCCGCCTCCAGCCCGAAGCTGCGGCGCGAGGGCCGCGACGGCGCCAGCGTTTCTTTCAACTCAGCGGCCGCGCGGTCCACCAGACGACGGGTCACCCGGCTATGGTCGGCGGCATAAGCCACCAGCAATGCGCGGTGGCAGAGCTGGTTGATCAGCCGCGGCAGGCCGCGCGTATGGCGATGAATCCGTGCCAGCGCAGCGCGCGTGAAGATCTCACGCGGCCCGACGCGCGATGCAATGCCGAGACGGTGCTCGACGTATTCGCCGGTTTCTTTCTTGTCCAGCGCGGTCAGGTGGAAACGCACGGTGATGCGCTGGTTGAGCTGTGTCAGCTCGGGCCGCGCCAGCAACTCGCGCAACTCGGGCTGCCCGACCAAGACAATCTGCAGCAGCTTCGAGGTCTCAGTCTCGAAATTCGAGAGCATGCGCAACTCTTCGAGAATGGCGCCGTCGAGCGCCTGGGCCTCGTCGACCACGATCACCACCTGACGCCCCTCGCGCTTGCGCTCGAGCAGACACGCGTTGAGGGCCCCCAGCAATTCGCGCCGGCCGCCCTCCTCGGTGATCCCCAGCTCGTGGTTGATCTCCTGGAGGACTTCCACCCCCGTCAAGATCGGGTTCATCACGTAGGCGTATTGGACGCCAGCATCAGGAGCGCGCAACACCGAGCGCAAGAGCGTTGTTTTGCCCGCGCCGATCTCGCCGGTGATCGCCACAAAACCCGCGCCATCGCGCAGGCCGAAGCTCAAATGCCCCAGCGCCTCGCGGTGCCGACGCGAGAGAAAAAGGTAGCGCGGGTCCGGGGTAAGTCGGAAAGGCGGTTCTTCCAGGCCAAAAAAGCTCTCGTACATCTTCACTCAATACGCCGGAGCACTGAGCCCCGGACATCCGCCTTCACGCTACTAGCAAGAGGCCCAGCCGTAAAGTCGAGGCGAAGCCCAAGGTTTCGCAGCCACCGAGGCACGATCACCACCCGCAGCCTGGCAAAAGTGGCGCACAACCAAACGCCCCGATATCGATCCTCCGACCGCCGAGGCCTTGGTTCAATCTTCGGCCTCAAGGCGAAGCTGCGGCAGCAACTCGTCGGGGATATCCTGGAGAAAACGTGAAGGCTGGGCCGCAATAAATCCCCCCAGGGCGCGGTCCTGCACTTCAACCGGGTAGCAGAGGTAGAGGTTCTCCTCGGCGCGGGTACAGGCCACGTAGAGCAACCGGCGTTCTTCTTCGATGTCACCATCGTCGAGCGCGTAGATCGAGGGCAGCCGGCCGTCGAGCATCGAGATGACGAACACGGAATGCCATTCGAGCCCCTTGGCCGAGTGGATGGTCGAGAGGACGAGCTTGCCCTCATCCTCGCGACCGAGCGCCACCGCACCGCCAACCGCATCGGCCGGTGGCTCAAGCGCCAGGTCCGAGAGCATCTCCTGGAGCGATTCGAAGCGCTCGGCGAGAATGGCGAATTGCTCCAGGTCACGGCTGCGCTTCGGTGCATCGTCGCGGTGCACGCGCTCCAGGATGGGCTGGTAATGCTCGAGGATCTGGTCGACCAGATGCGCCGGGCGACTCCGGGCGGCATCGATGGTGGCAAAGAAGGCCCCGAGACGCTGGATCGCGCCAATGGCCGAGCGCCGCAGCCCGCGCTCGCCTTCGTATTGCGCGAGCTCCGCCGGCGCCCGACCCGAGACGCCGAGCCAATCGAGCGCGTGCCCTGCGGCCTTGGCACCGACGCCTTCGAGAAGCAGCAGCAGACGCCCCCAGGCAACCGAGTCGCGTGGGTTCTCGAGCACGCGCAGGTAGGCCAGCACATCCTTCACATGCGAGGTCTCGAGGAAACGGAAGCCGCCGCGCTTCACATACTCGATGCCGGCGCGGGTCAACTCCAATTCGAGGTCGAAGGAATGGTTCGACGAGCGGAAGAGCACAGCGATGCGGTCGAGCGGCACACCCTCCTCGCAGAGTTCCAGGATACGCTGACGGATGAAGAGGCTCTGCCAATGCTCGTCGGGTGCCGGCACCAGCAGCGGCGGCTCCCCTTCCAGACGTTTGGTGAACAGGGTCTTCTCGTGGCGCTGCTTCGAGGCCTCGATGATGGCATTAGTCAGGTCCAGAATCGGCTGCGTCGAGCGGTAATTCTCCTCGAGGCGGATCGTCCGGGTGCGGGTATGTTCCTCGGGGAAGCGCAGAATATTCTCGACGTCGGCACCGCGGAAGCCGTAGATCGATTGCGCATCATCGCCCACCACCATCAGGTTGCCGTCGCGCCCGGCCAGTAGCGAGACGATACGCGCCTGGAGATGGTTGGTGTCCTGATATTCGTCGACCATCACGTAGCGATAGAGCGCGCGTAGCCGCTCGCGCAGCTCGTCGTTCTCCTCAAGACGCCGGCAGAGGTGCACCAACAGGTCGTCGTAATCGAGCAGGCTGCGTTCGACCTTATAATCTTCATAGGCCTGCCGGCAGCGCTGAATATCTTTCAGGTCATCGAAAAGATGGGGGTACTCGAGCTCGAGCAATTCCTCGAGCGGAATGCCGCGGTTGATGCTGCTGCTGAAGAGTGTCGAGAGCGTGCGCTTGCGCGGGAAGCGCCGCTCGCGGGAGTCAAGCCCGAGGCGCGCACGCATCAACTGAATCGTGTCTTCGGAGTCGCCGCGGTCGAGAATGCTGAAACGCTCGGGCCAGCCATAGAGTGGCGCATAGCGACGCAGGACCAGGTTGGCGAAGGAATGGAAGGTGCCGCCCGTCACGCTCTCGAGCCCGACATTGCCGAGCAGCGCCTCGGCGCGGCGCAACATCTCTTGTGCGGCGCGCCGGGTGAAGGTGAGAATCAGGATCGACTTGCCGGGCACCCCACTCTCGACCAGACGCGCCACTCGGTAGACCAGAGTGCGGGTTTTGCCGGTCCCCGCGCCAGCCACCACCAGCACGGGCCCGTCCACTACCGTAGCGGCCTCGAATTGGGCCTCGTTCAGCTCGTCGCGGTAATCGATCTTGTAGAGCGGCCCGCCGCTGGTCTCGCGGCGGATGGTATACTTTCGCGCCATCGTCCGTCGGCAGTACTATGCCATGCCCCGCGGCACCATGACGGCGACCGCACGAAGGGAGCCGGCGCCCGGCCCGCCCCGTGCAGCGGATGACAGACGGCGGGCTGCATGGCATGTTTTGTCGCATGTCTGATGAAACCACGCGCCGCACGCCCCGCCCGATGAATGTTCAGGTCGACCCGCAGGTCGCACCCGGCGTCTATGCGAATATGATGATGATCACGCACCGCCCCGAGGAGTTCGTGCTCGACTTCCTCTTCGCACCGCCGCAGACGCCTGACGTAAAAGAGCAGGTCGCCCTGCTGCGCTCGCGCGTCATCGTGGCGCCGGCGCATGTGAAGCGGATTCTGCGCGCGCTCGAAGAGAACGTGCGCCGCTACGAGGCGAACTTCGGTACGATTGCGGACGGTTCCGGGAACCAGCAGCCCACCCTGCAATAGAGCGTTGCGACGATGGAGACCGGAGACGAGAGCCAGGCTGCGGCGGAGACGATGGACCTCCGCGGCGTGAAATGCCCGCTCAATTGGGCCCGCGCCAAGGTACGCCTGGAAGAGATGCCCACGCGCGCGCGCCTTCGGCTCACCGTTGACGACCCGCAGGCAGTGCGCGATATTCCACGCGCCGCCGAAGCGCACGGCTATTCCCTGGTCGAGATCCAGCAGCACGACGCTGCCTGGACCATCGAGATCGAGCGCTGAGCCCACCTGCCATGAATGCCACACCTGATAACGTTGCCGGGCGCACCTTCACGACACGTGAAATTGCCCGCCTTGCCCGGCTCAGTTCGGCGCGGGTACGTCGCTGCGTTCATGCCGGATTCCTGCATCCGCGCCGCGGTCCACGCCGCCGCTTCGAATACGACCTGAGCGACCTCCTGGTGCTGCGCGCCACGCGCAGGCTCCTCGATGCCAAACTATCGCCGCGCCGAATCGCCGAGTTGGTCGAGGACATCCGCAGCCAATTGCCCGGCGACCGCGGCGTTGCGAGTGTCTCACTCTCGGTCGACGGCGAGCGCGTCATCATCGCCGACGGCAAGCGCCGCTGGCTCGACGACGGCCAATTGCTGCTCGGCTTCGGCCGCCCACCCGAGCGCCGCCCGGTCGAGACGATCCCCAGCGCCGAGGACGACCGCGCGGCATACCGCGCCTTCAGCCGCGGCCTGGAACTGGAGCGCACATCGACCAACGCCGCCACGGCCGCCTACCGCGAAGCCATCGATCTCGACCCCAGCGCCGTGCCCGCCTACGTGAACCTCGGCCGCCTGGAGCACGAGCGCGGCGCCCACAAACGCGCCGAGTCCCTCTACCAGCAGGCGCTGCGCCTCGACCCAGAAGAGCGCACGGCCCTCTTCAACCTGGCCGTCCTCAGCGAAGACCAGGGCGACTCACCCGGCGCCATTCGCCGCTACGCCCAACTCCTCGCCGTCGACCCCGACCATATCGACGGCCACCATTGCCTCGCCCGCCTGCACGCGCGCCTCGGCAACCAAGAAGAGTCGCGCCGCCACACCCGCCTCTGCCGCATGCTGCTGCGCAATCGTCGCTGAGCCGGCATTCGAGCGCTCCTTCCAGCCGCGTTGGCGCCGCGACGAAATGGTCTTCATTGCAATACGGCGCCACTGATGCTGGCCGGTTTCGCGGTCTATGAAGATGGCTGCGGAGGAAAATGATGGCTGCATTTGTACGATCCTGCGTCCTCTCGGGCGTCGACGCCTCGTTGGTCGAGATTGAAGTTGATCTCAGCGGCGGGTTGCCCAAAACCGTGTTGGTCGGGCTTGCCGGCAACGCCGTGCGCGAGGGACTCGAGCGGGTCGAAATCGCACTTAAAAGCATAGCTGACAACCTTCTTACAAGCCGTACCACCGTCAACCTCGCGCCGGCCCATCTTCGCAAAGAAGGCGGGTCGTTCGACCTCGGGATGGCGCTCGCCATTCTGGCCGCGCATGGCAAGGTGCCCAAGGAGACGCTCCAACGCTTTGTCGTGGCCGGCGAATTGGGCCTCGACGGCACCCTCCGGCCGATCCACGGCGCATTGGTCGTCGCTCTGGCAACCCGCCGCGCGCGCTTGCCCGCCCTGCTGGTACCGCGCGAGAACGCTGCCGAGGCGGCCTTGGTGAGCGGAATCGATGTCTTCGCCCCGGCCGATCTCGCCGAAGCGGTCGCACTCTTGAATGGCAAATCCGACCTGAAGCCCGTGCGCAGCTCGCAGCGCGCCCTTCTCGAAAAGGCACCGGAGGAAGACGTCGATCTATCCGACGTGCGCGGCCAGTTGCTTGCGCGGCGCGCACTCGAGATCGCCGCCGCCGGCGGCCACAACCTTCTCTTCATCGGCCCGCCCGGCTCGGGCAAGACCATGCTGGCGCGCCGCCTGGCCGGAATTCTGCCGCCGCTGAAATGGGAAGAAGCGCTCGAGGCAACGGCCGTCCATAGTGTCGCCGGCCTGCTCGGCGACCGCTCGCTGGTGACCTCGCGACCGATCCGCGCGCCGCACCATACGGCCTCGGATGTCGCGATGGTCGGAGGCGGTCGGCCCATCCGCCCCGGCGAGCTCGCCTTGGCCCACCGCGGGGTTCTTTTTCTTGACGAGTTGCCCGAGTTCTCCGCAACCGCGCTCGAAGCCCTGCGTCAGCCGCTGGAGGAACGCAATGTGCTGATCACGCGGGTCGGCCAAAGCTGCGCCTTTCCCGCCGACCTCACCCTGGTCGCCGCGATGAACCCCTGCCCCTGTGGCTACATGGGGGACCCCTTGCACTCCTGTACCTGCGCCGAGTCCGAGCGCCGCCGCTACCGCAACCGACTCTCCGGCCCCCTGCTCGACCGCATCGACCTGCATGTCGAGGTCCCCGCGCTGCCATGGAAGGACCTCAAGGCCGAGGACTCCGGCGAGTCCTCGGCCGAGGTACGCGTACGCGTCGTCGAGGCCCGGCGGCGGCAACGCCAACGGCGCAAACGCGCGAACCTCTGGACCAACGCCGCTCTACCCGCACGTGGCCTGGAGAAGCATTGCCAGCTCGACGCAGCCTCACGTGCCCGTCTTGAGATGGCCGTGGAGCGCTTCGGCCTCTCGGCCCGCGCCTACGGCCGCATCCTGCGCGTCTCGCGCACCATCGCCGACCTCGCCGGCCACGCAGACGTCATGGAAAACGACCTCGCCGAGGCCATCCAATACCGCCGCGCCGACCGCGTCGAACCGCCCTAGACGTCCCTTATGGGAGGGTTGGAACACCGAGAACCGGGAGCATGGTATTGTCAGGCACGAGGCATCAGGAATGTCAGGAGCAAAAGAAGCCGCGCTGGGGCTTTTGAGGAGCCGAAAAGAGGCAGGAGGGTCCATAGACTGGCTGCAACAACGCCAAGAGTGGGTTCAGGATCTGGCGGAGCTGTACGCGCTACTCTCGGAATGGATGGGCGACGCCACGAGCGAAGACCTGCTCATCGTCAAAGAAGACTCCGTGGTCCTGACAGAGGAACACCTGGGTAAGTACCAAGCGCCCGCCCTCCGCATCGAACTCCCGGATTCATGCGTGCGGGTCCGCCCGGTTGGACGCCTCATCGTGGGAGCACAAGGTCGCGTTGACTTGGAGCGATCCCCCCGGAGGGTCACTCTTCTGCGCATGGGGCCCGGCGACTGGGCCGTGGCCTCGCTCGATACACGGCGCGATCCCCCCGAAAGCCTCACCCAGGAGACGTTCTGGAAGGCCTTCGAGGCTCTCATCCGATGAGCGTGAAATACCGCGTGACACTGGCCGGAGACCATCCGAGCCCGGACGATATCCTCGACCACTTTCGGTGATCGTCAAGCAGCTGCCGCGTCATCGATCATGCGGAAGCTAGCTTGACACTCACCGGTCGCGGCTCACAGTACTCAGGGAGCTGAATTGCGTGCTATGAACGAGCGTATGGCGTCGCCGCGTTCTGGTCTCCTCCGACTCATGGTTCTGCTTTTCTGGATCGCCGCGCGCTCCGCTTTCGCGAGTGAATCGAACGGCCCGTCGGAGGCGCCATCTTCCTGGCCCGACAGCAATGTGATCCTGGTCTCGATCGACACGCTGCGCCCCGACCACCTCGGCGCCTACGGCTACGACAAGCCCACGAGCCCGCACCTCGACGAGATCGCACGCGAGGGAGTTCTCTTCCGAAATGCGGTGGCGCCCTCGCCCACCACCTTGCCTTCACATACCTCGCTCTTCACAGGGCTCTCGCCGAGCTCCCACGGCGTCGTCGTAAGCCAGGGGAGGAAGGCCCCCCCCGAGCTGGTCACGATGGCCGAGGTGCTCTCGGCACAGGGCTACACGACGGCTTCGGTGAACGACGGCGTCTACCTCGGCGCTCGCTTTGGCCTCGGGCAGGGGTTTTCACATTTCGAGCAAGTGCATGATTCGGTCGGGCGCAAAGCTAAGCAATCGACGCGGCTGACCGACCGCGTGGCGCGTGCCTTCACCTGGCTTGATCAGGCCAAGCCGAAGCGGTTTTTCCTCTTCGTCCACTCCTATGAGGTGCACATACCGCTGACTCCGCCGGTTGAGACTCTCTCCATGTTCGAGGAGGCATACGACGGCCCCTTGGGCGATACGATCCTGACCGGAGAGTGGTTCGAGCAGGCGAACACGACGAAAGACCCGGCTGATATCCAGCATTGGATTCGCCTCTACGATGCGTCCATTCGATCTGCGGATGCGGGCTTCGGCGCGCTGGTGCGCGGGCTGCGCGAGCGGGGGCTTTACGACGATAGCTTGATCATCGTCGTCTCGGACCACGGTGAAGAGCTCGGCGAACGGACCGGACTCTCGCTGCACGGAAACACCCTCTTCGACGAAGCGCTGCGCATCCCGCTACTGGTGAAGTTCCCGGGTGGCGAGTTCGCCGGGCGCGTGGTCGACGACCAGGTGCGCCTGATCGACGTATTCCCGACCGTCCTCGCCGCGCTTGGCCTCGAGAGCCGGAAGGGCATCGACGGCAGAAGCCTTCTTCCTACGCTTAGGGCGGACGAGGGCGAACGGCCTGCCGTAAGCGTCACCGAGGAAAACCAGGCCGCCCTACGCATGCCACCGTGGAAACTCTACCGCCGCGGCAGCGCAGTGACGCTCTTCAACCTCGAAGACGACCCGGGAGAGCGGCGCGACGTCGCCGACGAGCATCCAGAGGTCGTGGAGTCGCTCGGCATACGGCTGAAAGAGCTGACCACGGAAGACGCCGATCAGCTCCAGCGGGCACGTCGCAAGAAACTCAGCAAAAACACGCGGGAGCAGCTCCGCGCCCTCGGCTACGTCGAGTAGACCACCCCGCTCATCACCGCTTTTAAGGTCTCGAGACTCCGCTCTCGCCACCGCCCCCTCATCCACTCCGGCGAGCTTGGCATACCTCCTCCGAGAGGACCCCTGCGCTACCCGTGCCGCCCGCATCCTGCGCGTCTCGCGCACCATCGCCGACCTCGCCGGCCACGAAGACGTCATGGAGAACGACCTCGCCGAGGCCATCCAATACCGCCGCGCCGACCGCGTCGAACCGCCCTCATGACACGACTGCGCGCAACCCGACTGCACCAGACGCACCTATCGGGTGCCGGGGATTGACACAACAACGTTATAGCGTCATTATGCTGCAAGTGAGCACTCTGACCAAACGAACAACGATTTATCTGGAGCCGGCCATCCACAAGGCCCTGAGGCTGCAATCGGTCGACACTTCCCGATCGGTTTCCGATCTGGTCAACGACGCCCTTCGAGCGGAGCTCGCCGAGGACGCGGACGACTTGGCGGCCTTTGACGAGCGATCCCACGAACCAACCGTGGACTTCGAGACGTTCGTGAAAGATCTCAGGCGTAATGGGGCGATATAAGATCGTCTTCAGCAGACCGGTCGCAAAGGACTTCAAGAACATTCCACGGGCAGATGCCCGGCGCGTGCTCGCCGCCATCGAACGACTCGCCGAGGAACCCCGGCCGCGCGGCGCCAAGAAGCTCTCCGGCCAGGAACGCTATCGCATTCGTCAGGGAAACCTCCGCATACTCTACGCGATCGACGACGGCACTCTGATCATCACGGTGGTTCGCGTCCGAAACCGACGCGACGTCTACCGATAGCGACCCGCGTCGCGTTATCGTACCCGGACCCGACGGCGCCGTGAGCCCAACCGGAGGCCATTTCTGTTGTGTTCCGGGGCCTCGCAGTCCTGCGCAATTGGGCTATACTGGCAGCGATGCGAATCGAGCGCATTTTTCGGGCCCTGAAAGACGCCGATGCGCGCTACGTCGTGGTGGGTGGGCTCGCGGTTGTGGCGCACGGGTTCGCACGACTGACCGGCGACATCGACCTGGTCATCGACTCGGAGCCAGAGGCGGCTCGCCATGCGATCGCAACGCTTTGTTCGATCGGGTTTTCCCCCCGCGCGCCGATCGACCCGCTCGGCTTCGCCGATGCAGCTCAGCGAAAACGTTGGCTCGAAGAGAAAAACCTGCAAGTGTTGGCGCTGAGAGATCCGGACCAGCCGCTGGTCGAGATCGACCTCCTTGCCGACACAGCCGTCGACTTTGGCGACCTCTTCGCCGCGGCAAAGCTGCATACGATCGGCGAGACCTCGATCCGGATCGCCTCGATCGAGCATCTCATCACTACCAAGAAGGCCGCTGGTCGACCTCAGGATTGGATCGATATCGAAGCATTGGAAGCGCTTCGGAAGAAAGGGCCGGGCCGTGGCAGTCAAACCTGATACGTCCGGGACTGGCGGCAGCTTTGAGGAGACTCGCCAGCGCGCGTTGGTTCGCGGCCTGGAGGTCTCACTTCGCGAGCGTCTTGAATGGCTGGAGGAAGCCATTGAATTCGCCCACCAGACGGGTGCCCTTCCGCGGCCACGCGACGAAGTCGGCAATATCCGCCGTTAGGCGGCCTCGGAGGGCTCGGCCGTCTTGGACTCGTCAGCCGGCGGCGCTTCGCGGCCGGGCGCGAGGAAATTGCCCATGATCGATTGGTAGGCCTCGCATGGCGTCCAACATTGCGGGCAATCGTATTGCCAGATCTCTTTTTGTGTCTGGGTGGCCGTCTCGCCTTTCCAGATCTCGCGCAGATCGTAGTCGACGTCGCGCAGGCTGCCGATTTTTCTATCGTAGATCGTGCACGGGAAGACATTGCCCCAGGAGTCGACAAAACACGACGCCGAAAGAGCGTGGCAGCGCATGGGCGTCTTGCCGGTCATCAGGTAGCGCTCTACGCGTTCGATGTATTGAGTCTCAAGATAGCCCACCGGGCCGCTGGCGGCACCGCGCAGGCGGGCGACTTCCTTCACCGACTCCAGCAGCATTTTAGGCGGCACATGGTCGCGCAAGCCGAGATCGGTATTGCCGAGGTAATGCGAGGACTCGTGCACGATATTCACGTGGAAATCCTGGTAGGTCAGCCCGGGGTTCATCTTCTCGGCCGCCGCGAACGCAGCAGGGAAATGCCCGATATTGAGCTTCGAGAGCGTCATGCCGAGCACGACCTCCACGCCCGGAATTTCGCGTAGGCGACGGAAGGTCTCCATCTGCTTCTGCCAGCCACCCTCGATGCCGCGAATCTTGTCGTTCATCGCCTCGTCACCGTCGGTGGAGACCGTGATGATCAACTTCTCCGGGCGGCGCGCCATAATGCGTTTGGTATTCTCGACGATCTGGTCGCAGAGATAGCCATTGGTCGGATAATGCAGCAGCAAGAGATTCGGGCTCTCGTCGATCACCGTATGGGCGATCTCAACGAAATCCTTGCGCAGCGTCACCTCGCCGCCGGTCAGGTCGACCCAGAGAAAGTCACGCGATTTGCGGAAGAAGGTGCGGATCTCTTCGACGCTCAATTCGTCGCGCGGCTTCATCTTCCAGATATTGCAGGTCAGGCATTTGTAGTTGCACCAATAGGTGATGGCGAAAGTGAGCTTGAAGGGGTGGTCGAGGCGACGGAAATTGGCCTCGAACGCCTTGCGCGCCAGGGCGGCGTAGGTACGGAGCTTCACGTCAACGCCTCCAGAATCCGCAAGGGCAGATTCGGTTTGGGGGCGACCCGTTGCCAATTCTCCAGGTACCAATCGTAGGCATCGCAGGTGATCTGGATATTATCGCCCTGCGGCTCCCAGCCCAACCTTTCACGTGCGCGTGATATGTCGAGCACAAAGTCGACGTCGGCCAGTTTATAATGCTCGGGAACAATCGGGGACATACCGAATACGTTGAGCGCTCTTGCCGCCGTGCGCAAGAGCGAGGCCGGAAAAGCCATGATCTTCGAGCTCGCTCCGGCATAGCGGATCAATGCTTCGCATTGCGCCCGCACGCTCGGCACGCGATCAGGCGGCGAGCCGACATTCACGATAAGCCCGCGCGCATCGGCCGCATCGGCCGCCAGCACTGCACAGCGCGAGACATCTTCGGCGGCGACCATCTGCACCTTATTCGCGCCCTTGCCCAGCAAATAGACCCGACGGTTACGCCGCACCCAATCGAAAAGCAGCACGAAGACACCCGTCATGCCGTCACCGAAAAGACTCATCGGCCGCAGCATCGCGACATCGAGCCCGTCCTGCACGGCGCGGCCACAAAGCACCTCGGCCGCGAGCTTGGAATCGCCGTAGGCACCCAAGGGGATTTTCGGATGATCGTCCTCGTCAACCAGCGGAGTTTCGGGAAGTCCGTAGACCGCCGAGCTGGAGATGAAGACGACGCGGCGCACGCGGCACTCCTTGGCGGCGTCCAATACGTTCTGCACGCCGCTCAGATTCATCTCGAAGATTTCTTCTTCGGAAAAATCGGCAAATTGCGGCTTCATGCGTTGGCCCGCAGCGAGATGGTGCACGATCTCGATATCCGCCGTGGCGGCGCGCATGGCGGCGGGGTCCCGCATATCACCCGTGACCACCTCGAGTTTCGCTTCGCGGCCGGTCGCGCGGACGCGCTCGCCGAGAGAAGCCGGCGGCTCTACCAGGTCAAAGAGCCGCACCTCATGGCCGGCAGAGACAAGCTGGGGCACCAGCGTATTACCGAGAACGCCGGACGAGCCGGTTACCAGAACTTTCATGATTCCCTCACAGAAGCCGACGAGACAGCCTTTCCATCAGCGTGCGGCGGGAAATGCTCGTCAATACGGGTGATGACCGAGACCAATCCGATCCGCTGCATGCAGACCGGGTTGACGCAGCGGCTCATCTTCAAATTATAATTGGACAGACACGGGCTGCAATAAAGCGACTCGTAGAACACCAGGTCGTCCTCACCACGCGGGCCGTAGAGGCGCGGCTCGGTCGGGCCGAAGAAGGCCACCACCGGCGTATGCACGAGGCCCGCGAGATGCAGAATCGAGGTATCGTTGGTGACCACAAAGGGGCAGGCATCGAGCAGGGAGATCAACTCGCCGAGCGTGAGCGCGTCGCAGACATTTGTCGAAGCATGGGCATGGCGCATCTTCGCACGCGCCAACTCGACCAGCCCTGACTCCTCCGCGCCCACTCCGGTGAATACGATATGCGCACCGCGGGTCTCAACCAAATGGTCCGCCAGCGCACCGAAACGCTCAGGCGGCCAGCGCTTGAGCGCGATCTTGTCGTAGTTCGGGCCGGTGCCGACATGCATAAGAATCAGCGAGTCGCCCATCCCGGCCGGCAGCTTCTCGAGCAACTGGCGGCGGTCTTCTTCGCGCGTCGGAATACGGATACGCGGCGCGGGCAGTTCCGCACGGTCGAAGGGTACGGCGAGGCGCATGAAGATATCGGCCATATGGTCGGTATCGGCGTAGGCAACGCGATGCGTATAGAGCCAGCCACGCGACTGCCCCTCGGTATTGAAGCCGACCCGGGCCGAGGCTCCCGTGAGGAAGGCGAAAATCCCGGAGAGCTTCATGAATTGCTCAAAGTCAAGCACGGCATCATAGCCACTCCGTAATCCGGAGAGCAGACGGCCGACCGAGCGGAGAAAGGAAACAAAACCATCCACCTCGACCGTCAGCATCCGCGTGACCAGGCCGCTTTGTTCGAGCAGGCCGCGGTTGCCGGGCAAGGTAAGAAAGTCGATCTCGACCTCGCCGTCGCCGCGCATGGCGGCCAGGGTCGGAGTAATCATGGCGATATTGCCGAGCCCATAGAATTTGATCGCCAGCAGGCGCCGCGGCACGCGCACGGGCGAAGCGCCGTCGGGCGGCGTGGTCGCGCGCAGAGGCGGGACCGACCCGAGTAGGCGACCCAACATCCACAGCAGGAAGCAAACACCGAGGCCGACCCAGCGGTCGATATAGCGGGCGATACGAAGATTCATGGGATGGGGAAAGGAACCAAATGCGTGGCATAGGGAGGCGAGAAAATCCCCGCGCTCCCGAACAAGCGCCACGCGAATACGATGCCAAGTCGTACCATTACGGGGCCGAGGCGGTCAACGGACTTCATGCACCGTCCTGCGTGGTCTCGCCCTGAACCTGCGCCTTGGCCCAACGATAATCCGCCTTGCCACTCGGACTGCGCACGATGACCTCGCGGAATACGAAGGCTTTGGGGAGCTTGTAGCGAGCAATATGGCGCCCACATTCTTCTCGCAGCGCCTCGGCGGCACCTTCCTCGGACTCGCCCGCGCACAATTGCACCACCGCCACGACCTCCTGCCCCCAGCGCTCACTAGGACGGCCGGCGACGACCACATCATAAACAGCGGGATGATGGCGCAGCGCAAGCTCGACCTCTTCGGCAAAAATCTTCTCACCGCCTGAGTTGATCGTCACCGAATCGCGACCAAGCACCTCGATCGTGCCGTCTTCGAGATGCCGCGCACGATCGCCCGGCACCGAGAAGCGAGCGCCAGCCACCTGGGGAAAGGTCTTGGCCGTCTTCGCCTCGTCATCGAGGTAGCCAAGGGGGACATTGCCGCCTTTGGCAAACCAGCCGGTATGGTCTTCTCCGGGCGCAACCACCCGAGAGAAATCCTCGCTGACGACGCAATTATCTGGCGCCGGAGTAAACTTCCCCGTCGCCGCGCCGGCCTCCTTGGAACTGATATGGGTGGCCTGCGTCCCGGTTTCCGACGAACCGATTCCGTCCAGGATGGTGATCGTGGGCAGACGCTCCAGCAATGCTTCTTTCATATTCACGCTGAGCGATGCCCCACCATTCGCGATGAGGAAGAGCGCGGAGAGGTCGCGCGTGCTGCGCTTCAGCTCGTCGAGGATCGGCCGACCGAACGCGTCGCCGACGATCACCAGGAGATTTCCCTTCTCGCGCTCAAGAACGTCCAGCACATCTTTGGGGTCGAGTTTATCGACAACATCCTGGACCAGCAGCGTGCCGCCAGCGTGCATGGTGATAAAGGCAAGCCAATGCCCCGCGCCGTGCATGAAGGGCGGCGCCGCCAGCACCCGTAGTCCGCCGCCCTCGGCCCGCGTGACCAACTCATCAAGCGATTCGATAAAGAGTCCGTCTTCCTGGCGCCGACCGCCCATCGCGGCCTGAAAGATATCGTGCTGACGCCAGAGCACGCCCTTGGGCATGCCGGTCGTGCCGCCCGTATAGAGGGTATAGAGGTCGTCGGGCGACCACTCGGATGCGTCGATCTCGGGCGAAGCAGACGCCAGGGCGGCCTCGTATTCGACCGCGCCTTCGAGCAGCGGCGCCCCGCTCTCGTCGGCAACCTGAATGAGGACTTCGAGATCCGGCAAGCGGTCACGCACGGCCGCCAGGCGCTCGGCGAATTGCCCGTGGTAGAGGATGGCGCGCGCCCGGCAATTGCGGAAAAGATAGACCAGTTCGTCTTCGACGTAGCGATAGTTGACGTTGATCGGCACCGTGCGGGATTTGAACGAACCCAGCATGCCCTCAAGATATTCATTCCCGTTGAGCAGGTAGAGGCCGATATGGTCCTGGCCCGACTCCCATCCCGCAAGCCCCTCCCGCGGCTGGCAGGTACCAAGCCCGCGCGAGAGTAGGAAATTCGCCAGGCGGCGCGAACGCTCGGCTACCTCACCATAAGTCAGCCGCCGGTCGCGGAAGATGATGCATTCACGCTCGGGGAAGGCGGCCGCGAGCCGCTCATTGGCCTGGGCCAGATTGAATTGCGTCGACATGAAATCTCCGTCGCTCCTCAGTGGGAGCGATTATTTCGGCTTGGTCGCGTAGAGTTCCACGCGTGCTTCGAGGCCGGTCCACTCGCCGATCTGGATCAGCACGCCGAGGCCGAGTTTCACGGGCCAGGAAAATGCATAGCGACCCAGGTACGGGCTCTCGCCACAGACCTCGCGCACCTCGAAGCCGACATCCTCGGCCAGGCGGCGCAGCGTCGCCGGCGTAAAGTACCAATAATGATTGGGCACATAGAGACGACTCGCCAGCGGCCCGAGTCCCGGAATGCGTGCGAGGAAGTCGGCCGCGTAGAAAAGAGTAGATCGGTGGTTGGGCACCGCGACGAAAAGGGCTCCGCCGGGACGCAAGACCTTGAGCGCATGTTCGAGAAAGACCTTGGGGTTCTCGGTATGCTCGATGACATCCGCCATGGTGATCGCGTCGGGTGCCTCATCAAAGGAGGCCTTGAGAAAATCACCGACCCGGACCTCGACACCGAATTCCTCGGTGGCCTTCTCGGCCGCGCCCGGCGAGATCTCACAACCCTGCACCCGAAAGCCCGCCTTCTCGGCCAAATGAAGCAACAAGCCCGTGCCGACGCCGACATCTACCAGGCGGCCGCCGCCGGTCAGAGTATGCAGACGCTCGGCGGTGGCCCGGAAGCCCGCGACCACGGGGTCGTCCGGGTAGTCACGGTAATAGGCCGTGAACATCTCGGCCGTCTCGTCCATCAGGCCACCGGCAAAAGCCTCGTCCTCGCGCTGCGCAATGGCATCCCCCGTGGGGATCGGATCGACGTAGACCAGCCCGCACGGACAGCGAAAAAGCGGGTCATCGTCGCCATGCAGACGCTTCGCGTCGCGCCCACCGCAGACCAGGCACGCCCGCGGCAACGCCCCCGCACCTTCTTCCGTAGTCATCGATACCGACATTGCCCGCAGATCTAGCCTATCCAGGAGCGTCTATCATCTCGCTTTCGACACCCGCCTTTCCTGATAGACAGGCCATGGCGCGGATTCCCATCGAGCACGGACTCTTCCGTGAAGCGCATGGCAACGGCCTGCTCAGCCGCGAGTGAGCCTTGGACGGCCGCTCGAAGAATCAGGCACGTTTTTCGGCCGGGCCTCCCGCGCAACTCGCAAGCCGGGATCAGGCGGCCGCACCGAGGGCGCGCGTCAGCGCCGCAAGAAAGCGCTCGATCTCGGCGTCACTACGACCCAGGACTTTCATCTGGACAATCTGGTAGGCCGCGCCGATGGCGATACGCGCGCTATCTTCGGGCGCCGTCGCGGTCGCAATCGAGCCCTCGGCCTGCCCGCGCCGCAGGGTACGGATCATCGGAGCGATCGTGCGCTCCTCCACGGCGAGATAGCGCGGCCAGATCTCCTCGCGCAGCGCACCGCTCCAATTGAGCCAGATGCGAGCGTGGTCCGGGTGGGAATCGACGGAATCGGCAAATGCCCGCGCGTGGGCCAGGAGCAGCTCCGGTGCGCTGCCCGTCCCTGCGTGAATCCGTTCGGCGAGGCCGACGTAAAGCGCCCCCACCTCGTCCAACACAGCCGAAACCAGCTCGTCGCGAGTGGCGAAATAAGTGAAGGTGGTCGCGACCGAAACGCCGGCCGCCGCGGCCACCTCGGCGTGATGGGCGCCGCCGATCCCGCGGCGCGCAAAGACTCCAAGCGCATACGCCAGCAGCTGCGCGCGCCTCTGTTCCGGTGGCAGGCGCTTTGCCCGGGCCTTGATCTGTGGCAAACTCATTGAGTTCATTGGCAAAGATAGCTGTTGACCAAGCTATCAACAAGGTATTATTGATAGTTCTATCAGAAAGGAAAACGAGAACCATGAGTACATTTGATCGCTATTCCATGCCCACTGAGACGAATTGGAAAGTTCCGGCAGCCTTCGACGCCGATTTCGAATTCGAGTACGACGAGAGCCGCGAGGAGCTCCTGAGCCTCTACCGCAAAGGCAAGAAGCTCCAATGGGACGCCGAAGACCGTATCGATTGGTCCCAGGACCTCGACCCGGAGAACCCCTCCGGCCTGCCCGATGAAATGATCCCGATCCATGGCTGGGACGGATTCCGGAAATTGACCAAGCAGGAACGCGCCAACATCCGTCGCCATTACCAATCCTGGCAGCTCTCGCAGTTCATGCACGGCGAACAGGGTGCTCTCATCTGCACCGCGCGTATCGTCGAGCAGGTGCCGCATATGGACGCGAAATACTACGCGGCCACCCAGGTGGTCGACGAGGCGCGCCACGTCGAAGCCTATACCCGACTACTGCACGAGAAATTCGAACTCGCCTACCCGCTGAACCCGAGCCTCCGGACTCTGATCAACCAGACGCTGACCGACTCGCGCTGGGATATGATCTACCTCGGCATGCAGGTGCTGGTCGAAGGCCTGGCACTCGCATCCTTCCAACTCATCCGCGACGGGGCACAAAACCCGCTGGCCGCTTCGGTGAACGCCTACGTGATGCAGGACGAGGCGCGCCATGTCGCCTTCGGCCGGCTCGTTTTGCGCGATTATTATCCGCAATTGACGCAGAAGGAGCGCGACGAGCGCGAAGATTTCGTTGCGGAGGCCTGCTACCTGATGCGCGACCGCTTCCTCGCCGAAGAGGTCTGGGAGACACTCGGCCTGCCGGTCAAGGAGTGCATGGAGCACACCAGCAACTCGGGTTGGATGCAGCAATTCCGCACTTCCCTCTTCTCGCGCATCGTGCCGACCATCAAGGCCATCGGGCTCTGGGGACCCAAGATTCGAGGCGTTTATGGCGATATGGGCATTCTCGGCCTCGCCGATGTCGACGTCGAGGCAATGCAGAAGAACGACGAGCGGGTGGCGGACGAATTCGACCGCAAGCACGGCTTCCGCCCCTCCGAGATGGTTGGATAGTACCCGCCAAAGGTCCGCCGGAGCCCGGTCACCCGGGTTCCGGCAGGCTACTGGTACATATCGAGGAGTTCGATCAGGCCGAGTTCGCGCATCGAGTCAAAGACCAGACGCTTGATATCGCGTGAGGTTCGCAGCCGCAGCACCTCTTCGGACAAGGCGACGGCCGACTCATGCGAGACCGAGCGGATCAGCTTCTTGATGACCGGAATGAAGAAAGGCTCCATGCTCAGCTCGTCCAGGCCGATGCCCAGCAGAATCAGCGTTGCCATCGGGTCGGCGGCCATTTCGCCACACATCGACACGGGCTTGCCGGCTTCGCGCGCCGCCTGCACGACAAGGTCAATGGTGCCGAGGACGGCCGGATGCAAGGGCTCGTAGAGTCGGGCCACCTTGCGGTTGTTGCGGTCGACCGCAAGCACATATTGAATCAGGTCGTTGGTGCCAATCGAAAGAAAATCCGAGACCTCCACCAACTGCGGTGCCAGGTAAACCGCCGACGGCACCTCGATCATCACGCCCACAGGAATATCGCCGCAATGCGGTACGCCCTCGCGCTCCAGGTTGCGGCGAGTCTCGTCCAGCATCTCGCGGACCTGGTGCACCTCTTCCAACGAGGAAATCATGGGCAGCAGGAGGCGCGTCGGGCCGTCAAGTGCGGCGCGCAGGATTGCGCGCAATTGGACATCGAAGAATTCCGGCATCTCCAGCGAAACACGAATCGAGCGCCAGCCGAGAAAAGGATTCTCCTCCTGTGGCATATGCAGATACATCGGATATTTATCCCCGCCGACATCGAGCGTGCGTACCGTAACCGGCGCGCCTTCCATGCCGACAATCACCTTGCGGTAGATCTCGTATTGCTCCTGCTCGCTGGGGAATTCACGAAACGAGACAAAGGGAAATTCCGTACGATAGAGCCCGACACCCTCAGCGCCGTGACGTTTGGCAAGAACCACATCGCCGACCAGTCCGACATTGGCCGAAAGCTTCACGATGCGCCCATCGGTCGTCTCGGCCGGGAGGTCATGCAGCGAAGCCAGATTCTCGTTGAAGGCGCGATAATCGCCCTCCATACGCTCGTACTCGCGGACCACTTCGGGGCCCGGCTCGCGGTAGACCACGCCGGCATTGCCGTCAACGATCATATTGTCACCCTCAGCGACATGACCGAGAAGCCCCTCGATGCCGACGACCGTCGGGATCTCGAAGGATTTGGCCAGAATCGTGGCATGCGAAGTCTCGCCGCCGGTCGCGAGTGCGATGCCACGCAATTCGAGGAGGTCTATCTCGGAGAGGTCGGTAAGCGTCAACTCCGAGGCGATCAGCACGCTGCCCTTCTCCGGCTTTTCCTCGGATGCGGATTCTATCCCGAGAAGGATACGGAGAAGCCGCTGGCCGATATCACGGATATCGATGGCGCGATCCCTCAGATAGGGGTCGTCCATGCGACCGAAGGCCTCGAGGAATTCCTCGACCACACCACGCACGGCAAACTCGGCCGAAGATCCCGTTTCAATGAATTGATGTACGCGAAGGGCGAAGGTCTCGTCGCGCAGCATCAGGGCGTAGGCGTCGAAAATCTTGCCCGTTGCCTCGGGGAGAATCTCGTCCATCTTGCGCTGCTGCCGGCCCAGGTCCGAGACGGCAACCTCGACCGCGCCGTCAAAACGCTCGGCTTCGACCTCCGCGTCCTTGCCCGGTTCGTCGGCGATTTCCGCAAGCACGATCTGCGGATGCAAAATATGAATCCGCCCGATGCCAAAGCCGGGCACGGCCGCAATCCCGCGCAGCCTCTCACCCGGATCACGCCTCTCGCCGCGCTTGCGCGCCGCTGCTCTCTCGCCGCTGCGGTCCACGGTCTCGAGGCGCCGCAACTGGTCGAGCATGCGACGGCGAAAATCCGCCTGTTCCTGATCTTTGGCCTTGAGGCTATCGAGCAGGCGGGCCTGCACCAGTACCGAGGAGATCTGACCCGCGATCGTGCGCAACAGGCTGACCTCGTCGGCCGTAAACGAGCGGCGACGCAAGGTCTGCACAACCAGGACACCGAGCGCCGCGTCGCGCTCGCGGACCGGGACACCGAGAAAGGAATGGTAGCGCTCCTCACCCAGCTCGGGGAAAAACTTGAATCGTGGGTGGACCGGCGCGTCATCGACGATCACCCGATCCATCGACTCGATCACCAAACCAGTGAGGCCTTCCGAGACGGCCATCTGCACCTTGCCGATCGCGTCACGATCGAGCCCGGCCGTCGCCCAGAGGCTGAGCGAGGTCTGATCGTCGTCGAGCAAGTAGAAGGAACAGACCTCCGTGCGCATGCGCTCGGCGATCACGCCCACAACGCTCTCGAGCGTCTCACGCAGATCGTGCGAATCGCGGATCAGCTTCCCGACACGCTCAAGCAGGCGCAATTCCCGCAATGAGCCGTCACCAGCCCTGCCGTCGCGCCTACGACGCGTGGTCTCCCCGCTTCCCGATCCCGCCATCAGCAATACCGTAGCACGAGGAGGTACCACCCTGTCCATCGCCAGGGCCCGAGGCCGGCATGGTCAATTCCGGGTCGATCCGATAGAAAAACTCCGGTGGCGGGGCGGCGAAAAACGGGACGAAGGGCGGCGCTGCATCCGTTCAAGGCCTTCCTCTTCGGCATCCTGACGCTCCTCAGCGTCGCTCTGGCGGCGAGCTTCTTCCTGATCTATCGGGAATTTTCCACCGGATTGCCCCCCGTCGAGAAACTACTCGACTACAACCCGCCGGTCGCCACACGCGTCCTGGCTGCCGACGGCACCTTGATCGGCGAATTCTTCATCGAGAAACGCTACCTCACGCCGATCTACAAGATCCCCAAGGCCGTGCAATTGGCTTTCCTCGCCGCCGAAGACTCGACCTTCTACGAGCATTTCGGGCTCGACCCCGTGGGCATCCTACGCGCCTTCTTTGCCAATACACGCAGCGGCAAGACCCGTCAGGGCGGCAGCACCATCACCCAGCAAGTAGTCAAACAACTTCTCCTCTCACCGGAGCGAAGCTACGAGAGGAAATTGCGCGAGGCGATCTTGGCGCTGCGCCTTGAGACCGAATTGACGAAGTCGCAGATTCTGTCTTTGTATCTCAATCAGATCTATCTCGGCGCCGGAGCCTACGGAGTCCAGGCCGCCTCGCGCGAATATTTCGGCAACGACGTTGCCGATATCTCATTGGCCGAGGCTGCCCTCCTCGCCGGCCTGCCACAGGCGCCGAGTCGCTACTCACCCAATCGGCATTTCAAGCGGGCCAAGGCGCGCCAGCGCTACGTACTGCGCCGCATGCAGGAAGAGGGCTATATCAGCGCGGCCGAGGCCCAAGCCGCCGAGCAAGAAGAGATTCATATCGGCAACACAGAACTGCCTGCGGAAACCGGCGGACCCGCACCCTGGTATCTTGAGCAGGTGCGCCGACTCCTCCTTGAGCGCTACGGCGCAAGCGGCACCTACCGTCTCGGCTTGATCGTCGAAACTCCCTTGGATCTCTCGATGCAGGAGGCGGCCGAAAGAGCCCTGGGCCGAGGCCTCCACACGCTCGACCAGCGCCAAGGCTACCGCGGCCCGCTGCGGCGTCTCAACCGTGCCGAGTGGCGCTCGCTGCTGCCAGCCGAGGGCGCGGCACGGACCACGGCCGCACTTCCCGAGAGCGGGATGGTCCTCGAGGTCGTCGTCCTGCCCGGACCGTCAGGGCAGCGGCGCACGCCCGATGGGGGCCTCTATCTTCGCTGGGCCGGCGGCTTCGTGACGATTCCGCCCGCGGGCTTGGGCTGGATCCGCCGCGCGGCCAGGCAACCCGGCTTCGGCGACGTGCTCGAAGCCCGCGTGCTCAACCACGACGGCAAAGCCTCACTTGCCCTGACCGAGAACAACGATACGCAAGGTGCTCTCGTCGCGATGGCACCCGCGAGTGGCGACGTAAAGGCATTAATCGGCGGGAGGAACCACCGCGATAGTGAATTCGACCGCGCCATCCAGAGCCGACGCCAACCCGGCTCCGCGTTCAAGCCGCTCATCTTCGCCGCCGCCGTGGACCACGGCTATACCCCCTCCAGTATCATCGACGATTCCCCCGTCACCTTCGACGACCTCCCCGGCAAGCCCTGGTCGCCGAAGAATTTCAGCAAACGCTTCTACGGCCCGACCACCTTGCGCAAGGCATTGACCCAATCACGCAATGTCGTGGCCGTGAAGCTGGTTCACGCCATGGGCCTGCCCTACCTCCTGGACTACCTGCCGAATTTCGGCTTCGAGCGACGCTTTGCCGCGAACCTGTCGATTTCGCTCGGTACGGGGCAGACCTCTTTGCTGGAAATGGTCCGCGCCTATGGTGTCTTCGCGGAAGGCGGCACCCTGGTCGAGCCGCGCTTCATCACGCGGATCATCGATCAACACGGCAATATCCTGGAGGAGCGACCACCGCGCCGCCGCGCCACCCTCCGCCCCGAAACCGCCTATATCGTCACGCGCATGATGCGCGGCGTAATGGAAAGAGGCACCGGCCGGCGCGCCCGCATCGGCCGGCCAGCCGCGGGCAAAACCGGCACGACCAACGACCTGCGCGACGCCTGGTTCCTGGGATTTACGCCGGACCTCATCGCCGGCGTCTGGGTCGGCTACGACCGTGACAAAACTCTCGGCCCGCATGAAACCGGCGGGCGGGTGGCCGCACCGATCTGGAAAGATTTCATGAGCCACGCGCTGGCCGGTACACCAGTCAGCGATTTTGTCGTGCCCGCCAATATCGTGCTGGTCGCCATCAACCCCGAAACCGGCCGACCTGCGGAGCCCGGACAGAAAGACACGGTATTGGAAGCCTTTCGCCGGGGTACCGAGCCCCGGCCTTTCACCTGGGGGGGATCCCCAGGACGAACGTCCCCTTCACGAAATTGAATCCGCCGAGGGTCTTGGCTAGCATCGACAACGATGTTCGGTATCGGCATGCCCGAGCTTGCGGTCATTATCGTGGTCGCGCTCGTTGTTCTCGGACCGAAGCGTCTGCCTGAGGTTGCGCGTTCTCTCGGCAAGGGCCTGGCTGAGTTCCGCCGCCTCACCGGCGACGTCAACAAGGAACTCGACGCCGCCCGGCATATGATCGAGAGTGAAGCTCGCGAGCACGAACGCGGCCGCCGCGACACGGAACGGGCGACCCGCAAGGCAACGACAGCCACGGCGACGCCAGATCCGCAGGCCACCACGCCGGAGCCGGAATCCACCACCCCGGACCCGGAACCCACTGCGCCGGACCCGGCCTTGGTGGCAGCCCCGTCCGGACCATCGGGGAAAAACGGTAGCGACGCTTAGGCGGCGCTGCGCGGACCATCAGTATGTCGGACCTCGAAATGCCGCTGACAGAGCACCTCGAAGAGTTGCGTTGGCGGATCGTCAAGGCGGTCGCGGCCGTCGCCATCGGCTTCGCCGTCTCCTACCTCTTTGCCGACCGACTCTTCGACGTACTCACGGCGCCGATCAAAACCGTCGGGGAAGGCACCGATCTCTCCATGATCGGCACCGGCGTTGCCGAGGCCTTCTTCACCAAGCTCAAGGTTTCATTCATCGCCGGAATCTTCCTCGCCTCGCCCGTGCTCTTCTATCAGGTATGGACCTTCGTTGCGCCGGGCCTGCATGGCAACGAGAAGATGTACGTCATTCCCTTCGTTGTCTTTGGTACGTTTTTCTTCTTCGCCGGCGCCGTATTTTGCTACTTTACGGTATTCTATATCGGCTACCGTTTCTTCCTCGAGCAATACCAGACCATCGGTATCCAGCCGGCCTTGCGCATCAGCGAATATCTCTCCTTCAGCTCACGCCTGCTGCTCGCCTTCGGCATCACCTTCGAGTTGCCGGTGATCGCCTTCTTCTTTGCTCGCATCGGCATGATCGACCACAACACCTTGATCCGGCCGTGGCGCTACGCGCTGATCTTCATCATGATCCTCGCCGCCATCCTTACGCCGGGCCCGGATATCGCCTCGCAGATGCTACTCGCCACACCCTTGGTTCTGCTCTACGGCGTGAGCATCATCGTGGCTTTCTTCTTCCACCGTCGCCCAACAGAATCCGCCACCGGCACGGAATAATCAGCCGGTGCTAGAGGTGCGCCACTCGCTGAGGAACCAATCCTCGCGACAGACCTTCGGCAGATCGGTGGGGGCGAGAAAGAAGCCGCCGTGCGCCAACAAGGACGCCAAAAGCTCGGTTGCCTCAGAGACGTAATCGGGCGTCGCGACAATGGCGAGCGTGGCGAATTCGCGGTCGTCCGATACCGAAACCATGCGCGTGAATCCGAGTCCTTCACAGGATTCGAACATATGTTTCAGGAACGCAATCTCGGGGCGGCGGACGCATAGCGCGGTCGCCATCAAACCGGCTTCGGGCAGCGTAAGCCAGCGAAAGATCCCCTCTTCTGCGCGCGCACTCAACGGCCACGACCCAATAGATCGAGCAAGATCTGCTCCGAGGATTCGCCGCCGCGGCGCAAGGCGCGGCCCGCCAACGCACGCGAGAAACGACTGGAAATATGGCCGCGAAGATCGGGCCATTGCCCCGTAATCCGGAGCGGAATCCTGAATTCCTCGTCTTCACCGAAAACCGCATCCAGCAGCGGCACATCCATACGCAACGCGGCTATGGTGCGAGCCGACAGCCCCAGATCCCCGGCCAGATCCACCGAAAATTCTGGCCCGACCACGCCATCACCGGCAAAAGAATATGTCGGCGACAGCACCGCGAAATCCGCCACCGAGAATACGCCGCCGCGCAGCGTGCCGATCGCATGGAGCGACTCGACCTTGGTATTTGTCGCGCCCAAACCCGGCACCGAATCACCCAAGCCATCACGCACTGCTGCGCCCAGGCCCGGCACAGCCGCCAGACCTGCCAGACCCGTGCGCGCCAGATTGAATTGGCCGAGCAAGCCGCGCTCAAGGCGGAAGTCGATGGCGCCGCTGAGATTAGCCGCCAGACCATCGAGGTCCGTGCCGCTGGTGGCGAGAAGAGCGCGGCCATCCGTGGTACCCGAGGCGTCGATATCCGGCCCCGCAAAGGCCAGCAGGCGGGCAAAATCGAGCCCCTGCCAGGTCGGGTCCAACCTCAGGTCCCAAGCCGCGGCATCGACGCGCTCAAGCACGCCGGTCGCCACCACTTCGCCGCCGAAAGCGCGCAGAAACAACCGGTCCATATCCATGCGGTCTTCACTCACGCGAGCGCTGAGCTCGAGCACCTCGAGTTCTGCCCCGCTGCGGCCACCACCAACCGCGAGCATGGTGAGCTGGCTCGGCTGGCCCTCGCGCAGGACGTAGCCAAGCCGCACCAGGCCGACACCAAATCCTGCGCCTTCGAGATCGATGATTTCCACACCGACCGTCACATCGCCGCGCGCGCGCAGACCGAGTTGGAGGTCCACCGCAGCCATCGTCCAGCGGCGCTCCTCGGACAGCAACGCCAGCCGGCCACCACGCAGACCAAGGTGCAGATGCGACCCTTCGGCGGCTGGGCGCAGCTCTCCCGTAAGCTCCAGGGCACCACGCGGACGCAGGCCGGCGAGCATGGGCAGGAAACGCTCCAGAGTCCGGCCATCGAGTCCCTCGGAGCCGGCGACCAGAACATTCTCTTCGCCTTCTTCCTCGGAGCGAATCAGCGAAAGCCGCAAGGCGCCGCTACGCGCAAGGACGCTCTCGAGACGCGACCCCGCGGCATCGACCTGCACGCCGACCTCCAGGGCAAGAGGGACCTGATACGGCTTCAGTACCCAGCCTTGAGAACTCAGGATCTCGGCTTCCGAATAATCGAGATCGGCGGTCAAAAGAACCGGCACCGGCGGCATTGCGTCGGGCAGGCGAGCCACCAGCCGGCCCGAAACCATCCCGGCGCTGCGCGTCCCGAAGGGCATCTCGCCGCCGATCAATTGCACGAACTCATCGAAACGGGCGCCTTCGATTCCCCGAAGCTCGGCCTGCACCTCAACCGTCTCACCTGAGCGATCCGGCATCCGCACCGCGACTTCGACACGCCCGTCAGCCTCGCCGCCCGGCGAGTCACCTACCAACTCAACCTGCCAGCCCTCGTCCAGCGAGGCGCGGGTCGCTATCAGATTTGCATTGCGCAACTCGAACTCCGCCACGCCGGGACGCGTCCGGTCCCGGTAGATCAGCCGCGCACGCAAAGCCTCTACACGCAGCAGGGCGAAGGATTCCGGCGGACGAAACGCCTCAAGATGAGCGGCGAGGTTCCAGCCGCCCTCGCCGTGCACGATCCGCAGGACCGGCTTCTCGATGACCAACTCCTCGACCACAACCTCGCCGGCGAGCAAGGCACGCACACCAACACGCAGCCAGGCCGCATCCGCGTGGACCAGCTGACCGGGACCGAAAATCGAGCGATCCGGTACCTGAATTCCACGCACGACAATGCCCGGTGGCCAGAAATCCACGTCGATGGCCTCGAACTCGGCAACCGCACCCAGCCCGGGAGGAAAAACGCCTGCCAGCGACGCCGGGTCGACCAAGAGACGATGCGCGCGGAGGACCACGGCGCCGGCAAGGACCACCGGCAAGAGAAGCAGAAGCAGGAGTAGCCCGAGCAATCCCGACCGGCTCAACTCAGCTCCTGGAAATTCGCGACCCGCCAGCTCCGATCCGGTTGCTGCTGCACCGTAACCAATGCCTGACGGACAACCTGGGCATCCGAAAAGGTAATGGTCAATTCATAAAGAAAGCTGCGCCGCTCGGCGTGTCGCGACGCGCCTTCCTCGACGAAGCGATAATGCACAGTCGGTTTACCCGCGGCCAGCGGCACGCCGATGCCCTCGAGCAATTCCTGTTCGGTCACCAGCTTGTTGAACGCCAGGCCCGTCGCATAGGGCATGGCCGCCTTGAGGTCGATCTCGACGTAATAGCTATCGACAAAGCGAGACGCTGCTGCTTGCGCCGGATCCCGGCTCTCGCAGGCCGAAATCGACAAGACCAAAACAGCCGCGAGACATACGAAGACAAGCGACCGTAAAAAGCCGTACCCGATTCGCAACATATGCGAGCCCTCCTCTAGCGCCACCATCACTATCGGTGGTATCATAAGGGGTCGGTCTCACCAGCCTGGAGGTCCGGCCGAGGGGGAGTACGTGGTGGAGGGGAGGCAGAGCACACAACAGACAAGGATCGAGGAGTTCCTGCGCTACCTGGAAACCGAACGTCGCAGCTCGCCGCATACGATCCGGGCCTACGAGCGCGAGTTGCGCCGCCTGCGCGAATCGTTTGCCGCCGCCGGTCGCGGTGCTTGGGAGACAACCGAGACCGACCACCTACGCGCCTTTCTTGCCGAACGCGCCGAGACCGTCGGACGGCGTAGCGTCGGCCGCACCACCTCCGTATTGAAAAGCTTCTTCGCTTGGCTACGTCGCCGCCAGGGCATCACGACCAATCCGGCAGATCCCCTGCATATCCCGAAATATCCCCGCGCCCTGCCGCGCGCCCTACCCGAGAAGGCACTCGCCGAGGCCTTTTTGCCGCGTCAGGTCGATGGCCTCGGTGCCGCCCGTGATCGCGCCCTTATGGAGGTACTCTACGGCAGCGGCCTGCGCGCGAGCGAGTCCGTCGGACTCGATTGGCGCGACACCGACCTGGCGCGCGGCCTGGTGCATATCCGCGAAGGCAAAGGCGGCAAGGATCGCATCGTTCCACTCAGCCAGCCCGCCGCCCAGGCGCTGACCCGGCTGCGGGCAATTCTCGCCACACAGGGCGGCGCACCGGCAAAGAGTCCTGTTTTCCTGAATCTGCGCGGCACCCGCCTGAGTCCACGCAGCGTCGGACGCATCGTGCAGGCCTGGCTCGACCGCAGCGGCTTCGCGCATGTGACGCCGCATGCTCTGCGCCACAGCTGTGCCACCCATCTACTCGACTCCGGCGCCGACCTGCGCTCGATCCAGGACCTTCTCGGCCACGCCAGCCTGGCGACCACCCAACGCTACACCCATGTAAGCCTCGGCCAATTGCGCCGCGTCTACGACGATTGCCACCCTCGCGCGCGCTGATTTCCGGACCGCCCATCGACAAGCCCCGCAACCGTGCTTAAGGGACGATTGTGCACAATGATGGCCCTTCCTTGGTGCCCCATGCGACGACGATTCTCGCCGTCCGGCGGGGAAATTCGACCTGTGTTGCCGGCGACGGACAGGTGAGCCTCGGCTCTACCGTGATGAAGCATGGCGCCCGCAAAGTGCGCCGGCTCCATAAGGACCGCGTTGTGGCCGGCTTTGCCGGCGCCTCGGCCGATGCCTTCACGCTTTTCGAGCGTTTCGAGCAGAAACTCGACGAGCATCGCGGCCAGCTGCGCCGCGCCGCCGTCGAGCTCGCCAAGGACTGGCGCTCGGACCGAGCCCTGCGCCGGCTCGAAGCCATGCTGATTGCCGCCGACGCGGAAAATCTTCTCGTCGTCTCAGGCACGGGCGATGTCATCGAGCCCGATATATTGCCTGGTGGCGATGCCACGATCGCCACCGGCAGCGGTGGCAGCTACGCGCTCGCCGCCGCCCGCGCCTTGCTGCAGCATAGTGATCTCGACGCGCGCGGCGTAGCCGAGGCCGCCATGCTGATCGCGTCCGAGATTTGCGTCTACACCAACAACCAGATCGTCATCGAGGAATTGAGCAGAGACGCCAAATGAGCAAACCGGGAACCGAGACCATCGCCCTACCCGACGCCAGCGCGCCGGTAGCCGCGCCCGCCGCGGCCCAGCCCAGCACGGTCGACACGGCCATGACGCCACGCGAGACCGTCTCGGAACTCGACCGCTATATCGTCGGCCAAAACGCCGCCAAGCGCGCCGTCGCCATTGCGCTGCGCAACCGCTGGCGCCGCCAGCAGGTCGGCACCGATATGCGTGACGAGATCACGCCGAAGAATATCATCCTGATCGGCCCCACGGGCGTCGGTAAAACCGAAATCTCGCGCCGTCTCGCCAAGCTCGCCCAAGCCCCCTTCCTCAAAGTCGAGGCCTCCAAGTTCACCGAGGTCGGCTACGTGGGCCGTGATGTCGAGTCGTTGGTGCGCGACCTGGTCGAAATCGGCATCACCATGGTGCGCCAGGAAGAACGCGAGCGCGTCGCCGTGCGCGCCCGCGAGGCCGCCGAAGAACGGGTGCTCGACGCCCTATTGCCCAATAGCAAGGCCGGGTTTGAGACCGGCACCACCGATCTGAACTCCACCCGCGAGAAGCTCCGCCGCCAACTGCGCGAGGGCAATCTCGACGACCGCATCATCGAGATCGAGGTCACGGAACAGACCTCGCCGGGCATCGAAATCATGACCCCCCAGGGCATGGAAGAGATCGGCTTCAACATCAAAGAGATGTTCGCGAATCTGGTGCCGCAGAAGACCAAATCTCGCAAGCTTAAAGTTCCGGAAGCTCTCGACCTGCTCGAGCAGGAAGAAGCCGCACGCCTGGTCGATATGGATACCGTGAAGACCGAAGCCGTGGCACGCGTCGAGGCCTGCGGTATCGTCTTTCTTGACGAGATCGACAAAATCGCGGCACGCGCGCAGACGGGCGCGGCCGATATCTCGCGCGAAGGCGTACAACGCGACCTGCTGCCGATTGTCGAAGGCTCCACCGTAAACACCAAATATGGCCCGGTAAAGACCGACCATATTCTCTTCATCGCCGCCGGGGCTTTCCACGTCGCGAAACCCTCGGATCTGATCCCCGAGTTCCAGGGCCGTTTCCCCATACGAGTCGAACTCGAGGCGCTGACGCAGGAGGATCTCGAGCGTATTCTGCGCGAGCCGCAAAACGCCCTGACCCGCCAATACGCAGCCCTGCTCGAGACCGAAGGCGTGACGCTTGAGTTCAGCGACGAGTCCATCACCGAGATCGCGCGGATCGCCGCCCAGGTAAACGAGCGCACGGAGAATATCGGCGCGCGTCGCCTGCATACGATCCTCGAGCGCCTCCTCGACACATTGATGTTCGAGGCTCCGGACCGCGGCGGTGAGACGGTCCATATCACGGCCGAGCAGGTCCGCGCCGAGCTCGACCCCATTCTGATCGACGAAGACCTGTCGCGTTTCATATTATAGCGCCCCGTCCACTGGCGTTGAAACCATTTGCGCCTTCGTTCGTTGCGTTTCCGCCAGGCGTTGCGTAATTCCGACAGGTGGACCAGGCAAGCCAGATCCAACACGCCGAGATCCTTCTCGAAGCGCTGCCCTATATACGGCGCTTCGCGGGGAAAACGGTTGTCGTCAAATACGGCGGTAACGCCATGGTCGACGAGGACCTCAAGCAGGCCTTCGCGCAGGATATCGTCCTGCTCAAATACGTCGGCATGAACCCGGTGGTGGTGCACGGAGGTGGCCCGCAGATCAACCAACTGCTGGCGGATCTCAATATCGAGTCGCGTTTCGTCCGCGGTATGCGGGTTACGGATGCCGCCACCATGCGGGTTGTCGATATGGTTCTGGCCGGTCAGATCAACGGCGAAATCGTCACCAATATCCAGCGAGCCGGCGGCAAGGCCGTCGGGTTCTCGGGCAAAGACGGTGGCCTGCTTGAGGGTAAACGTCTCGACTCCGAAGGTGGAGATCTCGGCCACGCCGGCCAGGTCGTCTCGGTCGACCCCGGCATCATTCGAGCGATGGAGCGCGATGGCTTCATTCCTGTGATCGCTCCGGTCGGCGCGAGCAAGGAAGGCGAGAGCCTGAACATCAACGCGGATATCGCGGCGGGAAAAATCGCCGAGGCCCTGGGCGCTGAGAAATTCCTTCTCCTGACCGACGTGGCAGGCATCCTCGACGACGCCAAGAAGCTGATCCCCAGCCTCGACGCCGTCCAAGCGCAGAAACTGATTGACGACGGCACGGTCGAAGGCGGCATGATCCCCAAAGTCTCCTGCTGCCTGGAGGCGCTCGCCGGCGGCGTGCGCCAAGTGCATATAATCGACGGACGGCAGCGCCACGCCGTGCTCCTGGAACTCTTCACCGACACAGGCGTCGGCACCGAGGTGCACCGGCCCGGCACGACACCGAGAAAGCTCCCATGAGCACCGCAACCACCCAGACTGCGGATCTCATCGAGCGCAACAGCAAAAATATGATTCCGGTCTACGGACGCACGGACATCGTCTTCGTCCAAGGCGCAGGCTGCGTGCTGCATGACGCCGAGGGCCGCCGGGTGCTCGACTTCTTCTCAAGCATCCTCTGTACGAACCTCGGCCATTGCCACCCGGCCGTCACCGCGGCGATCACCCACCAGGCAGCCAAGCTCGTCCACGTCTCCAACCTGCACCATAGCGAGCCGCAGGCCCGGCTCGCCGAGTTGCTGGTCGCCCACTCCTTTGCCGAGAAGATCTTCCTCTGCAATAGCGGCGCCGAGGCCAACGAAGCTGCGATCAAACTCGCGCGGCGGCGCGGCAATGCCAGCGGCGGCCGCTTTGAAATCCTGACTACGCTGGGCTCGTTCCATGGCCGCACCATGGCGACCATTGCCGCCACAGGCCAGGAAAAAATCCGGGTCGGCTACGAACCCAACCTCCAAGGCTTCCGCTACGTGCCCTTCGGCGACCTCGACGCGATGCGTGCTGCCGTAGGTCCGACCACCGGCGCCATCCTGGTCGAACCGATCCAGGGCGAAGGCGGCGTGATCGTGCCGCCGGCGGATTATTTGCCGGGGCTACGCGAACTCTGCGATGACGAAGACCTCTTGCTGATCTTCGACGAAATCCAGACCGGCTGCGGCCGGACCGGCACCCTCTTTGCCTATGAATCCATGCATGCCGTGCCCGATGTGATGACGCTGGCCAAGGGCATCGCCAACGGCCTGCCAGTCGGTGCCCTCTGCGTCGGCCCGCGCGCCGCCGAGGCCTTCGACCAGGGCTCACATGGCTCGACCTTCGGCGGCAATTGCGTGACCAACGCCGCGGCCGTCGCCACTCTGGAAATCCTGCTCGACGGCGCCACCTTACCGCGGGCACGCCTGGCCGCACAGCGGCTGCGCGCCGGACTCGAGGCTTTGGCGAAACGACACCCCAAGCTGGTCACCGAGGTGCGCGGCCGCGGCCTGCTCCTCGGCATGCAACTCGAAGGCGCCGACACCGCCCGCGCCATCGCCGAGCGCGCCTTGGCGGCTGGCCTGCTCATCAACGTGACCGGCCAAGGCGTGCTGCGCATCGCCCCGCCGCTGATCATTTCGGACAAAGAGATCGACGAAGGCCTGGACCTTCTCGAAGGAGCCTTCCCGCAATGAAGAAAGATTTTGTATCGCTCGCGGATACCTCGCGGGCGGAAGTCGAGGAGATGCTCGCGCGCGCCGCGAGCCTCAAGGCCGACCTGCACGCGGGCAAACAAACCCGCCCATTGATCGGCAAGACCCTGGCCATGATCTTCGAGAAACCCAGCCTGCGCACCCGCGTCACCTTCGAGACCGGCATCAAACAATTGGGTGGTGCATCGGTTTATCTGGCGCCCGACGATATTCAATTGGGGGCGCGCGAGAGCGTGAGTGATATCGCGCGCAACCTATCGCGCTGGGTCGACCTCATCATGGCGCGGACGTTCTCGCATGGCGCAATGCTGGAGCTTGCCGAGGCGGCCAGCATTCCCGTTATCAACGGACTCACCGATCGGGTGCATCCGTGCCAGATGATGGCCGATGCGCAGACCCTCCAGGAGCATTTCGGTCGCCTCGACGGCCTGAAGGTCGCCTTCATCGGCGATGGCAATAATGTCGTGAACTCGTGGCTGAATTTCGCTGCCCTCTTTGCGATCGACTTCCGTCTCGCCTGCCCGCCCGGCTATGAACCCACACCCGAAGTGCTCGAACGTGCGCAGCGCCTCACGCCGGGGCGCATCGAGATCACGCACGACCCCAAGGCGGCGGCCGAGGGCGTCGATGCCGTCTACACCGATGTCTGGACCAGCATGGGCCAGGAGGCCGAGGCCCAGCCCCGGCGCTCGGCCTTCTCTGGCTACCAGGTCAACGCCGAATTGATGGCCTGCGCCGCGCCCGAAGCGCTGGTCATGCATTGCCTGCCCGCACACCGCGGCGAAGAGATCTCGGCCGAGGTCGTGGACGGCCCGCATTCCGTCGTCTTTGATCAGGCCGAAAATAGGCTCCACGCGCAGAAAGCCATCCTGTGCTGGCTACACGAGAGCATGGACACGAATACGGGAAGAAACGCATCCTCATGAAGAAGAAAATCGACAAAATCGTTCTGGCCTATTCCGGCGGGCTCGACACCTCCGTCATTCTGGGCTGGCTGAGGGAAGAATACGGCGCCGAGGTCGTGGCCTATTGCGCCGATGTCGGCCAAGGCGAGGAACTCGATCCGGTGCGCGAAAAGGCCGAAGCGGCCGGCGCCTGTGATATCTTCATCGAAGACCTGACCGAGGAATTCGTCGCCGATTACGTCTTCCCGATGCTGCGCGCCAACGCGAGCTACGAAGACGGCTACCTCCTCGGCACCTCGATTGCGCGTCCGATCATTGCCAAGCGCCATGTCGAGATCGCCCACGAGACCGGCGCGCAGGCGGTGGCGCACGGCGCCACCGGCAAGGGCAACGACCAGGTGCGCTTTGAACTTACGTTCGCTGCACTCGACCCCGAGCTCGAGATCATCGCGCCTTGGCGCGATTGGACCTTCGAGGGCCGCGAAGACCTCATCCGCTACGCCGAGGAGCATTCGATTTCCATTCCGGTGAGTCGCGAGAAGCCCTACTCATGTGACCGCAACCTCCTCCACCTCAGCTTCGAGGGCGGCATTCTGGAGGACCCCTGGCAGGAACCCCATGAGGATATGTTCCTGCTCACGGTCAACCCCGAAGAAGCCCCCGATGAGGCCGAATACCTCGAGATCGATTTCGAGGCCGGCGATGCCGTCGCCGTCAATGACGAACGTCTGGCACCGGCCGCCCTGCTCACCCGGCTCAACGAGATCGGCGGGCGACACGGTGTCGGCCGGATCGATATCGTCGAGAACCGCTACGTCGGCATGAAGAGCCGCGGCGTCTACGAGACACCCGGCGGCACGGTGCTGGTCGCAGCGCACAAAGCCGTCGAGTCGCTGACGCTCGATCGCGAGGCCATGTACCTGCGCGACTCGCTGGTGCCGCGCTACGCACGCATGGTCTACGACGGCTATTGGTTCTCGCCCGAACGCGAGATGCTGCAAGCAGCCATCGACGAATGCCAGAAGCCGGTTACCGGCACGGCCCGCATGAAGCTCTACAAGGGCCACGTGATGACGGTCGGGCGGCGCGCTAAAAAATCGCTTTACGACCCGGAGATCGCGAGCTTTGATGAAGCGGGAGGCTACCGCCAGGCCGACGCCACCGGCTTCATCTCGCTGGCTGGCCTGCGCCTGCGCACGCGCGCCCGCGCTGGGATCAAAGCGAAATGAAGAAAAACAAAAAAAGCGGCGAGAAAGCGTGGGGCGGCCGCTTCACCGAACCCACCGACCCGTTGGTCGAGGCCTTCACCTGCAGCCTGCCCTCGGACCTACGCATGGCCGCCCACGATATCCGTGGCTCGATCGCACACACCAATGCTCTGGAGCGCCGCAAGCTGCTCTCGGCCCGTGAAGCCGGCCAGATCCGCGCGGGCTTGCGCAAGGTAGGCAAGGAGATCGCCGCGGGCCGCTTCCGCGTAAAACCCGAGGACGAAGACGTCCATATGGCCGTCGAACGGCGCCTCACAGAACTGGTCGGTCCGGTCGGCGGCAAGGTCCATACCGGACGCAGCCGCAACGACCAGGTCGCCACCGATTTCCGCCTCTGGCTGCGCGACGAAATCGACGCCACATTGAGCTCCGTCGACGATATGATCCGCGGACTCACCACCCGCGCACGCAAGGACCTCGAGGTCGTCATACCCGGCTATACCCATCTGCAACGCGCCCAGCCGGTTCTGCTCTCGCACCATTGGCTCGCCTACGTCGAGATGCTTCTGCGCGACCGCGGCCGTCTCCAGGATTGCCGCCGCCGCTTGAATGTACTGCCGCTCGGCGCCGGCGCGCTGGCCGGGGCCGGCTTTCCGCTTGACCGCGAGCGCGTGGCCCGCGAACTCGGCTTCGACTCGGTCAGTGCCAACTCGCTCGACGCCGTCTCGGACCGCGATTTCGCCGTCGAATACCTCGCCGCCGCCTCGTTGATCGCCGTGCATCTCTCGCGCCTCTGCGAAGAGATCGTTCTGTGGTCATCTCAGGAATTCGACTTCATCGAGCTACCCGACGCATTTGCCACCGGCAGCTCGATGATGCCGCAGAAGAAAAACCCCGACGTCGCCGAACTCATCCGCGGCCGCAGCGGCCGGATCATCGGCTCCTTGCAGGCACTCCTCATCACCCTCAAGGGCCTGCCGCTGGCCTACAACCGCGATCTCCAGGAGGACAAGCCGCCCGTCTTTGATACGGCCGACCTGCTGCGCCCCGCGCTCGATATCCTGGCAAAAATGCTGCCGCGCCTGCGCACCAACGACGAAAAAATGGCCGACGCCGCCGGCGGCTTCGCGCTGGCTACCGAGCTGGCCGATTACCTGGTCGAAAAAGGCATGCCCTTCCGTGAGGCGCATGGCGTGATCGGTCGGATCATCGGCTTCTGCGTCCTGGAAAAGCGTAGCCTTGAGACCCTGAGCGGCGCCGAATTGGCCGGATTCTCGCCGCTCTTGGGCAGCCCGGCACGCAAACGCCTGCGCATCGAGAGCGCGCTTTCACGCCGTCGCCTGACCGGCGGCACGGCGCTCGAAAATGTCGTGAAACGCCTGCGCGAACTCGAGGAAGACGGCCTCGCCCCGCTCGCGGCAAAGCGGCGCGGCCGGTGATCGCCACGCCAAGCATGCCCCGGCTGCGTCTCGCCCTGGCGCTCGGCTTGGCCGTGCTGGCTCTGGCACCCGGCTGCGGCCGGCGCGGTACCCTGCGCCCGCCGCAATTCGTCTCGCCCCGCCCGGTCAGCGACCTCGAAGTCCGCAGCGTTCCAGGCGGCTTGGAGATCCGCTTTCGCCGCCCTGACCGCACAGTCGATGGCCACGATATGTCGGATCTGGGCTTCCTCGAACTCTGGCGCTCCTGCGAACCCCGCCCCGACATGTTGCAGGTCGCAAACTTCCCCATCGTCAACCGCGGCTCGTTTCGCAAAAACACCCGCATCACGATTCACGACGACGCCCCCGGCATCGGCGAAGCCTGTATCTACCGCGTAATCGCCGTCACCACCGACGGCTACCGCAGCCTCCCCGCGCAAAGCGAACCAGTCCGCCGCGAAGCAGCCGCGGTCGCCGTGCCTTAAGCGTCACTCCGAAATCCCGCACTGCGGAGCAAGGAGCGGCCGCCGCGAAGCTCCCGATGAAGTCAAACAATATACCGAGATCGCCGAGCCGCCTCGGCCGATATCAACCCGCCCCCTGTCCTTGCGTTCCGGCTAAATGCTCTCTTGGCATTCCAGGGCGAGAATATCCTCGAGCGTCTCACGGCGCTGGACGATCGTCGCCTTGCCTCCGTCGAGCCAGACCTGGGGCGCGCGGCCGAGCGAGTTGTAGTTCGACGCCAACACGGTGCCGTAGGCGCCGGCGTCATGCAGGACGAGGAAATCTCCGGCAGCCGGGGTCGGCAGGAGACGTGGCTCGATCAACTCTTCCGCGTCGCGGGTAAAGAGGTCGCCCGACTCACACAGCGGGCCGGCAACCGCGAAGGGGCGCTCCTCGCCCAGGGCGCGGCCGACAACCGAGATGCGGTGGTGGGCGCCGTACATCGCGGGGCGCACGAGGTCGCAAAAACCGGCATCGACCATGAGGAAATCATAGCCTTCGCCCTTGGCGTTGGTCCGGGTCTGCTTGCGGTCGGTGATGCGTGAGACCACGACACCGCATGAGGCGACGAAGAAGCGCCCGGGCTCTACCTCCACCCGGATGCTGCGCCCGGCCAACTGCGAGAAGCGCGGCTGGGCGGCCCGTAGAATCCGCCCGAGGCCGGCCAGGTCGGCTACGGTATCCGCTGTGCGATAATCGTGCGGAAAGCCACCGCCGAGGTTCACGGCCTCAAGCGCCGGGAAGCGCCCTACCATCTCGGCGAAGAAACCGGCCAGGCGCTCCAGGTTCTCTTCGAGCTCGGCGATCTGCGGGCCGCTGCCGACGTGCGCATGCAGGAGCACGACGGAAACCTGGGCCGCGCGTGCGGCCTCGGCCATGGCGTCCAGATCGTCGATCCAGATGCCATGCTTCGAGCTTGGGCCGCCGGTATCGCAGGCGGCTACATGGCCGTGCCCAAATCCGGGATTGACACGAATGCCGATGGGGCCGCGGTAGCCGGCCTCTACCAACTCGGCGAGCTGGCCCGGCGAGCCGATATTCGGCAACACGGCCTCTTGGCCCACCACGGCGAGCGCGTTGTCGCGAAAGACATCGGCCGTGAGCATCACCTCGGGTGGGTTCGCGCCCATGGCAAAGCCGCTGCGACCGGCGCGCAGCACCTCATTGCCGGACACGGCATCGATCCAGATCCCGCCGCGGCGCATCTCGTCCAGAACCGGGCGCAGCGAGAGCGCCTTCATCGCGTAGCGGGCCTGCAGGCCCTCGGCGTCAGTCAGCGTGCGAATGCGCTCGATCCGGTCGCGCAGAACGGCAGCATCGTAGAGGAAAAACGGCGTCCCGACGCGCGCAGCGATGCGCTCGAGGAGTTCCAGGTCGGCAAAAGGGTTGTCAGCCATCCCCCCATGTTAACGAGCCATAGCCCCCGGCGTAAAGGCGCTTCCACGAACATCGTAAGTGCAGCCTGATCGCGGATGTGCCCAGGTCGCATCGCGTGCTAGAAATTCGGGCCAAGACGCCATGCTGCTGCCCTTCACCAAGATGCACGGAATCGGCAACGATTACGTCTATATCAACACCTTCGCGACCCAGGTCGACGACGCGGCGGCGGTTGCGCGTGCGGTCGCGCCGCGCCATACGGGCATTGGCTCGGACGGCCTGATTCTCATCGCTCCCTCGGACGTCGCCGACGTGCGCATGGAGATGTACAACGCCGACGGCAGCCGCGGCGAGATGTGCGGCAACGGCATCCGCTGCGTCGGGAAATTCGCCCGCGACCGCGGACTGGCCCAGGGCGACGCAATGACGGTCGAAACCGATGCCGGCATCAAGCAACTGCGCTTCGAGTACCAGGGCGGCTTGGTCGAGCGCGTCATTGTAGATATGGGCGCGCCCGCGCTGGAGCCCGCCGAGGTCCCGCTTGCCAGCGACGAACGTATGGTCGATCGCGCCCTGCGCGTCGATGGCGAGGACTATCGCATCACCTGTGTCTCCATGGGCAACCCGCATTGCGTGCTCTTTGTCCCCGCAACCAGCTCCGCCGATGTCCACGGACTCGGCCGCAAGATTGAAACACACGACCTCTTTCCCCAAGGCGTCAATGTCGAGTTCGTCGAGGTATTGGGCGAGGCACCGAGCGCACGTCTGCGCATGCGGGTCTGGGAGCGCGGCTCGGGCGAGACCCATGCCTGCGGCACTGGCGCTTGCGCTGCCGCGGTTGCCGCCGTGCTGACGGGCCGCGGCCAGCGCCGCGTCGTCATCGAACTCCTGGGCGGCGACCTTGAGATCGAATGGCGCGAAAGCGACAACCATATCCTGATGACCGGCGGAGCGACCGAGGTCTTCTCCGGAGAGATTGAATTATGAGCAATACAAAATGCCCTTTCACCGGCTCCATGGTCGCGGTCATAACGCCCTTCCTTGACGGCCGCGTCGACTTCAAAGCCCTCGACACTCTGGTCGAACGACAAATCCAAGGCGGCCAGACCGCCATCGTTCCCTGCGGTTCGACCGGCGAAGCGGCGACGCTTTCGCACGAAGAGCATTCCGAGGTCATCCGCGCCGTGGTGGCTACCGCAGCAGGCCGCGTACCGGTGATTGCGGGTACGGGTTCGAACTCCACGGCCGAAGCCATCCAACTCACCAAGGGTGCGGAAGCTGCCGGTGCCGCCGGCGCGCTGCTGATCTCTCCTTATTATGTGAAGCCGACGCAGGACGGGATCTACGCACATTATCGCGCGGTTGCCGAAGCGGTTTCCCTTCCCCTCATCACCTACAATATTCCTGGACGCACGGGCTCGACCATTGCGACCTCGACGCTCTCGCGCCTGGCCGATATCGACAATATCGTCGCGGTGAAAGATGCCACTGGCTCGCTCGATCGTGTGATGGACCTGGTTGCCATCTGCGGCGACCGCATGGCCGTGCTCTCGGGCGATGACGCGATGACGCTGCCGATGATCGCGCTTGGCGCGAGCGGCCTGATCTCGACATCGGCCAATGTCGCACCGGCCGAGTTGGCCGAACTGACCAACCTCGCGCTCGCCGGCAAAATGGAAGAAGCCCGCACACTGCATTACCGCCTGCTTCCGCTGATGCGCGCCCTCTTCGTCGAGACCAACCCGATCCCGGTCAAGGCCGCCGTTGCGATGCTCGGCCTCTGCCAGGACGAACTCCGTCTGCCGCTCACGCCTCTTTCGGCGGCACCACGCGCCGCACTCGCTGCCGCGATGCGCGATTTCGGTCTCGGCGTCGTCGGGGCGAGCGCGTGAGCGCCCAACTCGTCATCTCCGGGGCCACCGGCCGCATGGGCCGAACGCTTCTCGGATTGGCCGCGCGCAGCAAAGAAGTCGAGGCCGTCGGCGCGCTCGAAGCGACCGGGCACGCCCAGATCGGCCAGGACGCCGGCGTGGCTGCCGGCACGGGCCCCTGCGGCATCCAGATCAGCGACGATGCCAGCGCGACCTTGCAGGCCGGCCGGGTGCTGATCGAGTTCAGCTGGCCCGAGCCCTCACTTGAACACGCCCGGATTGCCGCCGCGCAGGGTTGCGGCGTGGTTCTGGGCACAACCGGGTTCTCGCCCGAGCAGCAGGCAGAGCTCGACCAACTCGCCACCCGCATCCCTCTTCTGCAGGCCTCCAATATGAGCGTCGGCGTGACCTTGCTCACCGAGGTCGTCGAGAGCGTCGCGCGCAAGCTCGGCACAGCTTTCGATATCGAGGTCGTCGAGACGCACCATCGCCTGAAGAAGGACGCGCCTTCGGGCACCGCCCTCACCCTGGCCGGCGCCGCCGCCAGCGGTCGCGACGCAAAACTGGCCGACCTCGGAGTGTACGGCCGCGAGGGCATGATCGGCGAGCGCAAGGACGAGGAAATCGGCGTCATGGCGCTACGCGGCGGCGATGTCGTGGGCGACCATACGGTCTTTTTCTTCGGCACCGGCGAGCGATTGGAGTTCACCCACCGCGCCCAGAGCCGCGAGGCCTTTGCTTCAGGCGCCCTGCGCGCGGCGGCCTGGCTGGCCGGACGCGCCCCGGGCCATTATTCGATGCGTGATGTGCTGGTCGGGGCGGCATCGTAGAAAATCTCTTTCTCTGGCGCGACCGTTTGGCTTTCGTCGACACTTCCGATAGTTGGAAAACGGAAGTCGAGCGGATCCCTTGGCGGCATTGGTGCCAGCCGAGGTTCGTTTCCGCCGACCGTGTTGGATGAGGCAGGAGAAGAGAGCCGCGTATGCCGCATAAAGCTTTGATCGGCTTCGGGTCGAATCTCGGGGATCGACGCGCCAATATTGCGGAAGCCCTGGATAAAATCCGGGAGCTCCCCGATACGCGCATTCTGCGCAAGGCATCACTCTACGAGAGCGAGCCGCATGGCGATGCCAAGACCTGGTTCTACAATTCGGCCTGCGAGCTGGAGACCGAACTCAGCCCGCAGGATCTTCTCAAGGGCCTACTCGAGATCGAGACCAAAATGGGCCGCAGGCGCGTGAAGGGCAAGAAATTCGGCTCGCGCATCATCGACCTCGACATGCTCTTCTTTGAGAATATCGTGCTCAATGGCCGCAAGCTGAAGCTGCCGCACCCGCGCCTGACCAAAAGACGCTTCGTGCTGCTGCCGCTGGCCGAGATCGCACCGCAGCAGAACCACCCGGAAAGCGGCCAGACCATCTCGCAACTCCTCGCCACCAGCGACGACAACAAGAAAGTCACGCTGCTGCCTCCGCGCTGATACCGGACCGCTCGACCGGACCGCTCGCTAGAGGCGCGCCACCCTACTCTTCTGCGGCCAGAGCGGCCCGCGTATGCGTGATCGCCGCCGCCAGGGTTTTGCGCCGCGCGGTGATCACCACCACAGCGTCGCCCCTGTGCAGGATATCGGGTGTCGCAATCAGTTCGCCATAGCGTTTGAGGGCTACACGGAGGGCCACCAGCGAGGTCCGCCCGGCAAAACGGTCGTCTACGATGCGTGCGAAGTCCTCAGCGCGCTCATGCGGATAGACAAACTCGCCCCAATCCTGGGGTGGCACGCGGATTCCCTGATCGGCCAGCACCTGCAACTTGGCGCCATACTCCTCAAAGAGGGTCAGATGAGTCTCGACCACTTCGGGGTATTGGGTAAAATAGCACCCGGCCGCGAGAATCAGGGCGAGAAATAAGGACGGAAATGCGATCGCCTTCTTGACCATTTCGACTCGAGTTCTTAGCATGGAGTTCGGGCGTTAGAGCCTATGCCCACACTACCACCGATTTATTTCGAGCGCTTGCTCGAGGACTCGCCCGATATCATCATCGCGGTCGATCGCCAGGGCGAGATTATATTTTACAACGAGGGTGCGCGCACCACTCTTGGTTATAGCGCAGCCGAGGTTGCCGGCCATGGCGTCGGGCTGGTCTACGCCTCGGTCGAGGAGGCGCGCCGGGTCATGGAGGCCATGCGCGACCCGGCCAACGGCGGCCTCGGCAAAGTCCGCAACTTCCAGACCCGACTGAAGATGCGCAATGGCGAAGAACTCGATGTTGCCATCTCCGGCGCGTTGATCTTCGACGGCGAGGGTCTCGAGCTTGGCTCGATCGGCTTCGCCAAAGACCTGCGTGAGATCCACCGTCAGGACCAACTCGCCACGCTCGAGGAAATTGCCGTGAGCGTCGCCCATGAGGTCAACAACCCACTTGCGGCGATCCTCAACAATCTCTCCATGCTCGAAGGCGATGTGCAGAGGCTTGCCGGCGAGAGCGATTGCGCCGTCGAGCAGGAGCGCATCGACTCGATCACGGGCTCGATCGGGAAAATCCAGACCATCGTCAACCGTCTCTCCGAGATGGCCACCGAGAGATATTACGGCACGCGGGAGTATCTACCGGGCACCCGCATGGCCGACCTCGGGCCCGGGCTCGATGATGCGCCAAAGCGAGACCAAGCGGCGGGCAACACCAAGCCGAGCACCCCGACCCTGCCCTTGGCCGGTTTGAAGATTCTGGTTGTCGACGACGACCTCGCGGTCTGCCAATCGGTAAGCGAATTATTGCGGGCGCAGGATTGCATCGTCCAGACCGCGGCCAATGGCTTGCAGGCGCGCGACCTCGTCGACCAGCGAACCTTCGATTGCGTACTCAGCGACGTCGTGATGCCGGGCCTCGATGGCTACGATCTCTTCGTCTACATCCGTGAGCATTACCCCGCGACACCCGTTGTCTTGATGACCGCCTTTTTCTACGACCGTGACCACATCATCAAGCGCGCGAAGCTCAAAGGTCTTGAGGGCGTCCTCTATAAAAAACCGGTCAAACCGGCCCGCCTCCTCGAGATCCTGCGCCAACAATGCCACCGCTGAAGCGGAGCAAGAAAGAAAATTCATGGCGATCCGAATCAACCGCGTTTATACCCGCACCGGCGATGGCGGCCAGACCCGCCTGGTTGGCGGCGCCGCCGTGAGCAAGGACTGCCTGCGCGTGGAGGCCTACGGCACGGTGGATGAACTGAACTCGATCCTCGGAGTCGCAAGAGCGTTCAACGACCAGCCAGGCGCCACGACCGCCCCGGCCGCGCAAGCCGAACTCGCGGCCATCCTCGAGGCCCTGCAAAACGAACTCTTCGACCTGGGCAGCGAATTGGCGACACCACCGGCCGACGCGTGGGAGGGCATGATCACCATCGCGGCGGCCGAGGTCGAAGGATTGGAGAAGACCATCGACCGCTGTCAGGAAGACTTGGAAGATCTCGAATCCTTCATCCTGCCGGCCGGCGGGCATCTGCCCGCAACCCTGCACCATGCGCGCACCGTATGCCGACGCGCCGAGCGCGACGTGATCCGGCTCAAACGTGAGGAAGAGGTAGGCGCCGAGCTCATCAAATACCTCAACCGGCTCTCCGACCTGCTCTTCGTTCTGGCGCGCTGGGTCAGCAAGAAAAGCGGCATACCCGAAGTGCTTTGGGAAAAGGGCCTGCGCCTGGGCGAGGCCGAGCGCCGCGCCAAAATGAACCGCGACTAGAGGAACGACAAACCATGACTGAGAAATCCGAGCCCCGCCTCTACCTGAAACAAATCGAAATCGGACCGATGCAGAACTTCGCGTATCTGATCGGCGACAGCGAGACGCATGAATGCGTAGTGGTCGATGCCGCCTGGGATATCGACGCCATCGCCGGCATCGCTGCGGCCGACGATATGAAGATCACCGCCGGCCTCGTCACACATTTCCACCCCGACCATATGGGCGGCTCCATGATGGGCATGGAGATCACCGGCGCCGCCGAGTTGATCGCCTCGCAGTCGGTCAAGATTCACCTTCATAAAAGCGAAGTGCCCTACGCCCATCAGGTGGCCCAACTCTCTGACTCCGATCTTGTCGCCACCGAAGGCGGCGACAAGCTCCAGGTCGGCGATATCGAAATCACTTTCCTGCATACGCCCGGCCACACCCCAGGCTCGCAATGCTTTCTCGTCGACGGCCATATCGTCTCGGGCGATACCCTTTTCATCGGCGCCTGCGGCCGCGTCGACCTGCCCGGCAGTAACCCCGAAGACCTCTACCGCTCACTCAACGATACGCTCAAAAAGCTGCCGGAGCCGACGATTCTATTTCCCGGCCACAACTACGCGCACAAGAAGACCTCGACGATCGGCGAAGAGGTCCGTACCAACCCCTATATGCGCTTCGGCAAGCTAGGCGATTTTCTTTCCGCCATGGGGCATGGCTGAAGGCCGCCGCGTGACGGCTCAGTCGCCGTCCGTGATCGAGGCGCGCACCTCGATATCGGCGATATCGGGGACTTCTTCGAGCATGAAAACCCGTAGGCGCTTGCGGATGCGCTCCTCGATCTGCCGCACCCGCTCGCGGCTCACGCCGTAGCGCTCGCCGAACTCGCGCAGGGTGAGCGGCTCCTCGGCGATCATGCGCTCGTCGAAAATCTCGCGGTCTCGCCCCGCAAGCGTCGCGCCGAACTCCCGGATCTTGGTGGCGATCAGGTTTCTCGCCTGCGATTCGGCGTAGGTGGACTCGGTATCGCGCGTCCCGCCACTGAGGAAGTCGAGCATCGTGGACTCGCCCCCCTCGCCCACCGGCGCATCCACCGAGACATCGCGCGCCGAGAGTCGCTGGTCCATTTCGATGACCTCGGAGGTCTTGACCGCCAGCCTATCCGCAATCAGCTTGGGGTCCGGCGCAAAACCCTCTTGCTCAAGCCGGGCCTTTTCTTTTTGCAGGTTGAAAAAAAGCTTGCGCTGCGCCTGCGTCGTGCCGACTTTGACCTGGCGCCAATTGTTCATCACATAGCGAATGACATAGGCGCGGATCCACCAGACGGCGTAGGTGGGAAAGCGCACACCGCGGTAGGGGTCGAAGTTTTTGAGCGCTTCGAGGAGACCGATATTCCCCTCCTGGACAAGGTCAAGGAGATTCTTGAAGGCGCGCTCGTAACGGCGCGCAATCGAGATCACCAGACGCAGGTTGGCGGTGACCAACTGGCGCCCTGCCTCGCGGTCGTCGTCCTCGCGCCAGCGCACAGCCAGCGCATGCTCTTCCTCGGCGTCGATCAGAGGATGACGCCGCACCTCAGCCAGATAGGCCGACAGAGGGTCGCGCGGGACAAGCGCATTCGAGTCGGCCGCGCCGGCGTCTTCCGTGTGGACTTCTTCGGGCTCGACAAGGTCCGCGTCTACGACCTCACCCGAAGGCGGTGCGGCCGGATCGTCGCGAGATTTCAGATCGTTGGCCTGAGTCAGTCGGCTTCGGGGCGAACGACCGTGACTTTGCCTGCGGCGATCTCGCGCAGAGCGCTGACGACTTCCTTGTTATTGGCGTCGATCAGTGGCCGGGAGCCTTTCAGCAGCTGCTTGGCGCGCTTGGACGCCAGCACAACGAGCTCAAACCGGCTCGGGACCTTCTCCAGACAATCTTCTACTGTAACGCGTGCCATAAGGACTCCTTCTCAGCTGGTCACCTTAGCGGACAATAGCCCAGCCTGCATATCTCACTAGAAATCTACAACGAGCGCCAAAGCAGTGAATATTCCAAACATCCTCCCAGCGAGCTGGGAGGCCAAGGAAGCCGGTGGCTAATTCGATGCGTGCGGGTCGGCGCGGGCAATCATATCGGAGATTTCCGAGCGATTGCGGCTGGCCTGGTCGCGTAGGCCGCTGACCAGGATAGCGTCCTCGGGGCGCTCATCGTCCCAGCGGGCCTTGAGCCGACCGAGGTGACGCACCAGGGAGCGGTAGTCTTCGAGCGTACCGAGCAGCCGCTCCCAGCTGCTGGCGCCGTCGCGCAGGACGGCCGATGCATTTGCCTCGGCGTAGCGGCCGAGCTCGGCCAGACGCGCCGCGACGCTGGCCGCGTTGGCCTCTTCGGTTGCCAGCAGCGCTTGCAGACGCTCGGCCACATGCGGATAGGGCGCCCGCTCGGCATGCTCGTCGAGTTGACGCTCGAGGCGTCGATACTCGGCATAGAGCGTTTCGAGTTCATCGGCGACACGACTCTCTTCTGTGCGAAACCAGGCCACGATGCCGAGGTTTACCGGCGCCGGCCGGCGCTTTCAACTCAGGCCTCCGGCGGGGTCTCCCACCTGCTTCCGGGCGCAGCCCGGAGATGAACGAAAATCTCGACGTTTCCCTTCTTGGCTCCGGGCAGAGTCGAGTCCTGCACCGCGCAGCAGACCAGCCCCAGACCGAGCGCCGTCTCGACCACGGCATCCACGGCCGACCGGCGGATGGCCGGGTCGCTCACCAGTCCGCCCTTGCCCACCTGCTCGCGCGCCACTTCAAACTGGGGCTTCACCAGAGCGATGATATCGCGCGGTCCTGCCAATTGCGCCACGGTGGGCGCCAGGATCACGCGCAAAGAAATGAACGACGCATCGATCACCGCCAGCGTGGGCACCGGGTCGAGTAGGCCCTCCAGCTTGCGGATATTGGTCCGCTCCATCACCCGGACACGAGCATCCTGGCGCAGCTTCCAAGCGAGCTGGCCGTAGCCGACATCGATTGCGTGCACGAGACTCGCACCGCGTTGCAGGAGGCAATCGGTGAAGCCGCCGGTGGATGCGCCGACATCGACACAGATGCGCCCGGCCGGGTCGAAATCGAACCCGTCGAGCGCGCCGGCCAGCTTCACGCCCCCGCGCGAAGCATAGGGATGGGCGGGACCATCGAGCTTCACTTCCTGCTCGGCGCGGATGCGGTAGCCGGCCTGGTTCACCCGCTCCCCCTCGACCCGGACCAGGCCCGCCAGAATCAGCCGTTGGGCGCGCTCGAGGCTCTCGGCAAGCCCGCGCGCCACGACCGCGACGTCAAGCCGCTCGCGCGACGACACTGCGCAACAACGCGCGGAGAGGTGCTCCGCGACGCCCCATGGGCGCGATGGCGTCGAGCGCCTTCGCCTCTTCGGCCAGCGCCGCACGGCGAGCGCCGTCCAGGCCCAGCAGCCCCGGATAGGTGGCCTTGCCACGCGCCCGGTCGCCGCCGCCCTGCTTGCCCAGCACTTGCATATCGGCCGTCTCGTCAAGTAGATCGTCAACGATCTGAAAGGCGAGTCCGAGCGACTCGCCATAGACCGTAAGACGCGCCAATGCGGCTCGGTCGGCCCCACCGGCGATCGCTCCCGCGCGCACCGCAGCGCGGATCAGCGCGCCGGTTTTGCGGCGGTGGATGCCATCGACGGTCTTGCGCCCGACGCCCCTGCGCCCTTCCGACGCCATATCGGCCAGCTGCCCAGCGACCATGCCAATGCTGCCGGCGCCAAGTGCAATTTCGGAAATGATCTGCACCTGTCGGCGCGCGCCGTCGGCATCGCGCGCCACCGTTGCGGACAGGACTTCGAAGGCTTCCGTGAGAAGCGCGTCGCCGGCCAGAATCGCTGTGGCCTCATCGAATTTCCGATGCAAAGAAGGCTTGCCGCGACGCAGAGCATCGTCGTCCATCGCTGGCAGGTCATCATGCGCAAGCGAGTAGGCATGGATCATCTCAACCGCGCAGCCGGCCGCCATCGCGCGGCGGCGGCGCCGCGCCCCACCCACAGCCTCGGCAGCAGCGAGCGCCAGAACAGGGCGCACGCGCTTGCCGGGGCCAAGGACAGCGTAGCGCATGGCACGGGTCAAGATCGCCGGGCGGCCGCGACGCGGCGCGAGAATCACACCAAGCGCCGTCTCCACCTCCTGGCGGCGCTCGCCGAGGTAGCTGTGTAGAGCTCCGGGCGTCACTCGGCGTCCTCGAGATCTTCTTTGCGCAACACACCAGCCGCATCGCGCATCAGCACCTCAACGCGCTTTTCGACATCGCCCAAGCGACTATGCAACGAACGCAGCAGGCCAACGCCCGTCTCGAAGGAAGCCAACGATTCTTCCAGCGGAAGATTCCCCTGCTCCAGCCGTGTGACGATGGACTCAAGCGAATCCATGCCCTCCTCGAAACTCGGCTCCTCGGCCTTCGTGGGCTCTTTTTTCGGGCTCATTTCTCTTCCTCCTCGGTGCGCAAACCTAGCACGCGGGCTCTCGCAACGCCGCGTGCAAAGCGGATCTCGAGTTCGTCGTCTACGCCAAGTTCGGTTGCGTCACGCACAATCGAATCATCATCGGAACGTCGCGTAAGCGAGTAGCCCCGGTCCAATACCGCCAACGGCGAAAGAGCCTGCAAGGCGCGGCCGCGCGCGGCCAGATCCTGCCCGGCCTCGGCAAGCCGCTGGCGCATGCGCACGCGCATCCGCACGGCGGCTTCGTCGAGAATTTGCGCCTGGACCTGTGGCCGCGGCGCAGAGGCGGCCAGACCGCCGCGCAGCCAATCGAGCCGCTCGCGCCGCGCCGGCGTGCAGCCGCGCAGCGCGATGGCCGCGCGACGAGCCAGCGTAGCGAGCGCCGTGCGACGTTGCGTGACAATCCGCTCGGGCTTGCCCAGGACCGTCTCGGCCCGCCGCATGCGCAACCGCTGGTTGGTGATGCCGGCGCGCAGGGCGTTCTCCAGGCGACCACCCAAGCTCCCGAGCTGCGCGCTCAGTTCCGCAGCTACAGGCACCACCATCTGGGCGGCCGCGCTCGGCGTCGGGGCGCGCTGGTCCGCAACCAGATCGGCAAGCGTCCAATCCGACTCATGCCCAACCGCCGAGACCACCGGAATGCGCGAACGCGCAATCGCCCGCACGACCACTTCTTCATCGAAAGCACGGAGGTCTTCGGCCGAGCCGCCGCCGCGACCGACGATCAGGACCTCGGCGCTGGCCTCGCGGTTCAGGTCGTCGATCGCATCGGCGATCTCGGCGCCGGCGCCATTTCCCTGCACCCGAACGGGGCGCAGCAGAATGCGACGCTGCGAAAACCGGCCGTCGACGATGCGCAGGATATCGTGAATGACAGCCCCCGTGCGCGCGGTCACCACGCCGATGGTGCGCGGCAAAAAAGGCAGCCGTCGTTTGCGCGAGTCATCAAACAACCCCTCGGCAGCAAAGCGCCGGCGGTTCTCCTCGCGCAACCGCGCCAAGGCGCCCGCGCCCAATGCCTCGAGCGCATCGAGCTGCACCGAGAGCCTTCCCGTGGGCGGATAGAAATCGACTTTGGTGACCCGAACTCGCGCCGCCATCCCATTGGCCGGCTGCGTCTGAAGCCTTGCTGCGCGGCCCGCCCAGACGACGGCATCGACCTGAGAACCCGAATCCTTGAGCGAAAAATAGAGGTGCCCTTTCGCCGCCGGGCGCAGCCCGGAGATCTCACCCTCCATCCAGAACGTGCGCGAAAAAGACTCGCTCAGGCCGACCCGGATCCGGTTGACCAGCGCCGTGACCGTAACCGCGCGCGGCCGCGCGTCCTTGGCAACCGGGGACGCCAAGGAAACTCAGCCCCGCTTCGCCAGGATCGTGCTGAACACCTGCCAGCTCTTCAGAAGCTCCAAGGCGCGGTCGAGCTGTGGGTCCTGGCCAGGTTCACCAAGTTTCACCCGAAGTAGATCGACTTCGACCTCCTCTTCGCTCACCTCTTCCACCTCGACTTCGGGGGCGGCCTCCGCCTCGCCGTTCTCCAGATGTTTGGGCAAATTCGCCTCACGCAAAACCAGCGGCTGGTGGCGCGCGGCGTCCTTCGGCCGCACCCGGATTTCGTTTTCCATGAAAATATCGGGCGCGATGCCGGTTGCCTGAATCGAGCGACCGCTCGGGGTATAGTAGCGCGCCGTCGTCAGGCGCAAAGCCGAGAATTCGTCAAGCGGCAGTATCGTCTGCACGGACCCCTTGCCAAACGTCTCGGTGCCGAGCACGAGGGCGCGGTGGTGGTCTTGCAACGCACCGGCGACAATCTCGGCGGCGCTGGCCGTGCCGCCATTGACCAGCACGATCATGGGGAAGTCCATATGACTACCCGGACGATGGGCGAAGTATTTCTGTTTCTGACTATCGAG
>JAYGCM010000018.1:0-69399 GCA_046583355.1 Deltaproteobacteria bacterium
CCAGCTTGGCAAGGGCCTGGAGATCATCGAGGGCGTACATGCCTATGGCGGCGTGGCGATGCCAACCATCACGAGTGAAAAACACGCGCTGTCGGCCGAACGGGCGGGTGCCGATGCGGTGCTGGCTACGGGACATGAGGCGGCGGCACATGGTGAGCGCGTCGGCTCGATGGTGCTCATTCCGGCGGTGGTGCGGGCGGTAAAGATCCCGGTTGTGGCAGCCGGTGGTTTCGCCGATGGGGCTGGACTCGCCGCGGCGCTCTCGCTCGGGGCGACGGCAATCGGCATGGGGACGCGTTTTGCCGCCACGCGCGAGAGTGCGCTGCACGCGGCAATGAAGGAAATCATCACGGGGAAGAGTCAGACCGAGACTCTCTATACCGACAATTTCGACGGGATGTGGGCGCGTATCATGCAGACCGACCTCTCGGAGCGCTTGACGCGGCGTCCGATGAGTTTTTTGCGCGCCGCGCTCGAGGCGACCAAGGCCGCTCGTTCGATCGGGCGGCCGGTGGCCCAGGTGCTGGCCGGGTTGGTGGCGGCACCACAGAAGGTGCGGATGCTCGCGTATTTCGGTGCGGCTCTACCGCGCGTCGAGCGAGCAACGGTGCAGGGCGACGTCGCCACCGGCGTGCAATTCATCGGCGAGGCGCAGGGCCTGGTGCAGGATATTCCCGCCGCCGGCACCGTCGTGACCCGCACCGTTGCCGAAGCCGAGGCGATTCTCCGCGACCTGGCTTCCGCCACAAGCGCCTAGCCGCCTGGTCCTGGCGACGGGTTCCGGAAACCTCGTGCTGCGTTGCGCAAGGTACAAGGCTGAACTTCGACTTCAGCTGGGTCGCTGGCTCTGGCAATCCAGGCAGAAGGGGGATTCCGGGCTGACCGCGAGTCGCGGGTAGCCGATCGGCTCTTCGCAGCTGACGCAGAAGCCATACTCTCCTGCATTCGCACGCACGATGGCCTGGCGGCATTGGGCGAGACGCAGGCGGCTCTTCTGCCTGGTGGCTTGGAGCATCGCCTGCTGCTGCATTGCGTCCATGCGCGAGAGACGGCCCACCGCGCTCTGGTCGAGTTCGACCGGGCGCGCGGCCTCCTCGCCGCGGGCCAACTGCTCGCGCAACTCCGTTTCCAATTCGCGTAGGCGTGCGGCCAGATCCTCGCACTCGGCGGGGCTGAGTACCTCCGGCTCGTTCGGCATTTGCTCAGGCTACGATTCCTGAAAAAAAGTGCAACGTGTCCCCGTAAGTGCGCGCATCCCAAGGAAGCGAGAAACGTGCATATGCCCCCAAGGGAACGGTTTGGCTCGGGGGGTGGGGGTGTTAGGCAGCGGGGATGGACGCTGCGGTATTGTTGGATGTCGAGGATCGGATTGCCACGCTTACGCTGAACCGGCCGGAGAACCGGAACAGTATGACGCCGGATGTGCTGGAGGCATTGGCGGCGGCCGTAGTGCGGGTGCGCGCGGACGCTGAGGTCCGGTGTCTGATCGTGACCGGCAAGGGCAAGAGCTTCTGTGCCGGTGCGGACTTCAAATCAGCGGGCGGCGCCTGGGATGGCGAGGGCGAGTTCAAGGCGCGCCACGAGCGCTCGCTGGAGATGTACCAGCCCTTCCTCTCGCTGCTCGATGTCGAGGTTCCGGTGATTGCGGCGATGCAGGGCCACGCAATTGGTGGCGGGTTGGGATTGGCCGTTGTTTGTGATCTGCGCGTAGCGGCGGAAGAATCGAAGTACGGGGCCAATTTCGTGCAGCTTGGGTTGCATCCGGGGATGGCGACGACCTGGCTACTACCGCGCCTGATGGGCGTGCCGCGCGCGATCGAGTTTCTTCTCACCGGTCGCATCGTCACCGGGCGCGAGGCCGCCGATGCCGGATTGGTGAATTATGCTGTGCCGGCCGACCAGGTTCTCGCCAAGGCGCGGGAACTGGCAAGCGAAATCGCGACCGCCGCACCTCTGGCAGTGCGGTGGACGAAGCAGACCATTTACCAGGGGCTCAGCTGGGACCCGAAGACGGCGGCGCGCTACGAGGCGCATGCGCAATCGCGCACATTTGAGACTGAGGATTTCCGCGAGGGCGTCGCTGCCCTGCTCGCAAAGCGCAAACCCGAATTCAAAGGTCGCTGAGGTCTGCAAGCGGCGCGCCGGGCAGGGGCGCGAGGTAGCCCATCTCCGGGAACTCATCGGCCAGCATGATGCGCGAGCCGCCAATTTGGATTTCGGCGTGCATTACCTTGCCGTCGGCCGCGGCCGCGCGGAAAAGCGCGGTGGCCGAGAAGGCTCTTTTGTAGAACTCGATTGCCTCACCCGTATCTTGGCAGATCAGGTGCGGCGTGATGGCATGGTACCCATCGGGAATTACTTTGACACTCATCGTGGGATCCTTCGTGTCCGTCTTCGGGCCTCTTTTGGACGCTATGCCCGGTGCATCGGCGAGTAGAGAAATTCGCTGCCCGGATCGCAACCGCGGGCGCGATCATTTACAAGGCCGTAGATGCGCATCGCCACCTGGAATATCAACGGCATGAAGGCCCGGCTTCCCTTTCTCCTGCACTGGCTTGAGGCTCGCCAGCCTGATCTCGTCGGTCTGCAAGAGCTCAAGATGATCGACGAGGTGTTTCCCCATGAAGCCCTGGCGGAGGTTGGCTATAGCGCCGTCACACACGGGCAGAAGGCGTGGAATGGCGTCGCGGTTCTGACTCGGGGCGAGAAGGCCGAGGTTCTCCAATGCGGGCTGCCCGGGCAGGAAGAGATGGGCGCACGCCTGCTGGCCGTGCGCGCCGAGGCGATCCAATTTCTGACCGTTTATGTGCCCAACGGCAAGACCCTTGAGCATGACGATTATGGTCGCAAGCTTGCCTGGTACGATGCTTTCTTGGCCTATCTCGAACGTGAATTTTCCCCGGATGATCCGCTCGTGCTCTGCGGTGATTTCAACGTCTGCCCCACAGCGCTCGACTCCCACGCAGGCGCGGCGGCCGAGGGCGAGATTTTCCATACCGAGGCCGAGCGGGCGCGCGTGCAGCGCCTCCTCGATTGGGGTCTGGTCGACCTCTTTCGCGCGAGCAAGCCCGAGGAAAAAACTTTTTCCTGGTGGGATTACCGCGGCGGCTCTTTTTACAGGAACAAGGGCCTGCGGATAGATTTCCTCCTTGCCACCGAGGCCGTGCGTGCGCGCGCCGGCGAGGTCGTGACCGACCGCGACTATCGCAAGAAAAAAGACGAACTCTCGGCCTCGGACCATGCGCCCGTGATGGCAGAACTGGCATGAGGAGTGTCATCCTCGCCAGCGCCTCGCCGCGCCGCCAGGATATGCTGGCGCGCATCACCTGGCCCTATGCGATTGCGCCGGCCGATATAGACGAGACGCAGCTGGCCGGTGAGGCGGCCGAAGCCTATGTGCGACGACTGGCGTGCGCCAAGGCCTGCGCGATCAGTCGCGAGCGCCCGCAGGCGGCGGTGCTCGGTTCCGATACGATCGTTGTTCTGGACGGCAAGCTTCTCGGTAAGCCGGCCAACGAGGAAGAGGCTTTGGCCATGGTCGGCAGCCTATGCGGCCGCACGCATCAGGTGCTTACGGGGATTGCCTGGGCGGTGGGCGGGGAGGTGCGCGAAGCACAGGTGGTCACAAGTCGCGTGCGCCTGCGCGATGTCAGCGAGGCCGAATTGCGCGCCTATATCGCCACCGGCGAATGCATGGACAAAGCAGGTGGCTATGCGATCCAAGGCAAGGCCGGCTCGTTTGTATCGGGTGTTGAGGGGTCGGTCACGAATGTCATCGGGCTGCCGCTGGCGGAGACCGAGGCGCTGGCCCGAGCCATTGGTGTCGCGGCGCTCGCTGGGCCGCTGCCGCCCGACGCAGTAGAGCGCCGTTTTGCTGCGGTCGCGAGCGAGGTCCAGGCGCTTGCCGTGGCAAGCGGACGGCCGCCCGACTCGGCGCGTCTGCTGACGGTCGTAAAAGGTCTGCCGGTGGAGCTGGCCGAGGCTGCGGTACGCGCTGGCGCGCGTGATCTCGGAGAGAATTATGTTCAGGAAGCCGCGCGCAAGCGCGAGCGTATCGGCGCTGGGGTAAATTGGCATCTGATCGGGCCCCTCCAGAGCAATAAGGCAAAGCTCGCGGCCGGCGTTTTTGATTGTGTTCAGACGATCGCCAAGGCCTCTACCGCACGAGCCTTGGCGCGGCGGGCCACAGGGGAGATGCGGATTCTCCTTCAAGTGAATGTGAGCCGCGACGCCGCCAAGAGTGGTGTTGTACCCGAGGGCCTGGCCGCACTCGCCGAAGAGTTGCGCGACGAGCCGAACCTGCGCGTCGAGGGCCTCATGACGATCGGGCGTGCGGGCGTGACGCGCGCCGAGACGCGGAAGACTTTCGCCGAGTTACACGAGCGCCTCTGCGACCTGCGTGCCCGCGAACTTCTGGCCGGCGAGGAATTGTCGATGGGCATGAGTGCTGATTATGATCTGGCGATCGCGGAGGGGGCGACCCAAGTGCGTCTGGGCACCGCCGTTCTCGGGCCGCGTCCGGCTGTGGCATAGGAGAGACCATGAAGACGATCGGATTCGCAGGTGCGGGAAATATGGCATGTGCGCTCGGCGGCGGAATTCTCGCCTCGCCTGGTGCCGCGTTCGAGGTGTTGGCGAGCGACCCAAGCGAGGCCGCACGCGCGCGCTTTGCGCAGGAGACCGGCGGCCGCACGATAGACGACCTCGCAGGCTTGGCTGCGGCAGCCGACGTGCTCGTGCTCGCCGTCAAGCCGCAGATCATGCCGCTCGTGCTTGGCGACTTGGCGCCGCACCTGCGCGCCGATACCATCGTCGTCTCGATCGCAGCTGGCGTCACCCTGGCGACTCTGGCCCAGGCTTTGGGTAGCGATACGCGGCTCGTGCGCGCCATGCCGAATACGCCTGCTCTCGTGCGCCGCGGCATGACGGTCCTGGTACGCGGCGGTGGTGCCGAGGCCGCCGATCTCAAGCTGGTCGAGGAGTTGCTCGCCGGCGTTGGCCGCGTGCTTTCAGTCGAAGACGAGAGTCTGCTCGATGCCGTGACGGCCGTCAGTGGCAGCGGCCCGGGCTTTGTCTTCGCCTATGGCGAGGCGATGATCGAGGCGGCCGTAGCTGCGGGGTTGCCTGCCGCTATGGCGACCATTCTGGTGCAGGAGACGCTGGCGGGTGCCGCGGAACTGTGGTGCTCCTCGGGTGAGGAGGCGGCGACTCTGCGCCAGCAGGTGACCTCGAAGGGCGGCACGACCGCCGCCGGGCTGGAGGCTTTGGCTGCCGCAGGCTTTGCTGCGAGTATCCGTGCGGCGGTCGAGGCGGCGACACGGCGCTCGCGCGCGTTGTCGGCCGGTTGAGTTTTCAAGGGAGAAGGCGATGTTCGTGTTCGGAAATTTTCTGCAAGCAACGGCCGCGGTGCTCGATGCCGTGCTCAATATCTATTGGTGGATCATCATTGCGTCGGTGGTGGTGAGTTGGGTCGGTGCGGACCCCTATAACCCGATCATCCGCTTCCTACGCAGCGCAACCGAGCCACTTTTTTACCGCCTGCGCTCGGCCTTGCCGCTGGTTTTCGGCGGCATTGACTTCGCGCCGTTGGTGGTACTGCTGCTGATTCAGTTCCTGCGGATCTTTATTGTCGGCACATTATATGAAGCGTCCGTCGGCATGGGTGGACAAAAGAGCACTGGATTCTTACCCTAGGGCAGGCTTGCCGCACGCGGGGAGTCGGGAGTATCGGCCATGCCCATCTACGAATACGAATGCAGCAAATGTGGCGTCTTTGACGAGATGCAGAAGATCACCGCCAAGCCTCGGACGAAATGCCCGACCTGCAAGCGCAAGGTGAAGAAGCTGATGTCGAGTACGGCTTTCCAGCTCAAGGGCTCGGGCTGGTACGTGACCGATTACGGCAAGGCCGGCCAGAAGCCCAAAGAAGGCAGTGGCGACTCTGCATCGTCTTCCTCCTCCTCCGCAGGCGAAGGCAAGAACTCCGCCGCAAGCTCGGACAAGAAGAAGTCGAGCGAGAAGAAGAAAAAGCCCGCGAAAAAAGACGCCGCGTAGGCCGGGGTTTCCCGTCAGCAGGTCGGCGCGGGTTTCCACGCCGGCAAGCACCACGGCGCGCGCTCGCCGCATCCTCGACTCACTGGTTCCCAGCGGCGTGGCAGCTCATCCGAATCCCGTTCGGTAGCATTTGACGATTCTTCGTGACCGCGCCAAGGCTCGGTCCGCCCGGTTTGGTGTAGGCGCTGGGTTGGCGGCAAACCCGCCCCCTCGGCCTCGCCTCCGTGAATCGGCTTGCCTCGCACGCTGGATAAAAAAAGGGCCGCAGTGCGAACACTGCGACCCTCTGCCGCCTGCATTTTCATGCGGGTGGCAATGCGATCAGGCGGCCTTTTGGCTGGTGAGGTCGTTGACCTTCTTCTCCAGCGCAGAGACTTTTCGCTTCAGCGCATCGAGCTCCTTGTCGGTCGAGAGGCGCAGGCTTTTGGCCAGCTTCTCTACCGTGACGAGGAACTCTTTTTGCAGGCTCTCGAGCTGCTTCTCGAAGAACTCAGGGAGCTTGGTCCACTCAGGCCACTCGCCGGTGCGCTCTTCGATGCTGCCGCGAGCATTGTCGATGTTTTTGCGGACGAGCTTGAGAGTCTTCTCGGTCTGCTCGCGGGCGTCATCGATGGCCTTCTCCGAGCGGGTGCGGACTTCCTCGGCCGTATCGCGAACGATCTGGCGGGCTTTTTCGTCGAATTCCTTCATCTGCGCGACGGCCTCTTCGAGGGGCGCCCAGGTCTTGGTCTCTTCGTGTGCATTCTCACTCATGATGATCCTCCTGTTGGGACAAACATAACACGGTGCGTCATAGTGGCAAGGGGGGGAGAATGGATATTTTTCTCCGCGCGAGCGCTGGTTCAAATCACGTAAATTTGCTAGGAAATCCGGGCATCTCATGCGAGCTACACGCTTTTTGCCTTGGTTTGGTCTGGTCGCTCTCCTGGCGCTCTTCTTCAGCCGGATCGCGGGTTTCCCCCTACAAGACCCCGATGAGGGGCGTTACGCCGCCATCCCTCTGGCCATGCTGGCCCAGGGCGATTGGCTCACGCCCATGTTGGCGGGCATTCCTTATTTCGAGAAGCCGCCGCTTTTCTATTGGTTGATCGCGGCTTCTTTTGAACTCTTCGGGCCTTCGGCCTTCGCCGCACGCTTCGTCTCGGCGCTGGCAGCACTTGCGACGGTCGCGATGACCTATGCCTTCGCCCGTCATGTTTTCGGGCGACGTGCCGCATTACTCGCGGCGGGCATGCTCGCCACGGCACCGCTGTTCTTCTTCCTCTCGCAGGCAGCTGTGATCGATATGCTGCTGACCGCCTGTTTCACCGCAACGATGCTCGCCTTCTTCCTCGCCTGCGAGGCCGAGGAAAAAGGACGCTGGATCGCCGTTGTCTGTGTAGCTGCGGCGCTCGGCTTATTAGCCAAGGGGCTCGTGGCATTGGCGCTGCCGGGGGCGATCGCGCTTCTTCTGCTCTTGCTGCGCCGCGACCTGGGAACCTTGCGGGCGCTGCTGCGGCCTTGGCCGATTCTACTTTTCCTTGCCGTCGGTGCGCCTTGGTTTATCTGGATCAGCATCGAGCACCCGGCCTTCCCGGATTATTTTTTCATCCAACAACATTTCAATCGCTTCCTCGATGCCGGTGCGCACGACCTACCGCACGTCGAGGGGCGCTTTTTCTATATCCCCGTGATTCTCGGTGCGGCACTTCCGTGGTCACTGGTGCCTTTGCTGCTCGTATTACGGGAGCGCGGGCGTGGTGCCTTCTCGTTGCTACGCCGCGACCTGCTGCTCTTCCTGGGCGTCTGGGCACTCGGCGTCGTCGGGTTCTTCTCGCTCTCAAGCTCCAAATTGGCACCCTATATTCTGCCCGCCTTCCCGCCAATCGCGCTCGCGGTGGGCGCCTGGCTGGATGCAGCATTGGACGATGAAGCGGCCTTTGATCCTCTGGGGCGTAGCCTTTGGCTTGGCGTGCTCGGCCTGGGAATCGTATTGGCGCCGGTGGGCGTGGTGGCGTCGGTCTTCGCGCAGCCTCTGGCCGAAGCCTTCCCGACCGACGCAGAGGACCTGCGTGCCGTAGGCGGTGGCGTGCTCTGGGCGGGACTCGCCCTTCTCGGTGGCGGGCTACTCTGGCGACGACTGGCCGGGGCGGGGCGCTTGCTGCCCGTGGATGCCTTCTTGCTGCTGGTGCTTACGCTGGGAGCAACCGAGGTTGGCGCGATGGGCGCGAGGGCGGTTGCCAAATCCGGCATCTACGCCGCGCGCGTGATCAACGCCGAGGCCGGCCCGGACGACCGCATCGTGCTCTACCATCAGCTGAGCCCGTCGCTGCTCTTCTACTCGGCGCGGCGCGTGGTGCATGTGGAGGATTTCGGCGAAATCACCGAGTTGGTCGCGATGCTCCCCGAGTCGGAGCGTGAAGAATGGTTCTGGGAAGACGACGAGCAGCTTTTGCGCGAATGGAACTCCGAGAAGCGGGTCTTCCTCTATATAGACCAGCGGCGGCTCGATGCATTGCAGCCGCGTCTCGGACGACCCGCCCGGCTGCTGGCGCAGAACCGCAGGCGCGTTCTGGTGGACAATCCGGCAGTGTCGGCGGCAGGGCTGCCACCGGCTGCCGTTGGCCCGACCTCCAGATAGTCATCAAGGCGGATGTGGCGGCATCGCTGCCGGATCGCTAGGCTTCGGGCGGAGAGAAGCTGAGCTATGGCAACCGAAATTCAAGAGTTTCTGAACCCGGACGGTCGACCGGGGGGATCGGATGCGCGCGACTCCTTCTTCACCTCACGGTACGAAGACGCGCTCGCGTGGGCGCAGAAGTACGCCATGTTCCAATACCCCTTCGTGACGGCCTGCTGCGGCATGGAATATATGTCAGTTACCGGGCCGCGCTACGACACCGACCGCTTCGGCATGACGCTGCCGCGCTTCACGCCGCGCCAATCGGACCTGCTCCTTGTGGTCGGCACGATCACGCAGCGCCAGGCGCCGGTTCTGCGTCGTATCTTCGACCAGATGGCCGACCCCAAATGGGTGATGTCCTTCGGCAATTGCACCAATACGGGCGGGCCCTACAACAACTACGCCGTGGTCCAGGGCATCGACGAAATCATTCCGGTCGATATCTACATTCCCGGCTGTCCGCCGCGTCCAGAGGCCGTGATCGACGGCCTGCTGAAGCTGCAGGAGCGGATTCGTCGCGAACGCAAGGGTCAGCCGGTCGAGAATATTCACGGGCGCATCAAGGCGCTTGATTTCCAGGCCGGCAAGCCGGCGCAGATTCTTCCAGGCACGGTTCCGAACAGCCATGAGTGATGCACCGACGGCTCCGGCCGACGACAATCAAGTCCGCCTGACGATCGACGGCCAGGAACTCGTCGCCGAGAAGGGGCAGATGCTCCTGCAGGTCGCGCTCGATAACGGCGTCGAGATTCCGCATTATTGCTACCACCCAAAACTTTCGATCGACGGAAGCTGTCGGATGTGTCAGGTCCACGTCGAGGGTGGCCGCAAGCTGGCAATCTCGTGCAACGAGCCGGTGCGCGACGGCATGGTTGTCGACACCAAATGCGAAGAGGTCGAGCAGGCCCGCAAGGGAGTGCTTGAACTCCTGCTGGTCAACCACCCGCTCGATTGTCCGATTTGCGATCAAGCCGGCGAGTGTTTCCTGCAAGATTATTCCTTCGGCTATGGGCGCGACCATGCGCGTACCACGGCGCCGCGTCGCAAAGGCGTGAAGCGCGAGCCGATCGGTGAGCATGTGATCTTTGACCAGGAGCGCTGCATTCTCTGCCGGCGCTGTGTGCGTTTCACCAACGAGATTTCCAAAACCGATGAGTTGCGGGTCTTCGGCATCGGCGACCATTCCCATATCGGTACGCTGCCCGAAGCACCTCTCAATAACGATTATTCCGTCAACGTGGCCGATGTCTGCCCGGTCGGAGCCTTGCTCTCCAGCGACTTCCACCACAAGCGTCGGGTGTGGTTTCTCGAAGATACCGAAAGTGTTTGTCCGAGTTGCTCGAAGGGCTGCAATGTCCAGCTTGGCGTCTTCAAGAACGAGGTCCAACGCCTCGTGCCGCGGCGCAACGACGAGGTCAACGACACCTGGATGTGTGACCACGGCCGGCTCCGCTACGCCTTCCTGCAAGACGAGACGCGCATCCGCGCGGCGCGCGCAGCCGAAAATGGCAGCCCTGCCGTTGCAGTATCGCTTGATGATGCGCTCGGACGTGCTGCCGAAGCCCTGAAGGCGGCCAAGGAAAATCCGGCGAGTCTCGCGGTGGTCGCCTCGCCGCATCTCACCAACGAAGAAAGCTTCCGCTTCGCGGCCCTTGTGAGCGACACATTGGCAGCCGCACATATGCTCCTGGCCATTCCCCTTGGCGACTCCGACGACTTCCTGATTCAGGCCGAAAAGGCCGCGAACGGCCGCGGGGCCCGCGAGGTCGGCGCGGCGGTGCGCGGGCATGATGCCGAGGCCTTGCTGGCCGCCATTGAAAACGGCGAAGTCAAAACACTTTATTGTGTGGGTAGCGAGCTTCTTCAGGCTGCCGATGAGGCGCTGGTCCTCGCGGCCGTTGCGAAACTCGATATGCTGATTGTGCAGGACTCCAACGAGTCGGCGCTGAGTGCGGCCGCCACTATCGTTCTGCCTGGACTGACCTTTGCCGAGAAAGACGGCTCGTTCACCAATGGCGAGGGCCGGGTGCAGCGCATCCGTCGCGCCTTGAACGCCCCGGAGGGGTTGCTCAGCGACGGCGAGATCTTCGCTGTTCTGGAGGCGCGTATCTCCGGTGCGGCTGAGAATGCTTTTGACGCAGCAAGCACGCTTGAGGCAATTGCCGCCGCGGTTCCGGAATATGCCGGGATGAGCTTTGCGCGCCTTGGCGACCAGGGCGTGCCGGTAGGCGAGGGCGTCGTCTTGCCTGCGCCGGAGCCCGCCGGGGCAGGCACCGAATCGCCGGCGGAGGGTGCGTAAATGGCGACTCGTATCGTAACCGTCGACCGAGAAAAATACCGCAAGGCGGCGGGGCCTTTTGGAGTCCGGGCTATCATGGTCGGACTCGGCGTCACTTCGCGTCATTTCTTCGGCAACCTCTGGGGCTGGATCATCGGCAAGCCTACCGTGGCCACCGTGATGTTCCCCGAGGAGCATCTGCCCAAGCCGCCCGCATTTCGTGGCATGCCCGTGCTGGTCGAAATGGACGGCGGCAAAGAGCGCTGCGTTGCTTGCGGCCTTTGCGAATGGGCCTGCCCGGTCGATTGCATTCATATCGAACCCGCCGAGACCAGCGACGAGGTCGAGCGTTACCCGCAGGTCTTCGACATCGATATGGGTCGTTGCATGTATTGCGGCCTCTGCGAAGAGGCCTGCCCCGAGGAAGCGATTGTCATGAGCGACCGCGTCGAGATCTCCGCCTTCACGCGTGCGGGAACGATGTGGCGCAAGAGCGACCTCCTGGTGCCCGCGAGCAAGCTCACGCGGCGCCTTGAGTATCTTCGCCGGAACTACGATCGGAGTTAGCCGTGGCCGACGACGCAGAGAACCAGGAGACGGCCGCCGAGGACGTGGCGGCCGAGTCCGTCCATCCCCTTTTTGCTCGCCTCGGCGAGAAATTCCCCGAAGGCATACTGGCAACAGCCGACTATCGCGGCGACCTATGCGCGACCATCGAGCGCAAGGCGTTGGTTGCTATAATGACTTTCCTGCGCGACCAAGAAGGCTTCGAGATGCTTCTCGACGTCACGGCCGTCGATTATCTCGGCCGCGCGCCGCGCTTCGAGATTGTCTATCACCTCGTTTCGCTCGAAGAGGCCACGCGCGTGCGCGTGAAAGTCCCGCTGGAAGAAGCGGATGTGAAAATTCCATCCTTGACGAAGCTCTGGACTGGCGCCGATTGGCTCGAGCGCGAGACCTTCGATATGTACGGCATTGAATTCACCGGGCATCCGAACCTCAAGCGAATTTACCTCTATGAGGAGTTCGTGGGCCACCCCCTGCGCAAGGACTACCCGAAAGAGAAGCGGCAGCCTCTGATCGGCCCCGGCGCGATCACCCGCAGCGGCGAGGCCGATTGAGATGGCAGAGCAGATCCAGATAGAGGACGATACCATCGAGTTGCCACATGAGCCGCTTGAGATGAAGCTCGGCCCCTCGCATCCGGCCACGCATGGCACGGTGCGGATTCTTCTCAAACTCGACGGTGAGACCATTCTCAGCTGCGAGGTTGAGGTGGGCTATTTGCACCGCGGCTTCGAGAAGGAATGCGAAAGCGGCCTCTATTACCAGGCATTCCCCTACACCGACCGGCTGAATTACGTCTCGCCGATGATCAATAATGTCGGCTACGCATTGGCCTGCGAAAAGCTCTTCGGCGTCGAGGCCCCCGAGCGTTGTCAGTACCTGCGCGTCATCGCCAGTGAGGCGTCGCGCATTGCTGACCACCTGACTTGCCTGGGTGCCTGCGCGCTGGAACTCGGTGCGTTTTCCGCCTTCCTCTATGCAGTCGAGGCGCGCGAGAGTGCCTGGGATATTCTGGACTCGATGTGCGGCGCGCGCGTTACGCCCAATTACGTTCGCATTGGCGGCGTATCGCATGACACTGACCCCGACTTTCCCGAATTGGCGCGCGAGAAACTCGCTGAAGTCGCGCGTTTGCAGAAAGATTTCGAAGACCTCCTGCTCGCCAACCCGATCTTCCGTGAGCGCATGGAGGGCACCGGCGTGCTCGGTCGCGAAGAACTTATCTCCTTCGGCGTGACCGGACCTCTGCTGCGCGCAGCCGGCGTGCCCTACGACCTGCGTCGCGTCTCTCCCTATCTGGTCTACGACCGCCTCGACTTCGATATTCCGGTCGGTTCGACGGGCGATAACTTCGACCGCTTCCTGGTCCGCCTTGAAGAGATCCGTCAAAGCGCGGGCATGATCGACCAATGCTTGAACGATATGCCAGAGGGGCCGGTCGATATCGACGATCCGCAGATCCGCTTGCCTGGCAAGAGCAAGGTTTTCGGGCAGATGGAAGAATTGATTGCACAATTTAAAATTGTCACCGAGGGGCCAAAGCCGCCGGCTGGCGAGGTCTATCAGGCAGTCGAAGGCGGCAACGGTGAGCTCGGCTTCTACCTGGTCAGCGACGGAAGCGGGAAGCCTCTGAAATGCCGTGCGCGTTCGCCGAGTTTTTCCAATACGGCAGCGCTCGGAAAAATGGTCGAAGGGAGCATGTTCGCCGACGTGGTGCCTACCTTCGATATGGTCAATATGATCGGCGGCGAGTGCGACCGTTGAGGATATTTGCATGGCACTCTCTGAAGAGCTGAAGCAACGAATTCGGGCCGAATTCCCGAAATACCCTGAGAAACGGGCGGTGCTGATTACCGCCCTGCATTTTGCGCAGGAAGAAGGCGAAGGCTGGATTGAAGCCTCCGTCATCCCGGAAATCGGTGCCTTGCTCGATATTCCAGCGATTGACGTCAAAGAAGTCGTCAGCTTCTACGCGATGTTCAACGAGTCGCCGGTGGGCAAGCGCCATCTGCGGGTTTGTACCGGCCTTTCCTGCTGCCTGCGCGGTGCGCGCCGCCTGCAGAACAGGATCCAGGACGATCTCGACCTGCGACCCTTCGAGGTGACGGCCGATGGCGTCTTCTCGGTCGGCTCGGTCGAATGCCTGGGTTCCTGCGGCACGGCGCCAGTCCTGCAAGTGAACAACCGGGTCTATATCGAGAACCTCGGAAGCGATGATGTTCCAGCGTTGCTTGATAATCTGCGTCGCGAAGTCGCAGACGAAGATGCGGAGAGTGCCTGATCGTGGCTGTCACCGAGATGATGGACCGTCCGGGCCTTCTCCTGCCTCCGGGCGACGAGAATTGGTCGTCAATAGACGAATATAAATCCCATAGGGGTTATGCTGCGGCGACCTTGGCGGTCGGCAAGATGGATCCCGCGAGCCTGGTTGATCTGGTCAAGGAATCGGGGCTACGCGGCCGCGGCGGCGCAGGCTTCTCGGCCGGAATGAAATGGTCGTTTCTGCCCAAAGACGGCCGGCGTCCGCGCTATATCGCGTGTAACGGCGACGAGAGCGAACCGGGGACGTTCAAAGATCGCCAGATCCTTGAGCGTAATCCGCATAAGCTGATCGAGGGGCTTCTGATTGCCGGCTGGACCAACACGATCGATGCCGCCTACGTCTACCTTCGCGGCGAGTACCGTGGCGCCTATGACAACCTCGTGCGCGCCGTCGACGAGGCCTATGCGGCTGGTTTTCTCGGCAAGAATATTCTCGGCAGTGGCATGGATTTCGAGGTCTACGTCCACCGCGGCGCGGGCGCTTATATCTGTGGCGAAGAGACCGGCCTGATGGAGTCACTCGAGGGCCGCAAGGGGCAGCCACGCAAGCGGCCTCCGTTCCCGGCGGTCGCCGGGCTATGGGCCCAGCCGACGGTGATCAACAACGTCGAGACGATGGCGCATGTGCCGTCCATCGTTCTGGACGGTGTCGAGAATTTCAAAAGCTACGGCACCGAGAAGAGTTCCGGCACGACAATTTTCGGGATCAGTGGCGATGTCCTGAAACCTGGCGCCTACGAGCTTCCCTTCGGGATCCATCTGGACAAGCTCATCAATGAGGTCGCCGGTGGCCTGGCCCCTGGGCGTACGCTCAAGGCGGTAATTCCTGGTGGCACCTCGATGCCTGTTCTGACCGCCGACATGGTTCAGGGCCTGCCCATGGACCACGATTCGGTGCAGAAGGCTGGGTCTTTGCTCGGCACCGGCGCCGTCATCGTGATGGACGATAGGCAATGTATGGTGCGTGCCGGACTCGTGATCGCACGTTTCTTCCGCCATGAATCCTGCGGGCAATGTACCCAATGCCGCGAGGGCACAGGCTGGATCCACAAACTCTTCCTGAAGATCGAGAGCGGGGCCGGGACCATGGCCGATATCGACACCATCGAGGAAGTGGCTAGCTTCATGGAAGGCCATACTATCTGCGGTCTCGCCGATGCCGCTTCGTGGGGCGCGGGTTGGTTCGTGCGCCGCTTCCGCTCTGAATTCGAGGCTCATATCGAGCAGGGCTGTTGCCCGCTCGCCGACACTTCCTTCGAGGTCTGACGCCATGAGTGACGCTGCAAACCAAGCTGCTGTGCTCCGCCGCAACGATGTGGTGCGTCTTTGGGGCACCCCGGATGCCACCGAGGGAAGCCTGAACGACCCCCGGATACGCCGCGAGAACGGCATCTCCTGGAACGAAAAATGGGTCTATAAGCGCCCGGCGGGTGAGGCCAGTCGGCCGCGCCAGCGCGTCCTCTATTGGCAGCGTTATGACTTCATCGCGGCCGAGCGGGTCGAAGAAGATGGTCATTGTGTCCGTGAATCAGCGGCCGAAATCCTTGCGCGCTGAGCATTTTGCCGTACCACGACGCATCTGCCAGCGCATCACCTATACTGGGCATTAATCCGCTATTGCTGAACATCCGATGTCCCCGTAGGCTTTCTTGATGCCCAGCCTTTCGGCCGGGTTGCTGGTCTGTGGAGATACCCCCAATGAAGGTTCGTTTTTCGCGTTTCATCACGCTTCCCTTTGTCTGTCTGGTCGTCACTCTCGCCACGCTCTCGTCGTGCGCCAAGAAGAACGAGCCGCCTCCGGTACCGGATGGGTTGCAAATCCTGCTTGAAGATGGCGATTCATTGCCGGGGAATTTCGTGATCCTCTCGATCGAATCCGCCAATATGGCGGCCGATCGCTCGATCTCCTTCATTGCCTCGCGGACGGGGTTGCCGTCGCTCAACGGTGTCTTCTACCGAACGCCTACAGGCGATATCCGGACGATCCTCACACCGGAGTCCGAGCAGGCCGGCGAGCTCTCCTTCACCACAGTTCGTAACCTCACCATGGCCCAAACCGGCGAGTTCGCCTTCCAGGTCGGCAACCGTCTCGACGACGACGGGCTCTTCTATTCCGATGGCGAGACGCTGACCACGCTTGCCACGACGGATTCGGACGATGTCCTCGACGGCTTCCGGCTTCTCGGGGAATTGCGCGTTGCCAGCGGAGGTTCGGTCGCCTTCAGCGACGGAACCAGTCCCTGTATCGTGGACTCGTCAGGCGCGCAGGACCGTCTCACCTGCGACCTGCGGCTTCATTACGGGATGCCCGGTGATATCCGCACCGTCAATGTTCCCAATGCGATGACCAACCAGAAGGCCAGTACCCTGATCCTGCAGGTCAACGCGAAAGCCGAGTTTGCCGTCGGGCTTCCGGCGCGCGGTGACGAACCCATGGTCGGCCGAATTCGTGACGGAATCTTTGAAGCACTGCTGACCCGGCGCGAGACTCTGCCGGGTCTGGGTGTCCTCACCGCCGCAAAGCCTCGCGCGATCGGCGCCAGCGGCGCGATCGGAATCGATGGGAGCTTCGACACGACCGGCGACGGCGACAAGGATACCGTACGCGTTCTCCTTTATCGCGATGGCAATATCGAGGCGGCGGCCTCGACCTTGGATCAGACCCAATTGGGCGAGATAGTCGACCTGAACGCGGTTGCTGTCGATGACCGCGACCACCTCTACTATACCGCCGAATTTGTGGTGGACGGCGACGAACGTGACCTCTTGCGTGTCTGGGATGGCACCGAAACCCGAGACATCATCTGGGATCGGATGTGGTACGGGGGCACGGATCCCAAGGGCCGGCGGCTGGCGATCACCGAAATCGTCCAGACTCGCGTCCTGGGCGACGGTACGGTGCTGATCATCGTGACGATCGGCTTCTTCGAGGAGGGTACCCGTAAAATCACATCCAAGCAGCTTCTGCGTTGGCAGGACGGAGAGATCACCACGATCCTGCAGTCCAAGAGTCCGATCGGTGAGGGCACGCGCACCCTGGTCGGCTTCCAGATCGCCGATCTCAACTCGGCGGGCGACCTTCTTCTGATCGGCGAGATCAACGCGAAGTCAAACCGCGCACTTCTGCTTCTCCCGAGCGACGAAGTCTACGGCACGGCGACAAACGACGACAGCGCTTAGACCGCAGCCTGGAGGCGCGGCCGAGTCTCAGCAGCAACGAACCTGAACCTTGATCGATCCGGTCGTCTTGTCGGCGGCCGTCGCCAAGGCCGTGGCGAAGTCCGCGAGCATAAAGGAATGGGTCACCAGGGTCCCGCTCAGCAGCTCTCCGTGCTCGACCAGGAGCGCATGGGCACGCTCGAAGTCGGGGCCTGCGGGACCTTTGCCGTAGCAATTGGCACCATGTAGCTGGATTTCGCGGCTCATCAGCTCAAGAGCGGGCAGGCGCGGCGCTTCCGCGAAGAGCCCGAGTAGAACAACGCGGCCGCCGGAGCGTGTCCGCTGGATGGCTTCGATAAGAGAGGCATCGTTGGGGCCACCCACGGTCTCAAATACAATATCAAAGCGCGCGCCATCGCCATCGCCCCCGGGCGCCAGGACCTCGCTCACGCCGAGGCTGGCAGCAGCCTCGCGCTGCTGCTTTCGCCGCGCCGTAATGGCGACGTGTGCGGCGCCGCTTTGGCGCGCGACGAAGGCCGTGAGGAGACCGATCGAGCCGGCGCCAATCACCAGAACGCGTTGGCCGTCCACGCCACCGGCAACTCTCTCGGCGTGAAGAGCGACGGCCAAAGGTTCCGCAAGCGCGCCAGCCGCATCGTCGATCCGCTCGGGGATGAGGTGCAATTGGCTCGTCTGCGCCACCACAAACTCGGCGAAACCACCGGGAAGATGAACCCCGAGAATCTGGAGTTCTTCACAAAGTTGGCTGTCGCCTCGCTTGCAGGCAAGGCAATGGCCGCAGGTGCGCGTCGCTTCGATGGTGACCCGGTCGCCTCTGTGAAAGCCCGAAGCGGCAGGCGGATTGCCAGCTATGCGGCCGAGGATCTCGTGACCGGGGCAAACCCCGCTGCGTTTGCCCGAGGCACCGTATAGATGAAGGTCCGAGCCGCAGATTCCGCAGCGAAGAACCTGGACCAAAATTTCGCCGGCGCGGGGCATAGGAACGGCCACTCCCTCGACTACGATGCCCGTCTCGTGCACGCATACGGCCTGCATGGTCTGCGAGGTTCCCGGATCTGCCATGGCGAAAAAGGGTAGCGCGTGGTGCGGCCGACCCCAACCGGCCACCGGACAAAAAAAAGGGGCCGCCGAGTTTCCCCGGCGGCCCCCTTTCACAGCCTCTCGGCTTAGCGACGCTTCTTCGCGCCGGCCTTTTTCTTCTTGGCTGCGGCTTTTTTCTTCGGCGCAGCCTTTTTCTTGGCCACGGCCTTTTTCTTCGGCGCAGCCTTTTTCTTGGCTACGGCCTTTTTCTTCGGTGCAGCCTTTTTCTTGGCTACGGCCTTTTTCTTCGGTGCAGCCTTTTTCTTGGCTACGGCCTTCTTCTTCGGCGCGGCCTTTTTCTTGGCTACGGCCTTCTTCTTCGGCGCAGCCTTTTTCTTGGCTACGGCCTTCTTCTTCGCCACCGTCTTTTTGACGACAGGCTTAGTCGCAGTAGCTTTCTTCTTGCTACCGGCCTTTTTCTTGGCTGCGGCGCGCTTGGCTGCTGTGCGCTTCTTGGCGGCTTCGAGCTTCTTGCGAGCTGCTTCTTCCGAGAACTTTACGCCACCGACTTTGTAACGGCCGCGAACCTTCGGCTGGTACCGCAGGCGCATGGTGATCTTGTGCTGCTCGTAATGCTTTTCGCAGCGCCAGCCCTTGAAGGCTTTCTCGCTACAAAGAACACAAAGGCCCATGGCACGGTGCTTGCGCTGCCAGCGAGCCTGGCGACTGATTTGAGATGCGTCTTTCATTTTGTCCTCCTGGACGGCTGTGACCGGATGGTTTCATTTGGGCGTGCCGCGAAACCAAGTTGCAGATGCCAAGTAGTGCAGGGGGCTGGCAGCTGCGCGCCCGTCATTTAACATTTTGGTACAGGAGTGCCGCGGGCGAGTCAATCTCTGTAACGGTTGGATTCTGTTTTTTTTCGGGCCTGATTCGGGCGGTCCTCGGTGCGCGAATCCTGCTTGATCGAAGCCTTGCGGGCCCGCATTCGCATACTTGCGCGGCCAAGCAGGTTTTTGCCCGTATACGGGCTGCGCGCGGACTCTCCGTGGCGCTCGGCAGGAGCGCGGGGGATGAGGGCACGATGCCGCGCGTCGGCCCGCGGTTGCCTGGTATCGATTTCGGCTTTCGAGGTTACTCTCGGGCAGGGTCGTGCCGATGTAGAGTGATGACCGGTTGCGCCTCCAGGGCCCTATCCATGTACTAAACCGTGCAAGTTTGCACGATTCGGGTAGGGTTGGAGATCAGAAGATGTAGCCGGGATCGCGCTATTTCCCTTGCAAATTCCGGAAAAACCTGAGAAATCAGCCGCAAAGTCTGGTTTATTCTTTAGCTGGTCCTGCTTTGGCGGATTCCCTGTGGCTCGCGGGCGCGGGGACACGTACTCTGTGACTCGTTCTATATTCCATCATTCCCGAAGCTCCCTCTGGGCGCTTCCTTTCTGCTCTGTTCCGAGGATGTCCTTCCCATGACCAACCATTCCCGCCGCGATTCGCTGAATGTGATCGTGGTGTTGCTCGATACGCTCCGCGCCGACCATCTCTCCTGTTATGGCGCCGGCCGTCGGACCTCGCCGAATCTCGACCGCATCGCGAGCCAGGCGACTCTTTTCGAAAAAGCGATCTCACCAGCCGCCTGGACGCCACCGGCGCATGCCTCGCTCTTCACCGGCACCTATCCCTCGCGTCACCGCGTGGACCGCAGCAACCTGACGTTGAGTGCAGACTTGCAACCTCTGCCGGAAGTCCTGCGTCGCGGCGGCTACCGAACCTACGGAGTCTCAAGCAACTACTGGCTCTCGCGAGAAACCTCCTTCGACCGCGGCTTCGATGAGTTCGTGCATAGCTGGCAACTGGTCCAGACCGCGGGCACCAATGCGCCGCTGGCGCGTCAGCAGCGCAAACAGGATCTCGGCCTCGGCGAGTTGGGCGGGCCGGCGGAGACGCCGAGCAAATACGCGCAGCAGGCCAATCGGCTCTTCGAGAAGGCGACCAACAAACTTCGCAACCGCCTACAGGCCTATGATGACGGCGCCTACCGTGTCGTGAACCAGGTAAAACGCTGGATTCCACGTTGGGTCCGAGAAGAGCAGCCCTTCTTTGCCTTCCTGCATTTCATGGAGCCGCATATCCGCTACTCCGCTCCGGGCCAATACCACCTCAAGCACGTCCCCAAGGGCGTCAGCGCCGAGCGTGCGCGCCAGGTGAATCAGGACCCTTGGCGTTTTCTCACCGGTCAAACCGAGATGACCGAAGAGGATTTCGTGATCCTCTCCGCTCTCTACGACGGCGAGATCAGTTATCTCGACTCCCGCATCGGGCAATTGCATGAAATGCTCGAGCGCTCCGGCCTGTTGGAGAATACCGTCGTCATCTTCACCAGCGACCACGGCGAGAACCTCGGCGAGCATGGTCTGATGGACCATGCCTATTGCCTCTACGACACGCTGCTGAATGTGCCCTTGATCATTCAGGCACCAACTGAATTTACCGCCGGCGAGCGAATCTCGCGGCCGGTTCAGTCTGCCGATCTCTTCGGCACGATTCTCACGCTGGCCGGGATGGACGAAGACCCGGTCTGGGACCAGGTGCAGGCACGCAACTCGCTGCTGCCCGCGGAGGTCGCCAAGCGCAATGGGGCCGAGAACTACACGCTGGCGGAATATCGGGAACCACAGCCGCCCTTGTCCGTGCTGCGGCGACGCTTCGAAGGCTTCAACGGAGCCTATTTCGATCGATCGTTGCGCATGGCACGGACCGAGACGCATAAATATATCTGGTCGTCGGACGGGCATGCCGAGCTCTATGATCTGACGAAAGATCCTGGTGAAGAGAAGAATCTGGTCAATATCGAGCGCGATACGGCCGCGCGGCTGGCCGGCGTAATCGACGAAAAGCTCGGGACCTTCGAAGCGCCCGACGCCGGCGATACCGGCATCGACCTCGACGACGATACGCTCAAAAAACTCGAGCAATTGGGATACCTCGCGTAAGCGGGCGGCAAGGCGGAAACTACGATGGCAATCTGGAATCGAAACCGGGGTGGCGGCGGTGATGCAGGCGCAGGTGGCGCGAGTCGCATTGTCGTGCCGGCCCTCACGAGGCAGGAACCTTTGCTCATGCCAGCGCAGGAGGGGCTCAATAACTATATTATCGTGATCCTCGACAGCTGCCGCTTTGACGCCCTCAAATCGGCACAGCCGAAGACGCTCCTGAAGCTCGGCGAGCTGGAACGGCGCTGGAGTTACGCCTCTTGGACGGCGCCCTCGCATTATAATTTGCTGATGGGGCTACTGCCGCACCATAGCCCGCAACAGGTCTATGCCTCGGACTACTATAAAAAAGATTTCCTCAACTACCAGAAACGTCTGGGCGTCGAGGATATCCAATTCAAGAGTATGGTGCCGCAGCTTTTCCTGCCGACTTATTTGAAACATCGGCTGGGTTATCGCACCAATGCCTTGGTCTCCATGCCCGTGCTCAACCCGCAGACGCTGCTGAACAAGGACTTTGATCGCTACGAATTGATGGCCAAGCATAACGATATGGACGCGATGCTTGATACCATGGAATTCCCCGAGGATAGGCCGTCCTTTTACCTGCTCAATACCGGCGAGACGCATTACCCTTACGCCTTGCCCTCCGAGACCGAGAACGATTGGCCGAAAATCCACGGAGTCAACGGCGTTTTCAAGCATATGGGCGACAAGTTGGTGGACGGCAAGATGGTTGAAGAAGAAGAGGAACCCGAAGAGTTCTTCGACCAACCGAAGCTCGACGCGTTGCGCCAGCGCCAGATCGAGGCCGTGACCTACCTCGATACCGTCTTCGAGCGCCTCTTCGATATGGTGCCGAAGAATACCTTCATCACCGTCACCGCCGACCATGGCGAACTCTTCGGCGAGGAAGGCTACTTCGGTCACGGACCGATTGCCCACGAGAAGGTCTACGAAGTCCCCTTCCTTGAGGGCAAAATCCGCTAGCAACCCGGATATTACGGCCCGTCGCGCCGGGCTCTTTCAGATATCGATGTAGACCCAGGCCTGGCCGGATTCCGTGACCAGCTTGCTCGGGCAATTCTCGATCGCGATGGCGTCGTCGCGAAAGCGGGCGAGGGCATCGGCCTTGGCATCGCCATAGAAGACCAGGACGCTCAGCCCCGAAGCTTCGAGGAGTTCACGACTGGCCGAGAGGCGCCGGGCGGGCGGCTTGGGTGCGTCCGTGACCAGCACGAAATGGCTCCCGTGCGCCCGCACGCTGGCGTGGTCCGGGAAAAGCGATGCCGTATGGCCGTCTTCGCCCGCGCTCAGGATCACCGCATCGAAGCGGCCGCCGCAGCGCCGCAGATCGTCGGCATAGGCCGCGATTCCCGCATCGGAGGCATCCTCCTGCACGAAGAAGGGGTGCGCATTTTCGCGTGGCAGTCGGCCCGTCTCTCCGAGTGGGTGCACCAGAGTCCGGTGTACGACTTGCCAATTGCTCTCATCGCTGGTGATCGGCACGAGCCTCTCGTCGGCAAGAAAAATGTGGATTTTCGTCCAGGGAAGCTCGCGTCCGGCCAGCTCCGCATAGATACCCGCGACGCTACTACCACCGACCAGGCCAAGGACCGCGCTGCCGGACTCGCGCACGCGGCTGGCAAGTTTGTCTGCGACCACACCGGCCGCGTGGCGATCGAGTTCTTCTCTATCTCCGTTTCGTTCTTCGACTGACATGGCTCCTTCTACCTCATTTTCACCACTCAGCCCAGAAGACTTGCGCCGGGGAGGCTTCTACCACTCGCCGGAATTCTCCATGGATCCCCACGGCTCCGTGGGCGCGAGTGCCGCACCATTTTGCAGAAGCTCCACTGAGATTCCGTCGGGTGAGCGCACGAATGCCATATGCCCGTCGCGGGGCGGGCGGTTGATCGTCACCCCGAGTGCCTGGAGACGTTCGCAGGCCGCGTAGATATCATCGACAGCATAGGCGAGGTGGCCAAAATTCCGGCCGCCCGCATACGCTTCCGGATCCCAATTCCAGGTCAGTTCAACCTGCGCATCATCGTCGCCCGGAGCGGCGAGAAAGACCAACGTAAAGCGGCCCGGCTCGACATCAAAACGCCGCATCTCGCGCAATCCGAGCCCGTCGCAATAGAATTTCAAAGACGCATCCAGATCCTTCACGCGAACCATCGTATGCAGGTATTTCATGGCCCACGTTTGCCGCAGCGAGCATGCAGTCGCAAGGGGACAGAATTCGGTACACGTCCCGCTGAAGGGGACAGGTTTGGGTACACGTCCCCTTAAAGGGCCGCGTCGAAGAAAAGGTGACAGGCGGCTACGGCGCCGGCGATGCCGGCCAGGTCACCGATCAGGCAGCAGGCGAGTGCGTGGCGGGCGTCGCGGACGCCTGCGGCGCCGAGGTAGAGGGCCAGGACGTAGAAGGTGGTTTCGGTGGAGCCCTGGAGGGTGCTGACCAGGTAGCCGACAAAGGAGTCGGGGCCGTAGGCGGTGAGGGTTTCGCTCATGATCGCAAAAGAGCCGGAGCCGGAGAGGGGGCGCAGCAGGGCCATCGGGAGTGCGGCGGCGGGCAGGCCGATGCGGCTGGTGATGGGGTCGATGGCGCCGATGATCAGGTCGAGGGCGCCCGAGGCGCGGAACATGCCGACGGCGACGAGAATGCCGACCAGGTAGGGAACGATGCGGGCGGCGACTTCGAGGCCTTCGCGCGCGCCGGCGACCATCGACTCGTAGACACGCACGCGACCACGGATGCCGATCAGCAGAAGTCCGACGATCAGGAGCGGGAAGAGCCAGGTTTGCAGAAGGTTCTGCACGATCGCGCCGGGGCCTTCGCTTTGCGCGAGGCGACTGGCCTCGCGCAAAAGACCCACAGCGAGGGCACCCAGGGTGAACCAGATGGTCAAGCGATTGCCCAGGCTACGCGGCGTCGCGGCGGTTGGCACGGGTGTCTCGGTCGGGAGTTCGATCTCGGGCGGAGGCGCGGCGGGAGCGGCGCCACCGGCGGGTGATCGGTGGCGGAAACGGGGCAGGCGGCGCAGCAAATAAAAGGCGCTTACGGCGGCGACGGTGGAGCAGGTGGTGGCGATCAAAGTAGGCAGCCAGATGGCCTCGGGATGCGCCGAACCCGCGGCCACACGCACGCCGATTGTGCCCAGCGGCGGCAGGATGGTGATCGCCGAGGTGTTGATCGCGAGAAAGAGCACCATCGCATCGGTGGCGGCACCGCGATGCGGGTTCAGGCGATCGAGATCCGCCATCGCCTTGAGGCCGAAGGGCGTGGCCGCGTTGCCCAGGCCCGCCATATTGGACGACATATTCATGACCATCGCGCTCATAGCGGGATGGTCTTCGGGAACGTCCGGGAAGAGACGGCGCAGCACGGGAGCGAGAACGCGTGCAATGCCTTCCCGCAGGCCGCCGTCGAAGGCCACGCGCATGGCACCGAGCAGGAAGACCATGATGCCGACCAAGCCGATCACCAGCGTTACCGCCGAGTTCGCACTGCTGAAAATCGCCGCCGTGACCTCGGCCATGCGACCGGTCAGACCGCCCCAGACCACTGCCACCAGAATTAACCCCGCCCAGACCGCATTCACGGCTGCGATGCCTAACGTGATTTAGGTGGGAAGCCCAACCGCGCTCTCGTAGTTTCGCCAAGTAGTGACGTTGGCGCTCGGGGCGCCTTTGCCTATGGTTGGAATATGTACGCGCGGCGAGCAACGGGTCGGGTCGATTTCCGATGGGGGGTGGTTCTGGGATGCGCGATCCTGCTTGCGGGCTGCGCGGGGGGTGAGAGCCCGGACCAGCCCAAGCGGCCCGCTCTGCCCGTAGAGGTGACCGAGGTCGTCGCGCGCGATGTGGATGTCGTGGTGCATGCCGTGGGTGGACTTGAAGCGCCTGCCAGTATCGAACTCCGCGCCCGCAGGGCCGGGCGCCTGGTGGGCCGCTTTGGCGCCGAAGGAACGCATGTCGCGGCCGGGACACGGTTGGTGGAACTCGACGCGCGCGAGGCCAAGGCCGAAGTCGTCCTCGCCCAGGCTTCGGTCGCCGACGCCGGGGCGCGCCATCGCAATGCCAAGCGGATCTTTGAACGGATGCGTGAATTGCACGGCAAGGGAGTCGCCTCCGAGCAGAGCGGCGACGATGCCAAGGCTGAAATGGAGCAGGCGGCGGCTTCTCTTGGGGTCACCCGCGCGCGGCTGGTGGTAGTGCAGGCGGTTCTCGCCGACACCGAAATCACCGCGCCCTTTGCCGGCTGGTTGGGCCGTTGGCGGGTGGATGTCGGCGCGTTTGTGCAACCCGGGGAGATTCTCGGCACGCTTTCGAACGATGACCCGTTGGAGATTGTCTTCGCCATCCCCGAGCGTGAGTTAGCCGCGTTGGCGCTGGGCCAGGCTGTCGTCGTGCGCACGGCCAGCCACCCCGGCGAGATCTTCTCTGGCGAGGTGACCTTCATCGCGCCCGAGGTCGACCCGCGCACCCGCACGGCGACGGTGGTCGGCTTGTTGCCGAACCCGGAGCGTCGGCTGCGGCCGGGTCAATTTGCCCGCGTGGAGTTGGTGCTTGGCCGGCACATGGATGCGGCCGTCGTTCCCGAAGAGGCCGTGCGCCATATCGGCGGCGATGATTTTGTTTTTGTCGTCGAGGCGGGCCAGGCGCATGCGCGCCGGGTAGAACCGGGCGAGCGTCGCGACGGCACCATCGAGATTGTCAGCGGGTTGGCGGCCGGCGAGATCGTGATCCGCAACGGCCATGGCCGTCTCGGGCTGCGTGAACCCGAGGCGGTGCGTATCGTCGAACTAGAGGACGACCGCGTCTAGTGTCGCTCTGGGCGCTTTGTATCAGGCGGCCGGTCCTGGCGACCGTGCTCTCGCTTGCGTTGATTCTCTTCGGCTCGATCGGTTTCGAGCGCCTCTCGGTGCGCGAGTTGCCCGATATTGAGTTCCCGACCGTAAGCATCCAGACGGTCCTGCCCGGCGCGAGCCCGGCGGTGGTCGAGAAGGAAATCACCGAAGAACTCGAAGAGGCCATCAGTACGGTCGAGGGCATTCGCACGCTGACCTCCTCAAGCTCCGAGGAATCGAGTCGCATCTCGATTGAATTCGAGCTGGATCGGTCCATCGACGCCGCGGTGCAGGATGTGCGCGACCGCGTGCGCAGTGTCCTTCGCTACCTGCCCGAGGAAGCCGAGACGCCGGTCGTCCGCAAGGTCGATATGGACGCGCGTGCGATCCTCTGGATCTCGCTCAATGCGGACGATGCCAGCCTGCGCGAACTGACCGAATACGCCGAGGATGTGGTCAAGGAACGACTACAACGGCTGTCCGGCGTCGGCACCATCTTCATCGGCGGCCGCAAGCGTTTTGCAATCAAGGTCGAACTCGATGCTGCCCGATTATCCGCGCACGGGCTGACTGTCGGTGATGTAAGCGCAGCATTGCGGCGCGAAAATGTCGAGATCCCGTCGGGCCGTATCGAAGGCCGCCAGCGCGAATTCGTTGTCCAGACCGAGGGCAACCTCGCCTCGGTCGAAGCGTTCAATCAGCTGGTGATCGCCTGGACTGGCGAGGCGCCGATACGCCTGCGCGATATCGGCGTGGCGATCGAAGGCGACGAAGGAGAGCGCAGTCTCGCGCGCTTCAACCTCGTGCCGCATGTTTCGGTCGGTATCGTCAAGCAATCCGAAGCCAATACGGTGGATGTGGCGCGCGCCGCACGCGCCGCCGTGCTGGCGATGCAGGCGGCGCTGCCACCTGGCTACCATATGCAGGTCAGCTACGACGGCGCCCGCTTCATCGAGGATTCGGTGGCGGAGGTGCAGGGCTCGCTCCTCATCGCCGGGTTGTTGGTTGTCCTGGTGATCTATCTCTTCCTGCATGCGCCGCGCAGTGCCCTGATCCCGGCGCTGACGATTCCGACCTCGCTGCTCGCGACCTTCGGCGTAATGTATTTTGCCGGCTTCACACTCAATAGTCTGACGCTGCTGGCACTCACGCTCGCCATCGGGGTGGTCGTGGATGACGCCATCATCGTGCTCGAGAACGTCCACCGGCATATGGAACAAGGCGAGGAACGCCGGGCCGCTGCGCTGGCCGGCACCACCGAAATTGCCTTTGCGGCAATCGCCTCGACCTTGACCCTGGTCGCGGTATTCGTGCCGGTAGCCTTTGTCTCGGGCGTGATCGGACGTTTTTTCTTCGAATTCGGCGTAACCGTGGTTGCGGCTGTGGTCGTGTCCTCCTTCGTCGCATTGACGCTGACGCCGATGCTCTGCTCGCGCTTCCTGCGGGTGGATGAGCCGCGCGGCCTTTTCCGCCGCTTCGAGCGAGGCTTCCTGCGCCTGAGCGAGAGCTATGGCGAATGGCTGGCATGGGCCCTGGCGCATCGCCCGATCGTGGCCTTATCCAGTTTCGGATTGGTGCTGGCGGCGGTCGCACTTTTCTTCTCGCTCAGCCAGGAATTCGTGCCCCCGGAGGACCGCGGCGGCTTCATGGTCCTGCTGGAGACGCCGGAGGGTTCCACCTTGGAGCACCATGACCGCCTGCAATGGCCCGTCGAGAAAATCCTTTCCTCGATGCCGGAGATGCGCGCCGCGACCGCTTTCATCGGCTCGGGCTCCGGCGGTGTGGGCTCGGTCAATAGCGGAATGATCTTCGCACGATTGCATGACCGCAGCCAGCGTACGCGCAGCCAGGACGAAGTCTTGCGCGACTTCCGCAAGCGTACGGCCGATATCCCCGGCATTCGGGTCTTTGCGACGCCCTTCTCGGGTCTGCCGACGGGAGGACGGGGGCGGCCGCTGCAATTTGTCGTCCAGGCCGCCGATTGGCAGCGCCTCGGCGATGAAAGCGCTCGGCTTGCGCGTGCGATGGGCGAGATACCGGGACTGGTCGGCGTGAACTCGAACCTTGAGGTCGACAACCCTGAATTGCGGGTGCGGATCGACCGCGAGCGCGCCGCCGCACTCGGTGTGAGCGCGGCCGATATCGCCGATACGCTTCGCATCCTGCTGGGGGGCGCGCGCACGACGCGTTTTCGCCGCGGTAACCAGCGCTATGATGTCATCGTGCGATTAGAGGAGGGCCAACGCGCGGCCCCCGAGCAGCTCTCGCAGATCTATGTGCGCTCGCGCACCGGAGCGTTGGTGCAGCTTGCCAATGTGGTCGAGGTCGAAGAAGGCGTCGGTCCGAGCTCAATCGGCCACTACAACCGGCGACGCTCGGTTGTGCTCTCGGCCGATCTCGACGGATTGGCGCTGGGCGATGGTCTGGCTGCCGTGCAAAGCCTGGCGGCAAGAATGTTGCCGCTTGATTTCTCCACCACGGTATCGGGTCAGTCACAGGAAATGGAGGAAGCTTTCGGCGATCTCAGCTTCACCTTCCTGCTTGCCCTGGTGGCCGTCTATCTGGTTCTGGCGGCGCAATTCGAGAGCTTCGTGCATCCCTTCACGATTCTACTGGCGCTACCGCTGGCCCTTTTCGGTGCCTTCGCACTCCTCGCAGCTCTCGGCATGACGCTCAATATCTACAGCTTCATCGGCATGGTCATGTTGGTCGGCCTGGTGACCAAAAACTCGATCCTGCTGGTGGATTATACGAATACGCTGCGCGCGCGTGGATTGCCTCGCGATGTGGCCGTGATCGATGCGGCCAAGATACGCCTGCGCCCGATCCTCATGACCGCGATCTCGACCGTAGCCGGCATTCTTCCGGTGGCCGTCGGTCTGGGCGCCGGCGCCGAAAGCCGGCGCCCGCTCGGCGTCGTAGTAGCCGGCGGGATCGCCGCCTCGACCGTGCTGACTCTGATCGTCGTACCGGTCTTCTACACTCTGATCGACGATCTGGTGCAGAAGACCCGCGGCCGAAAATGCTAGACGCGTGGTGGCCTCACTTCAGTCGCGTGGCGGTTGCCAGGGTTTTTTCAGGCGGGGTTCGATGCCGGCTGCGAGGAATTCGTCGAGCCATCCGTTGCCGGCGTCAGGGAAGGCATCCGTCAGGGGTAAATAGGGCTTGATATCCAGGATGGGCGTCTGGTCGAGGAGATCGATGCCGCGGACTTCAAGAGAACCCTGCTCGGCTTCGAGGCTGAGAAGTTCGACATTGGTGAGGCCGATTTGTGAGGGGCGGTTCGGGGCGCGGGTGGCGAGTACGCCGCGTTTGGGGCCACCGCGCGGCGGCTTCACCTGCGGCGCAAATCCCTGGCTACGGTCAAAGAGGAAGATCAGCCAGATACGGGTGAAGGATTCCAGATCCTGGAGGGCGGCGCGGAATTCAGGGGCGATCTCGATGGTGCCGCGCGTGTCGGGGCGTGCGTTAGGTTGGTGCGGCGCATCTTGGCGGCGCTTCCACGGCGTGCGCGCCCGGCCGATGATCTGAATCTCCATCGCCGGGGCGCCGGACGCAGCGCTCACGCCGGTGCGCTACGCGGGCCGCGCAACAAGCTGCCGGGCAGGGCGCCGGTAGGTTCGCCTTCTTCCATGACGACCTCGCCCGAAACCATTTTCATCACGTAGCCATCGGCCTTCTGCAAAAGGCGGCGGGCCCCTGCGGGCAGATCGTAGGCCATCTCGGGCCGGCGCAGCGCGAGGCGGTCGAAGTCGATGAGGTTCAGGTCGGCCTTGTAGCCTGGCGCCACTACACCGCGATCGTGCAAACCATAATAGCTGGCCGTGCGCTGAGTCGTGATATGCACAGCGCGTTCGATCGGCAGGCGGGCGCCGCGTTTGCGGTCGCGCGCCCAATGCGTGAGCAGGAAGGTCGGCAATGAGGCGTCGCAGATCAGGCCGCAATGCGCGCCGCCATCGCCAAGGCTGACGAGCGAGCGTGGGTGCTCGATCATCTCATAATGCGGGTCCAGGTTATGGTCGGAGTAGTTCAGGAGCGGCAGGAGGAGCAACTCGCGAGCATCGTCGCGCAGCATGAAATCATAGAGGACTTCGCTGGCTCCGCGGCCTTCGCGCCGGGCGATCGCGGCGACGCTCTGGCTCTCGTCGGGCTCGTAATCGGGCGGATCGCCCATCGGGAAGAGTTTGGCGCAGATCGACTCGTCGGCGAGCAGGATGTCGAAGCCATTCGGGTCGGCCATCCGCTCGTCGCCGAGCACGCGTGCGCGAAAGGCCGGGTCGCGCAGGCGCTCGGCGCGCTCGGCCAGTGGCAGGTCGGCGATCTCGACCAGGGCCGGGCGATTCATGAAGGGATTCGCCGCTGTCTGGTGGCCGGCGAGGAGGCCGAAGGGGCGTACCGCGATCTGCGCGGTGACGTTCGAGCCTTTTTCGGCCGAGCTGCGGCAGCGTTCGAGCAGCTCGCGCCAGAGCTCGGGGCGTGAGTCGAATTGCAGCATCGCAAAAGATACCGGGCAGCCGATCTCGGCCGAGAGTCGCTCCATCCAATCGATTTCGGCCAGAGCATCATCGGCGCCGTCGCCGGTCAATTCGCCCGCCGAGCCCGCCCCCGCGACCTCGAAGATGCCGCGCCCGGCGTCCGCCAGGCCGCGTGCGATGCCGAAGAGTTCGTCGTCCTGTGCGAAGGTGCCCGGCACCGGTTCACCATCGACCGCGCGGTGGCCGAGCGTGCGCGAGGTTGAAAAGCCGAAGGCTCCGACCTCGACACCTTCGCGCACGATCTGGCGCATGGCCTCGATATCGTCGGCGGTGGCCGGCTCGTTGGCGGCCCCGCGCTCGCCCATCACGTAGGCGCGCACGGCCGCATGCGGGACGTGCGTGCCGATATCCATCGCCAATGGCGAGGCTTCGAGCGCGTCCATATATTCGGGGAAGGTCTCCCAATTCCATTGGATGCCTTCGGCGAGGGCGGCGCCGGGAATATCTTCGACTCCTTCCATCAAGCCAATCAGCCATTCGCGACGCTCGGGTGCGGCCGGTGCGAAGCCGACGCCGCAGTTGCCGAAGATGGTCGTAGTCACGCCATGCCAGCCGGTGGGCAGAAGGTGGGGATCCCAGGTGGCCTGCGCATCATAATGCGTGTGGATATCGACAAAGCCGGGTGTGACCAGACGCCCGGCGGCGTCAATTTCGCGCTGCGCTCGCCCGCTGACCTTGCCCACCTCGGTGATCTTGCCGTTGCTGATGGCGATATCGCCGGAGAAGGCCGGCGCGCCGGTGCCGTCAACAATGCGGGCGTTGCGAATCACTACGTCATGCATGAGTAGACGGTGTCATGCCTCGGCGCTCCCTGCCAGAGGTGCGGCCGATCGCAGCGTTGCACCGGGGCGGGGGGATTGGTTCCCTCAGGAGGTCGCGGCGATTTGCTGTGGCGCGTCGGCTGAGACAGCCAAGGAGAGAGCACCATGAGCGGACCCCTGAGCGGATTCAAAATCATCGAGATGGCGGGCATCGGCCCTGGACCCTTCTGCGGCATGATGCTCTCGGACCTCGGTGCCGAGATTCTGCGCATCGACCGGGCAGACAAGGTGAAACCCGACGCGGTGCCCAATACGGATCTGATGGGCCGGGGCCGCCGAAGTATTGGCGTGAACCTCAAAACACCCGAGGGCGTCGAGTTGGTGCTGGGCCTCCTGGAGAAAGCCGACGGCCTGATTGAAGGCTATCGGCCCGGCGTGATGGAACGCCTCGGCCTCGGCCCTGATGCCTGCCTCGCGCGCAACCCGGGTCTGGTCTACGGCCGCATGACGGGCTGGGGGCAGGACGGACCCCTGGCCCAGGCCGCCGGACACGATATCAACTATATCGCGATTGCCGGTGCTTTGGAGCCAATGGGTCGCAGCGGCGAGGCGCCCCTTCCGCCGCTCAATCTGGTCGGCGATTTCGGCGGCGGCGGTATGTTGCTTGCCTACGGCATGGTTGCGGGGATGCTTGAGAAAACGCGGTCGGGCAAAGGCCAGGTCATCGACGCGGCCATGGTCGACGGCGCTGCCGCGCTGATGACGATGATCAACGGAATGCGGCAGACCGGCTTCTGGAAAGAAGAGCGCGGCGCGAACCTGCTCGATACCGGTGCCTTCTATTACGATGTCTATGAGTGCAGTGATGGGAAATTCATCTCGATCGGTGCGATCGAACCGCAATTTTATGCCGAGATGCTTGAGAAGCTGGGCTTGACGCACGACGATTTCCCAGGGCAATTCGAGCGCGAGAAATGGCCCGCGGCCAAAGTGAAAATCGCCGCCATCTGGAAGACCAAGACGCGCGCTGCGTGGTGTGAAATCTTCGCCGGCAGCGATGCCTGCTTTGCGCCCGTGCTCGCGATGTCCGAGGCGCCTGAACATGAGCATATGAAGGCCCGCGGCACCTTCGTCGAGCGCGATGGCATGGTGCAAGCGGCGCCGGCACCGCGTTTCTCGCGCACGCCGGGCGAAATTCAGGGCCCGCCGGTGAACCCCGGGCAACATACCGACTCGGCGCTTGCCGATTGGGGGCTGTCGGCAGACGAGGTCGCCAAGCTCAAAGCGAGCAGCGCGATCGCCTAGAGGCACGGCCGAAAAGCCGGGCTTTGCACAGAGGCAGGCCTGTTTTTCGGCCGGGGCGTTCGAGGTTCGGTAGTCGGCCGCCGGCGTCAGGAGAGTGGGAACTCGAGAAAGAAGGTGCCGGGGGCCGCGTCGTTGCCCGACTCGCCGCTATAGCCCCGACGGTGGTAGAGCCGGCGCGCTTGGCGATTGTCTTCACGGACTTCCAGGGTGACTTTGCAGCAACCGCGCTTTTCGGCTTCGCGCTCGGTGCGGCGCAATAGTTCGTTGGCAACACCGCGGCTGCGAAATTCTCGGCGGACCATCAAGTCATGCACGTTCAGAACCGGCGCGGCATGGAAGGTCGAGAAACTCATCAGGCAGACGGCCATTCCGGCCGGTTCCTCGCCCAGGTAGGCGAGGAGGACCAAGGCACCGGGTATATCGCGCAATCCGACGATCGCAGCGCGGCGCAGAGCTTCGGGCAGCCCGGAATCGTCTTCGAGCAATTCGCGTGCGTATTCGTCGAGGAGGCCGCTGAACAAGGCGGCATCCGCGGACGCGTCGAGGTCGGCTACACGGACCGTGCAGGCGGGGCCGGGCGGGATTTGTGGCGGAAGGTGTCGGAGAGTCTGGCTCATCAATTCGTTTCAAGCGGGGGCAAGATGGAAAAAGCGGGGCTGCGTCAAAAATACCTTCACCCGAAGGCGATGTCCAACCTGACCAATCGGCCGGCGCATCGGCTGCAGGAGGATTCCGCTTCCAAGAGCTGCCGCGAGTTCGGTGAATTTTCGACTCGAGCGCGCTAAAAACCAAACTCCAATGGCAGAGCGCATCCCCGTAACGGTTCTCAGCGGTTTTCTCGGCAGCGGCAAAACAACCCTCCTGAACCGCCTTTTGCATGATGCGCATGGCTATCGCGTGGCCGTCGTGGTCAACGAATTCGGCGAGGTTGGCATCGACGGCGCGCAGGTGGCCGGAGCCGAGCAATTCGTTGAACTCGATAATGGCTGCCTTTGCTGCACGATCAACGAAGATCTACAGCGCACTTTGCGGGAGTTGCATACACGCGGCGGTTTCGACCACCTTCTGCTCGAGACGACGGGGTTGGCCGATCCGCTGCCAGTCGGTTGGACCATGAGCAAGGAGGGTCTGGTCGAGAATTATCGTCTCGACGCGCTGATCACAGTGGTCGATGCACTCAACCTGGAACAGGCTCTCGGCGAGGCGCCCGAGGCCGAGTTGCAGATCGACCGTGCCGATATTCTCATCTTGAACAAGCTGGACCTGGTGGACGATGCGGGAGCGGCGGCCGAAGCGCGCGTCCGGACGATCAATACGCATGCGCCGATTCTGCCCGCGACGCGGGGCAATATTCCCTGGGAGGTTTTGCTTGCGGCGTCGCCCGTGGACACGATTCGCAAGGTCGGCGAAGAGAGCCACCATCATCCCTCGCTCGAAACCTGGACCTTCCAGACTCCCGAGCGATTGGACGACCAAGCGCTCGAAGATTTTCTCTACGAAATCCTCTCCGGCGTTTATCGCCTCAAAGGAATCGTGCGGACCAATGGCCCGTTTGCGTGGACTTCCGTGAACGGTGTCGCGGGTCGATTTGAAATGGAAGATTTCGACGGGACTCCGCCTCGCCAGAGCACTCTGGTTTTCATCGGCCGTACCCTCGACCGCGAAGATCTCGCCCGGCGCTGCGCCGGGCTGCTTGCTTGAATTGCAGGCCCTTTGCCCGGCCGCCTCGGTGGGCTTCCGCGTGGCGGAATCGTCGATCGCGCTGCTGGGCATGGAGGTGCGCGCACCATCGAGCGAAATCCATCTCGCGGGTGGCAGTGCCGACCCATTGCATTTCGAGGTTACCCGCGACGGAGTGATCGAGGCCGAGATCCGCGATGCGCGCGGTTTGAAGGTTCGTTCGATGCCACTTGGCGCGTACGCATCGGGCTCGCATCTCTTCGACCCAACGACCCTCACCGAAGGAGTCGGGCTGCCCGACGGTCGCTACCATATTACCTTCCGCTATCAGGGCGGCGAAGCGGGAACGCTTGCCAGCTTCGCCGAGGGCCGTGTGGACGGCATCGAATTCGATGAAACTGGCGATTTTCTACTTGTAGGGGGCCATCGAGAGTACGGGGCGCCCGACAGATATGGCAATCGAGGGCAGTGGGTTCTTCGTTCTCACTGATGGTGACGCGCAACTCTATACCCGTGCCGGCAATTTCCACCTCGATGCGAATAGTCGCCTCGTGAACGGACAGGAATTTGCGGTGCAGGGTTTCGCACTGGACGCCGCGGGCAACGCGGTAGCAGGCGCGAGCGATATCGATTTCAGCAGCGTCAGCGCCAGTGCAGTCGAGACGACTCGGCTCGATATCTCGAACAATCTCTCCGCCGATGCACAGGTAGTGGTTGGTGGATTTGACGGCAGTAGTTTCGCTGCCGCCTACGGCTCGAGCAATTATGCCACGACGACCAGGGTCTTCGACTCACTCGGGCGTTCGCATGAGATGACACTCTTTTTCACCAAAACCGGTGCGAATGCCTGGGAGGTCAATGTCGGCGTCAATCGCGAGGATCTTCCGGGCAGGCAACCCCGCCGGACTCCAGATCATGGGCACGACAGGCGTGACCTTCGATGGGACGGGCGCCCTGACCGCGCCGGCCCCATTGGATATCGCGGTGACCTTCGATGGCGCGGCCGCCCAGACCGTAGGGATCAACCTGGGCACGCCAAGCACCACTCCGGGCGACGGCCGAGTCCGGCACAGCCGAGGTGGGAACAGCGGCGGCCTGGGGAGCATCATTGGCTCCGCGATTGAGCGTGCCAATGTGGAGCTGGCAAAGGAGTTCGTTGACCTCATCTCTTTGCAGCGCAGCTTCCAGGCGAATGCCCGGGTCATCACAACCAGCGATGGCCTGCTCAATGAGCTGATCAATATCGTTCGTTAGGGCGCGATGGCTTCGGCGGGGGCGGGCCATGAGGGAGGATAGTCGCCCAATGGCTCAGGCCCCTTTCGGCGGCGCAACTCGGCGAAAATACGCCGCGATTGCGCGAGCTGCGCCGGGGAATATTTCAAGCGCAGGATCTGAACGCCATCATGGTCGTAGACCAGCTCAAGGCGCGGTTGCCGGGCGAGTTTGCGGGCGTCGACGATCCCGCGTGCCGATCGACTGAAATAATAATAACCGACGCCGCGCAGCAGCAGCTGGTTGAGCTTGCGATCAGCGAAACCGGGCTTGCGTTGCAAAGCGAATTGCCTTGCCGCCCGTTGCAGAAAGCGCGGCGCAAGCGGCGCGAGCATCGGCCCCGGGATCGTTTGGTGGCCGGTGAAGTAGGGGATCCAATAGCCGCCGTCGGTCCCCACGATGAAGTCCGGGAAGAGGGCATGGCCCGCGATCGCAAAGCGTTCGCGCGGGGCGACATTCTCGCGAATCCAGGCGAATGCTTCGATATCGGCGGTTTCGACGAGATTATGGGCGGCCGGAATTTCCTCGATCCTTGTGGGCAGCGAGAGCAGCCCGAGGACGAAAGCCGTACCGACGGCCGCCCTCTGCCAGGAGTCCTGGCGTGCCAGCGGCAGCATCTCCCCGACGGCCTGGACGCCACAACCGAGCAGGAGAGCCAGCGGAAAATAGAGAAATATCAGAACAGAATTCAACGGTACGATATTCAGAACATGGATGCCTAAGTAGGGCACAGCGCCGAGCAGAAGGAGTGCGAGCGTCCAGGCCAGAACGATCCGACTCAGACGTTCGCCGCGCAAAAGCGCGATCGCGCCGAAACTCAGGCCGGCAAAAATCAGCAGAGGCGAGCCCACCCATTGTGTGAGAGGGAGGGATTCCCATGTCCGGAAATACTCCTCTGCGTTCAGCCCACGCAGGTCACCAGTCCCCGACCATGAATTGCCGTCGCTGGCGAGGAACCAATGCCCCCAGACCCAATGCCACAAGCCGCGGCCATAGCGTGGCAGGAGCAGCAGCAGGGCAGCCAAGCCGCCGCCGAGCACGGGGAGAAGGAGCTTTCTCATCCGTCCACTGCCTCGTGCCGCGGCCATCTCATGGGCGAGCGTGAAGAGCAGGAGAGGAACAAGAAAAAGCGCCACACGCAGATGCACCAGGGCTACGGCGGCCGAAAGAAGAATGGCGAAAGCGCCGAGGATGGCGGTTGGTGGGCCGGCGGCCGACGAGGATGGCCGGTGCAGGCGGCGCAGCCACTCCCAACTGACGACCCAGGCAATCGGCAGAATCGCCTGGCCGGCGACCTGGGTGAAGCGGCCCCACCCGAGATACGCACTCGGCATGGAATTGATCAGACCGACGCTGAGGGCACCCACCAGGGCAGCCGGCCGTGAGACGTGGCGGTCAAGCACCAGATAAACACCGAGGGCGGCCAGCGCATTGAGAAGTTGGCCCATCCACACCAGCGCGACAAAACCCTCCACATTGCCGAGCCAGGCCGTAGCGGCGGTGATCGCATAGAGGCCAAGGTGGTAGCGATCCAGCTCGATGGCCGGGAAGACGGGCATCGTCTGCGGTAAAAGACCGCTGCGCGCCACCTCTTCAGTCAGCATGGCATGGTGCAGGGAATCGGTAAGGGGAGGCACGGGGAAGAGATCGGCAAGCCAGGCCCGCAGGCCGACGATCAGCGCGAAGGCCAAGAGCGCCAGGGCCTCTCCCGATCCGACGCGAAGCGTCGCGGGGCGCCGCCAGAGTTGGGCCAGGACCATCAGCCCCGCCAGGCCGATTAGGACCTGGAAAAAACCGGCCTCCAGCGGCGGCCAGGTGGGCCAGACGACGCGCAAGACGCCGGCGGCGGCGAAGAGGAGAGGCGGTAGAGCGGCGCCGATTCCGGCGGCCACGAGCCAGCCCTGGAGGCCACGAAAGCTCCGATCGAGGCCACAGGCGCCCAGCAGGGCACGGCCCGGCAAAAGCAATAGGGCGAGTGCAGCGAGTGCGGCGCAAAGTTCGGCGTGGCTCGAAGGCATGGCTGAGGAACCTGGTATCATGTCTCGCCTGCAGAGGCCCGACGGTCAGGATTCCCGACCAGGGGGGCGGACTTTCTGACTGTGGCGAAAAGATGATACCCGAGAAAAGCGCAGCAAAACCTTGGCGCTTTTACCGCTCGCGGCCGAGAGGAGAGGTTTATCGTCAGGCACGCGAGTTGCACTAAGCCCCAATGTGTCCGGTTTTCCGGACCGGGAGGATTTGATGGCAGCCGCAGCAGAAGGAACCGAAGATGTCCCAAACGAGAAGAAAAACGCCGCTGGGGGCAAGAGCAAGATTCTGATGATCGTACTGCCTCTGCTTCTCCTTGTCGGAGGCGGCGGTCGCTACCTCAAGACCACCATCGAGGTTGAGTTCGTCTCCGACACGGCTTCAGATACCGAGGAAGCCCGCTCTTACGATATTCTCGGCGAGGAGCGTTCGGCAACCCGACAATTTCCAGGTCTGGATCTGGTGCACGACCGTTTCATCCGCATCATGCGTCAGGCGCTCGGGACTCTGGTCGGCACGGCGGTCACAATCGAGATCGCCTCGGTAGATGGCCTGCGCTTCGCGGCCCTGCGCAATCGCCTCGAAGCAGGGGTGCCCGTCTGCCTTTTTCGGATGTCGCCGCTGCGCGGGCAGGCAATCGCAGCCTTCGCTCCCTCCTTGATCTTTCAGATGATTGATCGAATCTTCGGGGGCTCCGGACGTCCGCCAACCCAATTGGAAGAACGTGAATATTCGCCCCTGTAATTGCGGATCCTCGGCCGCATCCTCGATACCATACTTGCTGAATATAGCGCTGCATGGGCGCCGATCGCAGCGCTGCAATGTACGTACTCCCGGACCGAGGTGAATCCGGCGGTGGTCTCGATCGCCGGCCCCGATGACATGGTTCTGGTGATGGAACTGACCTGTGACCTCGGTTGCGGTGCGGCAAAATTACACCTTGGAATTCCCTACGCGATGCTCGAACCCGTGCGGGTCAAGCTGAATGAGGCGATGCACCATGGTGGAGGGGCCGATTGCCTTGATCGGCAAACTCGAAGAGAAACAGCCGGCCTCGTGCGGGCGCCCATCGCCGTGAATATGAATACGCTCGAAGCGTGTCAGTTGGTCCTCGAATACAGCAAGCTGGCGCCCGCCCATCGCGTGATCGGCTAGCCAGTCAGCCTGAGACGGCCTGGAATTCAGGCGGGGGGAAGGCCGGTCAGGAAGTCGCGGATGACCTCGGCGACGGCCTCGGGTTTTTCGAGGTGGAGGCTATGGGTGGTTCCCGCAATCTCGGCGCCCGTGGCCGCGGGGAAACGCGCGACCATCTCGGCGTATTCGTTTGCCGGTAATATCGAGGACTCGCCTCCGCGTAAAACCAGAACCGGGATTTTGATCTCGCGGAAGCGATCGGGAAAATCCGCCAGCATATTGCCGTCAGGATCGCGGGGACCGCGCATGCGCGCCCAATGAAATTTCGACAAAAATCCCCCCTCGTCCGAGGCGCGAAAACTATGCCCGGCGAGATGCTCAACGACGGCGTCATTCGCCTTATGCGGCAGCGGGTAGGGTTGAAAGCCGCGCGTCGCCACCTCCCAGGAAGGATAGCGAATCTGCGGCACCCGACGCAGACGATCGCCGGTGCGACGCATGCTCGGTGCCAATGGGTCAAAGGGCATATCGAGGAGGATCAGGGCGCGCAGCGGCAAGCGTTGGCGCAAGGCGAGCGGCACCGAGAGCACGCCGCCCTGGGAATGGCCGAGGAGGATCCAAGGTGCCGGGTCGACCTGCATGCAGGCGGCCTCGATATCTTCGATATCGCGCCGAAACCCATAATTGCCTGGTTCGGTCCAATCGCTCTCTCCGTGTCCGCGCCTATCCAGCGCGAAGGGGCGGGCCACGTCGCGCAGGCGAGGTGCGAGGAAATCAAAGAAGCGCGAATGTGCCATGCCGCCGTGCAGGCACATCAGCGGCGAGGCATCGACGCGCCCGCGATAATCGGTCAAATGAAAGGAGAGATCGTCGATCGTCAGGGATCGCTCCGCAAAGGTCTCGACCACGTCCGCGCCGGCCAAGCCCCCGGCGGTCTTTTCTTCTTTCATATCGGCCGCGCCGCCGATCAGATATCGACGTCCGCTACTGCGGTCGCACGTTCCATGATGAGCTCGTAGCGCGGCGCGACATCCTTGCCCATCAGGGCTCGGATCATCGTATCGGTGCTCTCGGCATCGTCGATCGTCACGCGCAGCATGGAGCGCGTGTCGGGGTCCAGCGTGGTGAGCTTCAAGGTCTTGGGGTTCATCTCGCCCAGGCCCTTGAAGCGGGTGATCTGCGGCGTCGCGCGGCTTTTGCTGCGCGCGATGAAAGCAGCCTTTTCTTCTTCGTCCTGCGCCCAGCAGGTCTCTTTGCCGATATCGACCCGGTAGAGCGGTGGCACTGCAAGATAGAGGTGCCCGCCGGCGATCAACTGCGGCATATGGCGGTAGAAGAAGGTCATCAGCAAAGTGGCAATATGATGCCCGTCGGAATCGGCGTCCATCAGGAGGATGAGCTTGTGGTAGCGCAGCTTGGAGGCGTCAAAGTCGTTGCCCAAACCGCAGCCCATCGCCTTCACGATGTCCGAGAGTTCCGCGTTGGCAAGCACCTTCGCGCGCGAGGCGGTTTCGGTATTCAGAACCTTGCCGCGCAAGGGCAGGATCGCCTGAAATTTTCGATCACGGCCCTGCTTGGCCGAGCCGCCGGCGGAGTCGCCCTCGACCAGGAAGAGCTCTGATTTCCGCGGGTCGGTCGAGGAGCAATCGGCGAGTTTTCCGGGCAGGTTCAGGCGATGCGAGACCGCGCTTTTGCGCGTCACCTCTTTGGCCGCAGCACGCGAGGCGCTGCGCGCCCGCGCTGCCAGCACGACGCGACTGGCAATCGCCTCGGCCGAAGAGCGGTGCCCGTTGAGCCAGTTTTCGAGCGCGTTGCGGATGAAGGAATCGACCGCGCTCGCGGCTTCGGGGTTGTTCAAGCGACCCTTGGTCTGGCCCTGGAATTGCGGCTCGGGAAGAAAGCAGGAAAGAATTCCGACGACGCCTTCGCGGACATCGTCAGCAGTAATCGCGACGCCACGCGGCACCAGATTATGGATGTCGAGGTAGTTGCGCACTGCTTTCACCAGACCGGATTTCAGACCGTTCTCATGTGTGCCACCGTCGGTGGTGGGGATGCTGTTGACGAACGACGAAATTCCCTCGGTCGGGTCCTCGGTCCAGGCCAGCGCGCAATCAATATGAATCCCCTTGCCGTCCTTGGTGGAGTGGAAGATCTCGGCGGGTATTCGCTTTTGCTTGCGCCTCTCGATCTGCTTCTCGAGGTAGGCCCGGATGCCTTCCTCGTAATGGTAGAGATGCTTCTCGCCCGTCGTTTTGTCGTCAAAAACGACATGCAGACCTTTGTGCAGATAAGCCTTCGACTCCAGCCGTTCGGCGATCGTTGCTGAATTAAACCTGACGTTGCCGAAAATATCGGGGTCGGGATGGAACTCGATCTCGGTTCCCGTGCCGCGGATTTTTCTGCCCTTCTTGAGCTTGGTCGTCGGCTTGCCGCGTGAGAATTTCTGCTCGAATTCGTGGCCGTCGCGGCGGACCCGTACCGTCATCACATCCGAGAGGGCGGTTACGACGGAGGCGCCGACGCCATGCAAGCCACCGGAGTGGAAATAGTTGGTTGCCTCGAACTTGCCGCCGGCGTGCAGGGTGGTGAGGATCAGTTCCAGCGCAGGCTTGCGATATTTCTTGTGCATATCGACGGGGATGCCACGCCCGTCGTCGCGGACGCTGAGGGTCTCGCCGTCCTTCGCGAGTACGACCTCTATCTTCTCGCAATGGCCGTTCATGGCCTCGTCGACTGAGTTGTCGACAATCTCCCAAAGAAGGTGGTGCAATCCGGTCGCGTTGACGCCGCCGATGTACATGCCGGGCCGCTTGCGCACCGGCTCCAATCCCTCCAGGACCGTAATATCCTTGGCTGTATACTCTTTTGCCACCACACCACCTCCGCTATGAACCCGGGCAGGAATAACCCGAAACGACTCCGATCGCGAGCACTCTCCCCACGCGCTGACGAGAGCGATCAATCCAAAGCGAAACGCTCCGGCGCCAGGCGGGCTGCGTCGAAACATGAGGTGCGTCCCGAGGCGATCAATTCGGCAGCAATCCGCGCATAGGCCGGGCTGGTCTCGATGCCGGCCCCTCCCTGGCCGGCGAGCCAGAAGAAGCCCGGTCGCCGTGGGTCGGCGCCGATAACAGGCGCTCCGTCTGGGGCAAAGGTACGCAGGCCGGACCAGCGCGAGCGAATGGTCCGCGGCACAAGCGAGGGCGCAAGATCGCGCAATCGCTCGATCGCGGCGGCGATCGTCTCCTCGTCGGGACTCGGGTCGCAGGCCTGCATGGGAACCTGGTCCATCGGACTGAGCATCAACGAACCAGCCTCGGGCACGAAATAGACGTTATGCGGGTCGCTCCAGACCATCGGCCAGTCCGCAAAATCGGCGTCGGCCGGGCCGGGAAAGGTAAAGAGCGAGCGGCGCTTCGGCTGCAAGGGAATCGGACTTGCTTCGGCCAATGCGCCGATATGCCCGGCCCAGGCGCCGGCGGCATTCACGACCAGGTCGGCACGCACATCGCCCTGGGGCAGACGCACGCCGACCACGCGGGGGCCATCGCGCAAAAGACCCGCCACCTCGGCGCCCAGGACCAACTCCGCCCCCGCGGCGCGGGCATGGCGCAGATAGCTTTGCAGAATCCCGTGTACATCCAAACGGCCATCGTGAGCGATGAAGAGTCCGCCTGCGATCCCCGGTGCCGCCAGTACAGGCATCTTCGCCCGGCAAGAGGCTGCGGATAGGAGTTCAAATTCCAAGCCCCGGCTGCGCAACTCGGCCTCACGCGCTGCCAGCGCGGCCCAGCCCTCGGCGGCGAAGAGCGACAGGACGCCGATCGGGTTGAGCGGCGCGTCGGCGAAAAGGGCAGCTGGTGGATTGCGCCAGAAGCGCGAGCCGAGGATCTTCAGGTCGAGCACGACCTCGTTTTCATCAAACGCACTGATGGACGCAGCACTGCGGCCCGTCGCATGGACGGCGAGCTGAGTCTCACGCTCGAGAATCAGGACGTCTCCGATGCCCTCATCGGCAAGGAAAGAGGCGAGGGAGGCCCCGGCGATGCCGCCTCCAATGATGATCACGTCATAGCCGGCAGCTGGCTTCATAGACTCGGAAGTATCAGAAAAAATCCCGGATTGCGGCGCGCGCTCTCCCTCTGGGCGGGACAGATACCAAATCTGAGGATTGAGGGGGGCGCCGCGATGCTGCTACCATGGAGGTGCGACGCACCGACAAAGCAGGAGCACCGGTCCGCCTGGCAGCGGCCCGACTCGCAGAACGCTCCACTTTCCGTTTTATTCAGAGCGCGTTTACGGCCTTGGGCCGATTCACTTCAGGAAGCCGAGACACGATAATTATGAGTATTCACGACGATCAGTTGAAAAAGGTGCAGAACGAGGACGGGTTTCTCGCAGCCCTGGACCAGAGCGGCGGCAGCACGCCGAAGGCACTCAAACTCTACGGCGTCGAAGAGAACGAATATTCCGGCGAAGCCGAGATGTTCGACCGCATCCACGCGATGCGCACGCGCATCATGGCGAGCTCGGTCTTCGGCGGCGATCGTATTCTCGGCGCCATCCTCTTTGAGATGACAATGGATCGCAAAGTCGAGGGCCAGCACTCGGCGGCCTACCTCTGGAACGAGAAAAAGGTCGTCCCTTTCCTGAAGACCGACAAGGGCCTGGCGGACGAAGCAAATGGCGTACAGGTGATGAAGCCGATGCCGGATCTCGATGCGCTCTGCGAGCGTGCGGTTACCAAGGCGGTTTTCGGCACCAAGATGCGCTCGGTCGTGAAACTCGCCAATGCGCAGGGAATCGACGCGATTGTCGAGCAACAATTTGCTATTGGAAAGCAGATCATCGGGCATGGTCTGGTGCCCATCCTGGAGCCCGAAGTTGATATCCATAGCCCGGAAAAAGCACAGGCAGAGTCCTTGCTTCGTGCCGCTCTTCTCGCCCATGCCGGACAACTCGCCGACGACCAGCAAATCATGCTCAAGCTGACCTTGCCCGAAGAGGACGGCTTCTACACGGAACTGATCGATCATCCGCGCGTCATCAAGGTGGTCGCACTCTCGGGCGGCTACAGCCGTGACGAGGCAAACACGCGATTGGGCCGGAACAAGGGCATGATCGCGAGCTTCTCGCGCGCGCTGACGCAGGGGCTTTCGGCCAAGCAGAGCGACGCCGAGTTCGACAAAATGTTGGACGGCTCGATCGAGTCGATCTTCCAGGCCTCCCGCACATGAGCTTCGAGCGAGACCGGCGCGGCCCCGGATCTGCGGGTCCGCCGCGCGACGATAGACGAGGACCGCCACGCGACTTCAGCCCCGGTGGACCGGGTCGCGACGACCGTCGTGGTCCGCCACGCGGGGATTTCCGTGGTCCGCCACGCGACGATAGACGAGGACCGCCACGCGACTTCAGCCCCGGTGGACCGGGTCGCGACGACCGCCGTGGTCCGCCGCGCGGGGATTTCCGTGGTCCGCCACGCGACGATAGACGAGGATCGCCGCGTGACTTCAGCCCCGGTGGGCCGGGCCGCGATGACCGCCGTGGCCCGCCGCGCGAGGATTTCCGTGGTCCGCCGCGCGACGATAGACGAGGACCGCCACGTGATTTTCGCGGCGAACCGCGCCGCGACGAAGGCAGACGCCCAGCCGAGGCGCGCGACGGCGGCAGCGAGCGGCCCGAACCCCGCAAGCCATTGCTGCGTCACGTTCCAAAAACAGACCAGGTTCAATGCCCGCATTGGCCCGCCTGCATCGGCTGCCCGGGGATGGGGCGCTCCTATACGAAGCAATTGACCGTCAAGCATCAGAAGCTGGTGGATGCCTTTGCCGAGCATTCCGAACTCGAAGGCGTACAGATTCTCAGCCCGGTCGGGAGCCCACGGGCCACAGGCTACCGCAATCACGCCAAGCTCGTCTTCCGGGCGCGCCGCAACCGCGAAACGCTTGAGGACGAAGTGATCCTTGGCGTCTTCAAGCCGGGCACCCATAGCGTCATGCCGGCCGATTCCTGTATTGTCCACCATCGCCGCCTGCAGCCGCTCCTGCGCGTGCTGCGCAGGGAAGTCGAGGAACTCGGGATTCCGATCTACGACGAGCGGACCGGGGAGGGTGCGCTGCGCTTCGCCTTGGCCCGGACCTCCGATATGGCCAGCCGAACCCATCTGACCCTGGTCTCCGCCACCGACAAGATCCAGAAATTGAACACCTTGGTGCTGCGCATGCAGCATAAGTTCAAGGAATTGGAGTCGGTCTTTCTCTGCGTGAACGCAGAGGGCGGCAACCAACTCCTGACCGATGATATCCGGCAGATCAAAGGCCCGCCGGCGCTGCGTGAGAAATTCGGCGACCTGATTCTGGAGTCGCGCTCGGGCGCTTTCCTGCAGGCCAATACGGAGATTGCTTCCCGCATCTACGATACCGCAGCACGCTGGCTGGATGCTTGGGCGGCCGAGGGTGTCATCGACCTCTATTGCGGGGTGGGCGCGTTGGGTCTCGCCGCAGCAGGGCGCAATACGCGCCTGCTGGGCATCGAAGCGTCCAAGTCGGCGGTCGAATGCGCGACGGCGAATGCGAAACGCATGCAGCGTCATGGCGCTGAATTCGTCGCAGCACCTGCTGAAGATGTTGGTAAAATCGCGGCCGAAAAGGGCTTCGCAAAGCCGGCGGCACTGATCGTCAACCCGCCGCGGCGAGGTTTGAGTCAGGAAGCGGGTGACGCGATCCTGAAACTCGCGCCGCGCCGGATTCTCTATGTCTCGTGTAACCTGGAGACATTGACGCGCGATCTACTCGCGTTCGTGCGCGAGGGCTGGGTGGTTAGCCGAGCACGTATGTTCGATATGCTGCCGCAAACGCCGCATATCGAGATCATGGTCCTGATGGAGCGTCGGGCTACCTGACGCTCCCGCCTGCCTATCTCACCAGGATTGTCGTACGAGTGACCAATCCTGGTGAGGAACGCGGGTGAGCGGCTGGAATCAGTCGCGGGCGCGTAGACCGGCTGGCTTGCCGCGCTTGACGACCTTATTGCCTTTGCCGCCTCGATTGATCGGGGGGAATTCCTTCACCGGCGTCTGGCGTGGGTTGCCGCCTTCAATCTCGATGATCAGCTTCTCGTTGATATCGGCCGTCACGGCACCCAATAAGCTCTCGCTTGGGTCCACACGCATCAGAATCACACCGCGTCCGACGCCGGCGAGTTCGGCCACATCACCGAGCGGAAAGCGCAGCCCCTTGCCGCCGGAGGCTAGACAGACCACCTCGTCGCCGGCAATTTCGCTGACGACCACAAGTTGGTCGTCGGTGGCGACGCGTGCGAAGCGCCGCCCGGTTCGCGTGGTGGGGGAGAGTTCCGGCGCCGCCCGGAATCCGTAGCCACGCTCCGATGCGACCAGAATCGGCCGCGTTTCTTGTTCGAGTTCGATCACATCGTTTTTGGCGAAGAGTTCGGCCTGCGTTTTCTTCTCTTTCACACTCGGTGCGGGTAGCTCGGGCGCGTCTTCCTGGACCAGCATGGAGTAGAGGATTTTCTCGCGGTCCTTGAAGCGGAAAAGCGATTGGACGGGCTCGCCGTAGCCAGTGGTGGCGGGCAGGTCGGCCACCGCCGTGACGTAGAGGACGCCCTGCGTACTGAAGAAGGCAATCCGATCCTTGGTGGAACCGATATGCGTGGCCCACAAGGAATCGCCTTCACGAAGGCGTGGCTTGGCGCCTTCTTTGAGCTCGCGAACGCGTCGTATCCAGCCGTCTTTGGTGATGAGAACCGTGGCCTCTTCATGCACGATATAGGCATCCGGATCGTAGGCGAGATCTTCTTTGCCGCGCACGGAAGTGGCCGTGCGACGCTTGTCGCCGTGGTCTTCGCGAAGCTGCAACATCTCGTTACGGATCATGCCCCAGCGCGCCTTGGGACTCTTGAGCAGCTTTTCGACTTCTTTGAGACGCTTGGATTTCGCGGCGAACTCTTCGCGAATTTTATCAATCTCGAGCTTGGCGAGCTGGTAGAGGCGGATCTCGAGGATCGCATCGGCCTGCACTTCGTCGAGTTCGAATGCCTTGCAGAGCTTTTTGTTGGCATTGGCGCGGCTCTCGGCCTTGCGAATGATGCGGATGGCTAAATCGATATCACCATAGATCGCGATGAAGCCGGCCAGAATATGCAGGCGCTCCTGCAATTTGCGCTGCTCGAAGGCCAGCCGGCGCGTCACGACCTCGAGGCGGAAGTCAAGAAAGGAGCGGCAGAGTTCCAGCAACGAGACGCGACTGGGCTGTCCGGCCGGCGAGTCGGCCACCGGCGAGAGGCAGGTGAGGTTTACATGGAAGTTCACCTGCAGGTCGGAATGTTTGAAGAGATAGGCCATGGCGGCCTCGGGATCAGCGCCGGTCTTCAATTCCAGGACGATACGCACCTCGGCGGTTGATTCGTCACGAACATCGACCAGCAGGGGAAGTTTGCGATCGATGATCAAGTTGGCGATCTGCTCGATCAGGGTCGCCTTGTTCACCGCATAGGGAATCTCATGGACAATAATATGCTGCTTGCCGCGCGGCGCCTTCTCCATCTTCCAGGCACCGCGCAGCTTGAGCGGGCCGTGGCCGGTTTCGTAGATCGAGAGCAACTCGCCGCGGCTCGTGAGCAATTCGCCCGCCGTCGGGAAATCCGGGCCCTTGATATGCTTGAGCAGGTCCTTCACTTCGAGCTTGGGATCATCGATCAGGGCGATCAACGCGTCGCAAACCTCGTTGAGGTTATGCGGCGGAATATTGGTCGCCATGCCGACGGCGATTCCGGTCGAGCCGTTGATCAGAAGCTGCGGCAGGCGACTGGGCAGGACGGAGGGCTCGTCGTTGGTGGCGTCGTAATTCGGTCGCCAGTCGACCGTGTCGGCGCCGAGGTCTTCGAGCAACTCCTCGGCAATCCGGGTGAGCTTCGCCTCGGTGTAGCGGTAGGCGGCCGGCGAGTCGCCGTCGAGCGAGCCGAAATTGCCCTGGCCGTTGACCAGCGGGTAGCGCAGCGAGAAATCCTGCGCCATACGAACCATCGCATCGTAAGCGGCCGTATCGCCATGCGGATGGTATTTGCCGATCACCTCGCCAACGATTTGTGCGGATTTCCGCGGCTTGGCCCCGGAGAGAAGGCGCAGGTTGCGAAACATAGCAAAGAGAATGCGCCGCTGGACGGGTTTCAAGCCATCGCGGACGTCGGGCAATGCCCGCGACGTGATGACCGAAAGCGCATAGCTCAGATAGCGGTGTTCGGCGGCCGTGCGTAGATCGGCGTCAGTGGCCTCGTTGCTCATCCTCTTCCCCTCATCCCCTGAACATCCCGAGAGCGCTTGTAGGGGCTAGCGCCGCAATTCTCCAGCGCCGCGCAGCAGGCATGAAATCAGACCGGATATCTTGGCGGCACCGCCACCCGCTTGCTAACGGCCTTGGGTGCCTGCTGAATTGGAAAAGAAGGCGGATTCCGCCCGCCGCGCCGACCTCCGCAATATCGCGATCATCGCCCATGTTGACCACGGCAAGACCACTTTGGTCGATGCCATGCTGCATCAGGCCGGAATCTTCCGGAAAAACCAGAAGGTCGCCGAGCGGGTCATGGATTCGGGCGCAATCGAACGCGAACGTGGCCTGACGATTCTGGCTAAAAATACCGCCGTCGACTTCGACGGAGTGCGGGTCAATATCGTCGACACACCGGGACACGCGGATTTCGGCGGTGAGGTCGAACGCACGCTCGCGCTTGTCGACGGCGTGTTGCTGCTGGTCGATTCCTCGGAAGGCCCGATGCCGCAGACACGCTTCGTCCTGCGCAAGGCGCTGGAAGCCGGCCTGCAGCCCATCGTCTGCATCAACAAAATCGATCGCGCGGACGCTCGCATCGCCGAGGTCCTCGATGAGGTCTACGGGCTTTTCATCGACCTCGATGCCTCCGAAGACCAGTTGGAATTCCCGGTTGTCTACACCAACGCTCGGGAGGGCACGGCGACCACCGAACTCGAAAATCCGGCCACCGACCTGAGTACGCTCTTCCGGCTGATTCTCGACGAACTGCCGGGCCCGATGGTCGATCCCACACGGCCGCTGCAATTCCAAGCCAATAATCTCGACTATGATGATTATATCGGCCGCCTCGCGGTGGGCCGCGTAGAGGCCGGCGAGCTGATCGTCGGCCAGACCTATGTGCTCTGCGGCGAGGGCGAGGCACGTCCTAAATTTCGCTTGACGAGACTCTTCGGCTGGCTCGGCCTTGAACGCCAAGCGATCGAGCGCGCCACCGCCGGCGATATCGTCGCGATTGCCGGCGTAGAAGAAATCCAGATCGGCGATACCGTAGCCGATCCAGAATCCCCCGTGCCGCTGCCGCGCCTACAGATCGACGAGCCGACCATCACGATGGTCTTCGCCGCCAATACCTCGCCCTGGGTCGGACGGGAGGGCAATTTCGTCACATCACGAAAGCTCCGCGAGCGTCTCGAGCTGGAAGCCAAGCGCAATGTCAGCCTTCGCGTCGAAGACACCGACTCCCCCGAGCGCTTGCGTGTTTCCGGGCGAGGCGAGTTGCAACTCGCGATTCTGATCGAAACGATGCGGCGTGAAGGCTACGAGATCGAGGTCTCCAAGCCCGACGTCATTACCCGCGAAGTCGATGGTAAAATTCACGAACCGATGGAAACCGCCATCATCGACCTGCCCGAGGAATTCATCGGCGTGGTGAGCCAACTCCTCTCCATGCGCAAGGGCGTGATGAACCATATGAGTCCGCCGGCTTCCGGGCGTGTGCGCCTTGAGTTCGCCGTCCCCTCACGCGGGTTGATCGGCTTCCGCTCTCCCTTCCTCACCGACACCCGCGGCACCGGGATTCTGCATGCGGTCTTCAACGGCTGGACGCCCTGGGCCGGCGATATCCATCGCCGCACCAATGGCGCCATGGTGGCCGACCGCGAAGGAAAAACCACCGGCTACGCGCTCGACCATCTGCAGGAACGTGGCACGCTCTTCACCACCTCGGGGACGGCGGTCTACGCAGGCATGGTCGTTGGCGAGTATTCCCGCCAGGGTGACCTCGACATCAACGTCACCAAAGAGAAAAAGCAGACCAACGTCCGCGCCTCCGGCCGCGACGATGCGATCCGCCTGACGCCGCCGCGCCAGATGGGCTTGGAAGACGCGCTGGACTGGATCGGCGACGATGAACTCATCGAGGTCACGCCCAAATCGATCCGCATCCGCAAGCGCGTGCTGGACCATACCCAGCGGCCGAAGAAGCGCCGCTCGGCCTCCTGACAAGCGTCTCATTGGCGAACTCATCCTGCCGCAGCCTTGGCATCTCTTCGACCACGAAGAGCAAGGCAGGATGGAACTTATGGAGCCGCGCGACCCCGCGGAATAGCTACCGCTTCCGCCTGGATTATAGACAGGGCGCGTTACGACCGATCAGGACAAATGCGCCCCAACGTCGAATCCAGCCACCGCTCAAGCCCCTGTTCTATAATGAGTTGGTGGTTGGCCTCCCGAGGCCTTCATGCATACTCCAACGCTATCCTCCTTGCTCTTCGGTCGAACGGATGCGGGCGCTTGCCCCATCCTGCGCACCGTCCTGGCGGCGATGGTGTTCGCCGTCCTGGGCTGGCACACATTCTTTCGACGACGATACCGAACTCCAGATCTGGAACGTGCTTACGCAGGCGGGCCATCCCGAGGCGCAGGCAGCAGCGCCTCGTAGGCGCGCGGCGGCGCTCCGGGTCGATTCGAATTTCGTCGGCGCGGGCTTGCGCCGAGCAGGCGTCTCGGCTGCGCGTGCGGACCGCCGAGTTTCAGCGCAGACCATATTCCTTGAGCTTTCGGTGCAGCGCGCCGCGCGAGACACCGAGGGCCCGGGCGGCAGCCGAGACGTTGTCGTTGTTCTGCGCGAGCACCTCTTCGATATGGTGGCGCTCGAAACGCGACACCGCGTGGCGCAGGTCGGCGGGGTCCTCGGCGGCGGCAACATTACGGGCGGTACCGCCACGCACGCGCGGCGAAAGCTGTGCCGGCAGGAGTCGGTCGCCGGGGCCCGTCACCGCGACGGCGCGAAGCAATTCGTTTTCGAGTTCACGGACGTTGCCGGGCCAGTCGTAGGCGACCAGGGCCGCCAGGGCATCCGGCGAGAGCGTGAGCGGTTGGCGGCCGTGGCGTTCGCAAGCGCGCCGCAGCAGGCGCTCGGCGAGGAGCGGAATATCGTCGCGGCGCTCACGCAGCGGCGGCAAGTTGATGATCATCGCCGTCATGCGAAAAAAAAGATCCTCGCGAAAACGTCCGGCCGCGACCTCGGCCGCGAGATCACGATTGGTCGCCGCGACAACGCGGACCTTGATATGGCGCGGCTGGTTCTCCCCGATGCGCTGGATTTCGCTCTCTTGCAGGAAACGCAGCAGCTTTGGCTGCATCGCCAGAGGCATCTCGCCGATTTCGTCGAGGAAAACCGTGCCGTCACGTGCCGCCTCGAGCAGACCCATTCGGTCCTGGGTGGCGCCAGTGAAGGCGCCCTTGCGGTGGCCGAAAAGTTCGCTCTCCAGCAGGGTCTCGGGCAGGGCAGCGCAATTGATGGCGATGAAGGGACGCGCGGTTCCGGGTCCATCGGCATGGATGGCACGCGCGACCAATTCCTTGCCGGTGCCGGTCTCGCCCTGGATCATGACCGGGATGGGAGATTGGCTGGCCTGATGCGCCAACTCGAGAGCTTCGAGCATTTTCGCCGAAGCGGCGATGAGGGTCGGCGTGCGCATCGGCTCCTGGGAGTTCAGAGTGGTCGTCACGCCGAGCGTTTCGTTGATCGAGGCGCCGAGGTGCATTTCGTCGATCGCGTGCGGGGCGAGAAAGCGCAGATCGACGCCACCGATCCGTATGGAATCGCCGTTACGCAAGGCGGTGGGAAGGGCGAGGCGTTCGCCATTGCGCCAGGTGCCGTTGGCGCTGCCGAGGTCCGCGAGTATGATGCGGCCATTGCCCTCGTCGCGAATCAGAGCGTGGTGGCGCGATACCGAGAGGTCCGCCAATTCGATATCTACATCCGGGCTTCGTCCGATGCGCGTCTCGGCGCCGAGTTCGCGAATCTCCGGTATGCCATCGGCGCCGGGGATCAGCAGGCGGGGTATTTCATGCGTCTCGCTCACGGGTGGGGTGACGGCCACCTCCCACGGCGCCGGCTCTCCGCATTTCTAGCTGCGATCCGGGACATTGAGCAAGCGTGAACTCGGGGGCGAACTTCCAATTCGGCAGGCCACCCGCCGGGCGGCATCGCATCGGGCCATATTGACCTCCTGCGAATCGCCGGATATTGACCAGCGCCATGCAGATTCGAAAATGGTTCGTAATGTCCTTGCTCGCGGGGATCTCACTCGCGGCTTCCTCTTCGGTGGCCTTGGCGGAAGCCGAGAAAGCGGCGGCGCCAGCGGTGGCGGCAAATCCGGTCGTCGTGATCGTCACATCCAAGGGTACGATTGAGGCCGAGCTCTTTGCCGACAAGGCACCGACCTCGGTTGCGAATTTCCTCGCCTATACGAAGTCTGGGTTTTTCGATGGCACGATCTTCCATCGCGTGATTCCGAGTTTCATGATCCAGGGCGGCGGCATGCTGCCGAACCTCGCGCGCAAACCGGGCGTTTTGGCACCGATCAAAAACGAGGCGACCAACGGATTGAAGAACGAGAAGGGGACCCTGGCCATGGCACGGACCGGCGTGGTCGATAGCGCGACTGCGCAATTCTTCATCAACACGAAGAAGAACACCTTCCTCGACCACAAGAACCCCACCAAGAGCGGCTACGGCTATGCCGTCTTCGGCAAAGTGGTGTCGGGGATGGATGTCGTCCAGAAGATCGAAGACGTCCGCACAGCACGCAAGAACGGCATGGGCGACGTTCCCGTGGAGACCGTCCTGATCGAGTCTGTGCGCCTCAAAGACGCCGCATCCCAATAGGGGCCCAGAGCCCGAGATCAGCCCCGAAACCACAATATCTTGTGTTTCCCGGACCGCCGGCTTGCTAGATGCAGGGGTAGTTGATAGGCAGCGACATGGTTACTTCCTCGGTTGCACACACTCAATGCGGGGCAGATCGGAGCCCGGGTTCACGCCTGGGCTTCTGTCGTTTCGGGGGCTGAAATGGAATTGCACCGCCTCGGCGAAGGCCTTACTTTTGATGATGTTCTCCTGGTTCCTGCAGGAACCGAGATCCTGCCGCGCGACGCGCGCGTCAACAGTCGTCTGACCCGCAAGATCGCGCTCTCCATTCCCTTCGTCAGCGCGGCGATGGATACCGTAACCGAGGCGCGCACAGCGATCGCCATCGCGCAGGAGGGCGGGCTCGGCTTCATTCACAAGAATCTGTCAGTCGCGGCACAGGCCGCCGAGGTCGCCCGGGTCAAGAAATTCGAGAGCGGCATGGTCGCCGACCCACTGACCATGGGGCCTGACGAGACGCTCGCCGACGCACTTGCCATCATGCATCAGGCCGGGATCTCCGGGCTGCCGATCACCGAAGGTGGCAAACTCATCGGTATCCTCACCAACCGCGATCTGCGTTTCGAGGAAAACCTGACCCGCAAGATCCGCGAGGTGATGACGCAGGAGAACCTCATCACCGCCGCGCCAGGTGTCTCGCTCAAGGACGCGCGCCGTATTCTGCACCAGCATCGCATCGAGAAATTGCTCGTGGTGGATGCCGGCGGCCGACTGCATGGGCTGATCACCGTAAAAGATATCGAAAAAACGACCCTCTTTCCCGCCGCCTGTCGCGACGAGCGCGGTCGTCTGCGGGTAGGCGCTGCGGTTGGGGTCGGCTCGGACTGGCAGGCGCGTGCCGAGGCATTGGTCCAGGCCGGCGCCGATGTGATCTGCGTCGATACAGCGCACGGCCACTCGCGCGGCGTGCTCGATACGATTGCGAATCTGAAACGTGCCTACCCCGAACTCGAGGTCGTGGGCGGCAACGTGGGTACGGCCGACGGCGCCAAGGCCCTGATCGACGCCGGCGTCGACGGCGTGAAAGTCGGCATGGGAGTCGGTTCGATCTGCACCACGCGCATCATCTCGGGCGTCGGCATGCCTCAAGTAACAGCGGTCGAAGACGCGAGTCGCGCTTGTCGCGACGCCGGCATCCCTCTGATTGCCGACGGCGGCATCCGCTACTCGGGCGATGTGGTCAAATGCCTCGCCTTCGGGGCCGATGCCATCATGATCGGCAGCCTCTTTGCGGGCACCGAAGAGAGTCCGGGCGAGACGATCCTCTACCAGGGACGGACCTACAAAACGTACCGCGGCATGGGTTCGCTGGGCGCAATGCAGGCCGGATCACGCGACCGCTATTTTCAGGAAGGCGAGGAAGACGCCGTCAAGCTGGTGCCGGAAGGCATCGAAGGCCGGGTGCCCTATAAGGGCTCGCTTGGCTCCAATATTCACCAACTCGTCGGCGGCATTCGCGCCGGCATGGGCTATCTCGGCGTGCCGGATCTCGAATCCCTGCGCCGTGACGCCCGCTATCTTCGTATTTCCGAGGCGGGGCATCGCGAGAGCCATGTGCACGACGTTGTGGTCGCGAAAGAAGCGCCCAACTACCGACTCGGCTGACACTGGACGGACCCGTGATCGCGATCATCGACTTCGGAAGCCAATATACCCAACTCATCGCTCGTCGCGTTCGCGAGGCGAACGTCTACTGCGAGATCATTCCCTGCACCGTCTCGGTCGAGGAGGTCGCCAGCCGTGGTGCCGATGGCATCATCCTCTCGGGTGGTCCGGCCAGCATCTACGTGGAGTCTGCGCCGCGCCTGGCGGAGGGCATCTTGCACCTCGGCGTGCCGGTACTCGGTATCTGTTACGGCATGGCGGTGCTGAACCTCTCGGGCGGCGCTGAGGTCGAGGCGGCCGAGCGCGGCGAATACGGCCGGACGGATGTCGAAATCCTCGATGATGCCGATCTTTTTGCCGGCTTCGAGACTGGCGCCCTGACGACCGTCTGGATGTCGCATGGCGACCGTATGGAAACGCTGCCGGAGGGATGGAAACTCTTGGCACGCAGTGCCAACGCACCGATTCAGGCGTTCCGCGACCCGACCGGCCGACTCTTCGGCGTGCAATTCCACCCCGAGGTCGTGCACTCCGAGCGCGGCGCCGAAATGATCAACAACTTTCTCTTCAAGGTCTGCAAGGTCGCAGCCGATTGGACGGCCGACTCCTTTGTCGACTCGACGATCGCGCGTCTACGCGAACAAGCCGGCGAGGGCATCGTGATCTGTGCGCTTTCGGGCGGCGTCGACTCGACAGTGGCTGCCGTGCTGCTGCACCGGGCGATCGGCGACCGTCTGAAATGCGTTTTTGTCGACAACGGCCTATTGCGTCAGGGCGACCGCGTTGTGGTCGAAGAGACTCTGGCTCACCTCGGCCTCGATATCACCACAATCGATGCGGCGGATCGCTTCTTCGCAGCCCTCGACGGCGTCACCGACCCCGAGCTCAAGCGCAAACGAATCGGCAACCTCTTCATCGAAATCTTTGAAGAAGAGGCGGCCAAGCTCGACGATGTTCGCTTCCTCGCCCAGGGCACTCTTTACCCCGATGTGATCGAGTCGATCTCGGTCAATGGGCCTTCGGCCACCATCAAGACGCATCATAATGTCGGCGGTCTCCCCGATCGCATGAAGCTCAAGCTGATCGAGCCCTTGCGTGAGCTTTTCAAGGACGAAGTGCGCCGCGTCGGTCGCGAACTCGGCCTCAGCGCCGAATTGGTCGACCGCGAGCCCTTCCCAGGGCCCGGTTTCGCCGTGCGGATTCTCGGTCTGGTTACACCCAAGCAGGCCGAACTCCTGCGGGCCGCAGATGCTGTAGTACGTGATGTATTGAAAGATCAGGGCGAGAGTACGCGACTTTGGCAGGGATTTGCGGTATTGCTGCCCGTAATGACAGTGGGGGTACAAGGCGATGAACGGACCTACGATCAAGTGATCGCAGTGCGTTGCGTTGAGAGCCTCGACGGCATGACGGCCGATTGGGCGCGCCTCTCCTTCGAGACCATGGAGATCCTCGGACGTCGCGTGACCAACGAAGTCCGCGGCATCAATCGCGTAGTTTACGATATCTCCTCCAAGCCGCCTGCGACCATCGAGTGGGAATGAGGGGGAAGATGCTTTGAGCTTCGTCCACCTCCATACGCATACGCAATACTCGCTCCTTGACGGAGCGAATAAGATCAAGGATCTAGTTCCGCATGTCGCGGCGGCCGGAATGTCGGCTCTCGCGATGACCGACCATGGCAATATGTTCGGCGCGGTCGACTTCTACAAAACCTGCGAAGCCGGAGGCATACAGCCGATCATCGGCTGCGAGGTTTATGTCGCGCCGCGCTCGCGCTTTGACAAGGCCCAGGCACGCAGCGAAGACCCGGAGACCGGCGGCAACTACCATTTGGTCCTGCTGGCACGAAACGAAAAAGGCTACCGCAACCTCTGCCGACTCGTGACCCAGGCCTACACCGAAGGCTTCTATTACAAGCCCCGGATCGACCGGGAGCTACTCGAAGAATTCAACGAAGGCCTCTTCTGCCTCTCGGGTTGTCTCGGCAGCGAGGTGAACCAGGCAATCCAACGGGGAGATATCGCGAAGGCACACCAGGTCGCCGCCGATTTCGCCACGATTTTCGACAAGGACCGCTATTATATCGAGGTCCAGGACAATCATATGAAAGAGCAGGAGGTCTCGAATCGCGAGCTCTTCTCTCTGGCAAAAAAGCTCGGCTTGCCGCTGATCGCCACCAACGATTGCCATTATCTGCAACCCGGCGATGCCGAGGCGCATGAAGCGCTGCTCTGCATCCAGACCGGCAAGACCCTCAGCGATCCGACCCGCTTCAAATTCCCCACCGACCAACTCTTCGTCAAGACCCCCGAGCAGATGGCGAACGCCTTCCGCGACTATCCCGAAGCGATCTCGAATACCGTGGACCTCGCCAAGCGTTGCGATTTCAAGATGAGCTTCGGGCAATACGAGTTCCCGAACTACGAACTGGACGCAGACGATACCCTGGAGGCCGCACTCGAGCGCGACAGCCGTGCAGGGCTCGCCAAACGGCTCAAAGCGGCGCGAAAATTCGACAAGAACTGGGATGAGAATCGCGTTCCCGAATACGAGGAGCGCCTGAATATCGAGTTGAAGGTCATCAAATCGATGGGCTTCGCCGGTTATTTCCTGATCGTTGCGGATTTCATTCTCTGGGCCAAGCGCCAGGGCATTCCGGTCGGGCCGGGCCGCGGTTCGGCGGCCGGCAGCCTGGTTGCCTACTCGATGGAAATCACCGACATCGATCCGATCCCGCTGGGCCTTCTCTTCGAGCGCTTCCTCAACCCGGAACGCATCTCGATGCCGGATATCGACGTCGATTTCTGTTATGAACGGCGCGACGAAGTGATCCAATATGTGCGAGAGAAATACGGCGCAGACCGCGTCGCGCAGATCATCACCTTCGGAACCCTGAAGGGCAAGGCTGCCCTGAAGGATGTCGGCCGGGTGCTCGAGTTCACCTACGCCGAGACCGACAAGATGGCGAAGCTCTACCCGACCGCACGTCAGGGCAAAGATTACCCCCTGCAAGCAGCGCTGGAGATGGAACCGAAGCTCAAGGAAATCGCCACGGCCGGCGACCGCGAGCGCCAACTCTTTGCCTACGCCACAAAGCTCGAAGGCCTGATGCGCCATTCGTCCAAGCACGCAGCCGGCCTGGTCGTGGGTTGCCGCCCGCTGGTCGAATCGCTGCCGCTTTGCGTCGACAAAGGCAACCTGATCACCCAATTCCCGGGCGGTGATGTCGAAGCCATCGGGTTGATCAAATTCGATTTCCTCGGCCTCAAGAACCTCACGCTGATCGCCGATATCGTGCGCCGGGTCAAAGAAACACGCGGTGTCGAGGTCGATCTTGCGACGCTGCCTCGCGACGACCCCAAAAGCTACCGGATCTTCTGCAAGGGTGAGACCGTCGGCATCTTCCAGATGGAATCCAGCGGCATGAGTGAGCTCGTGCAGCGGCTCAAGCCGACCACCTTCGAGGAGATCACGGCGGTCAACGCGCTCTATCGGCCGGGTCCGCTCGACTCGGGCATGACCGATAATTTCGTTGACCGAAAGCATGGTCGCGAGGACGTCGCCTATCCGCACCCCAAGCTCGAGGGCATCCTGAAAGAAACCTTCGGCATCATGGTCTACCAGGAGCAGGTCATGCAATCGGCGCAGATCCTCGCCGGCTACTCGCTTGGTGATGCCGATAATCTGCGCCGCGCCATGGGCAAGAAAAAAGTCGACGTCATGGCCAAGGAGCGCGAGCGCTTCATGTCCGGCTGCAAGAAGAACAAGATTCCGCACGAGCAGGCCGGATCGATCTTCGACCAGATGGAGACCTTCGCGGGCTACGGCTTCAACAAAAGCCACGCCGCAGCCTATGCCCTGATCTCCTTCCAGACCGCTTATCTCAAAGCGCATTACCCCGATGAATTCATCGCCGGATTGATGACGCTGGAGATGGGCGATAGCGACAAAACGCACAAGAATATCGCCGAGGCGCGGGCCCGAAAAATTGAAGTATTGCCGCCCGATATCAACGAAAGCCACGCGGATTTCACCGTCGTGGCGCCGCGCAAAATTCGCTTCGGCCTGGGCGCCGTCAAGGGCTTGGGCAGCAAAGCGATCGAAGCCATCCTCGCCGAACGCAAGGACCGCGGCCCCTTTATCGGCCTGGACGACCTGATTTCGCGGGTGCGGGCTGCCGGCGTCAATAAAAAGGCGCTGGATAGTCTGGTCAAATGCGGCGCATTTGATTTCTGCGGAATTGAGCGCTCGACCATGGCCGGGGCGCTCGACGATATTCTGCGCTGGGCACAGGTCGCAGCGAGTAACGTGAATCAGCATAATCTCTTTGCCAGTGGCCCGGCCGGCGAGCCGGAGCGCTTCCGCTTCGAGCGCGGCGCCGAGTGGGGCGAGGCCGAGAAGCTCCGCCAGGAGAAAGACACGCTCGGCTTCTTCATCACCGGACATCCGCTCGACCGCTACAAACGCCAACTCAGCAAGCTGGTCACGGCGCGCACGATGGACCTCAAGCAGATGCCGAACCAGCAGAAGGTCACGCTAGCGGGCGTAATTCAGGGCCTACGTGCCAAGAACACTCGCAAAGGCGACCGCTATGCGAGCTTCTATTTCGAAGACCTGCACGGCCACGTCGAGGTGATTGCCTGGCCCGACACTTACCGGAAGCACGAGGAACTCTTCGCGACCGACGAGCCGCTCTGCCTGAGTGGCCGGCTCGATGTGACCGAGGAGCGCTGTCAGGTGATTGTGGAGAAGATCGTGCGCCTCGATGACGCACGGGCGCGCTCGGTCCGCGAGGTACAGATCCGAATTCGCGAAGAAGAAATCACGGAATCGGAGATCCGTCATCTCGGCCGCACGCTGGAGCACCATCGCGGGGAGATTCCGGCCTACCTGCATATCATCCGCAAACGCTTCGAGACCCGCATCGCCTTGGAATCTCATCCGCTTTCGACGACTCAGGATCTTCTCGTGGCGCTCTCGGAGCGCTTCTCGAAGGCCGAAGTCCGATTCATTACCTGACGGAGCCGATTTGTCGAAATCCAGACGCTCTTTGCATTCCACTGTTGCCAAAAAGGAAACCGCCTATCTGGTCGGTTTCGATAATGGGCGCATTTCCGCGGACGCACTCGCACTTGACGAGTCGCTCGATGAGTTACAACGCCTATGCGAGAGTGCGGGCGCCCGCGTCGTCGGCCGCACCTTTCAGCGGCGTGCCAAACCAGACGTCCGCACCTACGTCGGCTTGGGCAAAGTCGAGGAGATCAAGCAGGCGGTCTGGGACCTTTGCGCCGATATCGTGATTTTCGACGATCCGCTCTCGCCCAACCAACAACGTAACCTGGAGCGCGAACTGGGCCTGGACCCGGGCGGCGAGCCGACGATCCGCGTGCTCGACCGCAGCCAACTCATCCTCGATATCTTCGCGCGACGAGCGCGTACCCTTGAGGGGAAATTGCAAGTCGAGCTGGCTCAGCTGGAATACCTCGTGCCGCGGCTGACGCGCCATTGGACCCATCTCTCGCGCCAGCGCGGCGGCGGCGTCGGAACCCGCGGGCCAGGCGAGACCCAGCTGGAGGTCGATCGTCGTCGGGTGCGCGAGCGCATGGCGATGCTGCATCGCCGACTGCGTGAGGTTGCCCGGACGCGCGAATTGCATCGCCGCGAACGGGCCGAGGTTCCCTTCCCGACGATCGCGCTCGTCGGGTATACCAACGCCGGAAAATCGACCTTGATGCGCGCGCTCACCGGTGCCGATGTACTGATCGACGACCTCCTCTTCGCCACACTCGACCCGACGATCCGCAAATTGGAATTGCCCGAATCCGGACGCGTTCTGGTGAGCGATACCGTCGGCTTCGTGCATAAATTGCCGCACGAGCTTGTCGAGGCTTTCAAGAGCACGCTGGATGAGGTCCGCGAGGCCGATCTATTGATCCACCTGATCGACGCGTCGAGCCCGGCCCATGATGTCCACCGCGGCGTCGTGCGCGCTGTTCTGGCCGATATCGATGCGGCTGATGTGCCGATGCTGGAGGTCTGGAACAAGATCGACCGCCTGGGCGTAGACGAGCGCGAAGACCTGGAGCCCTATATCCGGCGCGAGGGAATGCTGGCGATCTCAGCTGAGGCCGAGATCGGATTGGAGGCACTTTGTGCGGCGATCGACTCGCGCATCGTTGCAAATCTCGGACGCGAGGAGTTCTTCGTTCCCTTTGCCCGCGGCGATGTGCTGGCCCGCCTGCACCGCGAAGCCTCGGTCCAGAATCTGGCACCCGAGGATGAAGGCACCCGAGTCGACGTGCTCATCACAGCCAAACTCGCCGGCCAGATCCGCCATGCGCTGGGGGAGGGCGGCGGTTGCTGAATATCCCGAATAGCCTCACCATGCTGCGCATCTGTATGATTCCCGGCATCATCATCGCGCTCGATTACGGCCATTTCGGTGTGGGTTTCGGGCTCTTCGTCGCGGCCGGCATCACCGACGGCCTCGACGGGCTGATCGCGCGCATGACCAATACCCGCACCGAATTGGGCGCCTACCTGGACCCATTGGCGGATAAGGGCCTGGTGCTCGCCTTGCTGGTGTCGCTGACTTCGCTGGGTCAGGTACCGGGGTGGGTCTTGACGATCATCCTGACCCGCGACATCATCTGCCTCGGCGGCTATCTTCTGCTCTTTTTCTTGACAGGGGAACAGCTCGAAGTCCGCCCGAGTCGAATCGGAAAAATGGCGACCTTCCTGCAACTCACCGGCATCGCCGGCGCACTCCTGATTCTCTGGCAACCCTTCGTGGCAGCGAGCCTTCCCGACCAACTCGTGCTTGAGGTAGCGGCGATCATCACCGCGGCTGCCGGCATTCAATACGTGACACGCGGCCTACTCTGGTACCAGGAGCAGCCGAGTTAGGAGAGAGAGATGCAGGGACGAAGCTCGCTTCACAAAGGACTTCTTTGGGCGGCTTTTTGCGTTGCCCTCGCCGGCGCTAACGCCGGGGCGGAGACCAGCGGTCGCGCCACCATGGACCGATTGCGCACCTTGGAGCATGGTGCGCGCAATTGGCAAGATCGCAGCCAGACGCTGGCGTTGCAGATCTTCGACCGTCGCGGCGGGCAGCGCGCCCGTTCGTTGGTGATGAAAACCAAACGGACGGAACCCGGCGAGGACCGGACGCTGACGGTATTCACGGCGCCAGCGGAACTCCGCGGCACGGCGTTCCTGCAATTTGCCCATAGCGACCGCGACGCCGAGCAATGGCTTTATTTACCTGAGATGGAACGCGTCCGACGGATCACCTCACGGGCCAAGAAGCAGAGCTTCATGGGAACCGATTTCAGCTACCGCGACCTGGAATTATTGAGCGATGTGGTGGAATGGACCGAGGCCGACGCCTCGGCCCGGAGCCTGGACGTGGTCGATTGGGAAGGCGGCAAGGCCGAGCGCATCGAGCTGCGTTCGGCCGGTAAAGAAATCGGCTACGAACGCATCGTGGTTACCGTGGCCAAGCCCGCGCTGATCCTGCGCCGCATGGAATTTTTCACAGAAGGCGATCAACCCGCAAAGGTTCTCGACCTCGACCAGATCCGCGACGTGAAGGGAATCCCGACACCGGGGCGCATGGTGATGGTACAGCCCGCACGCGGCAGCCGCACCGAGATCCTTGTCTCCAATATCGGCTATGACGCCGGATTGTCGGCGCGGCTCTTCAGCCAGCGGTCATTGGAGCGGAGTCTCGATTCCATCGAGTGATGTGGTGCTTGGTGCCGCCGCTGATGGGCGCAGAGCGATCTTCCGGTAGGGCGTCCGACAGGGTGCGCCGGCGGCGTGGAAATATTGCTTTTCGCCTTTGTCGTCAATGAGAATGATGCTTGAGGAGCGCGTGCCGTAGACCGAGGTATGAATGCAGAGTTGGTCGGTCGGCTGCCGATCGTCGACGGCCGTGCGGTGATCAGCCAGCACACGGCGCAGGGAAGAGAGCAGGGCGCTGCGATCGGCTGCGCGACAAAAGGCCTCACCGGTGGCCTCGAAATGCTGCCAGGAATGCGAGATGCGAGTGCATTCATGATCGTCAAGGTCGAGGTTGGTAAGTACATGCAGGCCGGGTGCCAGTTCCTCGACGTCCATACCCGCACGGCGATTCTGTGCAACAAAGGCGCGCGTCGTGTCGGCGACAAGAATATTGAAGGGGTTATGCCGATCGGTGGGCGTCGCCGCGAGAAGCTTTGCCGCCGCCGTGGCGTCGGGGCAGCGAGCGAGTTCCAGGCAGAGTTCGCCGCGCGAGCGGAGCGCCGGGTCGGCCGCACGCGGTGTGCGCCTATTCAGTACGCCGACGATCAGACCATGCTCCGAGAGCGTCAGCCATGAGCCTCCGGCGACCTCATCGCGGCCGCCGATAATCTGCGGCATCGTCTCCAATACCATCGGGCCGCGGGTGGGCCGTGCGAGGAATTCATCGCGGTTGGCCGCGACCAACACCGGCAATCCGGGCAGGTAGCGATGGTAGATCGCAAGCGTGCACACGTTGGCGTGCTCTAGAGGTCCGACCGAAAAGTGCAACGGGGCGCAGTCCCACCACGCCCCTCCACGGCCGTGTCGAGGCGCGCGTTGTCAGGCCTCCAGCACAAATGCTAGCGTTCCCTGAAGCCCATGTTTGCTTCTATTGATGATGTAATGGAGCGCTTCGCCGAGCAGCGCTATATCTGCAGCCGGCCGATCGCGACCGTAGTCTATCTCGCCTCCGAGATGGGCAAGCCGATCCTGATCGAGGGACCCGCCGGCGTCGGCAAGACCGAGCTTGCCAAAGTGGTCGCTAGCGCGACCGGCCATCCGCTGATCCGCCTCCAATGTTACGAAGGACTCGACGAGGCCAAGGCACTCTACGAGTGGGAATACGGCAAGCAACTCCTCTATACCCAGATCCTCAAGGACAAAATCTCCGAAATTCTGGCCGGTACCAAAACGCTGGACGAGGCCGTCGAGCGCATCAGCCAGCAGGATAGTGTCTTCTTCTCGGAGCGTTTCATCCTGCCGCGACCCTTGCTGGCGGCGATCCGCTCCGAAGAGCCGACCATTTTGCTGATCGATGAGATCGACAAGGCCGACCCGGAATTCGAGGCCTTTCTGCTTGAAGTACTGAGCGATTTCCAGGTCAGCGTGCCGGAACTCGGCACAATCACGGCCCGCTCGCAGCCTCTGGCCATCCTGACCAGCAACAGCAGCCGCGAGGTCTCTGATGCCCTCAAGCGACGCTGCCTGCATCTCTTTATCGATTTCCCTGACCGCGACCAGGAACTGAGAATCGTCCGCCTCAAGGTGCCGGAACTGGAAGAGCGCCTGGCCGAAGAGGTCGTCACTATCGTGCAAAGAGTTCGCCGACTCGACCTGAAAAAAGCACCGAGCATCAGCGAGACGCTCGATTGGTCCAAGGCTCTGGCGATTCTCAACGTCGAATCGCTTGGCGAGGCTCAGGTGCGCGAGACATTGAGCACAATCTTCAAATACGAAGGTGATATGCGCAAGGCCGAGACCGAGCTACGCGAGTTCGTCGCGCGCAAGAAGGTCGCCGCGGATGCCGCCGAGGCGACCAAGGCCGCGGCCGATTCCAAGGACGATGTCCTTCATTAGGTAACGGCGTGCAGGCGCGAATTCTTGAATTTGCGGAGCTTCTCCGCCACCACGGCCTGCGTATCAGTCCGGCCGAGAGTATGGACGCTCTGAGCGGACTCACGCATACCGGCCTGGGCGATCGCGAGACCGTTCGCGGCGCGTTGCGCGCCACCATGGTCAAGCGCCTGGTCGATGTGCCGATCTTCGACGAACTTTTCGATGTCTATTTCTCGGCCCTGGGCCAGGCGATCCGCGAGACCGCCGACGGAGCCGGCGAGGTACTCGGCCAGACGCTCGAAGAGATGCGTGAGTTGCTGGCGAAGCTGGAGGCGATGCTGGCAGAGCAGGGCATCGAACTCTCCGATATTGCGCGGGCCTTGCTCGCGGCCGATGAGGGCGTGCTCGAGCAACGTATGCGTGAGGCAATCGACGAAGCGCGCGGCGAGGCCGAGGGCAAGGGCCGGTTCCGCCCCGGTGCCTTTGCCAGCGCCGTGGGCAATGCCTTCGGCATGCCGCAATTGCAGGAGGAACTCGAAGGCGCCGCCGATTCCGCCGACGAAGCCATGCCGGACGACGAGTCGGCCAAGCTACGCGAGATGATCCAGCAACGCCTCGGCGAGTTGCAGGAGTTGATGAAGCGCGCATCCGATATCGAGAAGAAGCGCAAAGAAGAAGGCAAGCGCGACGATGCCGGCCTTGGCCCGATCGGCGAGAAGAGCTTCTATTATCTCACCGAAGAAGAAACCCGCCAAATGAAGGAGGCGGTTGCCAAGCTCGCGCAGCGAATCAAGAACGTGGTCGCTGTGAAACGCACCCGAACCCGCCGCGGCGTGCTCGATCTGCATCGGACGCTGCGTAAAAATATCAGCTACGGCGGCGTGCCTTTCGATGTTCATTTTGAGCGCAAACGGCGTCATAAGCCCCAGATCGTCGTGCTCTGCGACGTTTCGGACTCGGTGCGCAACGTCTCACGCTTCATGCTGCAATTCGTCTACGCGCTGCAAGATCTCTATTCGCGCGTGCGCAGCTTCATCTTCGTCGCCGAGATCGGCGAGGTCACGCGCCTCTTTGAGGACAACGAGGCGGGCGAAGCTCTCGAACTCTCCCTGCGCGGCGATGTCATCAACGTCTTCGCGCACTCGGATTTCGGCCGTGCTTTCAAGAATTTCCACACCGATCACCTCGGTTCGATCAACCGCCGCACGACCGTGATCATTCTGGGCGACGCGCGCAATAACTACAATCTGCCGCACGAATGGGCCGTGCACGACATCCAGGCGCGCGCGCGCCAGGTGATCTGGCTCAACCCGGAAGCAAAGACCACCTGGGGCTTCGGCGACAGCGAGATGGACCGCTACCGGCCGTATTGCGATCTGGTCGAGGAATGCCGCAACCTGAACCAACTCTACCGCGTGGTCGACCGGCTGCTTCTCGCATAACGCCGTTTTTTTGGATCGTAAACGTTGACCCGATTGGGAACCGTGGATACGAATGAATCATGCCCGCCGAGGAATCCATCCGGATGAGCGTCCAGGGTCTGACGCTCGATCCGATCTCCAAGACGCCCATCGTCGTTCTGCGCGACGAGAACCGCAAACTGACGCTACCGATCTGGGTCGGCCTGCTGGAGGCCACCGCGATGGCGAGCGAACTTGAGGGCACGCGGGTTTCGCGTCCGCTCACGCATGATCTGCTGCGCAGCATTCTCGACTCGGTCGAGATCCAGGTCGAATCCGTTGAAGTCAACGACCTACGGGATCATACCTATTACTCGCTGGTGAACTTGCGACACGGCGATCGCTCCTGGTCAGTCGACGCCCGTCCGAGCGATGCGATTGCGCTGGCTCTCCGGGTAAAATGCCCGATCTGGGTCGCCAAGCACGTGCTCGAGCAATCCAACCTGCTGATCCCGGACAGCGAGGCGACCCGCGAGGAGAATCTCTCTGCTATTTCCCCGGAAAAGTGGGCCGATATCCTTGCGAAGATGAGCCCCGACGACTTCAAATACAAGATGTAATCCGCGCGCAAGAGCGTCGCCCAACCCGAGACAACGATCCCGATGAGCAACAAAAAACAAACCCGCAAAGAGTTCCGTAAAGAGATCAAACAGCCCGACGAATTCGTCACGCAGAGCAACCGTGCGATCCGCTGGGCCAGCGAGAACCCGAGCCAAGTCAAGCTCGGCATCGCGGCCTTCGTCGCGTTGCTGGTCGTCGTCGCCGGCATCGGCATCTGGAACGACTCGCGCCACAAACAATCCCTGAGCGACTTCTACGCCGCCAACGAACTCTACAAACGCGCCCAATGGGAGCCGGCCTACGAGGGCTTCGTAGAGCTCGCCGACAACCTCAGCAGCACGCCTTACGGGCAGCTCGCCAACCTCTACGCAGGCCGCGCCGCCCAAGAGCTCGGCCGCGACACCGAAGCCGTAAAATCCTTCCGCGCCTACCTGGCCAACGAGCTGGAGAGCAAGCCCATCGAACAACTCGCACGCCTCAACCTCGCACGAGCCCTCGCAGCCGCCGGCAACCCCGAGGCCGCCCGCAAAGAGTTCGAGGCCGCCGCCACCATCCAAGGCCCCGCAGGCCCCGAGATCCAACTAGCCCTGGCGCGCCACCACGAATCCACCGGCAACCCCGACCAAGCCCTGGACGCCTACCTCAAATACGCCACCGAAACCCCCCGAAGCGCCGCCACCAACCAAGTCAACGCCCGCATCCAAGCCCTTGGCGGAACCGTCCCAGCCCCAGCACCCCCCAGTTTCCCCGGCAACATCCAAGTATCCCAAAACTAAAAAAGCCCACAGCAATAACCCCAAAGCCCCAGGCGATGCGCCCAAGCCCACGGCGACGTGCCCCAAGGCTGCGGCGGCGATGCGCCCATCGGCGAGCGATGCGCCCAACCGCGCAGCGCCGCGCCCAGCCAACCGCGGTACAAGCTTATCAGACATCCACGTCCCGCTTTGCGGGACGGAATGTCTGATAAGATAGCTTATGACAAATAGGATCAAACGCTACGCCACCCACACCCACACCCAACCCCGCCTATTCCCCACCCCCGCCGCTCCGCAATGCCCGCCGGATCTCCTTTTCCTCCTCCGGCTGCAGCCGCACCAACGCAGCCCGCGCCCGGGAATTCCCCGGATCAATTCTCAGCTGCGCCGCCAAATAGCCACGCGCCGCCAGACGCCGCCCATCATGCACGGCAATCTCCGCGAGCAAGCCCAGAACCGTATCATCACCCGGCGCGACCTCACGCGCCCGCACCAGCAGCGAACGTGCGGCGTCGCTCTGCCGATTGCGATAATAGAGCCGCCCCAGCGCCTTCAGTGCTTCCGGATCCCACGGCGAGAGCTTGAGCGCCTCCTCATAATGCCCCAGCGCCGCGCGCGGCCGGTTTTTGCCTGCCGCCTCACGGCCGAGTCGCCGCAAGGTCCGGCTCTCGTCTTCAAACGAGCGCACATCGACCTCCAGGGCGAGAATATCGTCCTCGAGTTCCGCACTGCGGAGCCGCGCATGCGGCCCCAGGTAGCGCTCAATACGCACCAAAGCCTCTGCCCGGTCTTCGTCGCCGAGGAAGATCCGCCCGAGTTCGTCGCTGCCGTGATCCTCGCGATGAAGAACAAGCGAGACGCGATGGTTCATACCTTCTCAAGCGGATCGAAGAGCTTGCGGTATTCCTCGAGCGCAAAGCGGTCGGTCATGCCGGCAATATAGTCGGCGATCACCCGCGCCTTATCCGCACCTTGCTGGATCTGCACGGCTACATGCGGCGGCATCTGGCGTGGTTCATCAAAGTAGGTTTTGAAGAGACCCGTCATCACGGTTTTCGCCTTCATGCCCATACGCGTTACGCGGAAATGCATATAGAGTTGGTCCATGAGGAAATCTTTGAGCTCACGGATATGGGCTGCCATCTCGACACTATAATGCGCCAATTTGGGCGTCGCCTGACGAAGGCTCGCATTGGAGTCGATCCCACGCGCGGCGATTTCCGTCTCGACGTTGGTGATCAGATCGGTCACCATCGAATTCAGGATGCGGCGCACCGTCTGGTAGCGCAACAAGGACGCGTTTGCGTCCGGCCATTGCGCGCGCGTGGCTTTGAAGTGTTCGCGCCAGAGCGCCACGTCGTCCATGCGCTCGGCCTCCAGCATGCCGGATTGCAGGCCGTCGTCGATATCATGGCAATTGTAGGCGATCTCATCTGCGAAATCGGCGATCTGCGCTTCCAGACTCGGCGCCAGGCCCGGATCGAAATCCTTCACCTGCGGTCGGTCATATTCCGAACTGTGCTTGACGATGCCTTCGCGCACCTCCCAGCTCAGGTTCAGACCGGGGAAATCCGGATAGCGCTCCTCGAGTCGCTCGACAATCCGCAGACTCTGCGCGTTATGCTCGAAGCCGCCGTAATTCTCCATCAGGCCGTCCAATACGCGTTCGCCGGCATGACCGAAGGGCGTATGGCCCAGGTCATGCGCCAGCACGATGGCTTCGGCCAGGTCCTCATTGAGGCATAACGCGCGCGCGATCGTGCGGGTGATCTGCGCCCCCTCCATCGTATGGGTGAGTCGCGTCCGATAATAATCGCCCTCGTGGTTCACGAAGACCTGCGTCTTGTACTCCAGCCTGCGAAAGGCCGTGGAATGAATGACCCGATCACGGTCGCGCTGAAAGGCCGTGCGGATGGGATGTTCCTCTTCGACAAAGGCGCGTCCGCGCGACTCAGCCGCGCGCGAGGCCCAAGGCGCCAGCATCTCCGCCTCGCGGCGTTCATAATCTTGTCGTCGCATTTTCACTCCGTTCAGGGCAATCGGGCCGGCGCAGCCGCGGCGGCTTTCTCGGCTGCCCGTACCGCGCGGTTCGCGTCCACCCGTTCGCCGAGCGTGCCGGAGAGAATCAGCCACAGGCTCCCGGCCGCAAAAATCCCCAGAACAGCCCAGATCACCCAGCGCATCCACTCCATAGGATCACGATAGCGCGCAACGGGCCCCGGCGGCAATGACCTCCAGGCCAAGGCGTGGCGCCCGACTGCCCCCGGCGTGACTCGAACACGCGACCTACGGATTAGGAATCCGGCGCTCTATCCACCTGAGCTACGGGGGCGATCCTGCGGCGCACCCGAAATGGGCGCGTGCCTCTGGATAACGAAGCGCGTGCAGCTGCGCATATGCGCGCTAGCGCAACTCAAAGAGCAACGCGCCATCGTCGCCGCGTGCCCGCAGCGCCAGCGAGGCGTTGCCGCCGCGCGTGGCAAGCGCCAGCCACTGCGCGCGCGCGGGGCCGCGCAGAGCCTTGGGATGCACCACCAGAGCGCTCAGGCCGGTTTGTGCGCGCAATTCCTGCAGCGCTGCTTCGTCCGGCAGGCGGCGCGCCAACTCCATGCGCTCCTGAAAACCGGGCGGCTCGTAGCTGCTATAGCCGTTGAGCACCGGCCGGCCGTGGAAGATCGAGCGATACATCGCCGCGACCTGGGGCTCGGGCGCCGTACGGCCGCGCCTATTCTTCGGCACCGGCAACTCCAGCACCGGCCCCT
>JAYGCM010000012.1:0-97207 GCA_046583355.1 Deltaproteobacteria bacterium
AGCTGGTAATTGACCAGCGGCACCTTCTCCTCAAGCGAGACGCGGGTATTCTCACGTGCCCCCGGCATCATCAGAGTCAGGCCGACACCAAAAGGTTTCGTGGTACGCTCGCGCACCTCGCGGATCGCCGCGCGTGTTTCATCGCCCGACAAAGGCCCAGTGGCAAGGATCCCCAGACCCCCGGCCTGCGAAACTGCCGCCACCAGTTCCGGCTTCGAGATCCAACTCATGCCGGTCGACAAAACCGGGGCTTCGATTCCCATGAGATCCGTAAAGCGCGTGCGCATCCTGCTTTGATAACCGCAGCAGCGCCGCAGGGGAAACCACAGCGGCACCTGAGCCCCCGCAAATGCAAGGGCTCCGATAGGCCAACTCCGCGTGAATCCGCGAACATCCGCCACCCGCCGGCGGTGGTTCCTCTGCACCGGTACGCTCGGGCCATCAGATCTGATCGATTCCCAGCGATGGAAGATGTTGCCGAGATCGTCGCGGGCGCCCGCGCGCTTTACGGCACACGACTGCTCGGCGTCGCGCTCTTTGGCTCGCGCGTGGGTGGCCAGCCACGCGAAGACTCGGATCTGGATATCGCCGTCTGGCTCGAGCCGGGATTTACCCGATCCACCAGCTGGCTGCCGTGGTCGAGCACTTCGGCAACCACAACCCGACCCTCGACCCGACCTTCCTGACCGCCCATTCGCTGGAGGAGCCGCCCTCCTGGATGCTCGAAGCCCTGCGCAACGGCATCACCGTGGTTTTCGATCCGACAAACAACTTTCAGGCCGCGCTCGACAACGTCGCAGAGCGAAGCGATGTCACGACAGTCCTCGCCGACCTTCTGCGGGTCCTCAAGTTCATCGCGGCGGCCTTCGCTCGCGATGGTGCGCCGCCGGTCATCTGATCCCGACAAAACTCACGGCAGCGAGTCCCGCCAGGGCCGCAGGAAAGATACGGCATCTACGCTCGCCTGCACCTTGGAGCCGTGCGATATTTGGGTGGTGGAAAATCCAATCCGCACCGACGCCCCACCCAGCCTTGCGGCCGAAACAATCGCTGTCGGCCAGGCCGTCCCCGCACCGGTGGAAATGCATCCTCCGATTGCGCCTGTCCAATCCGAGATCATGGTCGAATCGGTGAATGCCGTACTGGGTTCGGTCGAGCGCCTAGGCGACTGGGAGGCCGCCGACGAGCTGCGCATTCGGGCCATTGGCGGCGCCATCCACCTGGACTTTACACAAGCGACAATGCCGCTGAACGGCACAGTCGAAATTCACATCCAATGCATTGCCGGTGACGTGAAAATTACCGTACCCGAGGACGCCGATGTCGTATTGGAGGCGACCCCGATCCTCGGCAGCGTGGAGCAGAGACTGGGCGGCACGCAACGCACGCCGCATGACCCTGCGGACTCCGCCGGCCGCGGTGGCTTGGCGGAGGAGGCATCGACAGAGCGGCCACCATCCTTCCTGATCTTCGGCACTGCCCTATGCGGAACCATCCGAATACTCTCCGGTTAGAGGCCCGGCCAGCAACGCAAAACCGCCACTCAGTAGGCACTGAGTGGCGGTTTTCGCGAAAAAATATAGCGACCCCGACGGGATTTGAACCCGTGTTGCCGGCGTGAAAGGCCGGTGTCCTTGGCCAACCTAGACGACGGGGTCGTGTGTCGCGTTGCCCCGGAGTGTTACTGGCCAGCGCTTGCTGTCGCAAGGCGGGTTGGCTGCGATTTTGCCCAGTTCGCAAGCAATGCGGCCGGCGCTTTGATCGCATAGGCCGCTCAAAGCGCGCGGCCGAAGAGCGTTCCCGCCCAGACTGACAGCAGAGGCAGCAGGATAGTCATCGCCATATACGTCAGCGCTGCGAGGACCCGGCCGGCGCGGCCGAGCACCACGGTCTGCCAGGCGAAGCTGGAGAGGGTTGTCAGCGTGCCGCAAAAACCGGTGACGAGTAACGAGCGCCAATGCTCGGTGGGCTCGAGGGCGGTGATAATCACACCCAACGCGAATGCTCCGGCGGTGTTCACCAGCAGGGTCGACCAGGGAAACGCGCTCGGCTGGCGGGTGAGAAAGAGGCGCAATATTGCGGCAATGCCGCCGCCAATCGCGAGGGCGAGTAGAGTCGCGGCACTCATAGGTCCGACTCCCCGCGGCGACCGGGCGCTCCGCTCCGGGGTGCGCCATCTCCAGCTTTGGCGCGGTCGATCCCGCCCGCGCCGTCGGCACCTTCCTCCAGCGGACGCAGCGCCACCCACTTGGCTTCGGCGGCCTTGCCCAGCACGCGGCCGAAGAAAGCAGCGAAGACCGCAGCGGCTACCGTCAGCACGGCGTATTGCATGGCGGCGGCGAGCTGGCCGGTCTCGAGGAGGCGCAGGAGAATATAGCTCCAGGTCGATACGGTCGTCAGGCCGCCGCAGAAGCCGACGGCATTGAAGTCGCGCATATGTGGGTGCAGGAGACGCTCGAAGCGCAGGATGAAGCCGATCAGGAACGAGCCGGCGACGTTCACCAGCAAGAGGGCCTCGTCGGGGCCGAGGCCGGAATGCAGCAGGGCCCACTCGCGGACAAGGGCTCCCGCCGCGCCGCCGAGAGCGACCCAGAAAATCTGTGACGTACTCGACGGCATGGCAGGAAGAAGTGGGCCGCCTGGGACTCGAACCCAGGACCCTTCGCTTAAAAGGCGAATGCTCTAACCGGGCTGAGCTAGCGGCCCTTCTTGCCCGCGTGGGTATAGCGAGCGAAATGCCTTCCGGGAAGGGGGGGCTTCGCAGCCGCCGATCAGGAGGTCGCGGAAGCGGGCGGCTCAGGCGGTGGAGCGTCGTCGGTGGTGGTGGCGCCCAGGTGGAGCTCCAATTTCTCGCGCACCAGGTCCGGGTCGACCACGGGCTTGGCGAGGTAGTCGGTGCAACCGTTCGCCAGCGCCTTCTGTTCGTCGCCCGCCATGGCCTGTGCCGTGAGTGCGATGATGGGAATTTCGCGGCCAACTTCCAGGGCGCGGATGCGGCGGGTCGCCTCCCAGCCGTCCATGATGGGCATTTTGAGGTCCATGAAGATGAGGTCGGGCGGGTTTGCCTCGACCGCGGCCACTGCCTCTTCGCCATTGGCTACTTCGACGATATCGAATTCAGCGATTTTCTTCAGACGATAGAGGAGGATCCGGCGATTGTCCTCATTGTCTTCCACTACGAGAATGCGTTTGCCTGTCATGTACCTGAATCCACTTCTTAGGAAGGCCACTTTATAAGGGAAATCCCTGATCATAATGGCAGGCATTCCACCCTCTTGCTAGTCCCGGAAGGTGAGCGAGATCCGTACCCGATTTGCCCCCAGTCCCACCGGTATGCTGCATGTCGGCGGCGTCCGAACCGCACTCTTCAGCTGGCTTTTTGCCCGGCATCATGGTGGCACCTTTGTGCTACGCATTGAAGATACCGACCAAAAGCGGTCGCGTCCGGAATTCTCCGAAGGCATCATCGAGGCAATGGAGTGGCTGGGCCTGAAAGCCGATGAAGGCCCGCTCTTCCAATCCGAGCGTGGCGACATCTACGCCGCCGCAATCGAAAAACTCCTCGCCACGGGCCACGCCTACCGCTGCACCTGTACGGCCGAAGAGCTTACGACCAAACGCGAGAGCGCCAAGGCCGCCGGACAAGGCTTTGCCTATGACCGCCATTGTCGCCCCGGTTTCGGACCGGGGCCGCTGGCCGATCGCCCCGCCAGTATCCGCTTCGCAGCACCTGTCGAGGGCAAGGTGACGATCGAAGATGCCGTCAAGGGCTCGATTGTAGTCAACAATACCGAGATCGACGATTTCATCATCGCACGCTCCGATGGCAGCGCGACCTATCATCTCGTCGTGACGGTCGACGATATCGATATGAAGATCAGCCATGTCATCCGCGGCGACGACCATATCAACAATACGACCAAACAGATCCACATCTACCTGGCACTCGGTGCGGCGCTGCCGACCTTCGCCCACCTGCCCCAAGTGCTCGGCAAGGACAAGGCGCGACTCTCGAAGCGCCACGGCGCGACCGATGTGCTGGCCTACCGCGATGCGGGTTATTTCCCCGACGCTTTGGTGAATTTTCTGGCGCGCCTCGGCTGGTCGCATGGCGACCAGGAGATCTTTTCATCAGCGGAGCTGGTCGATCTCTTCTCCTTGGAGTCCATCGGACACTCCGCGGGTGTCTTCGATCTAGAGAAGCTCGAATGGCTCAACTTCGAATATCTGAAGGCACGCCCGGCCGAGCAGCTCGCGGATGAACTAAAAAAGTTCCTTGCGCGGCGTGGCGAGACGCTGCCGGGCGACTTGGCCTGGCAGGCAAAGATGGTCATATCCCTGCAAGAAAGGGCCAGGAACCTCGTCCAGCTGGCCGATTCTTGTCGCTATTTCATCGACGATGAAATTCGTTTCGACGACAAGGCGGTCCATAAACACCTCACGCCGGAGTCCGGCGCCCTGCTCCACCTGCTGGCCGATCGGCTGGAAGCTACCGAAGGCTGGAAACCGGAGCGCCTCGAAGAGACCTTGCGCGGTCTGGTCACGGAAAAAGAGATCAAGCTCGGCCAACTCGCCCAGCCCGTGCGTGTCGCTTGCACAGGCGGCACCGTCAGCCCGGGAATCTTCGAGGTGCTCGACATTCTCGGCCGCGAGCGCTCCTTGGCGCGTCTGCGCGCCGGCGCCGAACTCGCTCTCGCAAGCTGAGTCAGAGTCAGGAGCGGCGCGTATCGTCCAGCGCCTCATAGGCGAGGCGGCGGCCCTCGGCCAGGGCGCGCCGGCGCAACTCCACCCGGCGCTCGTCACTCGGCTCGCCGGCGGCACCCTGATCCGCGGGTGCGAGATGGCCGTACGGGTCGCCTCCTTTGGCGAAGACGAAAACATCGAAGAGGCGCTCGAAATGAGCGCGGTGCGGCTCGGGTAACTCGCGCAGCGCCAGCAGCCCCTGCCAGACGGCCGCCATCGCGCCCTTCATGCGGCGCGCATCCAGGTCGCTCCAGAAATGCCGCACCATGCCGAAGGCCTCATCAGCCGAAAAGCCATGCCACCAATAGGTCGGCACAAAGAGCACATCACCCACAACCAAGTCGACTACCAGGGAGCGGTCGACCGCGGCCTGTGTGCGCGCGTCGGGTGGCGCCGCCGGGTCGAAGAGGCTGAGTGGCGCACCGAGATGGCTGCCCTCCAGCGGTCCCGGACGCAGCTCGGCGAGTTCCTCTGGGGTAAAGAGCCAGATGCGTTGGCGACCGAGAAAGAGCCAGGAGAGGCTATGGAATTGATCGAAATGAACATCTTCTCCGCTGGCATTGCCGAGCCAGAGCCGGCCGGGCACCTCGGGGCGCACCGAGAGCCGCGTGAGCGTATCCAGTTCCGGCAACACCTCATCAATCGGCGCCCCCTTTACGAGCAGGCGCGTGCCGTCCGGGCGGCTTGCGAGCATCTCATCGATTACCTCGGCCAGAGGTCGGGCAACTGGGGACCATGCGGCGGCCAGACCGGCTTTGTCCGAGTGCGTCAGACGCCCGGCATATTCGGGCCCGATCTCAGCGCTGGCGACCTTGCGCTCGCCGGCACGCGCGCGCAGAATTCCGAGCAGTTCTTCGGGGTTCTCCCGCCCCGCACGCAGCAGCTGGGAATCCGGCTCCGGGTGGGCAAAAAGCACCGGGCGACCCGCGGCGACCAGTTCTTCAAGGGCGTCGAGCGATTCGGGCGTCGGAATACGGTCAAGTTTTTGCGGCACCCCGGCGTTCTAACGGTGCCGGCGCCTCGGCACGAGCCGTAGCCAAGTTGCACGATAAAAGGGCCACGCATTGCGAGAGCCCGGAGCGTCCGCTACGGATGCTAGCGAATCGGCACGGGGAAACAGCCGCAATCCCGGGCCCTTTCGCTGTGTTGGGGCGTGGCCAAATTGGTAAGGCGCCGGATTCTGATACCGTAGATTGTAGGTTCGAGTCCTACCGCCCCAGCTCATTCGCAGAATTTACCGCGGCCCCATCGTCTAGTGGTTAGGACGCCGGCCTCTCACGCCGGAAACGGGGGTTCAAGTCCCCCTGGGGTCACTTCTGCTGCACCGAGCGCTCTGGCGCTCGCCCGTTTCAGGAAGCGAGCGTCGTCGCCTTCGCCCGAAACTGCCAGTTCCGATCGCGCTTCACCTCAACGCCGATGCCGCGGCGGCGCAGCCGATCGAAGCGCTGCTGCACCCAATAGAGGCCGTCATCCGTCGTGCCCTCGGGGACCGCGACCTCAAGCTGCGAGCCCGTTCCAGCCCAGAGTGCATCGGCGAAAAGCGTATCGACCTCGTAGGGCGTGAGCCAGCCGGTTCGCTCCGATGATTGGGTACCGCGGTGCCCCCCAGCCAAGCTCGCGCGGAAAGGAAAGACTTTCTGTTCGCTCATGATCAATATGCCCTCAACAAAACAAATTTCCCGCACGCGGGAATGGCCCGGTCGTGTCGACGATAAGGCTACGAAACCAACAATAATTTTAAGGTTGTCGGCGGCAATCAGCAGCCGACGGGAAGAACGGGGAAACCTATTGGTAGCGAGCGAAGGAACCGGTGCCAAGAAAATTCGTCCGCGATCGCCTGTTTTCGTCGCCGCGCCGCGTCAAAGCGCGCATTTCCGGGGGCCCCGCATCGCCAACCCGGTCCGCGATTGACCGGTCGCCACCGGCTTCGTAGAAGTCGACATCATGAGTTGCCTCTTCTGCCGTATCGTCGCCGGGGAAATCCCGGCCGAGATCATTGCCGAGTCCGAGCAGGCTTTGGCCTTCCTTGATGTAATGCCATTGGCCGACGGGCATATACTGGTTATCCCCCGCGAGCATGCCGCCACGGTTGAGGAAATGTCGGCCGACTCGGCGGCCGGCGTCTTTGCGCTCGCTACGAGCCTGGCAGGGCCGTTGCGCGCTGCGTTTGACGCCGCCGGTACGACCATCGGCGTGAACGACGGTGAGGTCACCGGGCAGACCGTTCCCCATATGCATGTGCATATCGTGCCCCGCTTTGCGGGCGACGGGGCCGGCAGCATCCACTCGATATTCAAGGCATCCGCGACCAAGCCCGCGGGACTCCCCGAGGTCGGCGCGCGGATCCGCAAGCAGATCTGAGCGCCGAGGCCCGGCCCGAGGGCGCCGTGGCCCGGCCGGAAAAAAGAGCCGGGCCGAGAGCGTGCGCCCTCGACCCGGCCTCAGTGATCGGGTCTTTAGAGATTTTCGAGAACCGACTCGGCGCTCGATACCGTCAGCCCAGGTCCTGGCTCAACCAGGAGCTTCTCAACTTTCCCGTCATTCAAGATCATCGCGAAGCGCTGGCCGCGTTGGCCCATGCCGAAGCCGGTGCCATCCATCGTGAGGCCGAGCGCGGTGGCCAGGTCGCCATTGCCATCGGCGAGCATGCGGACCTTACCGGCCGCACCTTGGGCCTCGCCCCAGGCGCCCATGACAAACACGTCATTGACTGCGGTGCAGATGATTTCATCTACTCCCTTGGCCTTGATCGCCGCGGCTTGCTCGATGAAGCCGGGCAGATGCTTGGCCGAGCAGGTCGGCGTGAACGCACCGGGCACCGAGAAGAGAACGACCTTCTTGCCGCCGAGGAGCTTGTCGCTCGAGATCGGCGTCGGCGCGCCGTCAACCAATTCGGCAAGGCCCGTCGCCGGGACTGCCTGTCCTTCTTGAATCGCCATTTTTCTGATCTCCCTGGGTTGGGGCAGCAGATCGCTGCCCCGCGCGGCCTGAGAGCCGGCGCTGCGCGTTTGGATAGCCCCCCCCTTCCCTCCCCACAACAAAGTTGGTTTAAGAGCTGTGATGAAATTCTCAGCAAATATGCCGGCTGCCTTTCTTGTCCTGGCCCTTGGCTGCACGGCCGCGGTTCCCTACAAGGCCGCCGAGCCGATTGCGCCCGCCCCCATCCATGCCGCACGCGTGGTGGCGGCCATATCCGAAGCCGTACGCCTGCAGACCATCTCGGCGCGCAACCCCGAGGCGTTTGCGGAGATGAAGAATCTACTGCGCCGCAGCTACCCCATGACCTTCGGCCGCCTCGGTGTCGAAGAAAATGGCCCGGGTTCCCTGCTGCTCACCTGGCAGGGCTCAGACGCGGAACTCACGCCCTATCTTCTGATGGCACACCTCGATGTTGTACCCGTCGAAGCCGGGACCGAGTCCTTATGGAAATACCCACCCTTCTCCGGCGCCGTTGCGGAAGGCTACGTCTGGGGTCGCGGTACTCTGGACTGTAAATCGAGCGCCATCACGATACTGGCGGCCGTGGAAGACCTGATCGCGACCGGCTTCGTGCCACGCCGGACACTCTATATCGCCCTGGGCGACGACGAAGAGATCGGCGGCCGTACCGGCGCGGCGGTTCTTGCCAAGCGCCTGGAGGAGCGCGACGTGCGTTTCCTCTTCACCCTCGACGAGGGAATGGTGATCGCCACCGGCCTCCTGCCCGGACTCGACAGGCCGGCTGCCATCATCGGGGTGGCCGAAAAGGGCTATGTGACGATGAAGCTCACGGCACGCGCAGCGGGTGGGCATTCCTCCATGCCACCGCCCAGCACTGCGGCCGGACGGCTCGCGCGCGCCATCGTTAGCATCGAAGAGCATCCGATGCCGGCCAGTCTCGATGGTCCGCCGCGCCAGACGCTTGAGGCGCTGGCACCCTATATCGGCGGTGCCACTGGCCTGGCGATTGCCGCCTTGCCGCTCACCGAAGGACTCATTTTATCGAACTATAACGAGTCGCCCGCCCAGGCCGCGCAGGTGCGCACGACCACCGCCGTCACCATGCTGAGTGCCGGCACCAAGGAGAATGTTCTTCCGCAACGCGCCGAAGCGATCGTCAATTTCCGTCTTCGCCCCGGCGACACGGTCGACGATGTGCGCGCCCATCTCCGCTATGTGATCGAGGACGACACCATCGAGATCGACCAGATCGGCTTCGCCAGCGAACCGAGCCCGGTCACTTCGACCACCAGCACGGGCTACGAGCTGATCACGCGCTCGATCGAAGAGGTGTTCCCCGGAGTACTGATCGTACCGGGACTGGTGCTAGGCGGAACCGATACGCGCCATTTTGTGCATATGTCCGAGGCCAGCCTGCGCTTCGGCCCCATGCGTCTCGGGCGCGACGATATCGCGCGCGTGCACGGCACCAACGAGCGAATATCGACCGATAATCTAATCGAGATGGTCCGCTTCTACCGCCGCGTCATTCAGAACGCCGACGCGCTGACGCCCGCCACCGAGCCTATGGCGAAGGGCTCGGCCTCTTAGCCGCAGGAGGTCCGGCACCTCCAGGGCCGCTACTCTTCGAGCACGCAGGCGAAAATCAGTGGCGCGACAATGGTCGCATCGGATTCGATGACAAAGCGCGGCGTGTCGGTGCCGAGCTTTCCCCAGGTGATCTTCTCATTGGGAACCGCGCCCGAATACGACCCATAGCTCGTGGTCGAATCCGATATCTGACAAAAATAGGCCCATAAGGGGATATCCGCGCGGCGCAGATCCTGGCTGAGCATCGGCACAACGCAGATCGGAAAATCACCCGAGATGCCGCCGCCGATCTGGAAGAAGCCCAAGGGGCTTGCCGGCGTGGTCTCAATGTACCACTCGGCCAGGCGCATCATATACTCGATGCCTGAGCGCATCGTCCACGGCTTCTCGATGCCGCCCCGGATGCATTGCGCGGCAAACATATTGCCGAGCGTCGAGTCCTCCCAACCCGGCACGAAAAGAGGTAGGTCGCACTCGGCGGCCGCCACCATCCAACTATCTTTCGGGTCGATCTGGTAGAATTCCTCGAGCTTGCCGGAGCGCAAAAGGCGGTAGAGGAACTCATGCGGGAAGTAGCGCTCGCCTGCTTGGTCGGCGGCCTGCCAATCGGCCACGACGGCGCCTTCGAGCCGCCGCATCGCTTCTTCTTCGGGGATGCAGGTATCGGTCACACGGTTCAGGTGACGCGCCAGCAGGGCTTCTTCGTCAGCCGGAGTCAGGTCGCGGTAATTCGCGATGCGCTCGTAATGGTCGTGCGCCACCAGGTTGTAGAGGTCTTCTTCGAGGTTCGCGCCGGTGCAGCAGATTCCGTGTACCTTGCCCTCGCGGATCAATTCGGCCAATGACAGGCCGAGCTCGGCGGTGCTCATCGCACCGCCCATGGTCAGGAACATGCGGCCACCGCGATCGAGCAGGTCACGCCAGCCTTGGGCGGCATCCATCAAGGCCGCCGCGTTGAAGTGCCGATAATGATGCTTGAGAAACTCGCTTACCGGAGCCGCCATCAGTGGGTCTCGTCTACCACAGGCGCGGCCAGATCGGCGGTTGACTCTTCGTCCCGGGTTACGGAATCTTCCTCAATTGCGGTGATACGGCCGATACTACAGCGTTCCCCGCGCACCAACACGGCATCGTGGCGGGAGTCGCAAATGCGTCCCTGCTGCGATGTCCAGCCCACAACCTGCGCAAACGGCAACGGCGTGCAGCGGCCGTTGAGTTCGACCTTGTATTGCCAGCCACTGGCCCGCGTACGCACCAGCAGCGAGCTTGCGTTCTCGGCGCGGAAATCCTGAATGCTGCGGACGTAAATGCAGGTCCCGGTCGGCTCCGGCAAGCGCTTGGCCTCCGCGGGATAGAGATCTGCATTGCGGGGACGCGCGCAGCCAACCACGACCAGCGCGGCGATTGTCACGGCGACCATTTTTGCTCCGGCACACATTCCGATTCTCATCATCGCTCTCCTCTGCACGCTACGCTTCTACCGGCGGTCCCATCGCCCGTCGCGTCCAGCGCCCCGTTGCTACCCAGGCTATTGTAGCCGTCAACGACACGACGCTGCCCAGCAGCCCGCCCGCCCAAATGCCCGACGGACCGAGATCGGTCTGGGTCGAGAGAAACCACGCGGCCGGAAGGTTGACCGCAAAAGTCACACCCAGCGAGATCGCCATCGGCACGATGAAATCACCAGCACCCTGTAACGCTCGCATCAGCACCATGCCCACACCCATCAGGACATAGCCGGCCGCCGCGAAGCCGAGGTATTCCGTGCCGAGGGCGATCACCTGGGGGTCGGAGCTTACAAGCCGCAAGATGCTGCCGCGGAAGAAGAAGAGGCCCCCGGCAAAGCACCACACCAGGCTTCCGTGCACCAGGATACCGATGCCCATGGCGCGCCAGGCGCGAGGGACATCGCCGGCACCGAGCGCCTGGCCGACCAAGGTCGCGCAGGCGGTCGCAAGCGGGAAAGAAAATTGCGGCACAATCATGCCGAGGCGCAGGCCGATCGTATAGGCCGTCTGTACCTCCGGGCCGAAGCGGCCTGCCAATCGGAGGTAGAAAAACGAAGACGCAATCATGCCGATCATCTGCAGGGCCGGAGGCCAGGCCGATTTCAGGAGCATCCCGAGCGTCTTGGGGTCGGGCACGAGGTGTCGCGCACGTAAATGAACTCGACTCGAGCCACGAAAGAGCACGGCCATGCCCATCGCCGTGCCGCTCAATTGCCCCAGCCCCATACCGAGGGCAACCCCGCGAACGCCAAGCTCCGGTGCGCCGAGGTTGCCGAAGATGAATATCCACTCGGCAAGCAACGCCACCGATACCTGGACGATCGAGACGAAAAGCGGCGTCGTCGTATCGCCGGCTCCGGTAAGGATCGCGCGGAACACGAAGACGCCGCCGAAGCCCGAAGCGAGGAGAAAAAGCCATTGCACGTAGGGCACGGCCAGGGGAAAGAACACCTCGTTGGCACCGCTGAGTTTGAGAAGCTGCTCGGGCAGAAACAGGCCGGCCAATCCGACAAGCAAGCCGATGGCGGTGGCGATGAGCAGGGCCTGCCCCGCCGTATGTTCGGCCTGCTCTGGCCGGCCGGCGCCGACCCACCGCGAGATATGGGATTGAGTGGCGAAATTCACTCCCATGAAGCCCATGATCACGACCTGCCAGACGGTCTGGTTCACGATCACCACCGAGGCCATGGACTCCTCGCCCAATCGAACAAGAAAACTCAGATCTACAAGCGGATAGACCAACCCCGCCGCCAGGCTTCCCAGCACCATAGGCAACGCCATCGCGAGCATCGAGGAGAGAATCGGTCCCTTGGTATGGTCGCGATCGCGCAGCCCACGCAGGCGCTCGCCCAGAGATTTCGTCGCTTGCTTTTCCATTCTCCGCACCGCCGCTCAGCGGGCGTTGCCCACGCGCCGCGCTCTCCACAGTGGATAGCACGGCGGATAGCTGCGCCAACGCAAAGGGCCCCGGGGAGATCCCCCCGAGGCCCTCTCGTCACCACAGCGTCAGCGTCCGCTGACCTGGCAAGCCACCGCTGCGTGGGCTCAGCCCGCCGTGAAGTTCCAGTCGAGTTCAAAACCATAGGTACGCGGCGCACCGTAGGTATTGCCGACAATGCCGAAGGCATCACCGAAGTCGATACCGAAGGTCCGGTAGCTCTCGTCGGTGAGGTTCTCGCCCCAAAGCGCAAATTGCATCCGCCCGAGCCCGAGCGGCGCCTCGATATCAAGCAAGGCGAGCCGTCCGGAGAGCAGGCCGTAGGTACCCTGCGAGTTGAACTCGTAGTCCTTCGTCGCGAAGAAAACCTCGTCCTGCCAATAATAATCAAGCCGGATATAGGGCGTACCGAAGGCGGTCTCCGGGAAGGTATAGGCAGCTCCGATACTGAAGGTATTCTCCGGCGAGATAACGAATTTGCGACTCGCCGCCACATCGACCTGCCCGGCCGCACAACCGCTGGAACTTGCTCCGTCCGAGGAGGTCTCGCAGAACTTCTTGTACTCCGGCGACAGGAAGGACCAACTCATCCGCACATCGAGGCCATCGACCGGCACCGTCACGATCTCGACCTCGGCGCCCCAGATCTCGGCCTTCGCGGCGTTCTCAACCTGCGTCACTGCAGCGCCCGCGACGGCGTCAAAGATCGTCACTTGCATATCGTCATAATCCGAGAAGAACCCATCAGCATTGAGCTGAATCCGGTTTCCCCAGAGTTGCGATTTGAACCCCAATTCATAGGCAATGACCGTCTCCGGATCGAACGGAACCTCGAAGGTTTCCAAGGTAACGGCGCGGCCGTTGAAACCACCGCTCTTGAAGCCCTGGGTGATACTGGCATAGGTCAAAAGAGAATCGACCGGACCGAATTCCAGCACCTGATAGGCGATGCGGCCCATCGGGGAGACGTCGTCACCGCGCCGCGAATATTTACCGTCACGCCAGTATTGCCGCCAGCGTTGGTATGCATCGTCAGGTTGGGAACGAAATGGGAGATTCCACCCACCGACGTCACGTCGCGATCAATCAGCATTTCACTATCGAAGGCGGTAATCGAGATCGGCGTATCCTGAAGCGTAGACTCTCGCTTCTGCGCCGTGATGAGCAATTCCTCCACCGTCGTCGGCTGGCCGCGTCGATTCGTGCTCTCTTCGGCCGAGGGGATTGTACCCCGCGCCTCGTCCAGGAGTCCGGCTTCCTCCGCGCCGCGCAGCGCACGGAGCGAGAACGCAGCCACGCTGCGTTCAGTCTTGATCTTCATCCTCATGCCCCCACCCTTCTCCTCATTGAGGAACTTGCCGAACCCATGGCCCAGCATACTCGGTCGCATATGCTGGAACCCATAGCTGATATCAAACCGAGATTGCCGCAGTTCGTCACGCGCCCGTCGTGGCGCAAGCCGGCGCCTTCCCCCGCCCCCTGGCCTCGGCTAAAGCGTCGCTATGCAATTCGGAGTTTCGATCCCGACCGAACGCGTCGACGCGGGCGAGGAGTTCATCAGCGCGGCCGGCATTGCGGAGGTTGCATGCGCCGCCGAAGATGCCGGCTTCCACTCTTGCTACGTCACCGACCATCCTTTCCCGGTGCAGCGTTGGATCGAGGGCGGCGGGCATCACTCGCTGGACCCCTTCGTTGCCCTCTCCTTTGCGGCCGCCGCAACCACGACAATCCGGCTGCAGACCCATATTCTTGTATTGGGTTACCGCAACCCCTTTCTCGCGGCCAAGGCGGCGCTCAGCCTCGACCTGCTCTCGGCGGGAAGACTCACCTTGGGCGTCGGGGCGGGCTATCTGCGCGGCGAGTTCCAGGCCCTCGGCGCTGACTTCGACCAACGCGGGGCGGTGGCCGATGAAACTCTTGTGGCGATGAAGCGCGCATTTGGCGAGGACGATATCGCCATGCAAGGTCTGCATTTCGAAGCGCGCGGCAACACCATGCGCCCACGTCCGACACAGCGCCCCCACCCGCCCATCTGGGTCGGGGGCAACTCACGCCCGGCAATCCGTCGCGCTATCGAACACGGCGATGGCTGGCTCCCCTTTCCCAATACCGCGGCGATGGCGCCGTTTACGCGCACAGCAGCGATTGAATCCAACCAGGACCTGGAGCAGAGAATCCACTACGCGCGCAGTCATGCCGCGAAAGTCGGCCGCACGGCACCGCTCGCCATCGGCTACTCACTTGACGGATTGGGTCAGGCAGAGCGCCCCGCCGCAGCTGTGCTCGAGGAGGTCGCCGCGCTTGCGGCACTCGGCGTCAGTTGGGTCGGCGTCGGCTTCCCAGCCACAGACCGCGCCGGCTATTGTGAGGCATTGCAGCGCTTCGGCGAAGAGGTCATTCGCCCCACGCAATAACAACAGGCCTCTAACGGCCGAGCCTCTCGTTCTGGCGCCGCAACCGGAGGCGCAGTAGAGAACAAGCATGAGCCAATACGAAACGATCGACTACCGCATCGAGAATGGCGTGGCTTGGGTGCGCCTCAACCGTCCCGACAAGATGAACGCCTTCAACTCGGTGATGCAGCGCGAACTCGCAGAAATCTGGCAGGGACTTCGGGTCGACGATTCCGTCGGCTCGGTCGTACTCTGTGCTGCCGGCGATCGCGCCTTCTGCACCGGCGTCGACCGCATGGAGGCCATCGCCGAGGATACAGGCGCCGATGCGAGCCCGGGACCAGCCGATACGCTCATGCATTTCGACGACCCCGGTGCGCTCATCGGGCCGAAATCCAACGACCTCTGGAAGCCGGTTATCGCGGCGGTCAGCGGCATCGCCTGTGGCGGTGCGTTCTATATGCTGGGCGAGGTGGACATCATCATCGCCAGCGACGATGCGACCTTCTTCGATCCGCACGTCACCTATGGAATGGTCGCCAGCTACGAGACCATCCATATGGCGCAAAAGATGCCCTTCGGCGAGTTGCTGCGTATGCAGCTTCTGGGTGCGCATGAACGCATGAGCGCGCAGACGGCGCACCGCATCGGCATGGTGAGCGAAGTCTGTACCCGCACGGACCTTGACGAGCGCGCCCGCTGGATCGCCGAGACCATCGCCGCGCGGCCGCGCGAAGCCGTCCAGGGTACCGTTCGCACGGCCTGGGCCACCCGTGAAATGACGCGCAGTCAGGCATTGGCGCAAGGCGGCGCGTTTCTCGCATTGGGGTGGAAGCCCGAAAATCTGGCCGAAGGCCAGCGCTTCTTCAGCTCCGGGAAACGAGTCGAGTGGCAGAAGCGCTGAGCGCAGCGCCATCCAGGAGCGCGGTCACGAAGTCAATCAACGTCTCGATATAGACCTTGGATGCAGGCCGGCCACCGCGCCCGGCAGCCCCGGCATTCTCCCACGCGGCGAGCCCGTGCCACATCATGTTCAGGAGAAGCAGTGTCCCGGCGCGGCGCACGTCCTCGGAGACCGGTTCTCGCAACTCGTCCACCATGCGGCTGAGCCGTTGCCGTGCCGGCGTCTCGACGGTGCCGAGAATGCGGGAGACCGACCACGCGCGGTTGTTCATCAGCTGCGCCATGATAGCGACGTAGGCACGCCCGCTGGCGCTCTCCAGTTCCTCGGCAACCGGCACAACCAATGCACGCGCCAGATCGCGCAGGGTCCTGCCAGCCATTCCCTCCAGCGCATCGAGCATCTGCCCTCGCCGATGCTCGATGACCGCCAGATGAGGCTTGAGGATCGCGCGCAGCAGGCCCTCCTTGTTGCCAAAATGGTATTGCAGAGCTGACGCGTTGCGCTGCCCCGCCGAGCGCGTGATTTCGTTCAGCGAGACCTGGTCGACACCGCGCTCGGCAAAGAGCCCCTCCGCGGTCGCGAGCAATGCCTCGCGCGTTCCCGTGCCCGGAGCGGCCATCAGTCGAGCCTCCCCTGCGCGCTCACCGGGTCGCTTTCGGCCCAGCCGTAGCGCACGGCGATGGCCTCCATCTCTTCTTCGTCCGCCAACGCCACCGGGGCCACATAAAGCTCCCAATGCTCGGGGCGCTGCGCCCCTGTACGCCGCCAGACGATTGAGGCTCCGGCATCGGGCGCCTGGAGCATTGCCAGTGAACCAGAGGGCGCCGGCGCCAATATGATCGCGGGCTCGCGCGTCTGAGGCTGCTCGCCGTCGGGGTAGAAGCGACGCGCCAACTCGGTTTCGGGGATTGCACCGAGGTCATCATAGGAGCCAAGCCAATCATTCAAGGCGCCACGCATCCGTGCCAGCGGCGCCGCGTATTGCGGATCGCCGGCCAGATTACGGACCTGATGCGGATCGGTGCGCACATCGTAGAGTTCCTCGGCACCACGCGGCTCGAACCAGGCAGCCTGCACGGCATCGAGTTTCCCCGCCGCGTATAACTCGCGCCACTCACCCATCATCGCGATCGTATTGCGGTAAGCGAGGTCGAGAAAGCCCGGCTCCTCGGGGAACCAGTTGCGGATATAAAGAAAAGAATCGTCGCGAACCGAGCGGGCGCGATCGGCAAAGATGTCGAGCCGATCGCGTGCCGCAAAGACATAGCGCCGCGGCGGTCCAGCAGCCGGGCCGGCAAAAGCATGCCCGACCATATTGGCAGGTGCCGCCACACCGGCCCAGGCGAGGATCTGCGGTGCCAGGTCGACAAAGCTCACCAGGCGTTCGTCGATACTGCCCGGTGCCAGCCCCGGCGGTCGAAAACGCTCGGGCCAGCGAATGATCATCGGCACATGGATACCGCGGTCGCTGATCTCACGTTTGTAGCCGGGAAGGCCACTGCCATGGTCCGTGGTCCAGATGACAATCGTCGAGTCGGCCAGTCCGTCTGCGGTCAGGCGCGCGAGAACGGCGCCAACCTCGCGGTCCATCGTCGAGATATGGTCGTATTGGCGCGCAATCGTTCGGCGTACCAGCGGTGTATCGGGGTAGAAAGGCGGCAGAACGACATCGGCCGGGTCGCTGATCTGCTGCACGTCGCGCTGGCGCAGCCAGAGCAGCGGCAGCATCACGGCATGCATCCCATTGCGCGGCCAGCCCATCGGAAAGAGTCCACTCTCATGGGTGATGCCGAAATTGACCATGCCGAAGAACGGACGGTCCGCCGGTGCGCTGCGCCAATCGTAGCCACCGAGAAATGAGTTCTCATCCCAAAGCGTACGCGGCCCTGAACCGGCGAGCGGCCCGTCGGAGAAGCCATAATCTGTTTTGCCGTCGTTGAACGTCCAATACCCCGCTCGACGCAGCAGCTCGGGGAAGGCCTTTACCGCGGGTGGCGGCACAGCCGTGTACGGAATCGGGCCACCGCGTAGCGTGCGCATATGCCCGGCACCGATGGCGTTTTGCGGCATCCCCGTAATCAGCGCTGCGCGGCTGGTGGCGCAAACACCCGATGATGTGAAGGTATTGGGAAAGCGCGTGCCCTCGGCGGCCAGACGGTCGAGGTTCGGCGTTTGCGCTACGGCATCGCCAAACGCATGCACGCGCGAGCTCATATCCTCTGCCATGAGAATCAGAATATTGGGCCGCGCCAGCGCCAGGACCGCACGCTCGGGCCGCTCGCCCCGACAGCCACCGAGGGCCACCAGTAGCAAGGAAAATACAACCAGGCGGCGCATTCTCAATCTGCTTCAGCCCGCAAGATGGGAAGTACCTTGGTCTCGAGAAGGCGCAGGCTCTGCCAGCCAATCTCCGGGTCCAGACCGCCCATCAGGGGGTGCATGGCGACGTTGCCGCCCGCTCCCAGACCACGACAGAGCTCGATCATCTCCTCTGGTGTCACGACCAGATATTTGCCCGAGCGGCGCAACGCGTCTTCATCAGCAAACTCGGCATAGGGGCCGTCGAGCCCGGCCTCGGCCATCCAATGGCCGTAGGCATTCGACTCATGCAAGGCATGAGGTGCAATCTGCTCCCAGGCGGCATCGGGGTCTTCGGAGATATGCACGAACATCGGCAATGAGGGTGCCGGCGGTCCCGGATCGGGCTTGCCGAGTTTCTGCAATTCTTCGCGGTACATTTCGAAGCAGGCATCGGTTGAGGGAACGAAATAATCAGCCCATTTCGCTGCCCGGCGGGCCGCGATGCGCGTCGAGCCACCCATCAGGATCGGCGGCCGCGGCTGCTGCACAGGCCGCGGTGTAACCCGCACCATTTTGCCGTGGTACTCGAAGCTCTCGCCGCGCCACGCCTGGTCGAGGAATTGACAGATCTCGTCCATGACCGGGCCACGGTCGCGCAAGGTCTTGCCGAAGGCGTGGAATTCGGTTTCGACGTAGCCCGCAGCGAGAATCGGAATCACCCGACCACGACTCAGGACATCGATCATGGCGATGTCTTCGGCCAAGCGTAGCGGATCATGCAAAGGCGCGATCATCGCGGCCAACGAGATGCCAATGCGCGTGGTGCGCGCGGCAACCGCACCGGCCATCACCATCGGCGAAGGCAGATAGCCGTCCGGCGAGCCATGATGTTCCGAAAGGATGACGGCGAGAAAGCCCTGCTCCTCGGCCCATACGGATTGCGCAAGCGCGGCCTCGGCCAGGTCCGCCGAGCTGCTCTTGGCAAAGGGCGGGCAGCGCAGGTCGAAGCGAATCGAAAATGCGGGACAGCTACTCATCTCCTGAACCTCCTCGGAGAGCAAAAAAGAAAAACCCCTGAACCCGATGACGGATTCAGGGGTTTGAAGTGGAGCCGAGGGGGATCGAACCCCTGACCTTCTGGCTGCCAGCCAGACGCTCTCCCAGCTGAGCTACGGCCCCAAGCGTGCCGGATGCTTAAGGGACGCATCGCATTGCTGCAACGACGGGCCAAGCCCGTGGCGGATTTCATCGGCCCAGAGCCTCGTCTGTGGCGGCGATCCGGTGGCGCAGCCAATAGACCTCGAAGTGGTTCTCCCCACCGCTTCGCACGAGGAGCTCTGCGAGCGCCGCGCGCCGCGCCTCAAGTGCTTGGGCATCAGCCGGTTCGGCGTTCAGCGCCATATCGAGAAGGTGCAATGCCTCAACCGGCTCGCCCGCGTGGAGGCGCGCACGCGCCCGTGTGGCCAGAGCCGCGGCGCCGCCGGCCATCGCCACCACCTCGGCATGCACGGACATCTGCGGCACGGCATAAAGCTCAGTCGTCGACTCAAGCGCGAACCAGCCGCTATAGCCCTCCCATATCGACTTCACGCCCCAAGAGACCTTGCCATGCCCCTCGCTCAGTTCCAGCTCGTCGGGCAGGCGGATCTCCGCCATAAGCTGATGCACCGTTTTGCCTGCGTTCATACCGGCAAGCGTCTCGTCATGCACATATTGTATGGCGTCGCGCATGCGCGTGACGGCGGTGCGTATTTGTTCCTTGCCACGGATCGGCTCAAAATGACTCGGGACCAGCATCTCGGGCTCCAGCGACAGGACGCGGTTCAGCGAATCGATATAGGGCATCGCCTGGCGGATTTTCTCACCGCGCAGCGTGTTGAGGTTCGGCCACATAGGAAAGAGGGGGCCGAAGAGATCGCCGGTAAAGAGGATCTTGTCCTGTGGTAGCCAGACCGAGATCGAGTCCGAGCCTTCGGCGCCCGGGGTATGAATCACCTCGAAGCGTCGGCCACCGACCTCAAACGCATATTTATCCTGGAAGAGAATCGTCGGCTCTGCATGCGGGTAGAAGAGCCGCAGCGCCGCCGCGGTGAGGAACTCCGGCAGGTCCGGGACGTCTTCGGGAAAGAAGATCTTGTTGCGGCGCATCAGGTACGGGCCAAGCGCCGTGAGGTAGGCCTGCGAGGTCATGAACTCACGGTGTGCGATCAGCTCGGTATCGTCACCCATCCATTGATCGGCGCCGCCATAATGATCGGCGTGCGCATGCGTGACGACGATATGCGAGGCCGGCCCATCGGCAATTCCGGCCAGCAACTCACGCGCCTTCTCCGCGTCCGCCGGCAGCCCTGCATCCAGCACCACATAGCCGGACTCCGTCACCACGATATGGGTATTGCCAGTGCCTATCGCCTGGAAGATCCCGTTTGCGATCTCCTTTGCCTCGGTCTGCTGGGCGCGCAGCTGCGCGAGTTCCGCAGTCGCGCCTTGAACGGCGACAAGATCTTCGCGGGCGTCCAGCCCCGTGGCCCTCTCACAACCGGCAGCCCCAAGCACCATTACCGCCAAAGCAAGCCTTCGCGTTCTCAGCATGCAACGGTCCTAATGCGATCGCATTAATTCTGCAACCTGCCGCACGGGCTGTGGCTCCGGCACCGCCCTTCGGCGGCAACCGGGGCGAGTTCAGACTCCGCCGACCTCGAGGGTCTGGGCCGTGATCCCGCTGGATTGGTCGGTGGCGAGAAAAACCACCGCCTGCGCAACCTCGGCTACCGAGACATGGCGACTCTGCGCGGTGCCGCGCGAGACCTCTTCGACAATCCGTTCGTAATCCAACCCGCGTGCCGCGGCCAGGCGGTGGTAGTATTCCTCGACCCGTTCGGTCGAGACGGCGCCCGGAACAATGCAATTGACTCGAACACCCTGCGGACCGACCTCGCGGGCTACCGCGGCAGAGAATTGCAAAAGGCCGGCCTTGGCCGCGCTCAGGTGCGATTTTCCCGCCAGGCCATGCAGACCGGCTCCGGAGGAGATATTGACGATCGCACCGGCACGACGCGAAAGCATCGACCGCGTGAGGCATTCGCGCACGCAGAGCATTGTGCCCGTAAGCGCTGTGTCAAGCATCGCTTGCCAGGTAGCCATTTCCATATTGGCGACGTTCACCTCATCGCCAGGACCGGCAGCTGCGTTGACCAATACGTCGATACGACCACATTCCTCGACCGCCTGGGCAAAGAGTGTCTTCACCTCCGCCTCGATACTCACATCGGTCGGCACGACAATCGCGCGTGGCCCGCCCAAACGGATCTCCTCAGCAAGCTCCACCAGAGGCGCCTCGCGCCGTCCCGCGAGAACGACATCTGCCCCTTCTGCCGCCAATGCACACGCAACCGCGCGGCCAATGCCGCTTCCCGCACCCGTCACCACCGCCACCCTGTCGATCAACCTCACAGAATTCCCCTGCTCCATCTTTGTGCCATCGGTACCGGCGCGGATGCGCCGCCTGCACCAACGTGCGCTCAGACCGCGGTCGCGCGACCGCGACCTTTGCTCACCGGTGCCTTCCGAATCTTCGCGCTTGCATTGGCCTTGCTGGTCGCCTTGGGCAGCTTGCTTCCGGACGCCGCCTGGCGCGCGGCGGTCTTGTTGCGGGCGGCTGCCTTGGTTGACCGGCGCACCATTTCGCGGGCATGCTCGGCGGCCTCCTTGCCACGCCCGCCGAGCATCCGGGCCAACTCTTCGATGCGAGCCTCGCCGTGAATCGGGTCCACCAGCGTGCGCGTCCGGCCCTTATGGCTGCCCTTCGCGACCGCGTAATGCGAGTCCGCAAAGGCAGCGATTTGCGCCAGATGAGTGATGCAGATCACCTGGTGGTCCTGCGCCAGCAGGTGCAGACGCTGACCGACCACCTCGGCCGTATCGCCGCCGATTCCCGCATCGACCTCATCGAAGACCATGGTCGGCACGCCCGGCCCGCCGGCCACATTGCGTAGGGCCAACATCACACGGGAGAGCTCGCCACCGGACGCGACTTTGCCCAGCGGCGCCTCGCCCTCGCCCTGGTTGGCGGCCAGCATAAATTCAATGCGCGACTTTCCATCAGCGCCCAGGCCCACACCCTCGCGCACCAGCACGCTGGCAGCACCGCGCTCCACGCCGGCCGGCAGTGGAATAAACGAAACCGAGAAAGTAGCTCCGGCCATTCCCAGGGCCGCTAATTCTTCAATGACGGGCGGGCAGAGTTTCTTCGCGCCGGCAAGCCGCCTCGCCTCCAATGCGTCGGCGGCAGCCCAGACCTTGGTTGCGGCCGCATCCAATTCGCCGCGCAATTGGTCCGGGTCGTCGGCATCTCTTGAGGCAGCCTCAACTTCCGCGGCCAGGGCGTCGTGGCGCGCGATCAGGCCCGCCACGCCGGTGGCGCCATGCTTGCGCTCCAAGCGGGCCAGCAGGGCCAAGCGTTCCTCGATCTCATCCAGGCGTGCGGGGTCTTCGGTCAGTCCGTCAGCATAGCCCTGGAGCGCGCGCACGGCTTCCTGCAGCGGCGTGGCGGCCTGTGCAAGAGCCTCGGCAACCTCGCGCAGGGAAGGATCGAGCTCGGCCATTTCCGCAATCCGCCGGGCCTGCCTCTCGACAGCCGCGAGTGCCGGCCGCTCGCCGGAGTCGAGTTGTTCGGAGGCTTCGGTCGCGCCCGCCGCCAGGCGCTCGCCGTGACGCAGGCGCTCGCGCTCACCCGCCAACGCGGCTTCTTCTTCGACCTCGGAGAAATCGGCCTGAACCAACTCGTCGAGTTCCCAACGGGCCAGCTCCAGGCGGCGCTCATGCTCGGAGAGGCCGCGCTCGACAGTCTCCAGACGGGCGACCAACTTGAGCAATCCGGCGTGGCTCTCGCGCAGGCTCGCGGCCTCCGCCAAAGTCCCGCAGGCGGCGTCGAGCATCTCAACATGTGCTTCCGGCTGCGCCAGGCGCAACGACTCATGCTGTCCTTGCAAATGCACCAGGACCCCACCGACCTCGTTCAAGGTAGCAAGTGTGACCGCAGAGTCATTGATCGACACACGACCCTTGCCGCCCCGCACGATCGTGCGTCGCACGAGGATCTCGTCGCCGTCGACCGGCACACCGATTTCCTCGAAGCGTGCGATCAGAGAGCGCGCCTCTGCCGGAAGACGGAAGCAGGCCTCAATGCGAGCGGTATTGCAGCCGCGCCGCACGACGTCCGTGCTGGCGCGATGGCCCGCGGCAAACGCCAATGCGCGCTGCAGCAGGCTCTTGCCGGCGCCGGTCTCGCCCGTCACGACATTGAACCCGGCGCCGAATTCCAGATCGAGATCCTCGAGCAGGGCGAGGTCGGTCACCTTCAGCCGCAGCAGCATCAGCGCACCGCCCAGCCGAGCTTGGTGCGCAGCAAATCATAATAAGAAAGATCGGCGGCTGTAACCAGGCAGGCCGCATAAGGCGAGCGCGTGATCACTACCCGATCGGCGGGGCTGAGGCTGACGGTTTCCTGGCCATCAAGAGTCAGGAGAAGGCCTTCGCGCGAGTTGCCCAGGCGCAATTCGAGGCGCGAGCCATCGTCTACGACAATCGGACGGATGCTCAGCGTATGCGGGCAGATCGGCGAGAGCAGCATCACGCGCACGGAGGGATGGATCAGCGGGCCCCCGGCCGAGAGATTATAGGCCGTCGAACCGGTCGGCGTGCTGACGATCAGGCCATCGGCGTTGAAGCGTGCGAGATAGGCGCCGTCGATATGGGCTTCGATATCGATCGTGCGGCCGAGCGCACCACGACTCAACACCGCATCGTTCAATGCCTGGTGCGTGGTCGTGCGGCCCGTTGCCATCTCCACGGTAGCGTGCAGCATGCGGCGGCGGTCGACCTTGGCCTCGCCGGCCAATGTACGGGCGAGCACGCCCTCCAATTCCCCCTCGGTCGTCTCGGCGAGAAAACCCAGCGTGCCGAGGTTCACGCCAATCAGCGGCACCTCGCGCTCGCCGCTCAGGCGAGCCGTCGCGAGCAACGTGCCGTCGCCACCGAGTACGACGATCGCGTCTACGCGATCAAACATCCCGGCCTTGCTCAACGACTCGACGCCCAGCGTCGCCGCGGCGTCGGGTTCGGTAAAAACCTCGTGCCCCTGCTCGCGGCACCAATCCACCACCGGACGTGCCGCGTCCGTGGCATGCGGCGCGCCGCGCTTCAAAACAAGACCGATATTCGCCATTTGCAAAGGGCGGCGCCGCAGCGCCGACTGACGCCGGTCTAGCATGACGCGCCGGAGCGTGTCTATTTGAAGGATGGCTGAAGAACTTGAGCTTTTCCCTCCCGCTGCGCCGGCAACCCCGGCGCAGCCTGAAATACCGGCGTCCGCGCCTCTGGCCGAGCGGATGCGGCCGCGCTGCCTTGCCGATGTGGTCGGCCAGGATCACCTCCTGGGAAAGGGAAAGCTGGTCCGGGCCATGCTGGAGGCGCGCCGACTCCATTCGCTGCTTCTCTGGGGCCCGCCCGGAACCGGCAAAACCACTCTGGCCCGGCTGATTGCCCAAGAACTCGACGCGCCCTTTGACCCGCTCTCGGCCGTGCTGGCCGGTGTAAAGGACCTGCGCGCCGCAGTGGAGCGTGCGGCGCTGCGGCTGCGCGCCGGCGGCAAGCCGACCATCGTATTTGTCGACGAGATTCACCGCTTCAACAAAGCGCAACAGGATGCCTTGCTGCCGCATGTCGAGGCCGGCACCATCGTGCTGATCGGTGCCACCACCGAGAACCCCTCCTTCGAGGTCAACGCACCCCTGCTCTCACGCACCCGCGTGCTGACGCTCCATTCCCTCGGCGCGCCCGCCCTTATAGCGGTATTGGAGCGTGCCCTGAACGACGCGGAGCACGGCCTTGGCGGCGAGGGCCTCACGCTGGAGGATGACGCGCGCGATGGGCTGGTGCAGCATGCCCAGGGAGATGCCCGGATCGCCCTGGGCACATTGGAGGTCGCCGCCCAACTCGCCGCCGGAGTGCCGATCACGCTGGAGCATGTACGCGAGGCCGCGCAACGTCGCGCGCTGCGCCATGACCGCGCCGGCGATCAGCATTACGATATCGTCTCCGCCTTCATCAAGAGCATGCGCGGCAGTGACCCCGACGGAGCACTTTATTGGATGGTGCGCATGCTTGAGGCCGGCGAGGACGCGCTTTTCATCGCGCGCCGCATGGTGATCTTCGCCGCCGAAGATATCGGCAACGCCGACCCCGAGGCTCTGCGGACGGCAGTCGCCGTCAAGGATGCGGTTCATTTCGTCGGCCTGCCCGAGGCGAAAATTCCGCTGGCGCAGGGCGTGACCTATCTGGCCTGCGCACCCAAATCGAATGCCAGCTACCTGGCGCTTGGCGCGCTGACCGAAGAGATCGAGCGCAGCGGTACGTTGCCGGTACCCATGCATCTACGCAACGCACCCACCCGCTTGATGAAGGAGCAGGGTCACGGAGACGGCTATCGCTACCCGCATGACCACTCCGGCCACCACACCAAACAGGCCTACCTTCCCGATGAGTTGCAGGGCCGCACATATTACGAACCCTCAGATCAAGGCGACGAGAAGGAAACCCGCAAACGCCTCAAGGCGTGGCGCGCGGCCACGGACTGAAGAGCGCCACCAGAGGGCCGGCCGACTATGCGGCCGAGTCAAGCCCCGAACGTCGGCAGGAGACAGCGCAACCTTTTAGCCGGCTTTCGCTTCCATCTCGGCCAACGCGCCGGGATCCTTGCGGCCGCGGAAGGCCGCCTCGGCCTCGTGGCGCAGCCGATCGCCCTTGCCCTGGTAGCGCGAAGAATAATGGAAAACGCGGAGCCTTTCGGCCTTGGCCATCCGCGCAATCGCGCCCGCCTCCGCAGCGGTCAGGTGATAGCGCATCGCTGCCTGATCGCGGTCTGCGTCGAGGAATGAGGCCTCGCAATAAATCGTACTGGCGCCGTGCAGAAGCGGCAGCAGCGCATCGAGATTTGCCGGCATGAAGCGCGTATCGACGACGTAGCCGACTTTCTGCCCCGGCGTAACCCGGATCAAGCGATGAATCAGATCATCGTCCAGCACCCGACGACCACCCTCTTTGAGGTCGGCCTCGATCGGTCCGCCGTCGAGTGTGTTGTCACGAAAGGCGTCTTTCAACTCGGCCAACCAACGCCCGGGGCGCAGGCCCTCGCGCGCTAAAAGGTCGGTATCGATATTCAGGTGCGTCGGCTCGTCGATGGCAAAAGACAGGCACGGAATGCGATGGTCCGTGATGGCCGCGCGCACGCGAAAATGGCCTTCATCGACCAACAGAGGCCGGCCCGGATTCCCGTCGGTCTCGAGCGGCTCGTAGGGCAACTCCTCGCGCTGGAAACCGGTCGAGGCACGGAATTGCCAACGCTTGTTGCCGTCGCGACGTACCTCAGTGACCTCGAAGACCAGCGAATAATTCTCGGTGAGGTTCCAGACGTAGCCGCGCAATTTGCCCGCGACGCAATCGCCGATGCCTTCCGGGCCGAAGAAGCAAAGCCGCTTGTCGCGGTTCAGAAAGATCCGCAGAACCCGGTCGAAACCAATGAAATGGTCCATATGGGTATGCGAGACGAAGATATGCGAAACCCGCAGCAGATCGCCCGCCGGCAGACCATCGTTGCGGCCGAGATCGAAGAGCGCAGCCGTACCCTGCCAACGCATACCGACAAAAAGTCCGGGGTCACCGAAGGGGCCGTTCACCAGCCTGGGCTCAAAAGACGAAGCCATGCTCTCGGAAGCTAACAGACTCGCATCACGAAGGGGACGCCGCCGGAAACGGCGAGCGGATCGGGTTCAGAGGAATAATGAAACCCAACGCGAAAATGCGCTGCGGACGGCTGTGGCACAGATTGGCACAAAGGGGCACAGGAGGATACGATTGCCGTATGCGCGCTTCGATGAATATCTCGCTGGAACAACCCACCCGCGAATGGGTGCACGCTCGCATGAAGCGAGCCGGCTTCTCCACTGCCAGTGAGTACATTCGCCACCTCATTCGTGAGGATCGGCAAGACGAAGAGCGCGCAGCCGTCGAGGCAGATCTGCTGCTGGGCATCGAAAGCGGCCCCAGTAGCCGCATGACGCGTAAGGACTGGGAGGCCATCCGCAGCAGAGGCCGCCGCCTCGCCGCAAAATCGAAGGCGACGTGAGACGCGCGCCGGCCGCTACGCCTTCATCGCCGCCGACAACCCCGGAGCCGCGGATCGCTTCCTCAGCGCGGTCGAAACCGCAGGCGCGAGCCTCAACAGAATGCCGCACCAGGGAAGCCCGTTCCCCTCGGACAATCCCCGCCTCCAGGGCCTGCGCTGGTGGCCCGTTCCTCGCTTCCCGCGGTTCGCAATTTTCTACTTTCCAAGAGACGACGAGATCGAAATCATTCGGGTTCTGCACGTGGCCCTCGTAGTCACAGACACCGTTGGTGTCGTGGTCCCGACACTCCCAGAATTGCATGCGGCCAACCGATCCCGACGCAAAATCACATTCGGCCGTTCCCTCGGCGATGTACCCGCTTCCGGCGTGATGGATAGTGCCGTCATAGCGAAAGGCCGCACACGTCAGCGTCGGCTCAGTTGGGCCGCCGGTGCCGTCAACGCAAGCAGCGAATCACCAAACGCAAACGGAAAATCACCGGGGACGCCGCCGGTCTATCTCCGCGCTGTGGCTCGTCCTCCAACCTCTGCGCTTGCAGCGGCGCTACAGTTCAAGCAGCTGTCTGAGCTTCGTTCGGGTTTCCTCGAGCAAGGAGCGCGGCAATGCTCCGAGGCCTTTTCGCAGGCGTCGGTTATCTACCGCCCGGCCCTGATCGATCATGATTTCACAATCGCGAGTATTGCCGGCGATGCCCCGCGGGAGTTCGACCCGTAGAATGCTCTCACCCGTGAGATTCGTGGTGCAGGGCAGGATGAAAGTGGAAGGGTGACCGACCTCGTTGAGCAGATCATTCTGCACCACGACGACAGGCCTCACCTTGCCGGGTTCCGTACCGCGGCGTGAACTCAGATCCGCCGCGAAAAGCCCTCCACAGACGATCTTCAGGCTCAACCGAGCCCCTCGCCCGCCAGTCCGTCCAGGTCAGCCACATCGTGCGCAGCGTTGGCGCGGGTGCTTCGCGAAGCCTCACGATAGGCGTAGCGTAGAGCAGCACGTTCAGTGGTCTCCGCAAGCAATCGCAAGCCGCGGCGGACCACTTCCACATTGCTCTTCAGCTGTAGACGCGCCTTGAGGGATTTCACCAAGAGCAACTCATCGGCCGGAAGAGTGATGCTGGACTTGGTATTCGTTTTCATACCATTCTGATACCGGCACTGCCGGGCCCACACCAGACAAAAACCAATCCTCGGCGCAGCCCTTGCCGCAGCCCAAGGCCCTACCCGGTCAGGCGGCATAGAGGTGCGGCCGAAAAGCAGGCCTGCATCCGGGCGCCGCTTCTGGCTGCTGGCCTGCGTCACGCTCTCTCGGAAGAGCTACGGCCATTGCTCGGTCGCCTTCCTTGCCAGCAGCCAGAATCGACGCCCTCTGTGCAAAGCCCTACTTTTCGGCCGCGCCTCTAGCGGCCGGCGAGTTGTTCGTCGAGTTCGGCGCGTGAGAACATGCGCAGCTTGAAGACGAAATTGCAGGTCGGGCAGACGAGTTTCTTGATGACCGGGAAGGTCAGGTAGCCCTTCTCGATTGTCTTCAGCTCGTTGCGCTTCACGCGCTCACAGCAATCATAGAGTTCTGTACGCAGGGCCGCGTGTGCATTTGCCTTCGCCATTGTTCTTTACCCGACTCCGCTTAAAGTTCCGTATCGTCTATCCGGCGCTTGCTCGCACCCGAATGCTCGCGCATGCGGTCGACCGAAGCGGCGGCATGGGCTTTGTCGCCCTGCTGCAATGCCATCTCGAATTGTCCGGCCACAGCCTGCATGAGGGCTGCCTCAGCCGGATCCATTTTCGTAGCGAGTTTTACCAACTCGCGCATGGCTCGTGTGATCGCCGCATACGCGTCGGCTTTGCGGCCATCGGCCTGTGCCGCGAGTGCCGCCTCGATGGCCACGCGCACGCGGCCCAGATTCTCGGCCGCCTCCGGTCCAAGCGCAGGGCCCAGGCCGTCGAGGCCCTGCATCAGGGTCATGAGATTCTCTGGGGCGAGGATCAGATCTTCCGAAGCCACGTTGGTTCCTTTCTGCTCACGGACGACGGGCGGCGATCGCCACCTCGGTTGCGCCCGCGCGTTTGGCCTCATCGAGAATAAAAACGACTTCGCCCAGCGCGATCGCACGGTCGCCTTCGAGCACGACACGTTTCACGTCGGCCGCGGCCAGAGCCGCGCTCAGGCGCGCGCTCAACGCATCGCGCGCAACCGGCTCGCCGTCGATGAATATGGCGTTGCTCGCCTCGACCGTAACCACCACACCGCGACTCTCGCTGGTGGTGTCGGCCACCTCGGGCAGGTTCACCTGCGGGCCGGACTCGAGCATCGCCGAGCTTGTCACCATGAAGATGATCAGCAGGACCAGAAAAATATCGGTCAGTGGCGTGATGTTGATTTCGGCAACGATGCCGGCCTCCCCATCGCCTTCAGGCAACCGGCCGACCGCCACTTCGCCCCCTTGCCGCACAAAGCGCTTCGATGAAGCGCACGATGCCGACCTGCATGCTGGTCGCCAATTCACTCAAGCGAACCTGGAAAAAATTGTAGAGCACAACCGAGATGATCGCGACGGCCAAGCCCAGCGCGGTGGCAACCAAAGCCTCCGAGATGCCGGAGGCCACTACGGCAAAGCCGCCGGCGCCGGCGATCGCCATTTGATGAAAAGCACGCATGATACCGACCACGGTTCCGAAGAGACCGATGAAAGGCGCGGCGCTCCCCACGGTACCGAGCACCCAGACGTTGCGGCGCAGCGCCTGCGCCTGCTCCATGCGGAAGCCATCGGCCAGCACGAGCATATCGTCGACCGAGGTATCGGCGATGCGCGGGATCAGGCTGAGGTAGATTCGCCCCAGCGGCAGGTCGGCGCCGTCGCGCTGAATCAGTGCCGTGGCGCCCTCGGCATCACCATGCTGCAAGAGCAGGCCCACCTGGCGGGCGAGATCGCCCATGCGCTCGTCGAGACCGCGCAGGGCCCAGAGACGGTCGCCGGCAACGGCAAGGGCCAGCACCGAGCAGGCCAGCAGGGGATAGGTTGCGTAATAACCCTGCTGGATCAAGTCGAGAAGTGTCTCTGAATCGAACATCGAGCTTCCCCAATGCTTAACGGAGAGCTTGGGCGGGCGAAACCACCCCGACTCGAACCTCTACACGCGAGACGTTGCACTTTCCCACCGAACCTCTATTTTTCCAGCCAATGGGGTTGCGTAGTTTCGCTGCGGGCGTGGCATTGATGGCAGCCGCCTGCAGCCTGCAGGCTCCCACGATGGGCGAGACGGCTGCGTCGCCGCGCCTGGCCGGGGTGGTCCTCTCCGTGGCGCCGCTCGGCCGCACGCTGGAGATCCTCGATGCGGGCCGCCACCACACCATCCATGTCCAAGGCGACGCTACCATCCGGCGCGGTCGCGCGAATATCAAATTGGGCCAATTGAGCCGCGGCGACCGGATCGTCATTGTCGCAACCGTGCCAGGCACGGCGACCGAGGCGACCTGGATCGCCGTCTCCGGGGCGGCGCTGCGGCTATCGGATCCGGCAGAGAGCGTGAAAAAACCATGAGTGCAGCGACCACCGACCTCCCCTCTTTTGATTTCGCGGCGCGACGCAAGCGACTCTTCGAGCATATCGGCGATGGCGTAGCGGTATTCCGCGCGCCCCCCCTCACCCGCCACGCAGGCGATGTCGAGCACCGCTATCGACCGGACTCCGATTTTTTCTACCTGACGGGGTTTGCGGAGGGCGACGCCGTTGCGGTCTTCAACGGCGCTGCCGACAAAGAGCGGTTTCTTCTCTTCGTCGCACCCAAAGACCCCGAACGCGAGACCTGGACCGGCACGCGCGCGGGCGTCTCGGGTGCTGTTGCGGATTTCGCAGCAGACGCCGCCTGGCCGATCGAAGAACTCGATAAGCGACTGGTGGCGCTGATCGCAGCCGCTCCCTCGCTGCATTTCGGGCTTGGCGTAGACGAGGGCTTCGACCAGCGACTCCTACGCCTCGCCGGCACCGGCTGGGCACGACGCCCGCGGAGCGCGGCGGGCCAGGCGAATTCGATTCTCGACCCGCGCCCCTTCGTGCACGAATTGCGGCTGCGCAAATCCGACGCCGAACTCGCCTGGATGCGGCGCAGCATCGGCATCGCGGCACGCGCCCATTGTGCTGCACAACGCGAAATCAGGGGTGGCATGTGGGAGCATGAAATCCAGGCCTTGATTGAAGGAGCCTTCCGGCGCGAAGGTGCTGCCGGCTGGGCCTACCCCTCCATTGTCGCCGGCGGCGCCAACGCCGCGGTCCTGCATTATGTCGACAACGAAGACCGACTGAAAGACGACGACCTCCTGCTGATCGACGCCGGCTGCGAGCTCGGTCTTTATTGCGCCGATATCACGCGGACCTTTCCGGTTGGCGGCGAGTTCTCGCGCGAGCAGCGCCGGGCCTACCAGGTTGTCCTGCAAGCACAAAAGGCCGCGATCGAAGCTGTGCGCCCCGGTGCGACCATCGACGGCATCCACGATATCGCGGTTGAGATTCTCACCGAGGGGCTACTCAGCATGGGCTTGATTCAGGGGACTCTCGCGCATGCGATTACCGAGAAGCTTTACCAGCCTTGGTATATGCACCGCACCAGCCATTGGCTGGGCATGGATGTGCACGACGTCGGTGCCTACGAACAAGGCGGCACAGCCCGCCCGCTCGAAGCCGGCATGGTCCTGACCATCGAACCCGGGCTCTATTTCAGCCCCACCCAGGCCGACACACCGGCCGCCTACCGCGGCATCGGCATTCGCATCGAAGACGATATTCTGGTCACGACCGATGGCTACGAGAACCTCTCGGCCGCGGTGCCCAAAGAAATCGACGAGATGCTGGCGATGCGCGGCCAGTAGAGCGACTCCTAGCGCCGGCCGCCGCGGCGGGCTGCCTGCTCCACCAGGCCCACCAGGGTGGCGACACCCCAGCCCACGGCGCCGCGCGGCACGCAGGGCTTGGGCTTGTCCGCGAAGGCGACCGCGGCGATATCCATATGCGCCCAGGGCACCTTGCCGACGAAGGCTTGCAGGAAGAGCCCGCCGAAAATCGAGCCTGCCGTGCCGTCACCAGTATTTTTCAGATCGGCGACCGAGCTTTTGAGCGCGCTGCGGTATTCGTCCATCAAGGGCAGTTCCCAGAGGGGTTCGCCAGAGCGGCCGGCCGAGTCGATCAGACGTTCGACCAGGTCGGCGTCCGAGCCCATCACGGCACCGATGCCCCGCCCCAAGGCAATGGTGGCAGCGCCCGTGAGCGTCGCCACGTCCACCATGAAGCGTGGCGCGACCCCCGAACCGCAGCCGGCGGCCGCGTAGCCCAGCGCGTCGGCGAGGACGAGACGGCCTTCGGCGTCGGTGTTCAGCACCTCGATGGTTTTGCCCGTGTAGCTTCGCAGGACATCGCCCGGACGCACAGCGTTGCCGCCGGGCATATTCTCGGCTGATGCGATCAGCCCGCGCACTTCTATATTTGGTTTGAGGCGGCCGATGGCCTGCATTGCTCCCAGCACAGCGGCCCCGCCGGCCATATCGCGTTTCTGAATCTCCATGCCGCGGGCCGGTTTGAGTGAGAGCCCACCCGAATCAAAGGTGATGCCCTTGCCGACCAAAGCAATATGCCCTTCGGAGGCACCGCGGCCCTTCCTGCCGGCCGGACGGTAGATGATCTCGATCAGGCGTTCTTCGTTACGGCTGCCACGACCGACGCCGAGGATGGCGCCCATGCCAAGCTTGGCGAGTTCGGCAGGACCGTGCAATTTGATCTTGAGGCCGCTCTTTTTCGCGACCTTGCGGGCCACCTCGGCAAAGTCGGCGGGGCTGAGATCGGCGGCAGGTAGGTTGATCAGGTCACGCGCAGCACAGGTCGCCTCGGCAAGGATGCGGGCACGCTCTTCTGCCACCTCAGCAACCTTCGACATCGGCGAGCCGACGACCACACAGCGAGTGGGGCCGCCGGGGCTCGGCTCGGTGTGGTAACCATTGATTTCATACGCGCTGAGGAGCAACCCCTCGACAACGCCACCCACAGCCATACGGGCGCGCTCGCTCGCGAGTGCGGAACCGACCGAGACCGCCATGATCTTCGCGCGGGCACCGGCCGCGACATTGCGGGCACGGCCGGCAAAATCGCGCCAGGCGTTTTGGCCGAAGAGTCCGTCGGCATCGGGTGCGCCGATACCGACCAAGGCAATCAACTCGGCCGCCTGCTCGCCATGGGTCTGGTAGAGAAATACCGCTCCGGGCTTGCCGGGATGCCGTTGGCGGCGCCGCGCCTCGGCCAGCAATCGGCCCCCGGTCGCTGCATCCAGAGCCGCCAATTCTTTGGACGGGGCATCGATGTCGGCAACCGCTACCGCCAGCAATTCGGTCTGATGATGGGCCGCGGGTTCTGCACTTCTCTGAATCTCGATCTTGCTCATATTTTCCCCTCAGCCCGCATTCCGGACAAGATATTGCAGCACCGTCTGCCGGGCCGCAGCCGGCATCGGTGCCAGACCATGTGCGCGCCGGATCTGATCCATGCGCGACACCTGAAACTCCCACATCGCTGGACGCAATGCACCCGGCGCGATCACGCCGTGACAGCCGCCGCATTCCCGGACATAAAGCGCCGCATCGGCTGTCCCCGCCTCCGGAAGAGGAGTGGAGCAACCCGCCAAGGCGGCGAGCACCGTAAAGACCAATATTTTCAGCAAGGACGCATGGCGCATGGAATGGCTCCAGTAGGCGAAATCAGGCCTCGCCGAAAGGGTGCGTCGCGACGCAGCTTCCCGTCGCGCGCAACAAGAGCGCGCGTGCCTCTGTGCCGGCCTCGAGGCGCTCGATGCCCGGTGGGCTGATCAGCAGACATTCGGCCAAAGAGAGCGAGCGCAGCGCCCCGGAACTCTGCGTTCCCGTGCGCACGACCAAAGGTACGGGACCGGGCTCTGCGATGCGGCAGCGCACGAGTTCGGTCAGTCGCGCCGCGGTCGGAATCGCCTCGCCTACCTTCACCTGAACACAAGGCAGGTGCACGGCCTGCTGGCCCAAGGCGCGGCGCAAGGCAGGTGCGACGTAGAGCTCAAAGCAGACCATGGCCGACACCGGGTTTCCGGGCAGTCCGAAATAGAGCGACTCACGCCCGCGCACGGCAAAAGTAAGCGGCTTCCCCGGCTTCTGAGCGACGCGCCAGAAACGTCGCTGCAAACCGATTTCGTCCATGACCTCCTTGACGTAATCGAATTGCCCCACCGAGACGCCGCCGGTCGAAAGAACGAAATCAAACGCCGCCGCCGACTCAAACGCCCGCACGAGATCCTCGCGCGTATCGCGTACGATGCCGAGAGGATACGCCTCGGCCCCAACCGCGCGCACCGCCGCCGCGAGCGTGTAGGCGTTGGAGTCGTGGATGCGGCCGCGGCTCAGCGGCGTGCCCAAAGCTACGAGTTCGTCGCCCGTGCCGAGAATCGCCACGCGCGGCCGCCGCTGGCAGCGAATCTCGGCGTGACCAAGCGAAACCAGGAGCCCGATATCAGCCGGGCGCAGCAGATGGCCCGCACCAAGGACCTCCTCGCCGCAGCGAATATCCTCACCCGCCAGCCGCACAAAGCGGCCGACCTCCGGTGCCATGCGAAACCCGACCTCCTGCCCACGGTCGATCACGTCCTCGATCGGCACCACCACGTCGGCCCCCTCGGGCACGGCGGCACCCGTCATGATGCGAAAGGCGGTTGCGGCCGGCAGCGCGGCTTCGTTCGTACTGCCGGCACCCAAGGTCTCGCCCACGCGGAGGAATACCGGAGCCGCCGCGGTGGCCTGGGCGATATCGGCCGCGCGCAGCGCAAAGCCATCCATCTGCGAGTTCGCAAAGGCCGGCACATCCAAGTCCGCCGCCACGGCCACGGCCAACGTGCGCCCACTGGCCTCGGCGATGGGTACAGCCTCGGCAGGCATCTGCTCGACGGCACCCAATACCACATCGATTGCTTCGCAAATCGGGATCACTTCCCCTCTTTCGCGGCCCGCGACCATGCGGTCAAGTCCTTGCTTAGGAGGGGGTTCTACCGGTGTTCTTGCGCGAGTGGCTGGTAATTCTCCGGTTTGGTGATTAAATATTAGGCAAGCGCTTATGAGAAAGGCAGCATCTGAATTCCTCGACCGCGAGTGGCTCAACATTCTGGAGAGCCTCGACGACGGCGTATTGGTGGCGAATCGCTCGGGATCCCTCGAATTCATGAACGAAGGCGCCGCTCTACTGATCGGTCTCTCCGCCGCGCGCTCGATCGGTCGGCCCATCACGGAGGTCCTTGAAGCCAACCCCTGGGTCGTCGAACTCATCGAGGCCACCCAGACGACGGGGGTGCGCAATGTGCGAGCCGATTCCGTATTGCAGCAGACCGACGGCTCACGTCGCAGAATCCCCGTGCGGTGCGCCGCGACGCTTCTGGTCAACCACGAGGGTGCCGCCATCGGCAGCCTCCTTACGCTCCAGGATCTGAGCTACCAGCGGGAGCTCGAATCACGCTCGCGTGAATCCGACCGTCTCACGCAGCTCGAAGTCCTCGTTGCCGGGCTGGCCCACGAGGTGAAAAATCCACTCTCGGGCATGCGCGGCGCCGCCCAGATCCTCGAGAAGGCTGTGGCCGAGACTCCACGAACGCGCGAATGCACCGCTATCATCCTGCGCGAAATCGACCGCCTCAACGACCTCATCGTCCAGCTTCTCGACCTCGCCGGACCGGCCCGGCTGCAGCGTCAGCCCGTAAATATTCACGAGCTTCTCGATCTCGTGCTCAAGACCCTTTTGGCCGGCAGCGACAAGGAGATCCGCTTCCTGCGTGAGTTCGACCCGAGCCTGCCACCGGTGCGCGGCGACCGCGGCCGACTCACCCAGGTGCTTTTGAACCTGGTCGGCAACGCGATGGATGCCAGCGAGCCGCACGGCCCGATCACGCTGCGCACGCGGATGGAAACCACCTATTGGGTCGGCGGCGAGCACGGCCGCGAGCAATTCATCTCACTCGATATCGGCGACGAGGGCGTCGGCATCCCGGAGGCGGACCTCGCCTCAATCTTCAATCCCTTCTTTACGACAAAGAGCGATGGCACGGGCCTGGGCCTCTCGATCAGCCAGCGCATCGTCACCGAACACGGCGGCGTCCTGCGCGTGCGCCGGCGCGAGCGCAGCGGAACTGTTTTCACGCTTACCCTCCCCATAGACAGAACGGACCGAAATGACTGAAGCAAAAGCCCGCATTCTGGTGGCCGACGACGAGCGCTCCATCCGCTGGGTCCTGAACGAATCCCTCACGGCGGCGGGGCACGAGGTGATCGAGGCAACCAACGGCCGCGAAGCATTGGAGCTCCTGCGCGAAAACGAAATCGACATGGCGTTTCTCGATATCCGCATGCCGGAACTGAGCGGACTCGATGTCGTCACGCAGGCGCGCGAAGAAGGCCTGAGCGCCTCGCTGGTCGTGATGACAGCCCAAACAACGATGGCCAACGCGGTCGAGGCGATGAAGCGAGGCGCCTATGATTACCTCACCAAACCCTTTGATCTCGACATGGTCGGACTCCTCGTTGATCGCGCCATCAAGGCGCGCAAGCTCAAGGACGAAGTGAGTGTTCTGAAAGGCGAGCTCAAAAAGCGCTTCGAGATCGGCGTCGATATTGTCGGGGCTTCGGCTCCGATGCAGGCAATCTATAAATTGCTGGGCCGGGTAGCGCAGAACGATGCCACCGTCTTGATTCAAGGCGAGAGCGGCACCGGCAAGGAGTTGATCGCCAAGGCGATCCACTTCCATTCGCCGCGCTGGGAGGGCCCCTTCATCGCCATCAACTGCTCGGCCATTCCGCGCGATCTGCTTGAGAGCGAACTCTTCGGCTTCGAAAAAGGTGCTTTCACCGGCGCAGTGGAGCGACGAGCAGGCAAATTTGAACAGGCGAACGGCGGTACATTACTGCTTGACGAAATTGGCGATATGCCACTCGAACTACAGGCCAAGCTCTTGCGTGTTCTCCAGGAAAAAGAATTTACGCGGGTCGGCGGCCGCGACCTGCTGCGCAGCAATGTCCGGATTGTGGGTTCGACCAATCAGGACCTCGCTGCCGCCGTACGCGAGCGCCGTTTCCGCGAGGACCTGTTTTTTCGCCTCAATGTCGTACCCCTTGAGGTCCCTCCCCTACGCGCCCGTACCGGCGATATTCCGGACCTGATTCGCCATTTCTTGGCCAAAATCAACAACGATCTCGGCACAGACAAAACGGGAATTACCCCCTCCGCCGAGCGCCTGCTGCTGGCCCACTCGTGGCCGGGCAATGTGCGGGAACTGGAAAACGCCCTGATTCGCGCCGCGGTCGTCTCGCCGGACTCCGTACTCGCGGCCGGAGACTTCGTATTGGCCAACGCAAGTACCAGCGCAAGCGGGGCCGGAGCCATCTCCTTCCATGAGACAATCCGTGCCGAAGTGGAAGAGATTTTCGACCGGGCGGGCGGCATTGACCCCAGCGAACTCTACGACGACGTGCTCGCCCGCATGGAAAAACCGCTTTTGGAGACCACCATGGAGCGCACCTCCGGCAACCAGGTCCACGCTGCTCAGATCCTCGGCATCAACCGCAATACATTGCGCAAAAAACTGGTCTACCTCGGCTTGACGAGGAAATAGCCAGGAAGGGGATGAATGTCCCCGAGAAAACGACTGTGGGCAGGCTCGCAGAGCCCGCCCACAGAAGGCTCAAGGCTCAGTCGGCTCGGTCAGTTCATCGCTGGCGGCTACGTCGCCGCTCTTGTCGTTGAGCGACATGATCCAATCACGCATTGCCAGAATCTGCTTGGGCTCGTCGCCGTCAAAGATATCTTCTGGTCCGCCGGGGTAGAAGGCCGGCATCTTGGTGCCCGGCATCTGCGATTGCGGGTCAGCGATCCAGCGCAGGATCCACTCCGGGTTCAGGCGCTCATGTGCAAATGCCAGGTTCGGCGCCCAATACTGCATGGGACCGGCCGGCGTCTTGTCGCCCATCACGTGGCACGACCAGCACGAGAAGTACTCGTCGGACATGAGCAGGTCGCCCGTATGGAGCAGATCCGGCGTCGAGTCGGTCTTCGAATCCCAGAAGAAGAACGGTGTCTTCAAATCGGATTTCGCCGTCAAATACTCGACGATTGCGGTGGTATCATCGACCGTGAGCGGGAAGGTCGGCATGCGGACTTTCAGCCAGAAACGCAACGGCTGCAAGGCCGGGTCCTGCAGGAATCCGAAGAACCACTCGGGCTGCACCTTATTGCCCTGATCAAAGAGAATCGGCGGGGCCTCGGTCGGGTTGTCTTCATAGAGACGCCCGATATAGCCGCCCTCGCCATCGATCTCGTGGCAGCCCATGCAATTATATTGATCGACCAGGCGGCGACCCTTCTGGACCTTGGCCCAGCGATCGTCGTAGCCCTTTTGACGATATTTCATCGGTGGCTGCTTGCCCGTGCGGCTAGCCAACCAGACCCGCAGGTCGATGATATCTTGTTCGCTGAGGTGGAAATTCGGCATCACCTGTTCGACATGCTCGGTCTCGTAGATCCGAGGATCTTCAAGCTTGGCATAGGTCCAGGCATTCCACTCGTGCGCGATATCATGCGTATTGCCGAAAAAGAACTCCCCGAGCGGCTTCGACGCAAAGGTGGATAGCTCAACCCCGATGCGCGACTCCGCATCCATGCCGTTGATCTCATGACAACCGGAGCAGCCATATTTCCGCACCAGAGCAGCCCCTCGCTCGACCTGTTCGGGATCTTCGAGGGTCTGCGCCGTAACCGTCGCATCAGGCGCCACAGGCATATCCGGTGCGATACTCAGCAGGTAGGAGGCCATACCGCGCGCCTCTTCGTCGGAGAGACGAAGGCTCGGCATACGGGTATGGGCGTTCCAGCCGCTGGGGTTCTTGACCCACCAATACAGGAAGCTGCCATTGGTCTTTTGTGCGACACGCGTCAGGTTCGGCGCCCAATCTTTGGTCGCGCCTAGCGGGCGTGCGATATCGTCTTCGCCCACGGCATGACAGCCGCGGCAGCCGACCTGATCGAACACAACCTGGCCTGCGGCAACCAATTCGGCGTTACCGGCATCTACCCCGGTTACCTCCGGGTGCGCCGCCGCCCAGGTGTCGCCATCTTCTTTGCTGGACGACCATATATAGGCAGCGATCGCGGTCGCCTCGGCCTCATCGAGTTCGAAGTCCGGCATCTTGGTGCGCGGTCGGAAGGCAAAGGGATCACGGATCCAATCGACCAGCCATTGCGGGTCGACTTTGGCCGATTCCAGCCGCAAGCTCGGACCGACGTTGCTCATCTCGGAATAACCCTCGACCAGATGACAGCCGTGGCAACCGAGTTGCTCGAAGAGTTGCTCGCCGCGGGCGAGTTTCTCCGCCCCCTTGAGGCGGGAGACGTCCCGATGGCAATCGAGACAACGTGCCTGCTGCTGCGGACCACGCAGCAATGGCGTCAACCAGAAATGGACATCGCCATGCGCCTGCTCGACAGAGTTCAGGGCGACGCCCTGGCCGTCATGGCATGGCGTGCACGCAACTTTATTGGACGGGTGCTTGCCGAGATACATCTCGCGGTCCGGATGCGTGCCCAAGGGCTGAGCGTCGTCCTCGAAGCCGATCCGATTGATGCCGATATGACAGGTCTGGCAACGATCTACCCGGTCTACGGGCTGTGCGAAGTTGTTGATATCGAAATCGGGCAGGACGACCTGATGAATCTGCGGAATTTTCTCGGTCTCTATATAATCGCCGATATTCGACTTCATCTGGCCGAGCTTGGTCTGAATGGCCAAACGTTCCACGGCGACCACAGCCATTTGGCTGGCGATGGCGGTTACCGGAGCTTCGATCCTGGCAATCGAGCCTACGGCGGTCTCCAGCGCTATTTGTGCCGTGCCCCAAGCGGATTCGAGCTCGATTCGCTGAAGGTCCAAGCCATCGCGGTACTCACGGGCGCCAGCAACATCACCACCATGCTGAATCGCATGGTCGTATTCGTATTTGGAAACTTCGAGTTCACTTTTGATGAAACGGACTTTGATGTCCGCGTCTTTTTCATCGAGTGTGAGCTCTTCCACCTGCGCGCGCAGCTTCGCCAACTCCGCCTGGGTGGTCGGGTTATCCAGCGTCGCCTCAGCCGCAGCCTTTTGCGCGACCAGCTTCTGGTAACCTTCGTGGCCTGCCAGCCTGGCATCTTCGGCTTCGAGTTCATCGGTTGCCCGACTCTTCTCCAGCGCAAAGAACTCGTTCTGAATCTGCTTCCAGGGACGACGGAGAACCGTATCGTCCAGAAGCGTCCAGATCGCGCCCACTACCAGCAACGCTGCACAAAGAAGCCACAATCCAGCGTAGCTTCGTTTCTCGTCTTCGAGGTTGAGGTCTCGTCTAGCCATGCTTTTCCGTCGGGAGCGCCCTTAGGCGTCTCCTCGACCCTCGACCAATCTCCCCGCCAGGAACATAAGAGACCCAGCGACCAACATCTCTAATTCGAAGCGCAAGCCGGACATTTCCGCCACGCCCCGAAACAGCCCAACACCGACGACCACCATGCCCGCCATCTGTAGGCTTTTCGCCAAATAAAACTTCACGGAATCAAATCAGATATTGATCCAGGGGGTCTGCATGATGTACTGAATATTGAACAAATGACGCATCAACATCTTTACCAGCGTCGACATCATGGTCACAAAAAGAAGAGCCGTAATCATGAAGCGCGGCATTCCCCAGCGCTCCATGAAATCCTTCCCTTTGAGCCAGATGACCCATGCGTACATCAACACGACCCCGACCACCATGAATAAGATCACGCAGGTCAGGCCAAAGAGCGCAGCCGGCCAATAATCGCGAATCCCGAAGAGGTAGGGCAAGTTCACGCCGGTCAGCGCCTCGACTTTATGGGGATCCCATTTCTCCCACGGCCAGAACCAGTTCCAGCCCGGCCCGCGCAACAAGGTCCCGATCACGATCAACGAGATCCAGAGAATATGGAACCCGAAGAAGAACGTGAGGAGTTCCCATTTGCGCGACGCCCAGACGTAATAGCCGTTGCCCATCGGGTTGATGTCGATATACGGAATCGCCATCAGGCCGACGATGATCAGGCTCGGCAAGACCACTCCGGCGTGCCACGGATCGAAGAAGACGAGCATCTCCTGCAAGCCGAGGAAATACCACGGTGCCTTGGAGGGGTTCGGCGTCTGCGCCGGGTTGGCCGGCTGTTCGAGCGGCGCATCGATCGAGAGCGCCCAGACCATCATGAAGATCGTCACCAGAAGCGTGCAGAGAAACTCGGCACGGATCAGATGCGGCCAGGTATGAACCTTGTCGTCGCCCGGGCCGAACGCCTTTTTCAGCGTGACCTCGACGCGACCGGGAGCTTCGCCTCCCTTGGGTGCAGCAGTAGTTGCCATAGCGGTCCTTCTTAAAGGTCCTTGGGCGGCGCCGCGAGAGCGTAGAGCCCCCACAGAATCGCTACGAAGAGAAACGGCAGAACCAGAACACGCATAATTCGTCCCCTCTTGTCCTAAAGTGCCGGCCCGGAGAAGCCGTCACGACGGATTCGCCAGAAATGTACTGCCAGAAAGAGGCTCGTCACCAGAGGAATGAAGATGCAGTGCAGAATATAGAAGCGCAACAATGTCGCTGGGCCGACCTCGCCGCCGCCAAAGAGGAAGGCGCGGACGTCATAGATCGGGTTCGCGCCAAGGAGTTCCTTGAACGGGCCCTCGTGGCCCAGCACCGGAGTCGCGCGGCCCATATTCGAGCCAACGGTCACAGCCCAGATAGCCAGCTGATCCCACGGCAGCAGATAGCCTGTGAAACTCAGCAGAAGCGTCAGCACGAGAAGGATGACGCCGACGACCCAGTTGAACTCGCGGGGCGGCTTGTAGGAACCGGTCAGGAAGACCCGGAACATATGCAACCAGACCGCGATGACCATACCGTGCGCAGCCCAGCGATGCATATTACGCATCACCATTCCGAAGGGCATGTCGAACTCAAGGTACTTCATGTCCGCGTACGCGTATTGCGTCACCGGCCGGTAATAGAACATCAGATAGAGGCCCGTCACCACGGTGATCAGGAACATCAGGAAGGTGATCCCGCCCATGCACCAGGTGAAGCGCAATCGCGTCGCATGGCGCCGCACCTTTGAGGGGTGCAGATGCAGCCATACGTTGCCCGAAACCATCAGGATTCGGTTGCGCGGCGTGTCGTCGTAGCCGTGGCGGAAGATAGACTTCCAAACCTGCGACTCAGTGATTTCTTCTTTGGTTTCGTCCCACCAACCCATGGTGGCCCCCCCCGGTATTATGAATTCGGAAAAAAAACAGACTTGCGCCGGAGCGCGTCAGGTCTTGAGGAAGGAGCCGGGTTTACCCCATTGCCCCTTCTCGAAAAGGAATTTCGTGCTCTTATCGATCTCGATCTGGCCGTCATCGGCCAGCGTAATTTTGAGCCGCTCAAGCGGCCGCGGTGCGGGCCCCTCGAAGTTGATGCCGCTCTTATAGAACCCGCTGCCGTGGCAGGGGCATTTGAATTTGGACTCTGCCGTCAGCCAGCGAGGCGTACAGCCCAGATGCGTGCATTTCGCCCAGAGTGCGTAGAAGCCCTCGGGTTCCCGCACGATCCAGACGCGATAATCTTTTTTGAATTTCGCGCTTACCTCGCCAATGGCGAAGTCCGCCGGCACGCCCGCTTTGAAACTGCTGGGCGGCAGGAAGAGGACACGCGGGAAGGCAGAGCGTAGCGCCGCCAGGAGGAACGTCAGCGAAAACGCGCCGAAGAGCATCCAGCCCATGCGCCCAACCACGTCACGGCGCGACCAGAGGCCACCCAATTGGGCCTTTTCGCGTTGCCGTTTGACGCGCTCGAGCCGCTGCTCTTCACGCCTGCGTACGGCGACTGCCGCGGCGTCGTCGCCGCCGTCAGATACTGTTGCTTCACCACTAGCCATGGGAAAAATCTCAGCCTTCAATAAGGGATTCGAGTCAGCTCCAAGGATAGAAACCACCCCGGAACCTCTCCAATAAGTTTGCCACCGTGACTCATTAGTCCGGCTTGTTTGAACGGAAGCGCTCTCGCAGCGAGCGTCCCATCCCCATAAGTACACCAATTAACGCGGACAAGAGGCCCATCGACATGAGCACAATCCCGACCGGCGGGAAGACCAGAGCCAGCATGAAACCGACGGCGATAAGAGGAATGCCGAATGCGAGCGGGTTGAGAGGAGCCGGCTTGGCCCCTGGTTCCCGCAGCGCCGCCTCCGGCACCGGTTCGGTTACCGTCTCACGAAGCAATTCGACTGCGTATTCACGCATCCCTGGCCGATTCATTCCCTCGGACTCATTGATAGCAGAGGCGAGTTCGCGCGTGAGTTGGTCTACCCGCGATTCGTCCGCCGCATCGTCCGTAGGCTCGATGTTGTCCCCCGTTCTCTCGCGGCAGAAAAGCCACCGCGAACACGCCGTTTTGGCGTCTAAAAAACTTATGGTGGGTAGTTCACTCGATTAGCTCTGTCAACTCAGGAGCCGGTATTTCCGGATGCCGTGCGCTCTGCATCGCGCACATGGGTCGGGGTTCCCGGCCACGCTTCGACCCCGGGGACCAGCAAGCCCGCACCGAGTCGCCGCAACACCGCTGCCGTCTCGGGCGCATCTACGATTCGCCTAATGCGCTGGTCCCGCGAGGTGCGGCCCTTTTCGATCGTCAGAAGGCCCATCTCGGCAAAACGGGAAGTCGCGTTCTTGAAAACGATCGGATTGGCCGCCTCGGGACGCACAACCTCGCCGAGCAGGCGGGCCGCGTCGAAGCTGCGACCGATCTGTTGCATCCATTCGGCATCCGGCACCGACTCTTCGCCCAATTGCCCAATGGCCCGCGCGGCGATCCAATAGGCTTCGCGGAAATTTTCCAGAATGCTGCCCAGCGCTCGAACCAAGGGCACCGAGGCACCTCGCCCGGCAAAGCCCACGCCATGCGCATCAAAATATTCCAGAATGCGGGTGATCCGGGGCCCGACATCGGCGTGCTCCGGCAACGGGAATTCCCACCGGAAGATCTCCAACCACCACCAGACTTCTTGTTCCAGATCCTCGCGCGCGACACCGCGCATCAACGCATGGGCCACCAAAGAGGCGGTCAGGAAGAAATGAATCGAGTTGTTTTTGTAGAAATCCAGCGCCGTTCGCTTGCCCTTGGCGATGCGCATCACACGCTGTCGCCCCTCACCTTCAATCTCGATCAGTCCAGTGCCGTGCAGAAAGGAGAGGATTTCATTGAAGTCATCGCGGCCGAGATTGCGCTCCAGGGACGGCGTGAAGGTCGCCCCGCGCCAGCGCAGCAATTCGGCCAAAGCCCGAGAATCCCGTGCAAAATCAGCGAAGCAGACACCGGTATCCGGGGCAGAGAGAAGGACGGTTGCCGACAGCGAAGTCGCGCCCACCACGGCGGCCTCATTCACATCGCGCAAAATGCGAAAACCGAGCTTCTGCACGAAGCGGCGCTGCTCTTCCTCGACGGCAGCGTCACCCTCGGACGCGGCGAAGCGGTCGAAATTCGCGCCCAGAGTCTCGCGCAGCGATACCGGCTCGGCGAAGCTCACATAGACCGTGCCGTGGCGTTGCTTGAGCACCGAGCGGGCCCGGAGAAGGCCACCGATGGATTCCCGCTCCTTGGCGGCGCCGCCCAATTCCGCGTCGTAGGCGTTCTCTTCGGCAATCCGGCCGTAATGAATCGATACGGGAACCAGGTAGAGATCGCGGCGCACGCCCTGGAGGAACGCACCGACAATGCTCGCCAGCACACCGAGTTTCGGCGTGAGCATCTTGCCCGTGCGGCTGCGCCCCCCTTCAATGAAGAACTCGAGCGTATAGCCCTCACGGATCAGGGTGGCGAGATAGCGATGGAAGACCATCTTGTAGAGTTTGTCGCCGGCGAAACTGCGCCGCACAAAGAACGCCCCGGCCCCGCGCAGAAGCGGCCCCAGCGGCCAGAAGGCCATATTGATGCCGGCATGGATATGCGGTGGTGACAGGAAGTTCTCACGGAAAACGTAGGAGAGCACCAGATAATCAAAGTGGCTGCGGTGGCACGGCACCAGCACCACGGGGTGATTCTTCACGCGCTCGGCCACCCGCGCGAGACCTCGTACCTCAAGGCCGCTGAAGGCCCGCTTCCAGACTTGATGGAAAGCTCCTTCGGCCAGGCCGAAGGCAAAGCCGTTGAAGTTGGCGGCCATCTCCCAGAAAGAGCGGCGTGCCTCACGCCAGGCCTTGGCCTCCGTGATGCCGCGCTCGGCGGCGATGGCGCTTACCTGGCGAGCTACATCGGGGCCCTCAAGCACACGCTCGGCCAGCACCTCGCGCGAAGAAAGCAGCGGGCCCCAGACCGCTCGTTCTTCCTGGGCCAATTCGCGCTGCAATGCGTTGCCCAGGCGCCGCACCACCCGCGCCTCATGCATGCGGCGACAACCCACGAGAAAACGCTGTACATCGGTGGTGCGTCCGAAGCTGACCAGCAGATCCTCGCGATTAAAGGCGTAAGTGAAAAACTTTTTCAGGTCATTCGGCGCATCGTGCACGCTATAGGCGAGCGCCGAGAGACGGCGGATTTGGCGCCGGAAGGCGCGACCGCGAAAGACCGAAAGCGGAACCAGATGCACGGGGCGGCCGGTCCGGCGGGCCAGACGCACAACCTCATGCAGTATCGCCTTACCGGGGCGCGCCGCCGCCAACGATTCACGACGGGTGGCAAGCACCCACGGAGTGCGTGCGCGCAAAAAGAGCACCACGGGTTCGCCCGCGGCAACGTGCCGTACGACTTCTTCGCAGTCGCGCGAGAGCCGACGTGCCGGGCTCGGCCAATGCGGATCGCGCAGCCACGCGCGAAATAGCCGCCAGCGCTCGTCCAGACCCAGCGGCAAGCCACAAAAGTATTGGGGAAGCGGCAGGCGCTCGCGGCGGAGAATCCAGGAGGCCAGGTAGGCATCGAGAATCGAGCGATGCCGCAGCACATAGACTACCGCGCCCTGCCGGCTGCGCTCGCGAACCATCGCCAATCCCGCTGCATCAACATGCACATGAGCGGTCAGCCAGCGCGCAAGCAGGAAGCGCAAACCGCGCGCCTCGGGCCGGGCGGTAGCGCGAGGGGTTTCGGAGTCCATGCTCATTAGCTTACTCTGGACAGATGCCCGCTGCACACTCCCACACAATCGAAGTCTTGGAAAACGAAATAGGGGCTCGTCTCGATGCCCTACTGGCAGAGCGCCTCGGCATCGGCCGCCGCGCCGTGCTGCGTCTACTGGACCGTACCCGCGTCAATGGCCACCGTGAACCGAAATCCATGCGCCTGCGCAGCGGCGACCGCATCGAGATCCTGCCCGGTACTACGGGCGAAGCCCCCGAGGCGTTGCGGGTCATGCGCAGCACCACCGGCGTCCTCGTCATCGACAAACCCGCCGGCCTACCCACTCTCTCGCTGGCCGGACAAGACGAAGACACGCTGGCCGCACGGGTGGCGGCTTTCGATCCGGGCTGCCGCGAGGCCGGTGCGCCACTCGAATCCGGTCTCGTACAACGACTCGACACAGGCACCTCCGGACTGATCCTGGCCGCACGCAATGCCGACGCCTGGCGCGCTTTGCGCGAGCAAATTGCCGGACATGAATTGCAGAAAACCTATCTCTGCCTGGTTGCAGGGACCCTCGCCGGAGACCAGACGATCGCCACGCCGATCGGTCAGCACCGCAAGAGCCGGCGACGCATGATCGCTCTTTCCCACGAAGCCCCCCCGGAACGCTACCGAACCCAGGTGGCCGAGAGCCGCATGACGGTACTCGGTCGCGCCGGCAATGGTACCTTCGTGCGAGTCGCGACCAGTACCGGAGCGCGCCATCAGGTCCGCGTCCATCTGGCGAGCATCGGTCACCCGATCGTCGGCGATACCCTCTACGGCGGGCCCGATCTCAGCGACACCTACTACGGCGGCGCCGCGCTCGCCGATGCGCCCGGCCATTGCCTGCACGCCGAGTCGATCCGCTGGCGGGATCCGGATAGCGGGCACAGCGAATTCGAGGAATTGGCGCCGCCGACGTGGTGGGAGCAGGCCGCCGGTGGCGTGCTACCGCTCGCACCAGCCCAGCCTTGAGTCGACTACGGAGGAGCTATTTTCGCGACGACTTCCGGCCTTTGGTGGGCGCCTCCGAGCAGGGCAGGCAGATATTATTCTTGTTGTCCTCGTCTTCGATCAGGCCTTCATCGAGGTTGTGGCAGATCTTCTTGCAGGCCACGCAAATGAAGTAGATACCCTCGGATTCCTTGTCGATGCGCTCGCGGTTCAGAATGCGCCCGGCCAGCTTGGCCACGCGGATCTCAAGGAGTTCCTCATATTGGCGCTTGATCTTGAGCCGCCCTGCTTCGTCCTTGGGCATCGCCTCGGCGGCGTCCTGGCGTGACTTCTGACTATCACCCCAGAGGCTGAAGCTCTCTTTTTTCGTCGCGCCGCCCTTGGTGGTTTTCTTCTTCGCTCGCGCCATCCGCCACGTCCCCTCAGCCGCCATGCACACAAAGCGTGTAGAGCGGGCCTCAAGGGATCTTAGGATGGACTCCGGGGAATTCAAGCTACCCCGCCAAAGACGGGACTTTTACCGGCCGTGCCTCTGGCCCGGTTTTGCGAGGTCTGATAGCTCCAAACCGGCCGCGATCGCGCCCTCGGCGCAAAGCTGCCAAGGCTGCGTTATGCCTTCCTGGGAAGAACTCCCTTCACGCCGCTCCTTGCGCGGTGCAATCGAACGCAAAAGAGCGGCGCAGCTCGCGGATGCAAAAGACGGAAATTCATGACCACCCACAACGACGACAACGACAAACCCACCCGCGCCGCCGAGCGCCCGATCGAGAGCGGCGAGACGCTTCTCTTCATTGACGAAAAGGGGCGCGAATACCTCCGCGAGTTGCGCCCTGGCCGCCGGCTCAGCTTCCAGAAGGGCCATCTCGATGTCGACCCGATCATCGGCCGCCATGACGGCCTGAAGCTGCGTACCTCAGGGGGGGGAACGGTCTTCGTCTTCCGCCCGACCTACGACCGGCTGATTCCCAACCTGCCGCGCAAGGCTCAGGTGATCTACCCGAAGGACTCCGGCGCCATCCTCACCCACACCGATATCTACCCCGGCGCGCGTGTGATCGAGAGCGGCGTCGGCCCCGGCGCGCTGACGATGGCCCTGCTGCGAGCCATCGGCCCCGAAGGTACCCTGGTCTCGATCGAGCGCCGCGAGGACCATATCAAGATGGCGCGCGAGAATATCGCCGCCTTCTATGGCGACGCCCCCAATTGGACCACCATCCTCGCCAGCGCCGAAGACGAAATCCCCAAGCACCGAGCAGACCGCATCATTCTGGATCTACCCGACCCCGCCCCGGTCATTCCGGCAGCGGCCGAAGCCTTGCGCCCGGGTGGCATGGTCGCCAGTTGGGTACCGACGACGCTGCAGCTCGAGTCGCTCGGTGAGGCGCTGCGCACGGAGAAGCGTCTGGTTGAGCCGCGCACCTCGGAGATTCTGGAACGCTTCTGGCATGTGGCGGCGAATTCGATCCGGCCGGATCATCGCATGGTCGCCCATACCGGGTTCCTCACGACGGCATGGCGCCTGGCCGATGAAGAACCGCTTGAGCCAGCGAATCCGGTCGAAAAGACCGAAGTTCCCGTATAATATTGTTACCAGGGAGCGGCCGCGGGGCCGCCAGGCATAGGGGTGCGCATGTCCGACGAAATCAAGTCTGATGAAGAAGAAGAGGAAGAGGAGCTCGATCAGAGCGCGAAGTTCTACGGCTTCGAAGAAAATACGGGTGATATCGAAATCCCCGAGACCCTGCCGATCCTCGCCTTGCGCGGCATCGTCATCTTCCCTTCGGCGATCGTACCGCTGCCGATCTCGCGCAAGCCCTCGCTGGAGTTGGTGGAGCAGGCTCTTGCCGGTAACCGCTTGCTCGGTTTGGTCGCACAAAAAATCACCGAGGAAGAAACCCCTACCGCCGAATCCGTGCATCGACGTGGCACCGTCGGGCGGCTGCTCAAGATGCTGAAATACCCGGACCAGAGCGTGCGCATTCTGGTGCAGGGACTGCACCGCATCGAGGTCGAGGAATTCGAGCAGATCGCGCCCTATATGCGCGGGCGCATCCGCACGCTCGAGGATATCTACGATTCCAAAGAAGAGCTCAAAGCCATGCAGGCGCATCTCGTGAATCAATTCGCGAAATTCGTCTCCATGATTCCCTACCTCCCTGATGAGTTGCAGCTCGTCGTGATGAATATCAAAGACCCAGGCAAGGTCACCGACCTGATTTCCTCGAACCTGAATATCTCCGTGGACGAGAAACAGGACCTCCTCAATACGGTCGAAGTCCGCGCGCGGATGGACCGCCTCTCGAAGATCCTCGGCCGCGAGATCGAGTTGCTCGAACTCGGCTCCAAAATCCAATCGCAGGTCCAAGGCGAGATGGCGCAGAACCAGAAGGAATTCTACCTGCGCCAGCAATTACGCGCGATCCAGAAAGAACTCGGCGAGGGCGACCCGCGCGGCGCCGATGTCGATGAATTGCGGCAAAAGTTGGACGACGCCAAGCTGCCGGAGGAGGCGCGCAAGGCCGCCGACAACGAACTCGACCGCTTGCGCATCATCCCGCCGGAATCCGCCGAGCATTCCGTGGTGCGAACCTACCTCGAATGGCTCGCGAACCTCCCCTGGAATCACTCGACCGCAGACAACCTCGACCTGCACCACGCCCGCGCCATCCTCGACGAGGATCATTTCGGCCTCGATAAGGTCAAGGATCGAATCCTTGAGTACCTGGCGGTGCGCAAATTACGCGACGACCCGAAGAGCCCGATTCTCTGCTTCGTCGGCCCCCCGGGTGTCGGCAAAACTTCGTTGGGCCGCTCGATTGCACGCGCGATGGACCGCAAATTCGTCCGTCTCTCCTTGGGTGGCGTGCGGGACGAAGCGGAAATCCGTGGCCATCGGCGCACCTATGTCGGTTCGCTGCCGGGCCGCATCATTCAGAGTATGCGTCGCGCCGGAGCCAGGAACCCGCTCTTCGTGCTCGATGAAATCGACAAAATCGGCGCGGACTTTCGCGGCGACCCGGCCAGCGCCCTGCTGGAAGTCCTCGACCCCGAACAGAACTCCAGCTTCTCCGACCATTACCTCGATATTCCCTTCGACCTCTCACGTGCGATATTCATCACGACGGCCAACCAGCTTGAGCCGATTCCGCCGGCCTTGCGCGACCGCATGGAGGTAATCGAACTCTCCGGATACACCGAGGAGCAGAAACTCGAGATCGCCAAACAACATCTGGTCAGCCGCCAGATCGAAGAGAATGGACTTTCCGGAGTCGATATCACCTTCGATGACGATGCCATCCGCAAGACGATCCGCGACTATACCCGCGAGGGCGGCCTGCGGAACCTGGAGCGCGAGATCGGCCGGGTCTGCCGCAAGGTCGCGCGCATCGTCACCGAGGGCGGCGAGGGCCCCTTCCCCATCACCTCCGCGAAAGTCCGCGAATTGCTTGGCCCCGAGGTCTTCTTCTCCGAGGTCGCCGATCGCATCGCGCGTACCGGCGTCGTGACCGGCTTGGCCTATACGGCTGCCGGCGGCGATATCCTCTTCATCGAGTCGACCCAGATGCCCGGCAAGAAGGGCCTGACGCTGACCGGATCGCTCGGCGACGTGATGAAAGAGAGTGCGCAGACGGCGCTCTCCCTGGTCCGTTCGCGCGCCAAAGAACTCGGGATCGACCCGCAATTCTTCGAGTCTTCCGACATCCATATCCACGTCCCCGCCGGCGCCACGCCCAAAGACGGTCCCTCGGCCGGCGTCACAATGGCGACGTCGCTGGCCTCCCTGCTCTCGAACCGCCCGGTGCGGCCGGACGTCGCGATGACCGGCGAGCTGACCTTGCGCGGTGCGGTGCTGCCGATCGGCGGCGTAAAAGAGAAGGTTCTGGCCGCCGCGCGCGCCGGGATCAAGCATATCGTATTGCCCAAACGCAACGAGAAGGACCTCGAAGATGTGCCGGATAATATCCGCCAGGAGATCGAGTTCACCTTTGCCGAAGAGATCGGCGATGTCCTGGCGGTAGCCCTGCTGCCGCAGCGCAAGCCAGATTGAGCCAAGCCGCGCAGCGCAGCGCCGCGGCGTAGGTTCCGGCCCTGCCCGTGCGTCGTCTCAGGAGAGGACGCAGGCTGGCTGGAGTTCGCCGGGCCGCTGGAGAATCTGCTCGGCACCAGCGGCGAGGAGCGCCTCGCTCGCACCAAAGCCCCAAGCCACGCCGAATCCGACCACGGCCGCCCGCCGGGCCACCTCCATATCGACCACGGAATCACCGACCATGGCGGTCCTATGGGCCGGCACCTCACTGGCTTGGACCAGCCAGTGCAGGCCCGCCGGGTCCGGTTTGAAGACGCCAAGCGTATCGCCGCCGATGACATCGCCGACCAGGCCGTCCAGGGCGAGACCGCGCAGAATCGCGCGCGAGTGGCCTTCGTTCTTGTTGGTCAGAACCGATACGCGCACGCCCGAGCTCTGTAGCGCTGCCAGAAGCTCGACGATCCCGGCGTAAAGACAGGTCCGGTCGAGAAGATGGCTTGCGTAATACTCGTGAAAGAACGGGAGCATCTCTTCCCCAGCCGCGGCTGGCCCGGCGGCGGCGTCGAGTGCGCGCGCGACCAACCGGCCCGTGCCATTGCCAATGAAGGAGACGATCTGTGCCTCGCGCAAGGCCGCATAACCCAACGCCGCAAGCCCCGCGTTGACCGCAGCAGCCAGGTCGGCGCGCGAATCCACCAGTGTCCCGTCGAGATCAAAGACGACGTGACGCAACGAAGACGGGTTCAGCCGGTGCTCAATTTGTCGGCGCGAACGAGGAGCCGCAACCGCAGGTGCGCTCGGCATTGGGGTTGGTGAAGCGAAAACCGGCACCATGCAGACCATCGGCGAAATCAACCACCATACCCTTGAGGTAGGTCAGGCTCTCCGGGTCGACGAAGACATGCACGCCGTCATACTCGAATACCCGGTCGTCGTCGCGTGCCGCGTCGTCGAAGCCCAGAGTATAGCTCATGCCGGAGCATCCGCCGTTGGCAACACCGACGCGCAGACCACTGGTCGCCGGACGTTTTTCCTTGGCAATGAGCGCGCGCACGCGCGTGATGGCTGACTCGGAGAGAGCGACGGATTCGCTGAGATTTTCGTTTATCTGGTCCATGAGTTCCTGCTTCCTGCCGCTCTCAGGCGGTCGCCGTTACGGATCGCTCCGGTACCTGTCCGACCAATACGGTAAACAACGAGGTGGCCGACGTCTTGTAACGATGCTCGACCCGCAATGGCATATCACCAAGAATATCGTCGACGCTCAGCGTCGTTCGCCAACCCAATTTACGTGTCAGTGGGTCGACCTGATCTACGAGCTTCGCGATCACCGGACGCGGACTACGAAAATGGTTGATAATGGCGATGGTGCCGCCTGGACGGCAAACCCGCAGCATCTCGCGAACCACCTGCCGAGCGTCTGGGACAACACTGACGACATGAAACGAAGTCACGTAGTCGAAAGAGTCATCATCATAAGGCAGCGCCAGCGCGTCGGCGACTTCAAGCCGCGCGTTGGTCAATCCAGCCGCTGCGGCCTTCTGCTCCGCCTTGGCGAGCATCTCGGGCGCGAGGTCGACTCCCAGGAAGTCGCAGGACGCCGGATAGGCACCTAACGAGAGGCCGGTTCCTATACCGACCTCGAGAACACTCTCGCCGGGCCCGATATTCAACTCCTTCACGACACGAAAGATGCGCGGCGAGAAGACGTTCGTGAAGATACGATCGTAGAAATGCGCAAAGGTCGAGTAGATCTTGCTCTCGTGCGGAAGATCGCTTGGGTTCGCCATCCGGGTCACTCCTTGAAAAGAATCCGCACCGGAATCAGGCTGCGGTCGCGGCCTGCAGCTGACGCTGGAAGGAGGCGACGTCCCGATGACGAAAGCGCCATTGCCGCCCCGTCTTGAACGCCGGAAGGATTTGCTTGCGCGCGAACTCGTTGACGGTATCCGGACTCATATCCAGAAGACGCGCCACGTCCCGGCTATTGAGAAGATTTTCGTCTCGTTCGTTCATCATCACCATGCTCCGCCTTCTCTTGAGCTATCACCACCCCCCGGAACCGTCAAGGTTCCTTAACCGAAGCGTCGCGCCCTGCCCTCAGCCGGCGCGAAAAAAACCTGAGTATTCCCAACGACTTACGGGATTCGAACACGATACCCCAGGGCAAAGAAGAGCATGGACGCAATGCGTCATCCCGCCGCGACGGGGCCATGCGGGTGCGGGGCCCTCCTTCGCCAGGCAAAGGAGGGCCGCCGTTCAGATGCTGATCCGGCTCAAGCCGCGACGCGAAAGTTGGAAATCGTAATAGATCCGCGTGCCGAAAACCGCTGTGAGAACCGTGGTCAGAATGCCAACGCAGAGGGTCAGCGCGAAGCCCTTCACTGGCCCGGAGCCAAATTGAAAAAGAATCAAGCCGGAGACGAAGGTGGTGATATTCGAATCACGAATCGCCGCCCAGGCGCGCTCGTAGCCGGTCTCCACGGCCGCCCGCGGCGTCTTGCCGAGCAATAGCTCTTCTCGCACACGCTCGTTGATCAGGACATTGGCGTCGACCGCCATGCCCATCGTCAGCACGATCCCCGCAATGCCGGGCAATGTGAGCGTCATGCCGAAGGCCGCAAGCGCGGTCATCAGGAAGATCACGTTCAGACCCAACGCGACATCCGCCAGCACTCCGGCCCCGCGGTAGTAGAACATCATGAAGAGGACCACGAGTACGCCGCCAACCAGCAAGGAGAGTACACCCTGTTCGATGGAATCACGCCCGAGCGAAGGGCCGACCGTGCGCTCTTCGATGATACGGATCGGCGCGGGCAACGCGCCGGCGCGCAATACGATGGCCAGATCGTGTGCTTCCTTCATATCGAAATTGCCGGTAATCGAGGCACGTCCACCACCGATCCGCTCGCGGATATTCGGTGCCGAAAACACGCGGCCATCCAGAACGATTGCCAGGTTGCGACCGACATTTTCTTCCGTCAATGCCTCGAAATCATCCGATCCTGTGTCGGTGAGGACGAGCTCCACATACGGACCTTCCAGCTGCGTGGCCGGCCGGACGCGCGCGTCAGCAACCTGCCCGCCGCTGAGCAACACTTTCTTCTCGACCTGCCAGGTCGGCACGCTGCCGCCCACCGTAGCCGATCCGGCCGAGCCCTTGAGTTCCTCGCTCGCCTCGCTATCGCCATCTGCAACCAGGCGAAACTCAAGCACAGCAGTTCTGCCAATCAGGCCCTTTGCCCGCTGGGGGTCCTGCACGCCGGGTAATTGCACCACGATATCGCGATCGCCCTGGCGCTGAATCGTCGGCTCGGCAACACCAAATTGGTCAACCCTGTTGCGGATCGTCTCCAGTGATTGGTCCATCGCGAAGCGCTCGATCCGGTCGATCTCACGCGCGCTGAGTGCCAGTTGGACCGTGGCGCCGGTGCCGGATTGAATCTGCAGGCTCGGGTAGCGGTTGGTCAGAAACTCCTCGAACTCGGGGCGCTGCTTGGCGTCTTCGAGCTGGATCGTCAGATTCGTGCCCTCGTGGCCGACCTTCGCGACCGCCAGGCCCTCGTCGCGCGCCGCGCGGCTCAGTTCTTCGCCCGTGCGCCCGACGGAATTGACAACGGCCTTCTCGACCTCGACGGCAAAAAGGAGATGCGTGCCGCCACGCAGATCGAGGCCCAGCTTGATCGGGCTCTCTGCAGGCGCCAGCGGCAGATGCACACCGGCGGGCAGGAAGACGGGCGAGAGGTAGATCAGCGAGCCCAGCGTCATCGCCAGCATCGCCGCGAGACGATAATTCGCGGTTCCGGGGTTCATTTCTTCTCCTCGGTCGCCTTGCCGGTCCCGGCCAGATGGCCGATCGACGAGCGCTCCAGGCGAATCTTCACGTTGGGCGCGATCTCGAGGGCGACCTCGGCGTCCTGCACGCGGACGATTTTCCCGTAGATGCCTCCGCTGGTGACGATCTGATCGCCCGGCTTGAGCCCATCGAGCATGCTCTGCGTCTCACGAGCCTTCTTCTGCTGCGGACGAATCAGCAGGAAGTAAAAGACCGCCAGAATCAGGATGAAAGGCGCCAGCTGCATCAGCGCGCCCCCAGGTGCTTGTCCGTTCATGAATTCATTCCCCTCACGCGAAATTGGATTCCTCAAGCGCGACACCCATCGAGGCCGCCTCCTCCCGGAAGCGCCCGTCCACGATGGCACGGCGCAGGCGCCGCATCCGCTCGGAATAGAAACTGAGATTATGGTGGGTCAGTAGCCGAGCCGAGAGCATCTCGCCCGTCACGTAAAGATGGCGCAAATAGGCCCGCGAAAAATTCGTACAGGTCGAGCAGGCACACGCCGGATCGAGCGGCTCGCGATCGTCGCGGTAGCGCGCATTCTTGATCACAACCCGCCCCTCGGACGTGAACGCCATGCCGTTGCGCGCATTGCGCGTCGGCAGAACACAATCGAATAGATCAAATCCCATGGCGACGAAGCGGACCAATTCCTCAGGCGTACCCACGCCCATCAAATAACGAGGCCTCTCCGGCGGCAGGCAGGCAACCGTGAACCCACCGATATCGAGCGTATCACTGCGACTCTCCCCCACCGAGAGGCCGCCGACCGCGTATCCATCAAAGCCAATCCCGGCAAGCTCGCGCGCACTGCGCTCGCGCAGCCCGCGGTCGAGTCCGCCTTGTACGATGCCGAATTGTAGCTGCCCGGAGCGCCGACGCGCCCCCGCCGAACGCCGTGCCCATTCGGTTGTGCGCCGCAGAGCGGTCTCGACGTGCTCCGCCGATGCCCCCGCCGGCGCACATTCATCGAGCACCATCGCGACATCGACACCCAGCTTCTCCTGCACATCAACCACATCTTCAGGGCGGAAAAACCGCTTGCTGCCGTCAATATGGCTCTGAAAGAGGACACCTTCGTCGGTCACCCGGCGCATGCCCTTGAGGCTGAAGACCTGGAACCCACCGGAGTCGGTGAGGATCGACCGCTTCCAGCCGGCGAACTCATGCAATCCGCCCAATGCCTCGATCGCCTCAGCGCCGGGGCGCATAGCGAGGTGGTAGGCGTTACCGAGGATCATCTCGGCCCCAAGCGCCGCAAGCTCCCAGGGCGCCATGCCCTTTACCGCACCATAGGTCCCCACCGGCATGAAGGTCGGCGTCTGGACCACACCATGTGCCGTAGTCAGCCGCCCGCGGCGCGCGCGCGTGTCCGCGTCGAGCGCAAGAAGCGAGAACGTACCCGGCGCCGCCTCGGCCGAGACCTCCACTTGTTCCGCCTCCATCCCTTTCACCGTAGCAGAAGCCCGCGATCTCCTCAGAGAATGAGCATCGCGTCGCCGTAGCTATAGAAGCGGTAGCGCTCGGCGACGGCACATTCGTAGGCCTGGCGCGCGACCTCGCTGCCGGCGAAACCCGCCACCAACGCAAGCAGAGACGAGCCGGGGAGATGAAAATTGGTCAGCAGGCCCTGCACGACATCGAAGCGTTCGCCCGGGTGCAGGATGAGGTTGGTTGCCTGGGGCGCCTGCGGCCAATCGCTGCGGGCAGCGGACTCCAATGCGCGGGTTGTGGTGGTACCGACCGCAATCACACGGCCGGTGCAGGCGCGGATCGCCTCGACCGTCTCGGGCGGAACGAAGTAGAATTCGGGTTCGACGGCGAGGCCCGAGCGGCCGGGCTGGCCGGCGAGGAAAGTCGCAGGGCCGACGTGAAGTACGATATCAGCCACCCCGACGCCGCGGGCGGCCAGGCGCGCGAAGAGCGCTTCGGTGAGATGCAGACCGGCGGTAGGCGCGGCCACCGAACCTTCCTCGCGGGCGAAGATGGTCTGGTAGCGCTCGAGGTCTTCTTCGGTCGGGCCCTCGGGGCGCTCGATATAAGGCGGCAGCGGCACCTCGCCGACAAGGCGGGCGGCGCCGAGCACATCGGTTCCGGCCGGAAACCGTAGGCGCACACTGCCCTCCTCCTTGGCGGCAACCACACATGGCAATTCCGCGCCGCCGGGGCCGGTGAAGAGCAGGGATTGGCCAGTATGCAATCGCTTGGCCGGGCGCGCCATGGCGCGCCACTCGACTCCGCCCGAAGGCTCCCGGCTGGCACTCGTCGCGTGCAGAAGCAGCACCTCCACCGCGCCGCCACCGGGTTCGCGGACGCCCCGCAGGCGCGCCGGGAAGACGCGGCTGCGGTTGCGGACCAGAAGGTCGCCGGCCGCAAGGCGCTCCGGCAACTCGTGGACGCCACCGTGTTCGAGCGCACCCGGCCTGCCGCGCGCCACTGCCAGCAGACGGGCCTGGGCGCGCTCGGCAGCCGGCCGTTGCGCGATCAATTCCTTGGGCAGCTGGTAGACGAACCCGGCTGCGGGGCCCGACTCAGGTGCTTCCGCCGCCGTCTTTTCTGTTCTGCGCATCGAGGAAGGGACGTAGCAGCTCCATCGGTAGCGGGAAGATGGTGGTCGAATTATTCGGCCCGGCGATCTCCACCAGAGTTTGCAGATAGCGCAGGGTCAGGGCGTGGGGATGCTGCGCCAGCGTTTTCGCGGCATCCGCGAGGCGCTGCGCCGCCTGGTACTCAGCCTCGGCCGCGATGACCTTGGCACGCCGCTCGCGCTCGGCCTCGGCCTGACGCGCCAATGCGCGCTGCATATCGGGGGGCAGGTCGATATCCTTGATCTCGACCGTTGCGACTTTCACACCCCAGGGTTCGGTCTGCTGGTCCACGATCTCTTGGATCCGGTCATTGACCTTCTCCCTCTCGGCCAGCAACTCATCGAGTTCGACCTGTCCGCAGACGCTGCGCAATGTGGTCTGGGCAATCATGCTGGAGCCGTAAATATAATTCTCGATCGCAATGATCGCCTTGACGGGGTCCACGACACGAAAATAGAGCACGGCGCTGACCTTCACCGAGACGTTGTCACGCGTGATCACCTCCTGGGCCGGGATATCCATGGTCACGGTACGCAGATCGACGCGCTGCGCTTTCTCGATGAAAGGAATGATCAGCACCAAGCCAGGCCCGCGCGAACCGACCGCCCGACCGAGCCGGAAGATCACGGCGCGTTCGTATTCTTTCATGATTTTGACGGCGCTCATCAGAACAACCGCGATAATAGCGACGAATACACCTATGGATGACATCAACTCTTCTCCTTTTCGGGGTCGACCGCTTCGACGCCCAGCGTAAGTCCCTCTACCGAGATCACGCGTGCTTTGCGATCCACCGCAAGGCGATCGCGCGAGCGCGCCTTCCAGAGCTCGCCACGTACAAAAATCTGCCCTTCCGGGTCGATGGCTTCGCGGACTTCGCCGAGCGCCCCGATCATCGCCTCGGGACCGGATACCGCCTTCTGAGCGAAAGTACGCACGACCAGCGTTGCCATGACGAGCATGATGGAAGCCACCGCGGCGGCCGCGGCGCCGATCACGGCACGATCCACCTGAAAGCCACCGCCGGGCGCCTCAAAGAGAAAGAGCGAGCCCAGCACGAACGCGATGAAACCACCGATACCGAGAATCCCGAAGCTGGGCACAAAGAGCTCGGCCACCAACAGGGCCATGCCGAGCCCGATCAGCCCCAGCCCGCTCAAATTGATCGGCAGGATCTGGAACGAGGCGGCGGCAATCAGCAGACAGATCGCACCGATCACGCCGGGAATCATTGTGCCGGGATTGCTGATCTCGAGGTAGAGGCCGAGCATTCCGGCGAGGAGAAGAAAATAGGCAATTGTCGGGTCCGCCAAAAAGCCGACGACTTTCTGACGCAGGTTGGGTTCGATGACGACGACGGTTGCGCCGTCGAGGTCCAGTACCCGATCCACGCCGCCGATGCGCACGATGCGGCCGGAAGCTCCGGCCAGCAGATCGCCCAGGCTCGGTGCGATCAGGTCGATCACGCCATTCTCCAGGGCCTCGCGATCTGTAGCCGAGAGCGCTTCACGCACCGCCAACTCCGCCCATTGTACATTGCGGTCGCGCTCCTCGGCGATGGATTTGGCGAAAGCGGCGGTGAAGTTCAGCACCTTCTCGCCCATCGCCCCGTCGACATCTGCGCCGGTTGCCGTCACCGGCGTACTGGCACCGATGGTCGTGCCCGGCGCCATGGCCGCGACGTTGGCCGCCATGACAAGAAAGACACCGGCCGACGCAGCCCCGGCGCCGCCCGGTGCCACATAGAAAAGCACCGGCAAGGGTGGGTCGAGAAGCACCTGCACGATCTCACGCGTCGATTCAAGTAATCCGCCGGGCGTATCCAATTGCACCACCACCGCGTCGGCGCTGGCATCGGCAGCGCCGCGAATTCCTTCAATGATATATTCAGCACTGGCCGGATGAATCGGCCCGTCGACCGAGAGCAGGTGCACGGTAGCCGCGCGCGCGCCGGTGGCGCCTGCGAGAACAAGCAGGAGCGCCAGCAGCAGGCCGGCAAGCCTCCGACCTGGGCGAGGGAAAGGAGCGACCGTCATGCGACGCCTCATGCGGGCAACCCGAGGTGCTTCAACACTTCTTGAATATCCTTCCAGACATCGCGCTTCAGAGCGGGATTTCGCAGCAGATAGGAGGGGTGAAATGTAGGCATGACGGGAACCCCCTCGAACGCGCCCCAATTGCCACGCAGGCGTGTGATCGGGGAGGTCGTTGCCAGCAGCGTATGAGCGGCGAATTTACCCAGGGCGACAATGACCTCAGGCTGCACCGAGGCGATCTGGCGCGCCAGAAAAGGCACACAACTCTCTACTTCGTCGGCCTCCGGACTGCGGTTTCCCGGCGGCCGGCATTTGATGATGTTGCAGAGATAGACGTCCTCGCGGCGCAGCTTCATCCCTTTCTGAATGATATCGGTCAGCAGCGCGCCGGCTTTGCCGACAAAGGGTTCGCCCAGGCTATCTTCTTCCGGGCCCGGGGCCTCGCCTACGAAAACCACCCGTGCGGCGGCATTACCCACGCCGAAGACCAGGGTCTGACGGCCCCGTGAGAGTCGGCAGCGCTCGCAATTGCCGAGATCGGCCCGCAACTCCCCCAAAGACTCGGCCGGCGCAGCGGGCGCCGATGGTTCCATCAGGCCCGGCGGCAGCGGCAGCCCCGGCGGAAGTCCACGCACGCCGGTTTCGGCATAACGTTTCAGGTGTGCTCCCAGGTCACGCGCCAAGGCTCTGATTTCCATCGACATCCGAAATCAATCCTACGCCATCAGGAAGCGAAGTCGAGCGCGCGCATTCAGCTCCGGCGATGCAGCAGACGAATGCGGTCGAGGATCCGGTCGGCGACCTGATCTTTGCTCAACAATGGCAGGTTCGCCACGGCCTGCGCGTCGATCAGCGTGACTCGATTGGTCTCAACATCGAAGCCCGCATCGGGTGCGCTTACGTCATTGGCGACGATCAGATCGAGCTTCTTGCGCTCGAGCTTGGCGCGCGCGCGGGCCTCGAGGTCTTGGGTCTCGGCCGCGAAACCGGTCACGAAGAGGCCCTCGCGGCGCGGCACGCAATCGGCAACAATATCCCGAGTGCGGGCGAGATCCAACGCGATTCCACCCTGCACCTTCGCTTCCTTCTCGGCCGCGCGGTGCCGAGGCGCATAATCGGCCACCGCAGCCGCCGCGATGACCACGCTCGCCTCCGGCGCGCGGGCTTCGACTACCGCGGCCATCTCGGCGGCGGATTCGACCCGCAATATCTCCACGCCACGCGGCGCCGCCAGCGCGGTCGGCCCGCTGACCAGCAGAACGCGGGCACCGCGGCGCAGGGCCGCACGGGCCAATGCGTAGCCCATTTTCCCCGACGAACGGTTGGACAGATAGCGCACCGGATCGAGTGTCTCGCGCGTAGGACCGGCCGTAATCAGCACCACCTCGCCCACAAAATCATCGCTTGCCAAGGCGCCGGCTAATGCTTCGAGCAGGATATCGGCATCGGGCAGACGCCCGGGACCTTCATAGCCACAGGCCAATATCCCCTCGTCCGGCGCAACGATGCGCACGCCGCGGCCGCGCAGGGTAGCGAGGTTGGCCTGCACGACTTCGCTCTCGAACATATGCACATTCATCGCCGGAGCGAGCACCACCGGCGCGCGGGTCGCCAACAACACGGTCGTCAGCAGATCGTCGGCGATACCGGCGGCGAGTTTTCCGACTACATTCGCCGTAGTCGGCGCCACCAGGATCGCGTCAGCCGAATCTGCCAGGTCGATATGGCCGATCTCGGATTCCTGGGTCAGGTCAAAAAGGTCACGCGCCACCGGCTCGCCCGAGAGCGTTTGCAGGGTGAGCGGCGTGATGAACTCCTGAGCACTGCGCGTCATCACCACCCGCACGCGCGCGCCCTCTTCGCGCAAGGCGCGAATGATTCCCGCCGCCTTGTAGGCCGCGATGCCGCCACTCACGCCGAGAATAATGGTTCGCTCGGCGAACATCAGCCGGGCTCCGCGTCAGATTTGTCGCTTTGCACACTACGGCGCAGGTCCGAGAGCGAAAGATTCAAGCGTGACATCGACCAGAGACCCATGGAACAGATGACGACCATCTGCACGATCCAGTTGAGAACACCGAAGGTAAAGCCCATCGATTTGTCGACGCCGAAGAGCGAGAGGGCAATCTCCGAGCCCACCCAGAACACACCGATGAAGCCCGGCGCCGAGGGAACCGAGACCGCCACCGCGACCACTACTGCCGTAGCGATGCCCAAGGCGACCATCGGTGCGTCAATATGAAGTGCCATGGCAGCGGCCATGAACCCGCCGGCAGCCGCCAGCCATACCAGCAAGGAGAGACCCATCACGCGCACGAACATGCGTGGCTGGCTGATGCCGGCGAGTGCCTGCAGGCCACCGTGGCCCCCCTCGCGCACGATATGGCCGAGGAAAGAAGGCAAGCGATCGGCGATCCAATCGAGTTGCTGATCGAGCCAATCGGCGAAGTAGACAACCACGATGAGAATGGCGAGTACGCCACCGACGACGGCAAGCAGTGTCGGCAGTTGCGCACGCAGGAACTCGCCCTGGGGCACCAGGACCACCGCGACCACCCCGAGGATGCCGAGCATCAGCATATCGCAGATCCGCTCCAGGGCGACCGAAGCGAACGCCGCTGGCGCCGAGATCTCGCCTGCCTGCGCGACCACCAGCGGTTTCAGAATTTCGCCTGCCCGCAGCGGCAAGACCATATTCCCCATGAACCCGATATTCGTCGCATCGAAGACTGGCGTTTTCTCAAGCGGTCCCAGCGTTGTGAGGATCGCGCGCCAGCGCCAGGCCCGCAGGACCATGGCCAGCACAGCGGAGAAGACCATCGGCAACACCCAGAGAACGTTCGCGCCGGCGAAGTCACGGGCGAAGCGCCCGAACTCTACATCAGCCACGCTATACCAGACAGCAATCGCCGAAATGGCAAGCGAGACAATGATCTGAATCGACCGCTTCACGTAGACAACGAAGCTCCTGCTGCGGAGCCAAGCCCCAGGCCCAGAAGCAACTGACTCGCGGCGCGCGTGAAGGCCTCGGCCGCCGGGGATTCCGGATGCGCGAGCACAATCGGCGTACCGTCGTCGCCCTGCTCCCGGACGGCGACCTCAAGCGGCACCTGCGCCAGCACCTCGACACCCGCGGCCTGCGCCACGGCAGCGCCGCCGCCCGCACCGAAAACGGCATCGTCTTCGCCGCAGGCGGGGCAATGGAAATGACTCATATTCTCGATCACGCCGAGGAGCGGAACCTGCAATTGACGAAACATCGCAACGCCGCGAATCACATCGCGCAAAGCGACATCCTGCGGCGTCGTCACCAGAAGCGCCCCATCCAGGCTGACCTGTTGGGCCAGCGTAAGCTGCGTGTCGCCGGTTCCGGGTGGCAGATCCACGACCAGCAGATCGAGCCCACCCCAGACGCAATCGCCGAGGAATTGCTGCAGCAGACCGGAAACCATGGGTCCGCGCCAGATCACCGGCGAGTCATCATCGAGGAAGAAGCCCATCGAAATACAGCGCACACCATGGGCTTCGATCGGGTGGAAGAGTTTTCCTCCGGCCGCGCGCGGACGGCCTTGGGCGCCCATCATGATCGGCAAACTCGGCCCGTAGACATCCGCGTCGAGCAACCCGACCCGCAGGCCGCGCGCGGCAAAGGCACAGGCGAGGTTGGTCGCGACGGTCGATTTACCAACCCCGCCCTTGGCCGAGGTCACAGCCAATACCTTGCCTACATCCGCCAACCCGGCCAAGCCCTCGGTGGCGCCTTCGGCGGCGGTCGGCTGATCGAGCGCCAGGGTAAGGCGGCGGCCGGTGCCGGCCAAAGCGGCCTCAATGCCGGACGCGATTTCCTCGGGAATTTCCCGGCGACCGCCCGGCAGGCGCAGGCGAATGGAAATGGCTTCGTCCGCCACCTCCACATGAGCCACCATGCCCAGCGAAATGATGTCACGCGGTGCACCGCGCGGCTTTACCTTCGCGAGCAATGCCCGCACTTCTGCTTCGTCGATCTTGTGGTCGGTCATGTACTCGGCTACCTCCTGAGCGTATAGCAGCCGGCCCGAAGGCTTCCTACCTTCGCCAAACGCTGCCCGTTTGGAACCAATGACACTCGCCTCGACAGACTCCGCAATCGCGGTGCAAAAGCAGCCCGGTCCAGTCGCTCTTGCGCTGGTTGCCAACGAACTCGCTGCGGTCGAAGAGAAGCTGCGCGAGCTCACCGAGTCCGAAGAACAGGTACTGACCGATGTCGCGGGCGATCTCATTGCGGCCGGCGGCAAAAGAATCCGCCCGGCGCTGGCATTGCTCACCTTTCGCGCCGCCGGGGGCGAAGACCCCACCGACACAATCGATGTCGCCGCCGCCATCGAGCTGATCCACTCCGCCACGCTGCTGCACGACGATATCCTCGACTCCGGCAAGGTCCGCCGCGGCCGACCCTCGCCACTGGCGCGTTTCGGCGCCGCCGCTACCCTGGTCACCGGCGACTTCCTCTTCAGCAAAGCCTTCAGCGTCGCGGGCCGTTTTGATGCCAAGGTCGTGGGCTGGGCCGCCGAGGCCTGCGTACACCTCTGCGAAGGCGAAATGCTCCAGGACAGCTACCGCAGAAACGGCGCCGTCGACCTCGAAACCTACCGCAACATCGCCCGGCGTAAGACGGCTTCCCTCTTCCGTCAGGCCGCACGCATCGGAACGTATTTCGCAGGCCGGCCCGAAGCCGAGGTCGAGGCGCTGGCCAAATTCGGCGACTCGATCGGCCTGGGCTTCCAAATGGTCGACGACCTGCTGGATGTCGTCGGCCCCGAAGAACTCATCGGCAAACCCGTCGGCTCCGACCTGCGCGAGGGTTCGCCGGCACTTCCGACCGTCCTGGCATTGGACCGCTTGCCGCGGGTGCGCGAAGCCTTCCTGGCCGCGGCGCCCGACGCAGCCCTGGTCGAATCCGCCCTCGCCACCCTGCGCGAGTCCTCCATTCTCGGAGAAGTCCGGCAGCTTGCCGCAGCACATATTCGCGAGGCGCTCACCGCCCTCGAATGCCTGCCGGAATCTCCCTACCGCGATGCGCTGGAGCAGGTCACCATGGACCTTCTCGAGCGCACCAATTAGGAGCCCTGCTGGCGTCCGCCATAACGCTTCGGTATCCTTGGAACCATGCCTCTCGACCGCTTTGAGCGCGAGATCGACTACCTGCGGATCTCGCTTACCGACCGCTGCAACCTGCGCTGCATCTATTGTATGCCGCTCACACAGGTGCCCTATGCGCCCAAGGAGGATCTCCTTTCGGCCGAGGAAATCGGTCGTGTGGTCGATGCCGCAGCGTCCGTCGGCTTCCGACGCATCCGCTTCACCGGCGGCGAGCCGACCCTGCGCCCCGACCTGGTCGAAATCGTAGAGCGCACGGCTCGCGTCAAGCAAATCCAGGACGTCGCGCTCACCACGAACGCCATCCGCCTGCCCGATCTCGCAGCCCCCCTGCGCGCCGCCGGGCTGAACCGCGTGAACGTTCATATCGACTCGCTCTCGGAGACCCGCCTGCCGAAAATCATGCGCTGGGCCGATGCCAAACTCGTGCGGGCCGGAATCGATGCCGCGCTGGCCGCCGGGCTCGCTCCGATGAAATTGAATTGCGTGGTCACCGCCGGCCACAATGAAGAAGATGTCGTCGACCTGGCGCGCCTCACGCTCAAACACGATTGGCATGTTCGCTTCATCGAACTCATGCCGCTGGGCGGCGGCGAATGCGCCGATATCTCGCGCGAACGTTTCGTGCCCACCGCCGCTACCCGCGCCCGCATCGAAGCCGCCCTCGGCCCGCTCACGGCCGTGGCCAAAAAACATCCCGCCGACGAATCCGCCAACCACCGCTTTGCCGGCGCTCCGGGCGTGGTCGGCTTCATCAGCCCGGTCTCGGCGCCCTATTGTGGCACCTGCAACCGGATGAGACTGACCGCCGATGGCCGCTTCCACCTCTGCCTGCTGCACGACGACGAGTTGGATATTCGCGCTGCCCTGCGCGCGGGTGCCTCGTGCGAGAAAATAGGGGCGACCTTGCTGCGCGCCGTCGGCGCCAAGCCGACCGGACACGCGCTGGACAAGGGAATCGCCCCACTCAAGCGCTCGATGCACCATATCGGCGGCTGAAACCGAGTTCGCGGTAGGGACCAGGCGGGCCTGCGTCGGCTGCGCGCTCGTGCTACCAATTGGAATCGCGATGGAACCCAGCAGTATTCAAGAGAAGATCGAGTCAAAGATCGAAGGCGCCAAGGCGCAGGTCCGCGACTATACAGGCACCGGCGACCATTTCGAGGTTCTGGTCATCGCAGCTGCCTTCGCGGAAAAATCCCGCGTTGAGCGCCACCAGATGGTCTACGCCGCACTCGGCAGCGATGTCGACGGCTCGACCATCCACGCCCTGTCCCTGCAAACCCTCACGCCCGAACAAGCGGCGAACGCAGGCTGAGGCCGGCCGCCGGCCCGAAAGGATTATCCATTATGTCCGATATCAATCAACGTATTCAGGAAACGATCGACGGCAACAAGATCGTGATCTACATGAAGGGCTCGCCTTCGTTCCCGATGTGCGGCTTCTCGGCCACCACCATCGAGATCTTCAACAGCTTGAGCGTCCCCTATGAGACCGTCGACGTCCTGCAGGACGGCGAGGTTCGCGAAGGCATCAAAGCGTTCTCGAATTGGCCGACGATTCCGCAGATCTATGTGGACGGCAAATTCCTCGGCGGCTGCGATATCATCCGTGAGATGCACGCCGCCGGCGAATTGAAGTCCGCCGTCGCAACCGCGCTCCAGTAGCCTCGATCGAACGCAAGGACACCGCATCGCTGCGCTGCCTTGCGTTCAGCGCTGCCACGTCAGGGAACGAGTTCGGTAAACACGCCGTCGCCTGGTTTGCCGACCGTGAACTCGTGCAATTGGCCGTCAGCAAAGAGCCCGGCCTGATCGGCAAAATGCACTGCCGAGGGCGCGCCCGCGATACCACTGGCGAGGACCAGACCCAAGGTCTTGGTCGCCGGGTCGCAGACCAGCCGCGCCGCCGCCTCTGAGGCGACCCGCAGCGGCAAGGGTGCCTGCGCAAGCCGCAGACCGGCAACGGCGCCGAGTGAGCCCAGCACCGTACGCTCCGGCAGGCGCCCGCTCTCGAAGCCTTCTTGCGCTGCCAGACGATGCTCGCGGGAAGACGAACAGGCCCGCTCCCAGGTCCATTGCATCGGATCTTCACCCAACTCGGCCGCCAACCACGCGCGGGCCGAGACCAGCGCTGCGCCAACAGCGGCCCGTTCCTCGTCTGTGGCGAGCTCGCGGCCACGCAGCGCCGCATAAGCCCGGCGCCAATCCTGAGCAAAAGACCCGAAGGTGACCTCGGGAAAGATTGCCTCGGGGAGAAAGCCGACGACCAGCACCCAGAAGAGCGCGGCCGCGCGAGAATCCGGCACGGCCGCGCCATCCCATTGTGTGAGCAAGGCGGCATCGGGCGCATCCGGGCCGAGACTCAGGGCGAGTGCCCGTGCCAAGGCCAAAGCGCCCGAGTCGGCAAGATCCCCTTGCACCAGCAGAGCCGCGTGGGTCGGCACCGACTCCTCATCAGCGAGCAGCAAATCGAGGCGCTCGCGACGATCCGGCCCCTCACCAAAGGCGAAGTCTGGCTGAGCCGAGGGACGCCCGCCACCGACGACCGCGACAGGCGCCTTGGCTTCCCCAAAGAGCGGGCGTAGGCGGCGCCATTGAGCCTCTTTATGCCAGCCGCGCACCGCGAGATCGCTGCGCTCGGTGCGATCCGGAACCGAACCCGCCAGCACGCTCGCCGTAGCTCCCTTGGCGTCACAAACCGCGAGTTCCAGCGAGACCGGCCCTGCGCCCAAGGCCGAGGCGGCGGCGCGCGCCTCCTCTACGTTCTTGGCATGCCCCAACGCGAGCCAACCGGCAACCGACGACCGCAGCGAATTCGCACCCCAGCGAATCGCGAGTTCGGGTCCCGCCTCGGCCGCCGGGCCATCCAATTGGCGCATCAATTCCGAGAAAAGCGGGCCGTTGCGGGTCTCGACTACCTCGACCCGCAGATCCTCGCCGTCGCGCACGCGGATCAATTCATGGCGGCGTGCCAGACGTTCGCGACCCTCAGCGCCACGAAAGTTGCCGATACCGTCGAGTTCTTCCATCACGATATCAACATCGTCGACCACCAGGCCACTGCCAGCCCAAGCGATATGGGCGTTTCGGCCGGTAATAAATATCGGCGTACCAGGCAGGACCAGGCCAGCGATCGAAAAGCCGGGCGCTTCCAGATGCGCGGCCCACGCCGCACAAGGTGCTCCCGGCGCGCCCTGCAGGGTCGCAGCAAGCGTTGCACCGCCGGCCTCGCCTGGTGTGGCAAAACCGCTGACCAGCCCGGCGAAAACCTCTTCGGGAGGCGCGAGGCCTTCGGCGAGGCGGGTATCGAGCTTGGCCCAGGACGCACGCCGCTCATCGGCCACGAGCAGCGCCGAGAGATCCAAGGGGGACGTGGCGCGAGCCACCTCGTTGCCGGCCTTCGCCACCAGAGCAGAACTCAGAAGCTTGCGAGGCCAGACCTCGCGCGAGAGTGACCACGCCCAATAGAGTTCCACGGCCAGCGAATCCGCGACAGTCCAAGGTTGGACCTCATAGTCGAGAGCCAATGCCTCCGGCGGTTGGGCATGCGCACGCGCCCCGTTGACCCCCCCGGCGTAGGCCACGAGCATTTCATGGGCGGTGCCACCGACCCGGCGCGCCGCGGCTTCGGCACGTCGTGCGATACCCGCCGTGCGCACGATCGCATCATGACGCGCCCAACCGATACCCAGGATTTCGGCCATGCGCCCGGTAGCGATGCGGCGCACGAGATCGAGTTGCCAGAGCCGATCCTGGGCGGCGCAGAAGCCCAAAGCGGCCCAGGCGTCATGCTCACGTTTCGCATCGATATGGGGCACGCCGAGCTTGTCGTGTTTGATCTTGACGGCACCAGAGAGCGCGGCGACCGTATAGCGCGGATGGTCCGGCTTGTCGGTTTTGCGGCGACGCTTTTTTTTCTTCTCCGGTTCGGCAGGCGTCGCGGCCGGCGCTACCGGGTCCGGATACGTTTGCGGACCACCACCGAAGGACGTGCCGAAACCACTGGGCCGAGCCGGCGAGTCCTCGACCCGCGAGGGCGGACTCCAGCCTCCCGCGCCAAAACCCCGGCGCCGATCTTCGCCCGACGGAGTTTCCTTGTCGGTCGCAGCCGGTGGTTCAGCTTGCCCGAGCCGGCGGAATCCCTCTTCACTCATGCAATACCCCAGCAAACACCGTGCCCAAGCTTAACCAGAATTCTTCCTTGCCACAACGAGTATCATCGGAGCGGCACCTGAACCAAGTTGTGGACCTACCACCTCGCTTTGGCTAGCGTCGGCGCATCGCTCATCAAGAGGAAGAACCCGGCTCGCCGCTTCTCGAGGCTGCCTTCTCCATTTTTGGAGGAATCACTTCGCTTGCCAATTCGGCAATCGAGATGGGTGAGGCCGCCGCCAGCGCCTTGGCGCCCTGGCTCGAACCACTGAGCCGCATGATCGCACCGGCAAACATACAGACTGAGCCTGCCACCCAACTGGCTCCGGCCCTGCGCGTAGCCGCGGCGGCGGACGACGACCGCCGACGCAAGACACCCGCGCGCCACGAACCCGCACCGGCCCGCCTCAGCCCAAGTCTGCCCGAACCACCCGCCGATGGTATCCTGCACATTCTTCGGCGCAGTCCCGTGCAGCTTTTTGTCTGGTTCCGACTGCCGGAAGATCAGGCCGGCCACGACCTTCTCCTGCGCGAGACGCGCGCCAGCGACGGCTCGATCACTCGCGAGTTTCCCCTCGGCCCACGCGCCACGCATTTGTATATAGATGCGCCTGAGGAAATTGATCCACGGCAGCTGCAAGTGGGCTGCTGCCGCGAGGGCCGCTTCCTCGGGTATTCAAGCGTCGCTACAATGCCGAGCAACGCACCGCCTCCGCCAGGCAAGGCGCGCTGGCGCGAGCACGGCGACAGCCCCCGCACGGACTCGCGCACACCACCGCGCCTGGGCCCCCTGCCTGTGATTCCGGCAGCGGGAAAGGCAGCGGAGTAGTCTGGCGATGCCGACATCCGACCCCATGGGCCTCCTCGCCCTCGTCGTCCACGCCCGCGCACCCTGGGTCCGCGAAACGAATACGGACGCGCCGGCCGACGAGTCCCCGCTCTTCGCGCGCATCACCTCGACCTGCCTGCCATTACTCGAGCGACTCACCAAACTCGCCGATGACGGCGTTCCCTATCGCCTCTCGCTCGCGCTCGCGCCGACCCTGCTGCATCAACTCGCCGACCCGCTGCTCCAACAACGCTACGGGCGCTACCTGCAAAACGCGATCGACAATGCGGACGCGGCGGAGCATTCTTCGCTCGACACCGAGGCGCGCCAGGTGGCCGAGCACCGCCGTGACCGACTGCGCGCCTTGCGCACGCTCTGGCGCGATCGATACGACGGCTATCTGGCCGCGGCCTTCCGCGAACTCGCCCGCGGCGGCCAACTCGAGCTATTGGCGAGCGCGGCAACTGACGCCTTTTTGCCGCTACACGCCGAACGACCCAGCATCGTCCGGGCGCAGATCCGAGTCGGCATCGAGGAATTCGAGCGTTGCTTCGGCGCGGCGCCGCGCGGCTTCTGGCTTCCCGAAGGCGGCTTCTACCCCGGACTCGACGACCACCTCGCGGCTGCCGGAATCGAATATACCGTGGTCGCTGCGCACGGATTGGCGCAAGCCGCACCGGAGATGGGCATCCACGCGCCGATCCTCTGCCCCTCGGGCCTTCTCGCATTTGCCAGCGACCCCGAGGCAGCCGAGCGCATCACCCACCCCGAGACCGGCTACGCGGCAAGGCGGTTGGGCGACCCGACGGAGGGGCGCGACAGCGAGCGGATGCTCGCGCACGCCCGTGCCCATGCCACTAATTTTGTCGCTACGCGGGCCGCAACCCTGGAGGCTCTGCGGCGCGGCGCGACACAGCCGCCGATCCTCACCGTCGCCCTCTCCGCGGACCTCCTCGGGCTGACCTGGCGCGAAGGAGGCGATTGGTTCGAGGCCGTTTTGCGCAAGGCCGCCTGGGAACAGAACTCGTTTTCCACCGCGACGCTCGGGGACGCCAGCGCAGTCCTCCGCGTGATGCAGGAAGGCTACCCGGGCGATTCCAGCCTGAGTCCGGCGGGCTACCGCGAGGCATGGCTCAGCGGCGAAAACGATTGGATCTACCCCTACCTCGACGCCGCCGCCGGCCGGATGGTCGCCGCGGCCGAGCGAATCGAGCGGCCCCGCGGGCTGGTCCTACGCGCGCTCGACCAGGCGGGCCGAGAACTCCTGCTTGCCCAATCGGCCGACTGGCCGGCCGCCATGGCCGATCCCGTCCGTGCAGCCACGGCCACGGCGAAATTCCGCCGTCACCTACAAAGCTTCCACCAACTCCTGGACGGCGTCGAAATCGACCGAGTGGACGAGACAATACTGGCCCGCACCGAGGCCAACGACAATATCTTCCCGGCCCTGGACTACCGGGTCTTTCGCCAAAGCGAATAGAGGGGCGACCGAAGCACTAAAAAAGGGGCACCCTTGCGGATGCCCCTTTTCGGCAAAGAATGCGGCCTCAAGGCCGTACTCGGTCAGGCGTCGAGGAAAGACTCCAAGCCGGCCGTACCGCAAAGATCGCGGAGCCGGGTCAGCGCCTTGGCTTCGAGTTGGCGGATGCGCTCGCGGCTCACACCGTAACGCACTCCGATCTCTTCAAGCGTCTCGACCTGGTCGTCGTCGAGCCCGAAGCGCAACCGGATAATCGCCTGCTCACGGTCCGGAAGCTCGGTAAGAACCGTCTCCAGATGCCGCGACAGGTCACCATCGACACTGCGCTGCTCAGGACGCTCGCCGCCCTCGTCGGGAATCACCTCCGAGAGAGTCCGGTCGTCCTCATGGCCCAGCTCCATATCGAGCGAGAGCACATGGGCCGGCTCGGCCATCATTTCAAGCTGGTTCTCGTCGAGGCCACCGGCTTCGATGATTTCCTCTTTGGTCGGCGCACGATGCAATTTGCTCTCGAGTGCCTGGGAGAGGCGACCGACCTTGCGGCGCAACTCGTGCCAATGGACCGGCGTGCGAACCACCGAACGGTCATTATCGATCGAACGGGCGATGTATTGCCAGATCCACCAAACCGCGTAGGTCGAGAATTTGATATCCTTGCCCGGATCGAATTTCTCGACCGCGCGCAGCAGGCCGAGCGTACCTTCCTGGATCAGATCCGGCAGCGGCAAGCCGCGACGTGCGTGTTTGCGGGCAATCGCCGCAACCAGACGAAGGTTGGCTCGCAGCATCGAGTTGCGCGCCTGGCGATAGTGCTCAAGCCGGATGTCGAGTTCTTTGGCGAACTTCGCGACACGCTCGCGCTTCAATTTGAGTTCGCGGAGCTTGGCCGGACTGCGCGCCAAGCGACGACCGCGATCCGCCACGAGAAGAATCTCGCGCTCGCGGAACTCTTCGGTCGGACGGATCACGCCGCGGCCACGCTCGGTGAGCGTTACGTTCACGATACGAGGGTTGCGGCGCAACCAACGCACGACGGAATCGCGCGCCTTGCTGATTTCGGTGGTAAGCGTGCGCTCTTCCTCGCGGTCGAGGAGAGGCGTTTTGGCCAGATCGGCATAGAACCGGCCAAGAACATCCAAGTCGCCTACCAGCGGCTCGGAAGCCGTGGTCGCCGTCTTGCCGTTTTTAGCTGTCGTAGCAGCAGGCGCGGCCTCGGTGGCCTCGCCCTCTACCATATTATCGCCCTGAGCTGTCCCGTCCTGTACCGGCTCGGTCCACTCGGCTTCGTTCGTCCCTACACTCAAAGACGTCGTCGCACTTCGCATGGTTCTGTTCCATTCCCTCTGATTCACGGCCTCGGCACGTGCCGTCTTTTGCGGCTCAACCGGGCTCTTTGTGCACAACGCGAACCAACCGGAACCGGTCGCTCGCCCCCTGGCGCACTACTCGAATTTCGAACAACTACGGAGGTCGCGGCAAGGGATTGAATCCCCCATCGAACCGGACGGTAACCGCCCGTGTTCCTTCACCAGCCGCTTTTCCCCCGCAAGGAAGCCGAACACTATCAGGATCGGAGAGCATTGAGAAGCGATGGATAATAAAATTTTCATTTTCCTGCCTCTTTTTAAAAGGGGAGCTGATACCAAGCGGGTTTCGGGCCGTTGCCTTGGAGTGAAAATCGGGCTTCAACCCATTGTATTTACTGTATTTTCAAAGAAACAACGCAAGTGCGCTATCCTCCCGACAGATTTTTCTTGCACCGCTCCGAAAACGGCGCTAACCACCCTCTTCGGCTGCTACTGCGGTCCGGGAGAGAGAGAAAAATGGCGGATTCCACCCTCAGTAAAACCGCTCGCGCATCCACGCGAGGCAAAATCACCAAGAAGGCCTGGCACGTCTCGCGCGAGTCCGGCAAGGCCGTGAACCGCGTCAAATTGGTGAATCATCTCATCGCGGGACGCCGCACCAGCCGCATGGGCTGGATGACCGAAGACGGTCAGGTTCTCCTCGACCACCAGGTCGAGCACCGCATCCACGCCGATTAGCCGGTCGGCGCGGCCTCAAGCGGTCGCGAACTCCTGCACATCGATCTCGACCAGGGTTTTTTCCTCGCGCAGGCGTAGGCGCTCGTGAGTCATAGCGCGCGCACCCGATTTGCGCAGCGCGGTGTAGAAGTCCTTGGTGTCCACGCGGTGGGCGTCGACGATGAAAAGCCGCCCGCCCGGTGCGACGCAACCCAGCAAGGCCTCGGCGAGGCTGCTGAACTCCGCGCGCTCGTAGAGTAATTCGGCGCCCACGACGAAATCGAATTGCCGCCCGGCTAGAGCCGCACGCAGATTCCCGACAATCGTCTCGATCGCATAAGCGTTACGCTGCGTACTCAGGCGCAGAAACTCGATCGCATCGGGGGCCCGATCTATGGCCGTGACCCGCGCGCCGGCGGCCGCTGCCGCCAGCGCGACCACGCCGAGGCCGCAGCCGACATCCAGCACCGAGCGCCCCTCCAGGGGTTGCCGGGCGGCCCAACTCTCAGCAAAAAGCCTCGCGCCACTCCAGACCAATGCCCAATAGGGAGGCTCGAAAGATTCGTCGCATAGCAACCGGTCTCGGTCGATATGCGATTCCAGATCCGCGACCGTGGCAAACGTCACCTGCTGCCCGCTCAGCGAAAGCGTCTCGAAGGCGACCGGGAAACCGCCGATCCGTCGTGGCTCAACCATCGCCGCGCGAGCCGCGTCCGAGTCGCCGACGCAAAGAGCCCACCAGCGAAACCACCTCGACCAGGCCAAGCCCGTAGCTGATCGCGCCGAAGGCTCCGGCCGCCAGCGGCAAGGCTGCCGCCACGGTCCAGAAGCGCGCCGCAAAGCTGCCCTCGGGCAGCCAGAGGAGTACCAGCGCACGCACACCGAAAGAAACCAGAGCAACCGCGACCGCACCGGCCGCAATCGGCGGCAAGACCGAGGCGAGCCCGTCGAAGCGACCGATCCGCCGGCGCAGAATCACGAAGAGGATCGCGAAATTCGTGCACGCCACCACCGAGGTCGTCAGCGCAAGCGCGACATGCCCCATGCCGAAAACATGAATCGCGGTCCAGGCCAGTACCACGTTCACGCCAATCGAGAAGCCGCTCACCCAAGCCGGCGTACGCGCATCGCCGAGCGCGTAGAAGGCCGGCACGAGAACTTTGATATTGGCATAGCCGGCCAGCCCCAAGGCGTAGGCAATCAAGGCATTGGCCGCCATGCGCGTATCATGCGCGTCGAAGAGGCCATGCTGGTAGACGATGCCGATCACCTCAGGTGCCAGCACGGCCAGTCCCACAGCCGCCGGTATGCAGAGAGCCAGTACCAGGCGCAGAGCACGCACGATCATCGCGCGCATGCCCTCCATATCGTCGTTGGCGACGCGCCGCGAGACCGACGGCAACGCGACCATGCCGACGGCAACGCCGAAGAGACCGATCGGCAATTGCATGAAACGGAAGGCGACGTTCAGCCAACTGACCGCGCCATCGCCAAGCCCCGACGCAAAGCTCGTATTGACCAGGACATTCACCTGCACGGCCGCCGCGCCGAGCGTGGCCGGTCCCATAAGGCGCAGAACCTCACGCAGGCCCGGGTCGGAGAACGAGAGCATCGGGCGGTAGCGGAAGTTCACGGCGTGCAAGGACGGGAGCTGAACGAGGAGTTGCAGAAGCCCGCCAACCAGGGTGCCTATGGCCATGCCCATCATCGCGCGGGCAGCCGCCGCATTGCTATTGGCGACCCCGGCGCCGTCGCCGAAAACCGAACTCACATAATCAGGGGCGAGCCACCAGGCGCATCCCATGCCGGCGAGAATCGAGCCAAGGTTGAAAAAGCTCGACGCAGACGCCGCGACACCGAAGCGGTTGCGCGCGTTCAGCATGCCCATCGCGATGGCCGCGAGCGCCACCAGAAGAAGGAAGGGAAAGAGCAGCCGCGTAAGCTCGATGGTCAGCTCGGATTTGCCAGGCACCTCGCGGAAGCCCGGTGCGATCAGGTCCACGATCCACGGTGCGGCAAAGATCCCGAGCACGACGATCGTGCCAACGATGAGCACAAGCGCATGGATGACCAGATTCGCCAGACGCCAGGCCGAAGCCTCGCCCTCCTTCTCGAGCTTCTTCGAGAAGGTGGTGACAAATGCCGCCGAGAGCGCTCCCTCGGCGAAAAGGTCGCGAAAGAGGTTGGGAATCCGGAAGGCTGTGACGAAGGCATCGAGCTCCCGGCCGGCGCCGAAGAGGCCGGCAAAGATCTGCTCACGCACTAAACCAAGCAGCCGACTGGCGAGCACGGCGGCCCCGACCACGCCGGTCGAGCGCACCAGTTTTTCATCCGCCACAGGCACCCCCCTTGACACTACGGCTCTGCAGCGCTGGTATCGAGGCCATGTTCGGACTCGGTGTACCGGAACTCATTGTCATTCTCGTCGTAGTGCTTCTCATCTTCGGGCCCAAAAAGCTGCCCGAGCTGGGAAGTTTCATCGGCCGCTCTTTGAAGGACTTCCGTGAAGCGCTCGACCAGCGCGACCACGAGGCCGACGAAAAGCAAAGCCCGCCAGAGCCACCTCCCGAGGTCATCGTGACCGCCGAGACGACCGTGCCCCCGCCAGAGCCGACCACGACCGAAGCCCCGCCAGCCGCGACCGACGACAAAACCAAGACATCCTCATGAGTGCCTTGCAGATCCGCTCGCAGAGCCCGATGGGGCGCTATGCTCTGAACATCCATTGGACCGACGGACACGAATCGATCCTGCCCTTGCGCAGCCTGCGGGCGCATTGCCCCTGCGAGGCCTGCGCAGCAATCCGCGCCGAGGAGGAGCAGCCGCCCGGCTCGCCGGAAATTGCTCTGCTCTCGTCCGAGGAGATCGGCGAGGACAATATCTACCTGAATTGGTCGGACGGACACGAGACTTGGTACCTGCTGCGAGAATTGCGCTCGCTTTGTCGCTGCGCTTTTTGCGTCGGCGAGCCCGAGCGCCCGATTACCGGCTGAAGGCCCGCACGCCGAGCCCGTCGCTCCCGCCGCCAACCGTGCCCTGCCCTGCGGTGCAACCCCACCCCTCATACGCTACCGATGGGATCGGATAGCATAGGGTTTCCGCGCCTTGAAACGGCGCCGCGTCAAAGGAAAGTATCAGTGCCTCTTCTCGTTCTTCTCCGCCACGGCCAATCACAATGGAATCTTGAGAACCGCTTCACCGGGTGGGAAGACGTCCCGCTTACCGAGCAGGGGCGCACCGAGGCGCGCGGCGCCGGCGCGCGCCTTTTGGCCGAGAAGATCACCTTCGACCGCTGCTATACCTCCAAGCTGCAGCGCGCCCAGGAGACGCTTACACTGGCGCTCGAAGAGCTTGGCGCAAGCGAGTTGCCGATCACCCGCGCGGAAGCTCTGAACGAGCGCCATTACGGCGACCTCCAGGGCCTCGGCAAGGCCGAGACCGCGGCAAAATACGGCGACGAACAGGTGCTGATCTGGCGCCGCAGCTTCGACGTGCCGCCGCCCGGCGGTGAGAGCCTGAAAGATACGGCCGCGCGCACGCTGCCCTGGTTTGCCGCCAACGTCATGCAAGAGGTCCGTGGCGGAGGCGATATCCTGGTCGCCGCGCACGGCAACAGCCTGCGCGCCATCGTAATGGATCTCGAGAAGCTCACGCCCACCGAAATCCTCAAGGTAAATATCGGTACCGGCATCCCGCTGGTCTACGAGATCGCCGCCGACGGCTCGGTCACGTCGAAGCGAATCCTCGAGGCCTGAACAGGCCGCCCTCGCAGCGGGCCTCGGCTGTCCGTGCGGCGGCTCTCGGGGCGAGCCTGCGCGGGCCACTGCCCGCGCTCAGGCCGGCTCAGGCGCCCAGGCGCGTGAGGAGTGCGCCCAGCAACTGCGTAGCATCACCGACAATCCCCAGATCGGCGGCAGCGAAAATCGCCGCGCTTGGATCTGTGTTGATGCCGATCACCGTGCCCGCACGGCGGATGCCCACGGTATGGTTGAACGAGCCGCGCACGCCGAAGCCGAGATAGACATCGGGCGCAATCGAGCGGCCCGAAAGGCCGACCTGCACCTGACGCGCGAGCCAACCCAGGTCGCAGACGCGGCGCGTCGCGCAGACCGTACCCCCGAGCGCCGTGGCCAGGCGCGCGAGGTCGCCCATATGCTCGGCCCCGCCCATGCCGAAGCCGGCGCAGACGACAATGCGCGCCTCTTCCAGATCCGCCCCGGCCGAATCGGTCTCGGACTCAAAGTTGAGCCAGCGCGCCTGCGGCCCGCCAGGTGACGGGGCAACGCGCAGCTCGGTGGCCGGGGCGCGCGTGGCGTCGGCCAGCGCCGGCTCGAGCACTCCGGCGCGCAGGGTCGCGAAGGCCGGCTGCGTACGTGAGCGAATCGGCGCGATGAGCTGACCACCGAAGGCAGGCTTGAGCGCCAACAAGACGCCGCCGGATTCCACTTCGATGCCGATGGCGTCGCCGGTCAGCCCGAGTCCCAGCCGGGCGGCCACCATCGGCAGCTGATCGCGGCCGAGCGATGTCGCCGGGCCGAGCAGAACCGAAGGCGAGAATTCCACGATCGCGGCCTCGAGTGCAGCCAGCCCGGCCAGACCCGGCAGCTCCTCGCCGCCACCGCGCAGCCAGAGATCGGCGCCAAGAGCGCCCAACTGAACGGCGAGTTCCGTATCGGACGCCAACGCGGCGCGCGGTGCTCCGTCGGGTAATGGCGGCGCCTGCAGGACCACCAGCACGGCGCAACTCTGGCGTGCCGCCAGCTTGTCGGCGGCGCCCAGCAACTCGGCGGTAACCGCACGCAGACTGCCGTTCTGCGCAAGCTCGCCCACCACGAAAATACCACCGCGCGGATCGGCGACCGGCGTGTGGCTCGGCACCAGGCCGCGCGGCCGTCCTGCGGCGGCTTGGCGCGCCTGATCGAGCTCGTGCACGATCGCATCGACGGCGGCCTCGAGCGAATCGTCAGCCTGCACCACCACGCCGCGGCGTTGGAGTGTGACCGGCCGCACCTCGTCGACCGATGTGGGTGAGCCGGCCACACCGTAGTCGCTCGCGTCGCCGCGCAGATCCGCGACGCCGAGAACCCGGACCTCCCCCTGGGCGCCGGCCTCCTCGTCGGGAAGGCGCCGGGGAATCCGCGTCTTCCAGCGGTCGGTGCAGGTGACGACGGCCGGCAGCGGCGCCTCGACCTCACCGGCACCCTCGTCGCTCTCGCATTCGGCGCGCGCAAGAAAGCCGCGCTCGGTGCCCGCCGTGGCCTCGACCGTGAGCCGGCGCGCGCCGGGAATCAGATACGTGCCGAGCAAGGCCGCGAGCTCACCCGGCACCTGGCCGGTCTCGGAATCAATACTGTAGCGACCCGCGAGAATCAGATCCGGCTGGAGCTCTTCGAGCGCATGCGCGAGCGCGCGCGCGGTGGCCAGCGTATCAGCACCGGCAAAGCCACGATCGCTCAGATGGACAGCCTCGTCGAAGCCGATCGCCAGGCATTCGCGCAGGACCGACTCGGCCGCCGGCGGCCCCATCGTCAAAGCGATGAGATGCCCGCCGCCCAGATCCTCGCGAATCCGACATGCTTCGAGCGACGCGCGGCGGTCGAAGGGATTCATCAGGAGCTCGACGCCCTCGCGTTGCAGCCGTCCGGTCGCCGGGTCGATGGCCTGCTCGGTTACCTCAGGAACCTGCTTGAGAAGAACGGCGATGCGGATCGGCGCGCCACCCGGTGCGGCCATCAAGCCACCGGCTCCAGCAATTCCTCACCACCGAGATACGAACGCAGCACCTCGGGCACGACAACGCTGCCGTCTTTTTGCTGATAGGTTTCCAGAACCGCGATGACGATGCGCGGCAAGGCCAGCCCCGAGCCGTTGAGCGTATGGACGAACTCCGGTCGGGCGCCTTTTTCGGGCCGATAGCGGATCTCAGCCCGGCGCGCCTGGAAGTCGCGGAAGTTCGCGCACGAACTCACCTCGAGCCACTCATCGCTGCCCGGCGCCCATACGTCGATATCATATTTGATTGCGGCGACGAAACTGAGATCGCCAGTGCACATCTGGATCACACGGTAGGTAAGTCCGAGCCGACGGCAAACCTCTTCGGCATCGTTCAAGAGCGAGAGCAGCTCAGCGTCAGATGTCTCCGGGCGTACGAATTTCACCATCTCGACCTTGTCGAATTGATGCCCGCGTTTGATGCCACGCACATCGCGCCCGGCCGACATCTTCTCACGGCGGAAACACGGCGAGTAGGCGACATGGCGAATCGGCAGATCCGCACCGTCCAGAATTTCTTCGCGGTAGAGGTTCGTCACCGGCACCTCGGCCGTCGGCACCCACCAATGCTCACCTTCGATATCGCGGTAGAGATTCTCCGCGAATTTGGGCAGGTTCCCCGTCCCGACCAGACATTCCTCGCGCACCATGGCCGGAGGATAGATCTCGATATAGCCGTGCTCGCGCGTATGCAGGTCAAGCATGAAGCTGATCAAGGCACGCTGCAGGCGCGCCCCCGGTCCTTTCAGAACATAGAAGCGCGAACCCGAAATCTTCACCCCACGCTCGAAGTCGATCGCGCCAAGCGCTGGTCCGATCTCCCAATGCGGCCGCGCAGGGAAATCGAATTCGGCCTTAGCGCCCTCGGTCCGCAGCACGACATTCTGCGAATCATCTGCGCCCACCGGCACATCGTCATGCGGCAGATTCGGGATCTCAAGCATCAGGCCCGAAAATGCCTTGCCCGCCTCGCCGGCCGCCGACTCCAGTTCCGAGATTTCCGCCCCCAGAGAACCGAGAGCCGCACCGGCCGCCTTGCGCTCCTCGGCCGGCAATTTGCCGATCTCCTTGGAGCGCCGCGTGCGCTCGGCGCGCAAGGTCTCCAGCGCATGCAAAGCCTCGCGACGGCGCGTATCCAGGGCAAGCACCTGGTCGATCAAGGCGGGGTCCGCCTGCACCTTGCGCAGACCCTCACGACAGACTTCGGGCGATTCACGGATCAGACGAATATCGAGCATCTCCCTCTCGTCGTAAACGCCGGGGAGGAAAGTGCAACGTCAGCCCCCACGGCATCGGCAGGCCCGGCCGCAAGCGGCGCCCGGAGTCACCAGATGCGCGTCACCCCGAAATGATCGAATAGCTTCTCATTGGAGACCAAAGGGACATCCTCCAACTGACTTTGCGCGATCAGCATCCGGTCGAAGGGATCCCGATGTGGGATCGCCAGGCCGCCGGCACGCTGTGCGTGCGCAACGGAGACGCCCAGTGGTTCAAACTTCTGCGAGGCGATCGCGCCGCCAATATCGTCCGCGATGGAGGCCGCCCCTGGCAGTTTTCCCAGCCGCACCTTGGTCGCGATCTCCCATACCGATGCGGCACTCACGAAGACTACGGTCGTAGGATCGTCGACAATACGGCGAACCGACGCCTTGAGCTTCCGATCCCCGGCCAACCACCAGAGAAAGGCGTGTGTATCCAGCAGTACTCGCATCAGCGCGACGCCGATCAGGACTCCCAGGCCTTGAGTTCCTCGGAGGGCAGCGGATCAAAGAAAGAATCGTCCACGACGACACGACCACGCATCGCTCCGAAGCGCCGTTCGGCTGGCGGACGATCGATCGGCACCAAGCGCACAACCGGTTCCCGACCGCGGGCAATTACAACTTCCTCGCCCGCACAAGCCTTCTCAATGAGCCTGGAGAGATTCGTCTTGGCCTGATGAATGGGTATGGGTTTCATTAGCCAGACCAACTTAGCCAGGTTCAGATGTAGAAGCAAGACGGTTCCCACTCTGGCTTCTCGCCCCGAATCGGTGGCACGGGCGACCCCCTCCTGGGCCAGCGGCGAAGGACCTCCGCGCCCGGCGCGAGACCGAAGCCACTCATCGGGGGCTGCGGAAGGCATTGACGACCAGGGAAAAGACCGGGCGCCCCCTCTCCCAGAGGACGCCAACCACGTCGAAGCGGGACCGAGACAAGCGGCGGCGACCCACTTGGAGCCACGCATCCGCGACCCGGGCGATGCGCGTCTGCTTGCGCCAATCGACCGAATCGACCGGATTGCCGAAGCGAGTATTGGAGCGCGAACGAACCTCGATGAAGACGAAGCAGTCGTCATGCACCGCGATCAGGTCGATCTCGGCACCCGCCAACCGCACATTGCGCTCCAGCAAGCGGTAGCCCCGCTCGGCCAGCCATCGCGCCGCCGCCTCCTCGGCGGCCCGCCCGCGCGGCACCCGCGGGTCGGGTCGTTTGGCTGAAGGTGGAGAGATCGACGACTTCGCCCGAGGCTTCCGGTGCATCATCGCCAGACCCTCTCGCGACAAGGAACCCCCATCAAGGGGGCGCCGTACCCGACAGCAGACAATAATTGCCCCCCCAGCACGGCCCAGCGGGCCCCGCGCGTTGCAATGAATTTTGGTACAGATAGAAAATGGCAACGATCTGCGAAAGCACGCCCGCGACCACCTATTACGAGCGCCTCAGCATGAGCGATCCGTAATTTCTGATGTGTGAAGAGCCCAATACCCCGATGCATGTCGGCGCGCTCATGCTGCTGGAGCGAGGCAAACTCGGCAAAACCGGAGGCGGCGTCGATATCGGGAAATTCCGCAAGGGCGTCGAAGGCGTGCTGCATCAGGTGCCGCGTTTCCGCCGATTCTTTATCGGCCGCGGACTCGACCCGGCGAGATCCCCTGTCACCTCCTCGGTGCCGGTGAATATCCGTACCAGCGACGACCCCGCACTCGGCAACCAGGTTTCGGCCTGGATGGTCGACCTTCCTATTGACGAAGGCGACGCCGCAAGCCGGCTCCAATGAGTGATGAAAATCACCGCGCATTTGAAGAATACCGATCAGGCGCTGGCCGTACGCCTGATGATGCGCATGATCGAATTCGGACCGACATCCATGCTCTCGCTCGCCGCGCGCGCGCAGGACGGCTTGGCCGATACCTTCGTCACGAATATACCCGGCCCGCAATTCCCACTCTACCTCTTCGGCGCACGGATGAAGGCGATGCTGCCACAAGTGCCATTGCTGCGCGGCATGGCATTGGCCATTGGCCTCATGAGCTACGATGGCAACGTCTGCTGGGGCCTCACGGCGGACTCGAAACTGGTGCCCGATTTGCCGCAATTTCGCGAGGCTCTAATCGAATCCTACGAAGAGATTTGCACCGCCCAGGGCGTCGAGCTCGACCGCGACGCTCTGGCGTCACGGACCTGGCGCTAACACCGCGCCCCGCCCGATCAGCTCGAAAACCTTGTTCGTCCCGACACCCCAGTACTCTCAAATGTGGGTGTCGGCCGCACCTCGCTTCGACAGTTTTCGCTGGGCTCCTAACGCGATCTGCCTCGCGAAAAAATACCTGACGACCACAGCCGAGGCGAAAGGCAGACCGAACTATGCCCCATCAAACGGGCAAGGAAGCGATCGGCCTGCGAGTCTCGTCGCGGTTACCCCGGCAGATCTGCGTGCCGGATTGCTGCATTCCTAGCCCTCGTCAGTACACTTTTTCAGAAGCGCCCGCGTGCGCAATCGTTCGTCTTTGCTCGGGGTGAACTCCGAGGCGGCGAAGTCGGTTACGCCTGCATCGGCGAGTTCGCCGAGGCGGGCGCGGACTTCGTCTTCGTTGCCGACCAGCGCCAGCTCGCCGGGGCCCGCCACTCCCTCGCGCTCAAACATGGCGCGGTAGGCGGGGAGGCTGCCGTACATTTCCAGAGTTTTGGCGACGAGGGCGCGGACCTTGTCGGCTTCGTCGGTTACGCAGACCGGCAGGGTTGCGAGGATCCGGGGTGCGGGGCGACCGGCCTTGGCGGCGGCGTCGGCCAGTCGGGGGCGGATATGGTCGCGGACGGTTCGCGGGCCTACCCAGGCGAGCGTCGCGCCGTCGGTGCGGGTGCCGGCGACCCGCAGGGCCTGTTCGCCCAGGGCGGCGACCAGCACGGGCACGGGTGGGCTGGGCTTGCGGAAGACCTCGGCCTGGCACGAGAAGAACTCGCCTTCGAAGGAGACCTTGCCCTCGTTCAGAAGCGGCATCAGAACGGAGAGGTAATCGCGTAGCTTGGCGATTGGTCGGTCCAGGTTCAGGCCGAGTTGGGCCATCATCATGTCGTGCGAGAGGCCGATGCCGAGGGTGAGGCGCTCGCCGATGACGCCGCGAGCCGTCAGCGCCTGGCCTGCCAGGACCAGCGGGTGGCGTGGCAGCATCGGGACGATAGCGGTGCCGAGCTCGATTCCCGCTACGCGTTGGCCGACCAGAGCGAGCACGCTCAATGCGTCGAAGCCTCCGGTGGGGTGCTCGGCGAGCCAGTAGCTGGCAAAGCCGTCCTCGGCCGCCTGGGCGGCGTGCTCGGCTACGGCGTCGACCGATGCCTGCAAAACCAATCCGGTGCCGTTGATTCCGATTCGCATCGTCATGCAGGGTTCTGAATCATAATTTTTCGCGCGTGTCTGCCGGACCGGGTTCGGGCGCGGACACAGACTCGGCGGGCGTGACCGCATCTGGCGTCGCTGCGGCAATGCGCAGGCCGGACGGCAAGGAGTCGGCGACGATACGCGCGCCGATCTGCGCATCGGGCTCGCCGACTTCGCGTACCAGCGTCGCCAGGCCGCGGCCTTCTTCGGCCTCGTCCAGCCGGGTGGCTACCTCGTCGCGCATGGCGTCGCTGAGGTCGCGGGCGCGGTCGCCGGAGCGGCGCGCCATTTGCGCCACGGCCAAAGCCGTCGCGGCCGGGCGGCGCCATTTCCCGGCGCTCAACTCGCGCACGATGGGGCTCACCAGCGCGGGGCTGAGTACGGTATCGGCCGGGCCGTAGACCGGGACGCGCGCACCCAGGCGTCCGAGTGCCCAGATTTCGGCGTCGCCCTTCTCGCGTCCCTTGGCCACGGTTTTTGCCAGCGCCAGAAAGATTTCGCCGCGCAGGCCCTGCGCCAGGCGTTCCAACGATCCGGCGACCTGCCACATCTCGCGCAGCTCCTGCGGCGTCGGTTTGGCACCACCCGTGCGGCGGCGGCGCGCTGCGGGCAGGAGCGACGGGCGGATATCCTGCAACAAGGCGGTTTGCTGGGGGCGCGAGAGCGACCCGGCGGCGCGCTTCCACAAGGTCCACCACTCGGCGCGCACCTGCGCCGCACGCGGGTGGCGCGGGCCGGCATCATGCAGGCGCCAGAGGCGCTCACCACGAAAAGAGTCGCGCGGGTCGCCGTAGCCCGGACGCAAGAAGAAGCCGACCAGGTTGAGCCAGCGGGCTTCATGCTCGGGCGAGCGCGCGCGGCTCTCTTCCCAGGCAAAGACGCGGTCCCAGAGCGTGCGCAACGCCGTGAGCGGCCAGCCGTCGCGACCGAGTCCCAAGGCCTCTTCGAGGCGGCGGCCGAGGCGCAGGGAGTCGCCGTCGCCCAGAAAAACATTCTCCAACGCGGCGGTGGCGGCGTCGAGCGCGGCGTCGGGCAAGAGCAGACCGGCGCTATCCTCGGCCGCCCCTTGATCGCTCTCCCACGCGTCGGCGCTGGCCTGGGCGCGCAAGTCAAAACTGAGTTTCCAGCGGTGCTCGGTGTGTACGGACTCGCAGAAGACCTCCAGCGTGCCGGTTTCGGTCAGCACCGAGCGCAACCGCACGGGTACGATGCGTTCGTCCAGCGAGCGGCCGAAGCGCAGCACGGTGCCGAGCGGCGGAAGGGAGGTCACGGAGTCCGCGGCGAATTCGACCAAGGCACCTGCGGGGTCGCCCAGACGCGTCGTGGAGACGAAGAGCGGAAAGGCGACCTGCGTATTGGCCAGCAATTCGAGTTCAGGATCGGCGATCCGGACCTCCTCACCCTCCTCCATGCCGCGTGCCGTCAGGCAGAGCATCTGTTCGGCTCCCGCGGCGCCGATGCCCAGGTAGAACGCTCGTGGTGCGCCGCCCGAGATGCGCTCGCCGGTGCCGCGCAAAGCCTGACCGTAGGCCGCCGCTCCGCGTGATACAGCGAGGTCGAGGTCGGCGCCGGCGAGCACCTCGGGACGCTTGCCGAACCAATCGCCAAGAACCGCGAGCAGGCGTTCGCGCACGGGCGCGGGTTGCAGCGCGCCGCCATTGAAGAGAATCGTATCGGGGACCACCGGCTCGCCCAGGCTCGCCTCAGCACGCTGGAGGAACGCGGCCAGGTGGCGCGTCACGGCCGCATCCTCGGCAAAGGGGAGCCCGAATTCCTGTAGGCCGGACCCTCTGCCGAGCTTCGGTCCTTCCTCCCGGCCCACCACCGGGAAGAAGTCCTCGAGCAATTCCCGAGTGATCGCTTCGCGCTCCAGAGTCCCGCGAAGGGCGCCTTGCACGACACTGCGTCCGCGGCCGGCCAGCGAGATTTCGACCGTGGCATCGGGCGCGTCGGCGCTCAGAAGTCTTTCCTTGGCGGCGCGGCAAAGCGCGGTGAGTTGCTGCCAACGCGCGGCATCGAGGCGAGCGCCCGCGGACTCCGAGAGCTGGCGGGCCAGGGCCAGGTCCATATTGTCGCCGCCGACGAGCAGATGCTCGCCCACGAAGGTGCGCTCCAGGCCGCGACCCTGCGAATCCTCGCGCACCGCGACCAGCGAGAAATCCGTCGTCCCGCCACCAACATCAATCACGAGAATGGTCGCACTCCCGGCCAGGCGCTCGCGCCAATCCGGATGCGCCGCCGTCCAGGCATAAAGCGCGGCCTGCGGCTCTTCGAGCAGGCGCAGATGCTCGAGTCCGGCCGCGCGCGCCGCCTGCACCGTGAGCTCGCGCGCCACTTCATCAAACGACGCCGGTACGGTGAGGATCACATCCTGCTCGGCCAGCCTCGCCTCGGGATGCGCGTCGTCCCAGGCCGCGCGAATATGGGCCAGCAGCCGCGCGGTGGCCTCGACCGGCGAGAGGCGCTGTAATTCGGCATCGGTCCCCCAGGGGAGGATCGCCGCCGCGCGGTCGACACCGCCGTGGCAGAGCCAGGATTTCGCCGAGGTGATGACGCGACCGGCGACGCGTGCGCCCAGCAGACGCGCGAGGCCGCCAACGACCTGGCGCGCATCGGGGGCCCAGGGCAGCGCGAGTGCGCCGGCGGGTACATCATGCTCGCCGGCCAGATAGATGGCCGAAGGCAAGGAGTTGCGCGGCGCTACCTCGCCTTCGAGGATCAACTGCGGAATCGGGAAAGTCGCCAGCGAGTCGGGCTCGCCCGGGCGACAGCAGGCAATGGCCGAGTTGGTTGTGCCGAGATCGATGCCGACGATCCAGGGCGCACCCTCGCTCATGCCCCGCGTGCCTCGCCGCGCACGCCGAAGCTCAGCCGGTGGCGCTCGCCGCCAGCCGCGACAAAGGAGACCTCCAAGGTACCGATCTCGGTGATCTCGGCTTCCAGCGAAACGCGCACGCGCTCGCCGGACTCGCCGGGCAGCAGCGCATGCAGAGGCGTCAACTCGTCGAGCTCCTCGGCGTCGAATTCATCCAGCACGGCGCCTACCTGATCGTCGAGGCGAGTCGAGGAGGCAAAGAGGCGAAAGCCCGCCTCGCGGCCCACCAGCAGCCCGAAGCCTGGTCCCGGCACGGTCAGGCGCGAGCCTTCCTCGATGCCGAAGGGCATCACGCAAAGCGCCTTGGTCGGCGGCGGATGGCCGGGCACGGACGGCATCGCGCTCACGACACCAACATAATAGGAGCGCGCCGTACCGCCGCGGATACGAATGCCCTCGCCGCGACGGGCGCGACCATAGGCAACCGCGCCGCGGGCGACGGCATGGCGCAGATCGTCGCCGCCAATCACGCGCGGCGCCGCCGTGCCGGCCGCCTCGGACCATGCCGCGAGAATCTCGGAGGAGCGCTCGGCCAGCGCCGTGGCCGCCATCACGCCGCCATTATAAAGCACACAAGTCGGCAGGCCACCTTGCGGTGTCGGATGCGCACGCAGGAAGCTCGCCAGGTGTCGACTGATCGCACTATCGGCAACAAAGGGCAGCCCGAGCTCGCTGAGCCCGCTTGCGTCAGCCTCCTGGACCACCGCGTCGGCATCGACCCTGGGAAAGAAGCCCTCGACGAGAAGCTGTACGACTTCAGCGCGCGAGAGTTCCGCACGCAGCGTACCGCCGATCAATTTGCGGCTTTGACCCAGAATGACGATCGGCAGGCTCTGCGGAGCGTCGGCACCCAGCAGCCTCTCCTTGGCCTCGCGACACGCCGCCACCAAGGATTGGACTTGGCGCGCATTGAGTCGCTTGCCCGCAGCAACCAGCCGCCCGCGCACGGTATAGGCGAGCGCCAGATCCATATTGTCGCCGCCCAGCAGAAGATGGTCGCCGACGGCGACCCGCTCCAGGACGAGCGCGCCCTGCTCTTCGCCCACTACCACCAAGCTGAAATCCGTCGTGCCGCCGCCGACATCGCAGACCAGCAGCGAGTCGCCGAGCGACACGGCGTCGCGCCAGCCATCGCCGAGCGTCTCGACCCAATTATAGACGGCTGCCTGCGGCTCCTCCAGAAGGTGCGGCTCGGGCAGCCCCGCGGCGCGCGCCGCCTCGATGGTCAACTCGCGGGCTTCGGCATCGAAAGATGCCGGCACGGTGAGGATCACATCCTGCGCTTCAAGCCGGGCGCTCGGATCGTCGGCCGCCATCGCCAGATCCCAGGCCGCACGGAGATGGGCGAGATACGCCGTCGTCGCCTCAAGTGGCGAGATCCGCGCATCGTCTTCGCCGGCGCCCAAGGGAAGGATGGCATCGCGCCGCGCCGCCGTACCGTGACAAAGCCAGGATTTGGCCGACGATACGACCTGATGCGGCGACTCGGCGGCGCGACGCGCGGCCGCCGCGCCGACAATGCGCTCAGCCGACCCACCCCAGGGCAGCCGCGTCTGCGCCGCATCGAACTCACCCGCGCGCGGCAGAAGCAGAAATGAGGGCAGGATCGTCGGCGACTCGACTGTGCCGGGTGCCACCAATTGCGCAACGCCGAAGACCTCGACCTGTGGCTCCTCGGCCTGCATATCGACCCAGGCAAGAGTCGAGTTGGTCGTGCCAAGATCGATGCCGACGACGAAACGACTGCCGCCGGATGCCGAACTCATGCCTCGCCGACCTCGATCTCGGCTGGCGCGAGGATACCCGCGTCACTGCCTTCGGTCGGCCGCGGCAGACGCGGCGCCTCGGCGTACCAGCCGCCATGCAGCAGCGTGCCCTTCCAGGGGGGCTTGCCGGTGGGCGAGCCGACGATGCGGATCTGCGCCGGGTCGAAGCCCGCGGGCACCTCCACCGTCGAGCCGTCCTCGCCTGGGTGAATCGCACGCAGCGTCATGCGGTCCTCGAGCGCCCGGCGCAGCGAGCCGTGAATGCCGCGCGCGGCCGCGCCGACCTCAGCGTCATTGTAGGATTCGATATCTTCGCGCACGAAATCGATCAGCCGGGCCTCCTCCTGAAGCACCGCCAGCAGACGCAGGGCCACGCCATCGGGATCTGGCCCTGCGGGCAGCGCGTCCCTCCCCGGTGCAGCCACCTGCGACTCCAGGTCGGCTGCCGGCGCGGCACCACGACCGCCGGCCAGCAGAAGGCCGATCAGCCCGAGCACGGGCCCGGCCAGCATCACGCCCACCCAGGGAAGCAAAGCGGGCGCGATCAGCGCGACCAGCAACCCGACGATCCCACCCGAAGCAAAGGCCTCCGGCAAGCCCGCCAGCGCCTGGGCGCCCGCGCCACCCAGCGCCCACCAGGCGCCAACCTGCGCCGCCATACTCAGAACCAGGAGGGCTGCGAATCCCCATACGATCAACCTGCGATTCGTTGCCATGGGAATAGGTCGCGGACAGAAGCGGCTGGTGCAAATTGCCGCCTGCCGAGCCGCCATGTAGAGAAGCGCGCATGAGCGTCTCCATCGAAGATGTCGAGCATATTGCGCGCCTCGCCCGCCTGGGCCTGCGCGACGACGAGAAGCAGAAGCTACGCGGCGACCTCGAGTCCATTCTCGGCTATGTCGAGAAATTGCGCAGCCTCGACACCACCGGTGTCGAGGCCAGCGCCAGTGTTGCCAGCCTCCGGCCGGCTATGCGCGACGATATCGTGACCAACGGGGACCGGGCCGAAGATATGGTTCGCGGCGCACCGGACCGCGAAGAGAATTTCCTGCGCGTCCCCAAAATCATCGAATAGGCGGCAATAAGGAGACCTCATGAATCCATCCGATCCCAGTTCCTTTGGTGTCGCCCCCGCGCGAGCCGCTCTCGATGCCGGCGAATTCACCGCCACCGAACTCACCCGCGCCCTCCTCGACCGCATCAGCGCGGTCGAGAGCGATCTCGGTGCCCTGCTCACGATCACCGGCGAGCGGGCGCTTGCCGATGCCGCCGCAGCCGACGCGCGCATCCAGGCCGGCGAGCGCGGGCCTCTGCTCGGCATCCCTATCGTGCTGAAGGATATCTTCGCCACCCGCGGCATTCGCACGACCTGCGGCTCGCGCATTCTTGAGGCCTTCATCCCACCCTACGACGCCGACGCGACCGAGCGCCTGGCGCAAGCCGGCGCCGTGCTCATCGGCAAGGCCAATATGGATGAGTTCGCGATGGGCTCCTCGAACGAGAACTCGGCCTTCCGGCCCTGCCGCAACCCATGGAATACCGATCGCGTACCCGGCGGCTCGTCGGGCGGCTCGGCGGTCGCCGTTGCTGCGGGCGAATGCCTCGCCTCGCTCGGCACCGACACCGGCGGCTCGATCCGCCTGCCCGCCTCCTTCACCGGCGTCTGCGGCATGAAGCCGACCTATGGCCGCGTATCGCGCTACGGCGTCATTGCCTACGCCTCTTCGCTCGACCAGGTCGGGCCCTTCGGGCGCTCGGCCGAAGACCTCGCCATGGTATTGGGCGTGATCGCCGGGCATGACCCGCGCGACTCGACCTCGGCCGACCGCGAGGTGCCGGATTACGCAGGCGCACTCGATGGCGATATCCGCGGCCTGCGCCTCGGGCTACCGCGCGAATATTTCGTCGGCGGCCTCGCCCCGGATGTAGAGCGCGTCGTGCGCGAGGCCATCGAAGTTCTGCGCAGCCGCGGCGCCGAGATCGTCGATGTCGACCTGCCGCATACCGAATATGCCGTCGCCGCCTACTATCTGGTCGCCACCGCCGAGGCCTCCTCGAACCTCTCGCGCTATGACGGCGTGCGCTATGGCCTGCGAACCGAGGCACCGGAGAACCTTCTGGAGCTCTACCGCCAGACCCGCGAAGAAGGATTCGGCCCCGAGGTCAAGCGACGGATTTTGCTCGGCACCTACGCCCTTTCGGCCGGCTATTATGAAGCGTATTACCACAAGGCATTGCAGGTACGGACGCTGATCCGACAGGATTTCGAGCGGGCCTTCCAGCATTGCGATGCCATCGTCACGCCGACCGCACCCCAGACGGCGTTTCGCCTCGGCGAGAAGACCGACGACCCGCTCTCCATGTACCTCTCCGATATCTTCACGAACTCAGCCAACCTGGCCGGCCTGCCCGGCCTGGTCGTCCCCTGCGGTTTCGACACAGCCGAGATGCCCATCGGCCTGCAAATCCTGACGCCGGACTTCGAGGAAGCCCGCGCCCTGCGAATCGGCGACGCCTACCAACGCGACACAGGCTGGCATCGGCGGGCACCCGTGCTGGGCAGCGCAAAGAAAGCGGCGGTATAATGGACGAGACCGAGATCATGCCGGACACGACGCCAGACGAAGAATCGCGCTACGGAGCTTGGGAAGCGGTCATCGGCCTCGAGGTACACGCGCAATTGCGGGTCGAGTCGAAGCTCTTCTGCGGCTGTTCGGCCGCCTTCGGTGCGCCGCCCAACGCGCATACCTGCCCGGTCTGCCTCGGCATGCCCGGCGTGCTCCCGGTGCTGAACCGTCGTGCCGTCGAACTCGCGATCCGCACAGCGCTGGCAACCGGCTCTGCGGTCGCGGCGCGCTCGATCTGGGCGAGAAAGAATTATTTCTATCCCGATCTGCCCAAGGGCTATCAGGTGACCCAGCTCGACGAACCGCTCGCCCTCGGCGGGCATATCGATGTCACGGTCGATACGACGACCACGCGCGTCCGTCTGACCCGCATCCATATGGAAGAAGACGCCGGCAAAAGCATCCATGACGCACAGGAAGGCCACTCTCTGGTCGACTTGAATCGCGCCGGCGTGCCGCTGATGGAGATCGTCAGCGAACCCGATATCCATTCGCCGGAAGAAGCCGCCAACTATATGCGAACGCTGCGCACGCTCTTGCAACATATCGGCTCCTGCGACGGCAATATGGAAGAAGGCAGCATGCGCTGCGATGCCAATGTCTCCGTACGGAAGCGTGGCAGCACGGAACTCGGTACCCGCGCCGAGATCAAGAATATGAACTCGTTTCGCTCCATCGAGCGTGCTGTCGAGCACGAGATCCACCGGCAGATCGAGATCCTCGAAGACGGCGGACGGATCGTTCAGGAGACGCGGCTCTGGGATGCCGACCGCGAGCGCACCGCGACGATGCGCTCCAAGGAAGACGCGCACGATTATCGCTATTTCCCCGAGCCCGACCTGCAACCGCTGCTGGTCAGTGACGAATGGATCCAGGAGATCCGTGCCACTCTGCCCGAACTGCCCGAGCAACGCCTCAAGCGCTTCCAAAGCGAACTCGGCCTCTCCGAATACGACGCCGGGGTGCTCACGGCGCGTCGTGATATCGGCGATTATTTTGAAGCCGCCGCAGCCGGCCACAAAAACCCCAAGGCGATCGCCAATTGGGTCATGGGTGACCTGTTGCGCGTGGTGCGCGAGCGCCGCCTCGACGACGCCCTCGTGATCGAGGAATGGCCGGTTTCCGCCGCGCACCTGGGCGAGCTGGTCGGGCGCATCGACGACGCCACGATCAGCGGCAAGATCGCCAAGAAGGTCTTCGAGGAGATGGTCACCTCGGGGCAATCGCCGGATACGATCATCGAGGCCCAGGGCCTCACGCAGGTCACCGACGAGGGCGCCATCGGCAATGTGGTCGACGAGATCCTGGCCAGGCACAGCGACAAGGTCGAGGAATACCGCGGCGGCAAGGAGCAACTCCTGGGCTTCTTCGTCGGCCAGGTGATGCAGGCGACACACGGCAAGGCGAACCCGCGAGCGGTAAACGAGATTCTGCGCGCGAAGCTCGCCCAGGGCTGAGGCGCCGCCGGCCTCGTCCCGCACCCCCGCGCCAGATCAAAGCGCAGTAGGGACGGCGCCGAATTCCTGTAAATTTCGGCTGCCAGGCCTGCCGATTTCCTTGCGCCGCGCGGCCTTAAGAGGCAATGGTGGGCCATGGCTAAACAGACCCGCCCGAGATGGCTCGACCGATTCGCTTTTCTAGCCCTGACGCTGATGGTCGCGGGCGTGGCCGGGGGATTCGTCCGCCTTTTGCCAGCGCTGAATGCGTTCTACCTATTCGCAGTGGGAGGTTTCCTCTCCTGCGCGATGATTCTCGCCTACCTGGTACGGCGACTTCGTGGCCGCGCCTTCGGTGCGGCCGGCGTCTGCGCTCTGCTGGGCGCGCTGACCTTTGGCGGCACGCTGGCCCTGCAACCCGACGCCCCGCCGATCAATGATTTCACCACCGACCTCGGCGACCCGCCCCTCTACGACCATGCGCGCACGCTCCCGCTCAATCTTGGACGTGACTTCAGCTACCCCGAGAGCTTTCGCCCGATTCAGGAAGAATGCTGCTCGGACCTCGCCCCGCTACAGAGCACCGCTCAAGCACCCGAGGCATTTGCCGCCGCATTGGAGGCATCGTACGCCATGCCGCTTTGGAAGATCACGAGCGTGATCGAAGCCGACGGCCACATCGAGGCTGTTGCCGAAACTGAAATCTTTGGTTTCCGCGACGATATCGTCATCCGGATTCGCAAGAGCGATACCGGCAGCATAGTAGATATGCGCTCGCGTTCGCGCGACGGGCGCGGCGATATCGGCGCGAATGCCGCAAGAATTCGCACCTGGACAAGCGCCTACCAGCGCGCCGCAGGCGAGTAGCCATGGCGCTAACCCTTGCGAGAGTAAGAGAAAAACACTCCGACGGGTTGACACGGCAAACGACCTCGCATATTCAGGGCACCTCGGAACCGATCCAGGTTTCGATAACCAGTTTGGGAGGAGGTGCGAAATGACGAAGTCGGAACTATTGAACGCAATCGCGGAGTCCGCTGACATCACGAAGAAGCAGGCCGATCAGGTATTGACGGGGCTGGTAGGAATCGCCGCAAAGGCGGTCAAGAAGGGTGACCCGATCAAAATCCCGGGTCTCGGCATCCTGCGCTTACGCAAGATGAAGGCGCGCATGGGTCGTAACCCGCAGACGGGTGAGGCCATCAAGATCCCCGCGCGCAAGAAGGTCGGCTTCACGGTCGCCAAGGCGTTCAAAGACGCGGTACTCGGCGTCAAAAAGAAGTAAGCTGTTTTCAAGTCGGCCGGGTCCTTGGCGTTGCCAGGGGCCCGTGCCTACGCTCCCCGAAATTCCTATTTACCGTGGCATTTCTTGAACTTTTTGCCACTCCCGCAATGACAAGGGTCGTTGCGACCCACCTTCGGGCCAGCAGTCGCGGGAACTGATTTGGCCGGAACCTCACTGACAGCACCATGACTGAGCGTCATGGGTTGCGGACGGCGCCGCTCTTCCATTTCCTCGACGTCTTCCTCGCGCACCAGTTGCACCGTGAGTAGCTTGCGGATGCTCTCGGACTCGATACGGCCGATCATCTCGCCGAAATGAGTGAAGCCCTCTTTCTGGTAGGCTTGGAGGGGGTTCTGCTGGGCGTAGCCACGCAGACCGACACCCTCCTTCAGCCGGTCCATCGCGAGCAGATGGTCCTTCCACTGCTGGTCGATGGTCTGGAGCATGATGACCTTCTCCAGGTGGCGAATGACGTCGTCGCCGAAATCTTCTTCCCGATCGGCGTAATGCTTCCCTACGACCTCGACGATCCGCTCCTGCAAATCATCGGAACTCAATCCCTCGCGCTCGTCCTCGGGCTGCGCCAAGGACATGCCGAAGGTTTCGACCATTCCCTGGTCGATCGCATTCCATTCCCACTCGCGCGAAACCACGTCGGAATCGACGAACCCGCCCACCACCGTGCCGGCCAGATCCTCGATCATGCCGGAGATCTCCTCACGCAGGCCCGTGCCGCTCAGAGCCTCGCGACGGCGGTGGTAGACCACCTCGCGCTGCTTGTTCATCACGTCATCGTATTCAATGAGGTGTTTGCGGATGTCGAAGTTATGCCCTTCGACCTTGGCCTGTGCATTGGCGACGGCGCGCGAGATCATATTATGCTCGATGGGCTCGCCTTCCTCCATCCCCAGGCGAGTCATGATGCCTTGGATGCGGTCGGCTCCGAAAATCCGCATGAGATCGTCTTCGAGCGAAAGGAAGAACCGCGACGATCCGGGATCGCCCTGACGCCCCGAGCGGCCGCGTAGCTGGTTGTCGATGCGGCGCGACTCATGGCGCTCGGTGCCGATGATATGCAGCCCGCCGGCCTCTATCACCTGCTCACGCTCCTCGAGACAAACTGCCTCATGGCGCTGCTTGGCCGCCTGGAACTCGGGATCGTTCGGGTCGTTGGTGCCAACCTCGTTGGCTGCCATCGCCTCCGCGTTGCCGCCCAGCACGATATCCGTGCCGCGACCCGCCATATTGGTCGAGATGGTCAGGGCGCCGAAGCGCCCGGCCTGGGCTACGATATCGGCCTCGCCGCCGTGGTTTTTCGCGTTCAGCACATTGTGCTTGATGCCACGTTTTTTGAGGATCGCTGCCAACTCTTCGGATTTGTCGATCGAGATGGTGCCCACCAGCACGGGCTGACCCTTCTCGTTGCATTCGAGGACTTCGTCGATCACCGCGTTGAACTTCTCGCGCTCGGTTTTGTAGACAACATCGGGCCTGTCATCGCGCACCATCGGCCGATGCGTCGGCGCGACCACGACGTCGAGATTGTAGATTTTTTTGAACTCGACAGACTCGGTATCGGCCGTGCCGGTCATCCCCGCGAGCTTCTCGTACATGCGGAAATAGTTCTGGAAGGTAATGGTCGCCAGCGTCTGGTTCTCGCGCTCTACCTTGACACCCTCCTTTGCCTCCACGGCCTGATGCAACCCGTCGGACCAACGACGCCCTTGCATCATGCGCCCGGTGAATTCGTCGACGATGACGATCTCGCCCTCGTTCACAACGTAGTCGACATCGCGCTGGAAGAGAGAATGAGCGCGCAGGCCCTGGTTCACATGGTGTAGCGTGTCGATATTGTCGGTGTCGTAGAGGTTGTCGATGCTGAGAAGTTCCTCGCAGCGCTGTATGCCCTGCTCGGTGAGGATGGCTGATTTATGCTTCTCATCAACCGAATAATCCCCCTCTTCTTCTTCGCCCTTCTCCACGCTGCGACCGGCCTGAAGCTTGGGGATGATCTTGTTGATCACCTGATATTTCTCGGTGGCGTCATCGGCCGGACCGGAGATGATCAGCGGTGTCCGCGCCTCGTCGACGAGAATGGAATCGACCTCATCCACAATTGCGAAATGCAGATCGCGCTGAACATATTCTTCGAGCGCGAACTTCATATTATCGCGCAGATAATCGAAGCCGAATTCGTTGTTCTGCCCGTAGGTGATATCGGCTTGGTAGGCGGCCTTGCGCTCTTCTTCGGTGATGCCGTGCACCACCGTACCAACCGAGAGGCCGAGGAAATTGTAGATCCGCCCCATCCAATCGGAATCGCGCCGTGCCAGGTAATCGTTGACCGTGACGAGGTGGACACCGCGCCCGGTGAGTGCGTTGAGGTAGACCGGCAAGGTAGCGACCAAGGTCTTGCCTTCGCCGGTCTTCATCTCCGAGATGCGCCCGCTATGCAGAATCATTCCGCCAAGCAATTGCACGTCGAAAGGCCGCATACCGACGGCGCGCCAGGCGGCCTCGCGGGCCACGGCAAAGGCCGGCACGAGAATATCGTCGGTCGTCGCACCGTTGGCGAGCTCTTCTTTGAAGCCCGCTGTCCTGGCCCGGAGTTCGTCGTCACTGAGCGCCTTTATGCCATCCTCCAGCAAGCCAATCTCGTCGACCAAAGGCCAGAGCTTCTTCAGCTCGCGATCGTTCCCCGTCCCGAAGATCTTCCTGACCAATCCACCAAGCATTGCGACCCAGCCTAACCGCTGTCTGTAGGGGCTGCAAAACTCGGCGACCCGGCCAGCACGACCCGGACGGCCGAGCTGACGCCTTCGCCGTAGAAGCGTTCACCCAAGCGCGTGAAGCGGTCCGGCACGTCGGTCACAAAGAAGCTGGCACTGCCCTTGCCGCTGCCGCGCAGGCCGGTGGCAGCCTTGAGCGCGCGGCGTAGCTCCTTGGCGGTCTCGGCGGCCGAGTCGACAATCTCCACCTCGGCGCCAAGATAGCGGGCAATGGGCTCGCGCAGCAGCGGGTAATGCGTGCAGCCCAGCACCAGAGTATCGATACCGCTTTTTTTCAGGCTGGCCAGGTAACGCGCCACCACCCGGCGCGCGATATCATTATCGACCCAGCCCTCTTCGGCCAGCGGCACAAAGAGCGGACAACTGCGGGTAAAGATCTCGATACCCTTTTTGCACGCCAGCAGGGCGCGTGGATAGGCGCCGCTAGCCATGGTCGCATCTGTGCCGATGACGCCGACACGCAGGTTGCGCGTCCGGCGCGCAGCGGCACGAGCCCCCGGCTCGACCACCCCGATGATCGGCACGTTATAGCGCTCGCGCAGCAGCGGCAGAGCTGTCGCCGTGGTCGTATTGCAGGCGACCACCATCGCCTTCACACCGCGGGCAGCGAAGAAGTCCGCCGTCTCCAGCGCGTAGCCGATCACGGTCTCGGGCGATTTTGCGCCGTAGGGCACACGCGCGGTATCGCCGAGATAGAGAAAATGCTCGCGCGGCAGGAGCCGGGAGAGCTCGGCAAGAACCGTCAGCCCA
>JAYGCM010000060.1:0-36871 GCA_046583355.1 Deltaproteobacteria bacterium
ATGGCCTGGGCTACTACGCCGCGCGCACGGCCGGCGTGACCGGCAGCGGCATCACCATCGCGATCCTCGATACGAATTGGGATTCCCTGAATCCGATCATCGCAGAAGGCGGCCATATCCCCGACGTCCCGGCCGATAATCGATTCAAGCATAAAACACAGGGTTCGAGCGATTTCTTTCAGGGCAACCCGAACGGCGACCCCGATGGAGAAGGCACGCGCGAGCATGGCACCGCCATTCTCGAAGTCCTCTACGAAATCGCCCCCGATGCCAATTTCCTCCTCTTCGGAATCAAAGGTGTGGCAGGCATCGAGGCCGGAATTCGCCTCGCCGCCGAGCAAGGTGCGCATGTCATCGTCGTCGCCCTCTCCTATTTTGAGACCATGAGCGACCCCCTTGGGTTCGCCGACGGCGGCACCAATCGGTTCACCGACGATATCGACTACGCGACAGCCGCAGGATCCATCGTGGTTGTCTCGGCGGGCAATGAGGCCGCGCGCCACACCGAGGAGACCTTCGCCTCCTGTACCCAATGCACTCCCTGGGACACCACCGACGACGGGGTCTGCAATACCGCCAATGACGACAGCCGCTACCATACCTTTGTCTCCGACCTGCACGATCCGCTCCTGCCTCTTTATGACGCCGCCAGTTATACGATGCTCGATCTCGACTCGGGCTATATCGACCTCGACAACTTCGAGGTCACCTGCATGACGGCCATTGAAGAGAGCCCCGATTGGGAGACGAACGATTTCAAGTATAAAGTATATGCGTTCCCCTACGACCACCCCTGTGAGGACGGCAGTAACCCTTGCGATTATGAAGCACCGATCTGCCCGCGCGACGCGTATGCTGTCGTTGCGCCAGGCTTCGGGCTGGCGAAACCCCTGGGCCAAACCGCCACATTCACAGCCGATTTCTGGAATTACGAGGCGTATACCGTCGCGGTCTACCGCACCGGTTCGGCTCCGACGGATGTCTTCCCCAAATTCCGCGTGGCCTGTACGCCGGGGGTCGAATACGACCACCCCGACTTCGACAAAAACGATGTCCCTTCGCCCAGCAGCCTCACCGATCTGGCCGTGGTCGCCAATGCATTGACGATCGCCGCCGGTGACGATATCGAGGTCGCGGAGTACAGCTCGCGCGGCCCCACCGGCGACCCCACCGGCCCGCAGAAGCCGGATCTGGCCGGCCCCGGCGACGTCCTGAGCTACACAGCCGATTATGCCGACTTCGATTATTCCGGCACCTTCCTCGGCACCTCGGCCGCCACCACACATGCGGCCGGCCTGGTCGCGCTGATCCAGAGCCGCCGCCTGAGCGACGGCGCCACGCTCTACACGGCGTCGGAACTGAAAGCGCAGCTTTTCGCGCACGCCACAGATATGGACGACCCCGGCACCGATAACCTCAGCGGTGCTGGCTTCCTGCACCTGCCGGATTGGGTCGCCGATACCGGCCCCACGCCGAGTCCGACCCCCACCCCGACTCCGACCCCGCCCCCAACTCCGACCCCGACCCCCACCCCGACCCCAACTCCGACCCCGACTCCAACCCCGACTCCAACCCCGACTCCGACCCCCACCCCAACACCCACCCCGACCAGCAGTACGGACGGCATGGCGCCCAATGATTTCGACGGCGACGGCGTCTCTGACCTCGCCATCTTCCGCGGTGGCGGCTGGCTCTTCTTCGACCACGAAACCAAAGCCGCATTGGGTGGCGTATGGACCGGCGCCGCGGCCGGCTGTATCCCCGCGCCCATGGACTTCGACGGCGATGGCACGACCGAATTCTCCCTGCTCTGCGGCGGTGCCTGGCATTTCTACGACGAGTCCGGCGCCTACGAGAAGGGTATCTGGGTCGGCGACGTCGCTGGCCAAGTGCCGGTCCCCGACGATTACGACGGCGACGGCACAGACGATATCGTCGTCTTCCGCGGCGGTGCCTGGCTCTTCTTCGACTTCGCCACCGGCGCCGCCCTGCCCGGCTCGAACGTCTGGACCGGGCAGCCAGCTCATTGGCACGGCGGAACCTCCGTCCCTGTCCCCATGGACCACGACGGTGACGGTGACGCCGACTTCTCCGTCTACTCAGGCGGCCCGTGGCATTTCTTCAACGACAACGGCTCGTATCTGAAGGGCATCTGGGCCGGCGGCACTGCGGGCGACATCCCCGTCGCCGCCGACTACACGGGCGATGGCCGCGACGACGTCATGGTCTTCAGCGGCGGCGCCTGGCAATTCTTCGATTGGGATACCGGCCTCTTCGTCCCCGGCAACAGCATCTGGACCGGCCTGCCCGCGCATTGGAACGGCGGCACCTCGCTTCCCGCACCGGTCGATTACGACGGCGACGGCGTCGCCGAACCAACCATCTTCGCCGGTGGCCCATGGCACCTCTACGGCAACACGGGCAGCTATTACGGCGGCATCTGGACCGGAGGGGTCGCGGGCGACCTGCCCATCTCCGAACGCCTCCTGCCTTAGCACTCCCCCCTCACCTCAACCGAACGACGGCCACGACGAACCCTCGTCGCGGCCGTCCTCGTTTGAATTCGGTGCTATCGACACTCGTAGTAGAATCCTGGCGAGATAGGCAGGCTAGAGTCCCGGATCAGCGAATCTTGTCGGCGTTTTCAGGCGATAGCGGCGGCGGCAGCATGCCGCGAGGTGCCGCGTCGGTGGGGAATTCAACATGAGCGGCTCCCGGGGGCGCCTTGCGCAGGTCGAGGACCCATTGGTAGCCGTAGAGCTCCGGCGGGACGATCTTCGAGATCTGCAGACCGACGCGCGAGGCCTGGTTTTGTAGCCACATCCGATCGAAAATCACGGCGTTCGACGGGTCGATATCGTTGATGAAGAGCGCGTTCTGGAACTTCTGCATCATCGGGAAATCGTTTTTGTCGAACAGGAACCAGGTCGTGCGAGCTACGCCCTTGTCGGCCAGAACCCGGGCGACCTCGTCGAGATAAAATTCAGCGGAACGCTCGGTGATATGCGTGAAGACGCTCCAGGCGATCAACAGAGTGGCCGACGCGTCTGCCACCGGCAGAGGGGCATGCTCTACCCTTGAACCCGGGTTGAAGCCGAGATTGTGCACATCGTGGTGGTGGAACGAAAAACCGGGGGCGGCAGGGGCGAGGTTCTCCTGGCACCAGCCGACCATGCCGCGGTGCAGGTCCACGCCGACGTAGCGCTCGGGGCGCGGGTCCTGAAGGATCAGGCGCCGCGCGATGCGACCGCAGCCACAACCGAAGTCCACGACGGATTCCCATGCCTCGAGCGGCATATCATCGAAGAAGACCGCGCCGCTCGGGTTGTCGAATTCTGCGGTATCGGTCGGGCCAACGAGCTGTCGCATTTCGAGCGGCGGGAAGGCCAAGACATCCTTGCCACGGGAGAAGAGCCGATTTTTCCAGTTCGCGAGTCCCATTCGTAGTGGAACTACACCCGGCTTCGCAGAATCGCCAAACGCTCGCAGACGGCGGCGCCCACAGCGGCAGGCCCATAGAGCCGACGGATGTCTCCAGCGGCGACCGCCGCCTTCCCGCCTGCCTCGTCCGGTTCATCGACAATGCGGCGCAGAAGCGACGCGAGGTGGCCCTCGTCGGGCTGGGCCCAGGTGCGGCCGGCGCGGTAGGGGCCGTAGTCGCGTTCGAGTTCTACGGGCTGGTAGTCGATCAGATAGCTATTGGCCGGGTTCATGAAGTCGACGTTCGCTGAGTAGCCCGTGCCGATCGTGGGCTTGCCGAGAAACATCGCCTCGGCGAGCGAGAGCCCGAAGCCCTCGCAGCGATGCGGCGACACGTAGGCGTCGCAGGCGTCGATCAAACCGATCATCGACGCACGGTCGAGATTGTCTTCGAGCAGAATCCCCGAAACCGACGCGATCTCTTTGCGCAGCGTATCGACGAAGCCCTCCTCCATGCCCAGCTGCGCGGCCACTTCCTTCGCGCGCTTGAGGTTGTTGATCTTCAGAACCAAGCAGGCTTCGTTCGACGCGGAACCAAAGGCCTGTCGGAAGGCACGTACGAGACCCAGCGGGTTCTTCCGCTCCGGGATACTCAGCGCGTCGAACGCATAAAGGAATACCTTGCGGTCATCCGGCAGACCGAAGTCGGCGCGACCGGGCCGGCGTTGTTCCGGCAGGTCGATGACCGGCCGCATCCGCACCACGGGAATCGGCGAGATGGCTGCGATCGTCGCCTGGCCGAACTGGCTCGCGACCCAGATCTCGTCGAATAAGGCGAAGCGATCTGTCCATTCCTCCGGGAACGTGTCCAGTTCCCAGAACCAGAAGCCGACCGAACGGCGGTTCGCAAAGAATGCGTCGCCCAGCTGCTCGGCGACGACGGGCACCTGGTCGGCGTTGACGTGCATCAGGTTCACGTCAAAGGGCGCGCCGGGCTGGGCGGCGCCGCTGTCGAAGGCCATTTTGCGGGAGACGTCGCCCAATTCGATCGTCGTATAGGCAGCCGCGGCGCCGGCTGCGTTGACGGCTCGGAGCATCCCGCGGCCGACCTCGCCGACCCCTGTTTCCGATCCGAGATAGCCGACGACATTGATGCCCGGCGGCAGCGCGACCGCCGGGACGATTCCTTGCGCTTCGACAGCCGAGTGCGGCGCCGGAACGACCGCCTGTGTCGCCCGCGAGCGCCCTGATACGAGACGGAACAGGGCCCGGCGGAGGGCCGCACGCTGCCGCGGCGGCAGGACCATCTTCATTTTCTGCACCTGCGGCATGCCGGAGGCGCGCACGAGTGCGACATGCGCCTGCGCGCGCAGGCGCGTCATCAACAGCGCGGCCTGTGGCGCTTCATCCGCAGGTTTGCCAGCGGGCGCCGGCATGGCTGGCGAGGCGGATTGGTTCGTCAGGTACTGCTCGAGTCCGTCGGCCATCGGCTGGATGAAGATCTCGGCAAGGCTGTGCGCACGGGCGGCTTCCTGGACGAACCATGCAACGAAAGCATGCCGGTCCTGGCTGAAAACGTCCGGGAAGGCGCGCCGCAGGTCCGCGCGGATCCGGTAGATCTCCATCGCCAGCCGCGTGATGAGCAACGCGTGTCCGGTCGATTCTTCCGCGGGCTCGTTCAACCACGCGCGGAACGAATTCGGCCCGGACACGGCGAACGGGGTCGGCCAACGCGTGTCGCTGCCCGGCTCGTCCGACCATAGGTGGCGCGCAACGTCCGGAACGAGCACGCCGTCGTCAAAGTAGCCGAACGCGTAAGGAATCTTCGAAACCTCTTCAAAGCCATTGCGCAACAGCCGCTTCCGGTAGTCCCAGAAAAGCGCCTGCTCGTCGCCGAGGTCGACCAGCCGGAAGCGGTTCTGATGTTTCGAGACCACCTCGACGGCCTGCGGGGAGAAACCGCTGAAGTGGAAGAATTTGAGCGGCACATGGTTGACGCAATACGCGCCCTCGCGCTCGACGACCTTGCGGTGCCCCAAGTTCCAATAGGCAACATTGTAGCCGGGGTCGCGGCTGATCTCGACACCAGTGAAAAGTGACGGCGCGAAGTCGATCCAGCGCTGATCGACAAAAATCCCACGCGCCACGTCAACCGAACACTCGGCCAGCAGCTTTTCTTCCCACCAACGGAGTAAATCGTCGGCCGACTGCCCCGACGAGACGCCGATGAAACCAAGGTTGTAAGTACCCGCTTGCAGGATATTGAGTTCGGTCGGCAGCTTGTCGTCGCCGAGCGGCGCCAGAAGATGCGGCGTCAGGAAGACCTCGCTCGTGTCGAGGGCGCGCGAGAGCTCGTCCAGCCGGCGGTAGATGATGATATCCGGATCGAAATAACATACCTTCGCCAGGCCGTGCTCGCGCATGAGGTAGCGCAGGAAAGTTGGCTTTACGGCCGTGTTGAACTCCGTCACCGAGCTGCGAAACGAGAGGGCATCGAGGTTCGGGAGGCCCAGCTCCTCGACCGTCGTCAGAACGAAGCGATCGTCGGACAGGTCGACTGCCTCGGGCACGCGATCAACCAGCAGCACGAAGGCACGGCCATCCGGATGGTGCTCAAGATAGGACTCGATCAGGCTCCGGGCATGCGCGAAGTAGTTCGCCGAAACAATCGTGCAGATCGAAACCGCATCGGTGCGAGCAGGTTCACTCACGTACGTTCCACCTCCGACCCGCCTGACAGCCTCGCATCGCAGGGGATGTAGCGATGTCGGGCACAGGATGCGACCGCAGGGCTCGGCATGGCTGGCGAACCAAGCGCCGCACGGCGCTTGCCGCCACCACCGCCAGCGGATAGCCAGCAGAGAAGGTGTCCGCCCTTTCGATCAAAACACGGCCGACGCCGCGGCCGTGCAACTTCCGGAGGCGCGGCTGCCTGTGAACGCCGGCATCGTCGTGCTTGCCTGGAATGGAGCCGACCAGATCGGCGCCTGTCTCGAAGCCGTTCTCGCGTGCGAAGGGGAGCCTTCCGACATCATCGTCGTCGACAATGGTTCCACCGACGACTCACGCGAGGTTGCGAAGCTTGCCGCTCCCATGGCGAAACTCCTCGCGCTGCCCGAGAACCTCGGTTTCGCCGGCGGCATGAACGCCGGCCTGGACGATTTCCTCGGGCGGGAACACGCCCCGGAAGTGCTGATCCTCTTGAACCAGGACACGGCCGTCGACCGCGGCTGGTATCAGGCGATCACCGCCCCCTTCGGGACCGCGGCCGATATCGGTGTCGTCGGCTGCAAGATCTACTACCCCGACGGCAAGACCCTGCAGCACGCGGGCGCTTCGATCGAGCCGGCGCGCGCCATCACGACCCATATCGGCGCCGGGGAGACCGATGCTGGCCGCTACGATGTAGCGCGGGATTGCGAGTACGTGACCGGTGCAGCAATGGCCGTGCGCAGCGCGGCACTCCGGAAGACGGGCCCGCTCGATGCCGGCTTCTTTCCCGCGTATTATGAAGAGGTCGACCTCTGTCTCAGGATGCGCGACGCGGGCTACCGGGTGCGCTACGAGCCGAGCGCCACCCTGCGCCACGCCGAATCGACCTCGTTGCCCGAGAATTTCCGCCGCTACGCCGTCGCGCACCGCAACCGGCTGCGCTTCGTGGTGAAGAACTACACCTGGCCGGACCTGTGGGAGACCTTCCTGCCCGCCGAGCGCGCACACGCCGCCGCGATCGGGCACGACCTCGAACTCGCAACGCTGCGCCAAGCCTACCTCGGAGCCATCCTCGGGATGGAAGAGTGGATCATCGCGCGGCGCACACGCCACGAGGTGAGCGATGAGCAGGCCGCCGAACTGCGCTCGCTCTTCGGCGACCTGCGACGAGAGATTGCACGCGACGACCCCAGCCGCCCCTGGTGGTAGACGTCGATCCGAGCGCGGTAGCCGGGCCGACACACGCCCGAACCCGCGGGCCCTCAGTGCGAGGGTGTACCGCGCCCCAACTCGAGGAGCTTCTCGGCCAGAGTCGTATCGGCTTCCGAAAGCTGGGCCGAGGTCGTCGTGACCACCTCACCGAGCCGGGCGATACGTTCCCCGAGTCGCTCGAGCTCGCGGTTCAACTCGCCGAGCCTCTCATCCCGTGGCCGGATCGCCGCGGCGAGGGCCTGCTCCATCAGCGTCTGCAACGCACTTCGGGCCTCGTCGAGGCCGCGCGTCGCCTCTTCCAGTTTCGCGAAGCGAGCTTCGACACCCTCCCGAACCTGCGTGAGCCCGTGCTGGGTCTCGCGAATCTCCCCCCGCAGCCCGCCGAATTGTTGCTCGTCCATCTGCCGCGCGATGCCTTCGAGAACATCGAGCCGAGCCTCCATCCCAACTCTCAGCTGGGTAAGGGAAGAACCCACCTCATCGGCAAAACCGAGCGACTCCGCACGACCTTCCCGAACCTCCTGCCGCAAGCCACTCATCTCTTCGCCACGCAACGCGCCGGCATCCGACAGCCGCCGCGACACCTCGCCGACAACCGTGTCAAGCTTCGAGACGTTTCCGTCGATCCGCTCAAGATGGGGACGAACGAGGGGCATCAGCAGCCAATCGAAAACGAAGAAGCGCATCCGTTCTTTCCAGGAGACTGGCTCGGGCATCACGACACACCGTACCCGGCAGCGTGCCGGTTGGGAAGCGGCCGCCAGCGTCAGGCCCGCCGTGGCCCGATCGGCTCACAGCAGAAAAGACGCCTCGCGACCCTCTCCGCGAAAGGTCTCGTTTCCTCCGCCGGAACCCAGGCCCGGCCGAAAAGCGGGGCCTCTGGTTCAGGGCGAGGTAGCCGCGCGCTGGTAGGCCAGGCGAAAACGCTGCGTTACGGCGGCCCAGGAGTGGCTCTCTTCGACCCGTGCTCGGCCCGCAGCGCCAAAGGCGGCGCGCCTATCAGGCGACTCGAGCAACTTGGTGAGGCCATTGGCCAGAGCCGCACGATCGCCGGGAGGAATCAGCAAGCCCGTCCGACCATCCTCCACAACATCCTCGACGGCGGGAATGCGGCAGCCAACCACTGCTTTGCCGGCGGCCCAGGCCTCCAGATAGGCGAGCCCGAAGGACTCGAAGCGCGACGGGTAGGCGAGAATATCGATTGCCGCGAAGAGGTCGGGCTTCGCGCTCTCCGGGAAGTCGGGGCGAAGGTGCAGCTGCGCCTGGTGCTCGGAGGGCAGGCGGGCGCGGAGGCGGTCGATCTCCGGCTGAAAGGTCGTCGTTGCCCCGGCGATCAGGCAATGCGCTTCGGGGTGTTTCTGCCAGATCTGCGGCAGAGCCTGCAAAAGAAGATCGACGCCCTTATGCGGAGCAAGTTGGCCGAGGAAGCCGATCAGGGGAGTGCGCTCCGCGAGACCGAGTTCGGCTCGGACCTTTCCTCCATCGGCCGCTGCGAAGCGTTCCAGGTCGACACCAAGGCCGATCGTTTCCGTACGTTCGGGAACAGCACCATTTGCCAGGACATGCTGACGTTCATAGTCGGTGTAGGCGATATAGCGATCGGCCGCGCGGATGGCGCGGTAGATACGCGCACGGTCAAAACCCCAGCGATCGTCCGGATGCAGCGCGCCGAGAAGAACGCAGGCCTTGCCGCTTGCCCTTGCCGCGTCAAGAGCCGTGTACATATGCAGCAAGGGGAACGAAGAGGCGACAACGACGTCGGCATCGTGCTCGCGGATTGCACGCGCAAGGCCTGGCAGGATCGGGCCCTGGAAGAACGTGCGAAGCGTTTCGTTACCGGGCAGGCGCAGACGCCAGGCGACGCGTTGTAGCTGGGCCAGCGCCGAGCCGGCCGCGCGGAAGCTACGGAAGCGACGCACCTCGACGCCTTGGTCGATATGGCTGCCGGTCGCGAGACGCGGCAGGTCCGGACGCGCAAAGGCCTCGGCACTGAGCGCGTCGGAAGTGAAAACACTCACGCGATCGCCGTGGTCACGAACCAGCCGCCGCGAGAGTTCCGCGATCACCTTCTCCGTACCGCCGATGGCGGGTGGGTAGGCCTGCACGATGTGCAGGATCCGGAGGCGTTGCTCACCCGACATGCAGGGTCCGTGATGAACCCGCGCGGCGACGATCTGTCAAGACTCGCGGCGCGCTCGATCGGCCCGTCGAGAGTACGATGCTCGTCACCATCCTCATTTCCAGAGTTCGGCAAGACGCTGATCGCGGCCACAGCGTAGCCGGTAGAGGCGATAGCGGATCGGGTTCTTCTTGAAATAATCCTGGTGGTACTCCTCAGCCGCATAGAATGCTCCGGCCGGCACGATCTCGGTATGGATCGGCTGCCCGAGAGTCCGCGACACAGCCTCCCTGCTGGCTTCGGCGAGCTGCTGCTCGGTTTCATTGCCAGTGAAAATCGCCGAGCGGTATTGCCGCCCCGTATCGCAGAATTGCCGGTCCTTGGCGGTCGGGTCAATGCTGCGCCAGTAGCGATCGAGGAGCTCCTGGTAGCTGATCTTGCCGGGATCGTAGAGGATCTCCACACCCTCGGCATGCTCTGTCCGGCCCGACGAGACGCTCTCGTAATCGGCGTCAGACGCCGCGCCGCCGATGTAGCCCGAGCGCGCACTCCGGACACCGGGAACTTTTTCGAAATCGGCTTCGGTACACCAAAAACAACCTCCGGCGAAGATCGCCCGTGCCTCGGCACGCGGCTCAACGACGGTTTTTTCGGCGGCGCCTGTCGGCGGCGTCGCGGCGGTGAATAACAAGCGGAACTCACCGTAGCCCTCGGCTTCGAGGGAATGCTCGGGAACAAAACGCAACGCTGCGGAGTTGACGCAATATCGTTTGCCGGTCGGCTCGGGGCCATCGGCAAAGACATGACCCAAATGGGAGTCGGCCTTCTTCGAGCGCACTTCGGTACGCGAGGAGAAGAGGCCATTGTCGACCCGCTCGACCACATTGTCGGCAACCAGAGGCCGCACGAAAGAAGGCCAGCCCGTGCCGGAGCGGAATTTGTCGGCCGAGCTGAAAAGCGGCTCGCCGGATACGATATCGACATAGATGCCGGCCTCTTTTTTGTCCCAATAGGCGTTGCGGAAGGCCGGCTCCGTGCCCTCACGCTGGGTCACCTCATATTGCAGCGGACTCAGCGTTTCCCGCAGATGGACCTCCTTGCCTTGGTCGCTGCGCGCGCTCGGAACCACCAACACGGCCAACGCGGTCACCATCGCAAGCAAAGCAACTATAAATTCAGATCTCTTCCACTGCCATCCCAACATATCGACTCCTCTGTGCCGGACCACCACCATCACTTACCCTGGACGCAGCGCGGCTGCGGCTATTCAGCCGGTCGGCGCCGCTGCTTGCAAACCGGAGGCAGAAGCCAAGGCGAATCATCATGGCGCTTACCATGCGGATCGCGCAACCAATGCGAAAAACTCTTGACTCCCTCGCCCCTTCGACAAACCAATGAAGGCAGCGCGAAACCTGCGGGTTCGCGGAAGAAGCAAGGATGCCTGCTAACGCGAAGCTGTTCTGGGTTGAGAGTCTCGTTATCCGGATGAGAGAATTATCGAGAGGCCAACGCCTTTTGCTGCTCACTCTTGCGGCATTCGCCTGCCATATCGCCCTGGCCTGGAGCCATGAGGCGATCACCAACGATTCGGGAAGCTATCTGCGACTCGCCGAGGACGAGGCCCTGATTGTAGAAGTCATTCCACCAAAAGTCCGGTATTGGAATTTCACCCTCTCGGCTCGGTGGCATGAGATCGTCGACTATCTCGATCGTCCGACCTCCCTGACGATCGAGGATGTCGAATACGAGTCCGACAATTCCGTGCGATTTGTCATCAGCCATAGCGATCCGGGCCACCCGAATTGGCTCGACACCAGCGGCCATGATTTCGGGTTCATGACTTTCCGCTGGATTGACGGCAAGGGGCAGCAAATCGCGATGCCGACGGACCACATCGTGAAGGTTCTTCGTCTGTGGACGCACTACGACTAAGGAGCACCGGGCGGCACCACCGCATCGAGGAAGCGGCCGAGGCGCATAAAGTAGGCCGCTCCGCCGACCAGCGTTGTGTCGTTGTGGCCGGCACCGCGGATCGTCTCGAAGGCCTTCGGCTCATTTGCTGCCGCGAAGAGGCGCTGGCCGAGGGCAAAGGGGACGAGCTCGTCGCGGTCGCCGTGGAAGAAGAGCAGCGGCGTTTCGATGTCGGCGATCTTGCGCTCGGAATCGTAGCGGCCACCGGTTACGCTCCCGGCAAATGGGATCAAGGATCCCGCCATATCCGAGAGCGAGGTGAACGTGCTCTCAAGGATCAGCCCGGCGACCGACTGACGCTGCACGAGGTCGATCGCGACGGCGCCGCCGAGTGAGCGGCCGAAGACGACGATGCGATCTGCCGCGATGGCGCGCTCGGCGATGAGATACTCGAGGCCGGCCTGCGCGTCGGCATATACGCCCGCTTCGCTCGGCCGCCCTTCGCTGCGGCCGTAGCCGCGGTAATCGAGCAACAAAACGCTGGTGCCCAGCCGTACCAATTCGGCCGCATTCGGCAACCTATGTGAGGCGTTGCCCGCGTTGCCGTGCAGGAAGAGGACGGCGCGCGTGGCACCGGCGGCTGGCAACCAGAAGGCGTGGATCCGCACGCCATCGGCGGTTGCAAGAAACACATCCTCGCCGGCGAGGCCCACATCCGCCGGGGCCAGGTCCGCGCCGGGCGTCGGATGAAAAACCATATTGTCGATGATTCGGTCCCACATCATGAACACCCCCACGAGAAGCGCCCCGAGGAAGGCAAGCTTCGTCACCTGCTGCATGGAGGAAGTCTAGAGGTTCGGCCGAAAAATGCACCGCGACGGCAACGTTCCTGCTCATGCCAGGGCCTCCAGATAAAGCCGCATGATTCGCTCGGGGCTGCCACACACATTGCCGAATTCCATCTGGGAAAAATTTCAGATTGCTCTCGTCGACCGGGCGTGTGAAATGAGGGGCATAAAAACCCTTCTAACCACCATCACGCGACGCGCGTGGCCGCTGCTCTTATGTGCAACTATCCTGCTGGCCGCGGCTTGCGGCAATTCCGCCAAGGCCACCGGCGGCGACGAAATCCGCATCCGCAAGAATGCCAAGGATCTCACCGAGTACGAGAAATGGTCCTATACGGACGCCATTCGGCAACTCAAAGCCACCCCCTCCCCCTACTCGGATACCCTCAACTACTATGACTTCTTTGTGCGCTTGCACCAGATGGCGGTCCAGTTGAAGACCCAGCGCTACATCGACTCGGGCTGTGATGACCAAGGCAATTTCGGCATCGCGCATGCCAATCCCTCTTTTCCGCCTTGGCACCGCAAGCTCTTGGCGCTCTACGAAGATGCGCTCCGCGAAGTCAGCGGCAGAGAGGTCCGCCTCCCCTATTGGGACTGGACGGATGCCGCATCGACCGCCGCGACATTTGCGCCCGACCTGATGGGCGGCAACGGCGACCCGAACGACGAATGGGCCGTGACCGACGGTCCTTTCCAAAAAGGCACCTTCCCGCTCAGTCTCAGAACCACAATGGCTTCTTTCCAGGGACAAAACGATTACGATCATATTGTCCGAAACTTTGCCGCGACACTGCCGGACCTCGGACTGCCGGGATACCCGGTCAGCCTGCCCACGACCTCACAGATCGAATTTGCCTATTCGCTTACCGAATACGACGTGGCCCCCTATACCCCCTACGCCGACCCCGATGTCTCCTTCCGTTCCTATTTGGAAGGCTTCCAGAACCCCCTTTCCAGTGGGCAACGGATGCACAATATCGGGCATGATTGGATCGCCGGATTTTTCCAGGTCCCCGTCGAGTCGCTGGAATTCAACACCATCGTGAACGGATGCCAAACCACAACCGTGCACAACGATACGCGGGCCGGCTCCATGGAACCGCTCGATGTCAGCCCCAACGACCCGGCCTTCTTCATGCACCACGCCAATGTCGATAGAATCTGGTATGTCTGGCAACAGATCGGCGACAATCTCTACAAGTACACGAATAGTGGCGTGCAAGGGCAGAACCTTGACGATGAGATGTACCCCTTCGACCAGTTCAAAGGCTTCCCGCAGATGGACGCCCGTGGTTATACCCCGCGCGAAATGCTGAATTCGGATTCGATGGGCGTGGCTTACGAATGATGCACCAATAAAGTAGCTTCCGGCCAATCGAATCTCGGAACCTGGTCGCCACCGGCCGCATTGAAGAGACCGAGGCCCGGCAACGAGAAGGGGCCGCACGCTTCTCAGCCCATCCGATACTGGAGGTCTGCTACGAAGATCTCGCCCGTGCTCCAGCCGGCCAGATGACCAAGATCCTCGAGTTTCTCGGCGCCGAAAGCCGCCGCCTGGACACTCCGCTGCGCCGTCAGAACCCGCAGAGCACCGCCGCCCTGATCGAGAACCATGCAATGCTCAAGGCCGCCTTCGCCGACACCCGCCGGGCCGGGTCTTTCGAAGCTTGACTCAGCGCGGAGGGACTCTAAGGAAGCACGACGCTGGAGGGCAGACAGAGCTCGGATTCTTTAAGCGCAATGACGTCAGCGCGGCCGAGCGTACTCCCCGTATAAGCAGCCGTCGGGATGGTGGCCGCCTGGGCCAGCACCGTACCGCCGCAATGCGGGCTGAGCGCGGTATCGCAGCCACAGCCGTCTTGGGGAATCTCCTTCTTTGCGATGCGTGCCAGGTAGCAGACCAGCGCGTCTTCATTGCGCGCCGCCGCCGGCGTGATCGTCTTCGGGTCGCCCTTGGCGCTGCCACTGAGCAATACGGGCGGGTCCAAGGCATCGACCGAAGTGCGGACCGGCAGGCAAAGCTTGGTCGGTTTCTTCAAATCATAGCGCCGTGTTTGCTGGCCGTCTGACACAACTGCCTGCATGCCTTTGGGAAAGCGCGGCAGCTTGTTGCCATCGGCGTCACGCTTCGAGGCCTTGGCCTTATAGCAGAGGAAGTGGTCGACATTATGGAGCGCTGGATCCAGTATGGGCGGCGCCGTGAGCACGCCGGCCGCGGCCGTCGCCAATAGGCTGACGGGCTTCTTCACGTCGAGCAGGAAGTCGTTGCAACGATTGGTGACCGACACATGGGACACACCCGCAAAGGCGGAACCGCGTTGCTTGACCTTGTATTCGGTGAGATGCACCGCAGACTCGCCGATGGCCTCACCGTCATCATTGGCCGGACGGGCCAGTGAACGCGGCGCATGGATATCGAATTTCGCTGCCGCAATCAGAGCATCCGAGAGCACGAGAGGGCCGAATTTCACGGGCCGCGCGCTGCCCGGCAGGCCGCGCGCCTTATAACTCATGAAGGCATCGAGCTCCGGCCAGCCATGCGAGAACAGGCTCACCTCGGGGTCGCCATAAATATTGAAGGTGAGGAAATTTTGCCAATACCAACAACGGCCATAGAGACTACTCTCGCGCTTCACCTGCATCAGCGCGTGGCCGACGGACAACTCATCGACAGCCACCCGCCGGGTGAAACCGTAACCCATGCCGGCATTACCGGCCTGGTGTGCATCGGAGACCAGGTCGACGGGCGAGCCCGGTCCGTGGCTGATCTGAGTTGCCCCCACCGTCGCGACCGCACCGTTTTTGAGCAATGCGTAGGAAACATTATTCGTACTATTGGGTGACGAATTCAGGCAAGACGCTTGGAAGGTAATGGTCGGATAATCATCATCGAGAGCTGCCGTATTCGAGGTACTCATCACCGAAACAGCACCCCAACCGCCGCCGTGCGTCAGCCAGGTGACGATTCCGGGGTGTGTCGCCAGCCAACCGGCCGAGACATTGGGAATCGAGCAGGAGTCCACGTCCGGCGGATCGGTCAGAACCGGGTTGCAATTCCCTGCCAGCGTACAGGCCGCCGAGTCGTAGGCACGGAAAATCGGTGCGAAGCCGGCCGGAACCAGAAGGTCGTCGCGGATCGCCTCGCCGTAATGGAAGCGATTGGCGCCCTCGGTCGCGATCAGAGCCGACATCCGCCAGCCAATCTCATCCAGCAAGGCGCTCTGGTAGTCGATCGTCTTGGCGAGGATATGGTCGAGGTCGACGATATGGTTGGCGAAATCCGTCGCGTCATTCGGATCGCCGTAGAAGGGGATGCGGCCGACCGCAATCTCATAATCCACCTCAATACCGCCGGCACCGAAGTCGCCCGTGGCCGTCGTCACCGCATCAAACTGGCCGAATTCGCCATAGAGGCCATCGCCATCCAGATCCCAATTGCCATCGAGCTCGCCGTAATAATAATCCGTCGGCACCGCGATTTGGGTAAAATTGCAGGTCGAGACGTAGCCGGTCGGCGAGGTGCCGACCGAGCCGGGGGTACGCGGCCAGGTCGTCTTCATCGGGAAGGGACCGGTCCAAGTTCTCGGGTCACCGATGATCAGCAGGTATTCCGGCACATCAGCCGGCGCCAGCGCCTGCAGGTAGCTATGCAGCGCCTCGGCAGCGGCATCGGCCACAAGACCCGACGAACCAATCGCGATTTCGTCTCGAACGCGCACGACAAAGCCGCGCTCTTCTTTATGCGCGACGAAGGCATCGAGCTGGGTCGAAGCGCCGCGCACTGCTGCCGTCGTGACGATGAGATAGCCCGGCGCGCCCGCCGCGTATGCCGCCGGTACAGCGCCCAGCCACATCGCGATGGCAAGCAACAAAAATAGAGAGCGGAATATCGGATACAAGATGGGCATAGAAGAAGTGACCTTATGTTGTCGGCGGCCCGGGGAAATCCGCTTAGTGGGCGATACGCCCCCCTACCAGCTCGCCCCGGCGATCCGCTGCAACGCGGCGTTCACATTCTCACGTGAGTTGAACGCGCTCAACCGAAAATATCCCTCCCCTGAGGGTCCGAAGCCGGAACCGGGCGTACCGACCACTTGAGTCTTCGCGAGCATCTGGTCGAAGAAATCCCAGGAACTCAGGCCGGCCGGTGTACGGAACCATATATAGGGTGCATTGATGCCGCCGAAGATCTCCATGCCAGCACCGGCGAGGCCTTCGCGAATGAGCCGCGCGTTCTCCATATAGAAGTCGACAATTTTGCGCGTCTGGGCCTTGCCCTCCGGGCCGTAGGCGGCCTCTGCCGCACGCTGCACCGGGTAGGAGACGCCGTTGAATTTTGTCGTCTGGCGACGGTTCCAGAGGCCGTTCAAGGCGACCTTCTCACCAGTGGCCGTGGTTCCCATCACCTCTTTGGGAACCACAATGAAGGCACAGCGCGTGCCGGTGAAGCCCGCACTCTTGGAGAAACTGCGGAATTCCAGCGCGACCTCACGCGCGCCTTCGACCTCATAGATCGAATGCGGGATCTCCGGGTCGGAGATGAAGCCTTCGTAGGCCGCATCGAAGAGAATGACGGCACCCTTCTCCTTCGCATAGGCAACCCAGGTTGCGAGTTGCGCGTGGGTCGCAGCGATACCGGTCGGGTTATTCGGCGAGCAGAGGTAGATCAGGTCCACGTCGACATCCGGCAAGGCCGGCGAAAAGCCGTTCTCGGCCGTAGCCGGCATGTAGACGATGCCCTCGTAATGGCCGCCGTCGTCTGCCGGGCCACTGCGCCCGGCCATGATATTGGTATCGAGGTAAACCGGGTAGACCGGGTCTGTCAAAGCCACAATATTATCGAGGCCGAAGATCTCCTGGATATTGCCGCTATCGCATTTCGAGCCATCGGAGACGAAGATCTCGTCGGCCGCGAGCTCGATCCCGCGCGGCGCATAATCGTTCGCGAGGATTGTCTCGCGGAGAAAATCGTAGCCCTGCTCCGGCCCGTAGCCACGAAAACTCGCGCGGCTTGCCATCTCATCCACGGCGGCATGCATCGCCTCGGTCACGGCCGGCACAAGCGGCTCGGTTACGTCGCCGATTCCTAGCTTGATGATCTCTGCGCCGGGATTCGCTTCACTGAACGCAGCGACGCGACGGCCGATCTCCGGGAAGAGATAGCCAGCCTGAAGTTTGAGGTAATTTTCGTTGATGCGTGCCATGCCAAGGCTTAGCCATTGCACGCGCCGCCTGCCATGGCGCGCCCCGGAGCCCAGTCAAAAAGCAGGGCCGATACTCTGTTTATTGCACAGGCTCGCGCATCGTCACCAATTCTTCGGCGGCCGTCGGGTGGATGCCAATGGTAGCGTCGAATTGCTCCTTGGTAAGCCCCGCCTTCACGGCAACCGCAAAGCCCTGTACGATCTCACCGGCATCCGGACCGACCACGTGCAATCCAACGACCCGTCGCCCCTCGGCGGCGACGATCAGCTTCATCATCATGGTCTCGTCACTCCCGGTCAGGGTCTGCTTCAGCGCGCGAAAACGGGAGCGGAAGATCTCCAATTCGCCATGGCGTTCGCGAGCCTGCGCTTCGGTGCAGCCTACCGAGGCAATACTCGGCTGGCTGAAGACCGCCGAGGGCACATCGACATGATCGATCGCGGTCGGCCGGCCATCAAAAAGAGTTGCGGCGAGCGCCATCCCTTCATGGATCGCGACCGGCGTCAGCTGGATCCGATCGGTGATGTCGCCGATCGCGTGAATGCTCGGCACATTCGTCCGATTATACTCATCGACAACGACGGCGCCGCGCTCATCGACCACCACCCCCGCCTCGTCAAGACCAAGGTTTTGCAGCAGAGGCCGGCGGCCGATCGCGCAAAGAACCTGATCGACCTCGAGCGTCGTCGCATCATTGAGGGTGACCTTGAGCCCACCGGCGACCTGCTCGATTTTCTCGACGGTAGTATCGAAGCGCAAGTCGAGCCCCTTCTTGCGCATCTCATCGGCAAGCACCTCGCGCACGTCATCATCAAAACCGCGCAAAAAAAGCGGCCCGCGGTAGACCTGGGTCACAGCAGATCCCAGACCATGCAGGATCCCGGCGAATTCGACCGCAATATAGCCGCCGCCAACGATCACGATCCGCTGCGGCTGCTCGGCCAGATGGAAAACCTCGTTGGAGCTGATGGCGAGCTCGCCACCAAGGCCCCCGGGCATCACCGGCGCCGAGCCCGTCGCGAGCAGAATATGGGCGGCCGAGTAGCGCTCGCCGCCGACCTCGACGGTATGCGCATCGACCACGCGCGCGTGCCCATGAATAATGGAAACTCCGTTTGATTCCAGGATATTCTGGTAGATGCCGTTTAGCCGCGCAATTTCCTTGTCCTTGTTGGCAATCAGCGTCGCCCAATCGAAGGAAGGGGGCGCTACCGACCAACCGTAGGCCGCCGCATCGGCAAAATCCTCAGCGAAATGCGAGGCATAGACAAGGAGTTTCTTGGGAATGCAGCCGACATTCACGCAGGTCCCGCCCAGCCGACTCTCCTCGGCCACAGCCACACGGGCCCCGTAGGAGGCTGCCATGCGGCTGGCACGAACGCCGCCGGAACCCGCGCCAATGGTGAAAAGGTCGAAATCGAATTGCGCCATTCCTTACACTCTCGCCTTCCGGAGGCCGCTTGCCAAGACGCCCGCGTATAGGCTCTGCGATAGCCTCGAGCATGAGAAATAGGGGAAAACCCCTATAAAAAACTTGTAAACTAGAGGATTATCCCTAGCGTGGTCTTCGCCAAATGTCCGATGATAATATCTGTGAAGGCGATCAGACCTCAAAGCGGCATCCATGCGGCATCGATCGCGAGCCCGAGCCATGGCTTGGGAGCCGCGATGCCCACGCCGGCCGGCAGGGGACTCGCGCCAGGCGCCCCCAGCCGGGGCGCACGCCGGTCGTGGCCGGTGGCCGCCTTCCGCATCGACCGCACTCTGCTGCTGGTCGCAGGCCTTCCGCTCCTCACCCAGATCGTCGGAAGCCTTTTCAATATCTGGTACAATAGCTTCCACGTCACCCCCTTTCTCGATGCGGCACAATTGTCGATCTTCGAGAACTCGATTTTCATCTTCAATATTGGGATCTATCCGATCAGCGTGAGCATCTGGCTCGCCGCAGTCGCCTGGCTGCGCAAGCCGCTCGTGGATCTCGCCGCGGGCCGAAGAGTCGATCCGACGCTGCTCGCGAAGGCGCAACGCCGTGCCGTCCATCTTCCCTGGTGGTTCCTCGCGGTCACGGCCACCGGTTGGTTGCTCTGCATCCCGGGCCTGCTCCTTCCTTTGATGATGGGCGATACGGCGCTTGATCCGCGCGTTTTCACCCATCTGCCGATATCGATCGCCATTGCTGGCCTGACCTCGGTCAGCCAGGGCGTGTTCGTCGTCGAACTGACGACCGAGCGTTGGCTCTATAACCGCCTCTTCGGCGAGACCTCCCCTTCGGAGTCCGAAGGCGTCCACCCGCTCTCGCTACGCGGCCGCGGCATGCTCTGGCTCGTCACGGCGGCCGTCTGCCCGGTCCTATCGCTGCTACTGCTGGTCCTGGGCTCCGATACGATGGTGCCTGACCGCCTCTTTGCCGGCGTGGTTTCGCTGATGGCCGTCACCTTCGCTCTGGTCAGCGCCTGGCTGATGTCACGCCTGCTGGTCGAACCCGTGGAGCAGTTGCGGATGGCCGCACGCAGAGTCGCGGGCGGCGACCTGAGCGTACAGATCGACCTGCAGCGCGCGGATGAATTCGGTCCCTTGATTCAAGAATTCAACGTGATGATCTCCGAATTGCGTGAGCAGGAACGGCTCAAGCGCCAGATTGCCGAGCGCACCCGCGAGCTCGAAGATACCACGCTCCAATTGGGTGCCGAGGCGGCCCAGCGCGAGCAGGTCACGAACCACCTGCGCAGTGCTCTCTCTACGGCCGAGGCCGCGAGTTCAGCCAAAACTGAATTCCTCGCCAATATGAGCCACGAGCTACGTACCCCGCTCTCGGCGATCCTCGGCTTCGCTGCGATTCTGCAAGACGATGGCCTGCCGAATGATTCGCGCCAGGAATTCACGCTCTCAATTGAGCGCAGCGGCCAGCACCTCCTCGCCATCATCAACGACCTCCTCGACCTCACCTCGATCCAATCGGGCAAGCTGCCGGTCACGAAGAGCGATTGCGATTCGCGTGAAATCGTCGGCGAGGTCGTCGATTTGATGAGCGTCAAGGCCAAGCAAAAAGGCCTTGATCTCCGCTGCGAGATCGACGCGCGGGTACCGCAGACAATCCATACCGACCCATTGCGCCTGCGCCAGGCGCTGGTCAATATACTCGGCAATGCCACGAAATTCACCGACACGGGCAGCGTTATCATCCGAGTGGCGCCCGCCGGCAAGGGCCGCCTGTTGCGCTTCGACATCGAAGATACCGGCCCTGGCATCGGCGACGATATGATCGAGAGCATCTTCGAGCCCTTCGTGCTCGGCGATATGTCCGCCACGCGGACCCATGAAGGCACCGGCCTCGGCCTGCCGATTTCGCGCCACCTCGCCGAACTTCTGGGCGGCGAACTCCGGGCCAGCTCCAAGGTTGGCCGCGGGTCTGTCTTCAGCTTGACAATCGACCCCGCCGGCTAGAGGCGCGGCCGACAACGCATCCGGCGTCAGCCAAAAAGTAGTTTCGCTAGGCAGCCGCGGCCGCGAGGAAGTCCTCGATCATGCGGTAGGTGAGGCCCCAGACGATATTCGAGTTGACGACGAAGGCCGGCATATCGGCCTTGAAGCCGGGCGTGTCGATCGGCGTCGTGGTTCGGTTTTCCTCAAGCTGAAAGGCCGCCAGTGGTAGCCAGAGGGCGGCCGCAACTTCGCCCGGGTCGGGCCGCGTCTCGCGTACGCGGTCAAGGCTGAAAAGAAAGGGGCTGACGACCATGCCTACGGGCTTGCCACCAGAGTAGGCCGGCACCTCGTTGAGTGCGGTGATCAATTCACCATGGCTTTCGAGGTCGACGCCTACCTCTTCGGCGGTCTCGCGTGCGGCGGTTGCCGCGAGCCCGGCGTCAGTCTCCTCGACGCCACCGCCGGGAAGCGCCATATGACCCGACCAAGGGTCGCGCGGGTTCTCGGCGCGGCGGATCAGAAGGATTTGCGGGCCGTCCTCATGCGGCGCCAGAATCAGCGCAACCGCCGCGCGGCGCTGCGGGTCACCCTCGATCGGCGTCGGCTGCCAGGCCTTCATGCGCGCCTCGATCGCGCGCAACTCCGGACCCTTGGGCACCCACTCGAAGCCCAGGCGATGCTTTTTCTCGCTATTGCAGGCCTTGCAGCAGGCCACCACATTGCCCTTGGTCGATGTGCCACCGCGGATCACCGGCACGATATGATCCATCGTGATCGCGTCCGCGCGACCGGTGACGCCGCAATAATGGCACCGCCCGGAAGCTTTTTTCCGCTTCCACCACGGGGTTTTCTTGAGCTCACGCGCCTTGTTTCGCTCACGCTGGATCTCGGCATCGCTGACCGGAACGAGGAATGTGGGCTCGACTGCCATCGCCCCAGTCTACGGGTCGCACGCCGCTGCCGCCACGCCCGGCCGGCGCGACCGAAGTTGGCGGTGAATCCGAGCGCCGAATTCGCCATGATGGTGGGCGATGCCAAGGCAGACCAATTCCCATGCCGAACCGCAGGGGCGGCTTGGGCTCGTACTCTCCGGTGGCGGTGCGCGCGGCCCCTTTCAGGTCGGGGTCTACGAGCGCCTGCTACAGGATGAACGCTTCGCCGACGGCCCGGCCATTCTGAGCGGCACCTCCGCCGGTGCGCTGAACTCGGCCATGATCGCCGCCGGCCTCTCGCCGGGCGAGATGATGGAATTCTGGTACAGCCTCGCCGACGACCCGCCGGTCGTCGCCAACGCCAACCTCTTTCGCTCGGCCTATTCTACCATGGCAAGCCTTCTCTTCCGCGAGATGAAAAAGCTGCCGACACAGCTCCCTCGCGACCTGCTGCGCCTGGCCCAGCGCTCGCGCCTCTACTGGCCGCCGCGCCTCGGCAGCGCCTCCGCGCTTTTTCTCGATTTTGTTCTGACCAGCCGCTTCGACCTGCTCAGCGAATTCCTCGATGGCATTGAGGAGCCTTTCGTATTCGATACGTCCCGCATGCGCGATCGCCTCGTCGCGACTTTCGGCGACACCCGCATCCAGACCAGCCGCCGGCTTGCCATCAACGCCCTCGATTCCCATACCGGCAAGGTCGTCCGCTACGTCACCGGCCCGGTGCCCGCCCTGCCCTCATCCGAATACGTAGTCGTGCCCGCGATCACGGTCGATATGCTGATGGCAAGCGCGAGCATCCCCCTCCTCTTCAGCCCCACGCCCATCGGCGATCGCCTGCTCTGGGATGGCGGCCTGCTCGTCAATACACCACTTGCGCCGGCGGTATCGCTCGGCAGCGACCGCGTCGTCTCGGTTCTGGTCACCGAGAGGCACCAATGGAGTGGCCCCTTGACCGGGTTGGGGCGGGCGATTGAACTCACCGCCGACGCCTTTCTCGAAAATGCCTACAACGTCGACCGAATGCTCCTGCTCGAACGCAACCGCCTCGCCCACCTGGAGGGCAATCGCTACCGCGAAGTCACGCTCTACGAGGCCATCCATCCGGCGCAGGACCGCAACCTCTTCAAAGCCGGCTCTTTCCTCGATTTCCGCCGCTCGACCATGAAGGCAATGTACCGCTCCGGTCAGCGCGCGGCGGCCGATTGGCTCGCCCAGGGCCCACCGATCGACCGCCTCGACTCCCGCCGCGAAGACTCGGGCCGCCGCAGCGCTTAGACGCCAAATCTCTCAATCCGAGCGGTCGGAAAGCAGGCGAGATCTTGCTTTAACCAACATAAATCGGACATGCGTAGACTTAAACCAACATGGCAAGAACAAGTCGCACTACAAACGCGCCGCCCGCCACGGTTGCCCTTCGGTGCCGTATCCCCGAAAACCTTTGCTGTGCTGCGCGAGAAGGGCATTGCGGCAGATCTCGTTGGCATCGAGATGCATGCATGAGAGCATCTCGATGTGCGAACGACCCTGACGATCGATGACGATATCGAGACTCTGCTCGAGCGGGCGGACGGCGCCGATCACTCGTGATTCTCCCCGACGCGAACCTCCTTCGCTACGCCAACGACTCGACTTCGCGACTCCACAAGCCGGCGCGACGGTGGGTTGAGTCGGCATTTTCGGGCCATGAAATGGTGCGCATCCCCTCGGTGGTCGTCCTGGCCTTCTTGCGGATTACGACGCATAAGCGAATTCCTGCTCACCCACTACGGCCTGTTGAGGCCTGCGCGATTGTTGCCAGTTGGTGGGAGCAGCCAGGAGGCGCCTGGATCCCCCCCCGATTATTCCGCGAAAAGCTGTGATTCGGCAGCCACCAGTAGCTCCGAGGCCGCTTCCGCGCTCGGAGCCTCGGCCCAGAATTCGACCGCCTGGCGTGTTTCCGCGAGCCGGACGACCACCCAGGAATCATCTTCCAATAGGTATTTGCGGCCATCCAGATCAATCGTTTCGCGGACCTCCAGAGCAGCAATCTGGGTAGGCTCGACGGCCACTCGTGCCTCGATCTTGTCCACCAGGATCGGGTCCAATTGCCGCCTATGGTGCACCAACTCGCGTGGTGCCATGCGCTCATGGAGCCGCTGCACGCGAGCGGCCAGGGGCAGGCCGTCGCGGGCCATCATTTCGGCGACCAGCAGCATCACGAGGAAACCATCGCGCCAGGCGCCATGCTCGGCCAGCGCGAGGCCGCCACGTTCATCAACCGCAAAACCGACTTCGCGCCCGCCGAGCATCCGCCCCAGCTCCGCAAAGCCGTTGGGAGCCTCGATGATGCCGAGGCCATGGTGGCAAGCGATGGCATCGACCAGATGGCTCGCGGCCACACTCCGGCCGATCTGGCGGATCTTGCCCGGCCGCGTCTCGCAGACGTAGTCGAGAAGAAGTGCTGCCAGCAGGCCGGGGGCAAGCGCGCCGGCCTCGGCATCGACTACCCGCGCGAAGCTGCCATCACCCGAAATCACGATCCCGGCATCAAACCCGCTGCGTACATGCGCCTGTACATCGGCCAACGAAGCCGCGGTGCCAAAAGGTTCCTTGCCTATCTCGGCGGGATCCAGGCCGTCGTGCAGAAGCATCATTTCAAGGCCGAGCGTAGCGAGGATCGGCCTCAGCGTTGCGCCGGCGGCACCATGGCGACAATCCACCACCAGACGCGGCGGCCGCGCACAGAGAATGTCGTGATCGAGGATGCCCAGCAAGGAGCGTCGATGCGCGGGGAGAAAATCGCGTTCTTCTTGCAGCGATACACGTACGGCCTCACCGGCCTCGAGACGATCCATCGCAAAACCGTACTCACGCAACTCGCACGCACGCCGGACGACCTTCGCCCAGACGTCGGCAAGCTCGGCACCACCCCAATCGCCGAAGAGGACCAGGCCACCTGTCGCATGATCGGCGGCACCGCCGCTGACCACGAGCCCACCGCTGGAGCTCTCGCCACCGGCCGCGTAGGCAAGGACGGGAAGGGGTCGCGGGTCCAGGTCGACAACCACCCGCACATCTTGCGCGGTCAACACCCCCGCCACGCGCGACGCGAACTCCGGCGCCAGGAACCGACCATCATGGCCCACCACGAACGAAGCGCCTGGCGGCAGATGGCGGCCGAGCTCGTCGGCGACAGCGCGCGCCAGCGTGTCGAGATTATCCTGCGTGAGATCATCACCCAGACGCGCGCGCCAGCCATCGGCCAATACGAGAAAGGGCGGTACGGGCCGCCCGAGTCGATGCCGCCGCTCGGCGGCGCGCCGGTAGAGGTGGCCGTAGCGGCGCGCCGGGAGATTCCACGAGAAATCCCGCGTCATGCCGCGCCTCTGCATATCATCGAAAAGCTCTGTGCGTGAGCGAAAATCGAGTGCTCGACTGACCGCCAACGCAAGCGAGCGACGGTCGGCGGCCTCCATCCAGAAACCGGTAGCCGTCTCCGGCGAAACGCCTGGGTCCACCACAGAATCGGCAAGCCCGCCCACCGGCGTGACCACCGGAATGGTGCCATAGCGTTGTGCGATCATCTGGCCCAAGCCGCAAGGCTCGTAGCGCGAGGGCATCAAGAGGAAATCAGCGCCGGCGAGAATCTTGTGGCCGAACTCGTCGTTCCATTCCGAGCGGAAATGAAAGAGCCCCCGCCCAGTTTCGGCCTCACGATGCAGGTTCGCGGCCAGCCGCTCGTCGCCCTGCCCAAGCGCAATTACCCGCACGCCCCGCTCGAGCAGGCCCGGCAATGCCTCAAGCAGGATATCAAAACCTTTTTGCGGCGCCAGGCGAGAGACCATCGCGACGATCGGCGTGCGCAGATCTCCGTCAATCTCCGCTTCGAGGAGGAGATCGGCCTTGCAGCGACGCTTACCCGCCAAATCTGTCGCATCAAAGGGCGCCACCAGGGCGGCATCCTGCGCCGGGTTCCAGACCACCGGGTCGATCCCGTTGAGAATCCCCGCAAGCGGCTCGGCGCGGGCCGCGAGCACATCGGCGAAGACGCCACCGCCCTCGGGAGTCAGTAGCTCGCGCGCATGTGTCGGGCTGACCGTCGTCACATGATCGGCGAAAATCAGACCGCCGCGCAAGAGCGAAATCCGGCCATCCAGCTCCAGCCCCTGCGGCCCGAGCAACTCGCGTGGCAGACCGAGAATCGGAAAATCCGACGCCGCGAAGCTGCCGGCATAGCCGATATTATGAACCGTGAAGACCACTGCGCTCGAGGCCAGCCCAGCGACCGCCCGGGCGGCATCATCATTGCCGGCAATGCCGCCGCGCAGATAGGTAGGGATCAACGCGGTCTGCCAATCATGGCAATGGATCACATCGGGCGGCGGTCCGAGCACCGCAAGCGATGCCAATGCGGCGCGAGAAAAGATAGTGAAACGCCGCGCATTATCGGCATAATCGCTACCGAATTCTCCGTATAAAGAGGGCCGATCAAACCAAGGCCGTGCCTCGATGCCGTAGACGCGCACGCCTGCGGGCTCCTCGCGCGCGCGCAGAAGAGTGGCCTCCTCCACGCCGTCGTGCAATTGCACGCGAATCAGCGCCATGGCTTCGAGCGGCGCGAAGGCCTCCTCCATGCCGCGATGCAAAGGCAGGATCAACGAGATATCGAGCCCCTGTGCGGCCAAGGCTGCCGGCAGCGCTCCGAGAACCTCACCAAGCCCGCCACTTGCCGCCCAGGGAGCTGCCTCCGAGGCGATCAGAACGATTCTCATCGCGTGGCTCAGCTAGAGGCGCGGCCGAAAAGCCGGCCCGCATCCGGGCGCCGCTTCTGGCTGCTGGTCTGCGTCACGCTCTCTCCCAATGGCTACGGCCATTGCTTGGTCGCCTTCCTTGCCAGCAGCCAGAATCGACGCCCTCTGTGCCAAGTCCGGCTCCTCGGCCGGGCCTCTAGACCGCTGCCGCGGGCGCCCGATCAGTGCCTCGAGCCCACGCGAGCGCTGCGCACCGGCGGCCGCAGCAGCAGCCAATGCCGTCGGCCGGCCGCTGGACACGGCGGCTTCGAGCCTTGCCACCTTGCCCTGCAAACGCCCGATTTCGTGGTCGCGCTCGCGCACCTCTTTCTCAAGTCCAGCGACACGGTCGATGACGAAACGCAGCTGGCCGATTTCCTGCACGGCATGCGTGAGGTGGGCCTCAAGCTCTTCATTCTCTTCGCGAAGAGCGTTGGTTGCGCTTGCGATGGCCCGCTCCTGCGTCGCGTCGGCGGCCGCAAGCTGCTTACGCAAAGCGGCAAGCTCCGTACGTCCGGAGGCTGCCTTCCCCGGCTTTCCCTTTGTCCGCGCGGTCACGCCGAATATCTATCAGCAGATGGCTCCGGCAACAAAGCCGCACAGCCCATAGGCTCACATATGCCAGCGCCGGTGCACCCAGAGCCATTGTTCGGGGTACCGGCGGATACAATCCTCGAAAGAGGCATTTACCTTGGTCATCATCTCGATCAGGAGCGCAGGATCCTTGTCGCGCTTCGGCGGCGGAAAGATCGGTTCTTGCACGATAATTTCGTGCTGCAGCGAATCGCCGCGCCGCGCCAGCACGCCGACCTGCAGCGGGACCTGCACCAATTGGGCGAGGCGCGCCGGTCCGAGCGCCGTCAGCGCCGGGCGGCCAAAGAAGAGCACAGGAGCGCCGCCGCCGCCCAACTCCCGCTGGTCGATTGGCAAGGTGATCAGCTCGCCACGCTTGAGACGCTTGAGCAACTCGCGGGCGGCCGAGCGCTTGGGCAAGGCCTGCGTGCCGACGCGACCGCGGATGGCACTGAGGATCTGATCCGCGCGTGGGTTCTTGAATTCGCGGTGCACGATGGTGGCCGGATGTCCCAACAGTCCCTGCGCCTGCACCAAGAGCTCCCAATTGCCGAAATGCCCGGTGACCAGGACGCGCGCACCACCAGCCATGCAAGTGCGCCAGCGCCGCTCATCCCCGCTCGAGGCGAAGCCGACCTTGGCGCGGATATTCTCGGGAGTAAGCTTGGAGAAATGGGCCAACTCGCCGGCCAGCCGTCCGAGGTTGCGATAGGCCTCGCGCAGGGTCGCTTCGCGCCACGCCGGATCTTTTTCCGGGAAGGCAATCTCGAGGTTGGCGAGACCGATCGCGCGCAGCCGCCCGGTAAGGCGCATCGCCTGCGCCGTCACACCCGCGGCGAGCCCTGTAGCCGCGCGCTCCGGCAGCGCGCGCAAGATACCGATCACAACGCGCAGGGCTGCATATTCCAGCGCGTCCTGGCGCTCGCGTCCCGGTACTCGTGTTTCCTCGTCAGCCATCCGTGGTGTATGTCCCCTTCCATGCGGCACCCGCAAACGAAGCGCAAACAAGCCCGCAGTCTCTGGGCGGCATTCCTCGTCGTTCTTGCCAGCGGCCTGCTCAGCGCCTGCCCGGCATGGCAGAAGCCGATCGATGCGGGACCGAAGGAGATCTTTCGTCCCAGCCTACTCGACCGGGGTTGAGGGCTCGTCCTCTTCGCGCAGGCGAATCCGTGAAAAAAGGTCCGCACGCTTGCCGGCCTTGTCTCGATAGAAATCCCGGATCTGGTCCATATCGGCCCGCACATCTCCTGTCGGCATCACCGCGGGGCCGAAGCCGCCGGTCTTGTTCTCATAGGAAAGAAAAGAGAGCAGGATCGGCACATTCGCGCCACGCGCGATATGATAGAATCCAGATTTCCAATACTCTGTCTGACGGCGCGTGCCTTCGGGCGGTATCGTCAAGATAAGCCCCTCGTATTCATCAAAGGTCGCAATGAGTTCCTCGACCATATTGCCGCGGCGATGGCGCTGCACGGGGACGCCGCCGAGCATCCGCATGAAGGGACCGAAGGGCCATTTGAAGAGAGAATGCTTGCCCAGCCAGGAGATGCGCACCTGGAAATGCGTGGCGCAGGCGAGCACCCAGACGAAATCCCAATTAGAGGTATGCGGCGCAGCGACAAGGACCATCTTCTTCGCCGTGGGCCGCTCGCCGACCATGGTCCAGCCGCCGAGGTGCAGCAGCAGCCAGCCAAGCGCGCGAATGAGCCAGCCATAGGGGCGCGAGGCGTCCTTGCCGTGGCTTTCTTTGTGGACGGATTCCGTGGGGGCCTGCATGGTACTTTTCTTCTCCCCGTATCTCTCAGCGAAAGTCTGCGGGCTCGCAGCGGCCGGCCTTCAGAGCCCGCACCAAAGCCTCTTCATCGGCGATTTCATCTTCAAAGCGGGTCGCACAAAGCCCGACGAAGGCGACCAGATGTGCGTCACTCCCACCGAAGCCAGCATACCCGTGCGCGTCCATCAATTTCGTAGTGCAGGCGTCTTCGTCGCCGCGGCTACCGCCATTGATCGCCTCAACCGCCACAACACCTTCGAGCGGCGGCTTGTTCTGATAATGCGCCGCCAGACCGATATTGGTTCGGCCCGGGTGGCAGGGCACGGCTACGCCGCCGAGACGATCGACTTCGGAGATGAGTTCCTGGGCCGGCAGGCGGATATCCGAGAAATCGAATCGTGCCGTGATCGCGTCGTTCACGCCGTATACGAGGATATGACCATACTCGGTCTCAACCTCGGCACCCCGTAAAATGCGCATGCCGTATTCATCCTCCAGCGCACGATAGTCCAGCTCGGCATTCCATTGCCGATGCTCCGTCAGCACGATCCCGTCGAGAGGACGCTCTTGGCGCTTGCGGCCAAGCACTTTCATATACGTCGCGACACCAGCGCGACTATCATCCGAGAGCTCGGAATGAACGTGCAGATCCAGGACCATCTCCTCCAAGCCTAGAGGTCCAGCCGAAAAGCACAACGGCAACGAGTGTTCGTTGTGCTTCGTTGCCTTTTCGGCCGGGCCTCTAGACGTTCTCTTGTACGATAGAGAGAAACTCGACGGTCACGCCAAGCTCACCCTTCTCGGCCGCCTTGTCGAAGTACTTGACCAAAGTCGGTCGGTCGCCGGCAAAATCGTAGCGCGGCACACCCCAGCCGCAGGAGGTCTGCACCTTCTCGATCTTGATATCGAAGATCTGGCGGGTGGCGTCACCGAGTATGGACGAGTCGATCTGCGCGGCGAGATCGGCGAACTCCGGTGTGCCGGCGAGCAAGGGGCGGCCGCGACCATAGACACGCAGAATCCAGGCCTGGTTCTCGAACCCGCAGAACATGAAGGTCACGCGTGCTCCCTGGCCAAGATGCGAAGCCGTCTGGTTGCCGCTGCCCGGCAGGTCAACGTAGGCAAGCCTATTCGGACCGAGAATGTGCAGCGCGTCGTAGCCCTTCGGCGAGAGATTGGGAAAGCCCTCGCCCTGCGCCGGCGCCGTCGCGACAAAAAACATCTTCTGCTGCCTGATGAAATCGACATGCTTGTCGCTCAGGGAATCCGAAAAATCAGCCATGGCTCTCCTCCGCTGGTCATCGTGCCCGATCCGCACGGGAACGGAAAGCGCCCGATCAGGCGCGGCCGCTGAGGCGCTTGCGCGGGAAGCGGCCGGCCGAGACGGGGGTCAACGCGGCAGACTCTTGGGCCTCGCGCCCTACAACCCCTTCCGCAGAGACTGATTCGGCCTCGCCTGCTCTCCGGAATACGTTCCGAACAACCTGGTTTCCTGACGCTCTAAGTATCCCAGCCGAAGCGCTCGAAGAGCTCGGGCAACTCGGCGCGAATCGAGTCGGCTTTGAGGCCGAACTCCTCGAGGCTGTAGCGGTGATCCGTTTTATGGTTGCGCGCGCGCTTGCCTTCACCCAGTAGAGTTTCCCGGGTCGCGTCGGACATATCGAGGCCGAGGTCGCGGTACACTGTCTCGATCGTGGTGGCGGGGTCCGCGATCAGGTCGCGGTAGTCGACGATCGAATGCGGCACATCGGGCCGGCTCGCAAGCACCTCCAAGGGGTGTCGGTAGGTGTAGAAGGATTGGTTGGCGAGGAAGGCCAGACATCGCGCTTGACGTTCCTCGTCCCAGCCCAGCCGCTTCCATCCGCCACGCATCAGCTTGAGCAGGCTCGGGATGGTCTCGTAGGGGTTGCGTACGGGCACGACGATGCGGGCGTCGGGGAAGGTTTCGAGCAGAGCCTCGACGCGGCCGGAAAAGACCGGGTTCTTGCTCAGGTGGGTCTTGTCCGCGCCGTTGAGATAGAGCTGGCGCCGCAGGCAGTCGCGGTAGAAGCGCATCAGGCGCTTGCGCTTCTTCGCGGGCCATTGGTCGACCGAGTAGAAATCGATCTCGCCCATATAGGGCATCTTGGTGATCCAGAAGCCCGAGGCAAGCGAGTAATACAGGACGATATCGTCTTCTTCGAGATGCAGGAGTCCCATATCGTGCACCTTGCGCATGGCCGCGTAATGGCGGTCGTCCCAAGCCTGAATGCGCTTCTCGATGGGCCCACCACATTTGCGGTCCAGCATAGCCAACTTGCGGATCAGCCATTTCTGCAGAAGCGAGGGGAAATACATCTCGTAGAGCATGAAGGAGCTGAAGCGTTCCTGGTCCTGGCTCAGGAGGCGATGCATCAGCGTCGTACCGCTGCGTGCGTGGCCGATGACAAATACCGGCTTTACGATCTTCGTGCGCCATAAACCGGGGAAGAAAATTCCGTCAAGAAAGAAGCAAATCGCGTGAAAGGTGGCCACCGGCGGCACCCAAAGCAGCAGGATCACCAGGAACCACCCCCGTACCTTGGGGTTGTTCTCGTTCCACGCGAGGCGCAAAAGCTTGAAGTAATTCTGCCAATTGAAATGAAAAATCATGATGCCTTCCTGAGGACAGCGGACGATTTCACAGGAGCCGCAGAGGGGCGGTGTAGATGCCCTAGCACGGGCGCGGGCCGAACTATCAGCCGCGTGACAGCCGGATTCGATTGACGGTATCCGACAATCCACCTAAGAAGGGGCATGCTCACACGAACGCTGACTCACAGTCTTCTCGCCCTTACCTTGCTTGCGGCATGCGGCGGCAGCGACCCGGACGATGGTTCCGGCACCGACGTCGATCTCCTCGGCAAGGACAGCCCGACTTGCACGATCTCGCGTGAGCGCGTCCTCAACCCGCGACTGACCACCCGCGTACCGGGTGGGAAGAAGGCCGATCTCTGTGATTTCGGCGTATTCGCATGGGAGAGTTTCCTCTACCTGGTCGCGCCGTCGGACGCGGATCCTTCCTTGCGCCGTTTTCAATCCAGCGATGATTTCCCGCAATACCTCGGCCAAGGCGAGGATAGTTGCGGCTCGCTTACGAGTTCAGGCCCCTTCTTCAAGGCAACCAACGTGGCCGCACCAAGCCCAAGCGTCGAAGCGGGCACCGATAGCGTGGTCTATTCCGTCCATGGCGCGCCTGGGTCGGGCGACAATCTGATCCTCTACAATATCCGCTTCAGCCGGGATCTATGCACGGCAGAGGGACCGAATCTGCCGGCGGATCTGGTCGAGATCAAAACCGCCTGGCGGGCGCTGCAAGCCGGTGGCGACCATAGCCGATACTTCGTGATCGACGTAGAAATCGACGGCGTCGAGACCAAGCTTGGCTTGATCGGCTTCCACCTGGCACAGATCACCAAGAACCACCCCGAGATGGTCTGGTCGACGTGGGAGCATATCGACAATGTCCCGGATTGCGTGAACAGCGATGCCGCACCGCCCCGCCCCCGCGCCGGCTGGACGATGACCAGCGACGCCTGTGCCTCCTGTCTAGTCAACCCCGAGAGCACCGATTGCAGCGCAGCCTGCACGACCGAAGATACGACCTTCACTCCCGCGACGAGCCCGATCAACCAGGGTTGGTCGATCACGGGCCTGACCGATATCCCACTGCAGGCGGCGCCGACCAATATCTGCCGGATCTATCCGCAGGGGACCCGAGCGGACGACAACCAAGCCGACACCAACCGGCAGAACATCAACGAATTGAACGACCAGGTGATCGGCCCCGAGGGCTATTTGTCCTCATTGCCGCGCCGCGACCCGCAAAGCGTCTGGCAGCATTATCAGTTGGTGGGCGGAATCTGGTTCAACGCGGAAGGCTCCCCCGAGCTCCAGCCCGACAGCAACCCCGATTTGCAGCGCGGTTCGATCCAGCTGGAAAATACCGTCATGGAGACGACGTTCCAGTCGTTCGCCGCCTTCGACCCCTCAACGGAACCCACCCAGGCCGGCTTGAATTGCTTCACCTGCCATAACGCCCAGGACTGGAACGAGACGCTGGCGAGCAAGGTCAGCCATATCGCGCCCTATGTGCACGGGGACACCCCCGACTGATCCGTACGGCCGGCCCCCCGCCCGAGCGCCTAACTCGCGCTCGGGCGCTGCTTGAAGGCGGCGAACCAGCGCAGCACGTTTTTGCTCTCCGGGGCGGCCTCCACGCCGGCAAACTCGCCGAAGGCCAAGGCAGCAAAGAGCGTGCAATCGGCAAACGTCGGTTTGTCTCCGGCAACGAAGGCATTGTCGCCGATTTTCGCATCGAGGACGGCGAGATTCCGCGTGAACCTTGCCCGGCCCGCTTCGGCGACATCGGGCGATTGCCTGACGCTCTTGGCGAAAAAAGGCGAGGTGTTCTGGAAGACCGCGGCCACGGCATTCAAGACGCCGGTATCCGCGATGCGCTCCAGCTCGCGCACGCGCGCGCGCGCCTGCGCATTGGTGCCGAGCATGGGGTTCTCGGGGTGCAACTCCTCAAGGTATTCCATGATCGCGAGCGACTCGGTGAGGTAGGAGCCGTCGTCGAGCTGCAGGACCGGGAGTGCTCCAAACGGGTTCTTGGCGAGGAACTCGGGCGTCTTCTGTTCCCCCTTCATGATATCGATCTCGACCTGAGGGATGTCGAGCCCCTTCTCCTTCACATAGAGAATGACCTTGCGGGGGTTGGGCGGGATTGCTGAGACGTAGAGCTTCATTTCCTTGTCCTCCTGATCCGTGACGCTAACGAGCCGCGGCCGAGGTGCCAATACGGGAAAGATTCGATGCTCTTTCGGTTGCCGCCGGTGTTCAGACCCCCGACAGATCTTGCGCGCGCGACACAGCATCGCGGAGATCCCCCAGACCCTTCGCACGGCCGGTCGGCCGCGGGGAGAGGCTTCGCATCCGGATAGGGATCCCCGCCCGGCCTGCTCAGCAGGGCTTGGCCGTGAGCACGAGGCTCTCGAGGCGGCGCGTGAAGATGCTCTTCGCGTAGACCGGCTGCGTATCGGGCGCGATGGAGATCTGGGAGGTCCGAGCGAGAAGCTCCTCGCAGAGGATGCGTGCCTCGAGGCGGGCCACGCCGGCGCCGATGCAGAAATGCGCGCCGCGACCGAAGCCCAGGTGGTCGCGCGCATGCGCCCGGTCGAGGCGTAGCTCATCAGGCGCGTCGAAGACGGCGGCGTCGCGGTTGGCCGAGGCCCAGAGCAGCATCAGGCGATCGCCTTGACGGATCTCGAAGCCGCCAAGCTCGGAGTCCCGGCGCGCCACGCGGTAATGGAAATTGAAAGGCGGGTGCAGACGAGCGATCTCTTCGACAAATGCCGAAATCAGATCGGGGGAGGCGCGCAACTGATCGGCCAGCTGCGGTTCTTCGGCAAGCCGGCGCATAGCCGAGCCGATCAACGCGGCGGTCGACTCGCCACCGGCACCAAAAAGCACCGTAGCGATCGCGATCCCCTCTTCGCGGTCGAGCTGACCGGCCGCGATGCCACGCGCGAGCGAATGCAGCAGCGGAGCCCCGACGTCCGCGCGGGTAGCGGCCAGCGCGCGGTCGAGGTGCTCACCCAGATAGGCGTGCATCTTCGTGGTTTCGCTCGCCAACGTGATCAGCGTCGCCTCGTCCACATCGCCGGCGAGAATCTCGCCGCCCATCATTGCCCAGACGCGAAAGCGACTGATATCATCCTCGGGCAGGCCCAGAAGCTCGCCGACCACCTGCGCCGGAAGAATCTCAGCGATCGGCACGAAGTCGCCCCCGCCGCGTGCGAGCCAGTCGCCCACCGCGCTTCGCGTCCACCGCCAGATCGGCTCCTCAAGCGCCGCGATCTGGCGCGCCACCATGCGCGGTTGCACGGCCGCGCGATGGACCCCATGCTCGGGCTCGTCGGCGGTCGCGATCACTCGCGTGGCTGGCGAGTCAGGTAACGCAAAAACCGTCGGTGCCCCCTGCGCTCCGCGCATCAGAACACCGGTGAGATGCGCCGAAAAATCCTCCTCGCGCGCCAGTGCGTCTTCGATCAGCGCGCGCGTGGCCACCAGATGCACGCCCGTCTCCCCCACCTGGGACACCGGCCGCTCTTCGCGCAGGCGTCGATAGAAGGGATAGGGATCGGCAATTGTTGCCGAGGCAAAAATCTCATCTACCTGCGAGGAGTAGGCGGGCGCGCGCATGCCGGAATCCTACTGGCTCGCCACGACCCCGTCGAACATCGGAACTTCTCGCTACCTGAACGAATCCGGACGCGAGGGGGAACCTCCCCAGGACTTGCGACTAGAGGCGCGGTTGCGGAACGACCTTACGAACGCGAAGAGAGTCCATGCATTGTCTGCGCACACCCGACGAACGCTTCGAGAACCTTCCCGGCTATTCCTTCGCGCCGCATTATACCGAAGTCGATGACGGCGAGGGCGGGCGCTTGCGCATCCACCATATCGACGAGGGGCCGCGCGAGGCGCCGATCGTGCTCTGCATGCACGGCCAACCCAGCTGGAGCTACCTCTACCGTCATATGATTTCGGCATTGACCGAAGCTGGATTACGCGTCATCGCCCCCGACCTGGTCGGCTACGGCCGCTCGGACAAACCGGCGGCGCGGGAAGATTATTCCTACCAGCGCCAGGTCGATTGGATGACGGCCTGGCTTGTCGCCAACGACCTCCACGAGATTACCTTCTTCGGCCAGGATTGGGGCGGCCTGATCGGCCTGCGCCTGGTGGCCGAGAACCAGGCGCGCTTCGCCCGGGTCGTGATTGCCAACACGGGCCTGCCGACGCCTGCCGATACACCGGCCGAGGTTGCCGCTGAGGTCCGCCGCTTCCGCGCCGAGGCCCCCACGCCCACCATGGCAGAGGTGATGGCCGCGCTCAGCGGCCAGAGCGGCGGCTCGCAGCCCTTGAACTTTGCCCATTGGCAGAAATGGTGCTGGGAGACCGAAGACCTGCCGGTCGGCCTTGCCGTGGCCGGCGCCACCGGCGGCAAGCAACTCTCCGCCGAAGAAATCGCCGCCTACGACGCCCCCTTCCCCGACGCCTCCTACAAGATGGGCGCGCGCGCCATGCCGACACATGTGCCAACTCTCGCAGACGACCCCTCGGTGGCGGCCAACCTGCGCGCCTGGGAAGTTTTGCGCAAATGGGAGAAGCCCTTCGTCTGCGCCTTCAGCGACAACGACCCGGTCAGCGGCGGCGGCGAGAAACGCTTCATCGCCAAGGTGCCCGGTGCGCAAAACCGGACGCATATCACGATCAACGGCGGCGGCCATTTCCTCCAGGAGGCCAAGGGCGAGGAGCTCGCGGCCATCGTCGCCAAACTGATCAGGGAGCCGAGCTGAGCCGGGTCGCTGGCGGAATCTGGCTGCGACATGCCGCTGCCCGCGCACGAACAAACCGCCCGTAAAGGTCGGCTGTACACCAGCGCCGGTTTCAGGCAGGGTCCGCGCATGAATCGCTTCAAGAAGCCGCTGCTGTATCTCCTCTCGTTCCAGCTTTGTTTTACGGGATTCCTGCATCTGCTCTCGCCGGAATTTTTCGTCTCGATCGTTCCCCCCGGACTGCCAAACCCCGAGTGGCTGAACGTGATCTCAGGGCTGGCCGAGATCGTCCTGGGCGTCTACCTGCTCGAGCCACGCACGCGCGTGCTGGCTGCGTGGGGCGTGATTGCGCTGCTGATCGCGGTCTTTCCCGCCAACGTGAATATGGCGCTCACGGGCCTCGGCCCGGACGGCCCCGGCACGGGCTCGGCAGCGGTGAACTACGGCCGCCTGCCCTTCCAGCTCCTCTTCGCCGTCTGGGCCTGGTGGTACACCCGGCCCGACGAAGCGACATGAAAACCGAGAAGACCAAGCGGGCCTCCTCGGTCGAGAGTCATCCTTCAGAAGGCCGGCGGCGGTTGGGGCTTTCGACCATTTCCGCGAAAA
>JAYGCM010000077.1:0-38777 GCA_046583355.1 Deltaproteobacteria bacterium
GGAGCGAGCGATGGAAGCGGCAACCAGAATCAAAGCACTTGAGGTATCACCTCTTTCCGGTTCCCTGGGAGCCGAAGTTCGCGGCCTTTCGCTGCAAGAAGCGGGGCCCGATGAGGCCAAGCAGATCCGAGCCTTGCTCGACGAGCACCTGGTATTGTTCTTTCCGCAACAAGGACTGACGCCGGACGAGCATATCGTCTTCGGCAACCTCTTCGGCCGCCTCGAAGCGCACCCGAACCTCCAATTCGGCGGCGAGCGACCTGAGTTCTTCGAATTGCATGCGGCAGGTGGTGCGGGTGCGATCGCCGACGAATGGCATAGTGACCTGAGCTGCGAGGAGGAACCCTCGCTCCTCTCCATTCTCCATATGGTCACCTGCCCCACAGTCGGCGGCGATACGATGTGGGCCAATATGTACAAGGCCTACGAAGAATTATCGCCCGCCATGCGCGAATTCTGCGAAGGCCTCTCGGCCCTCCACGATGCTCACCCACATGGTCATCCAGAGAATATGGCCGTGCATCCGGTGGTTCGCATCAATCCCGCGACAGGGCGCAAATCGCTTTTCGTGAACGAGCATTTTACTCGGCGTATCGTCGAGCTCAGCCACTACGAAAGCAATGCGCTGCTTGGCTACCTGACGAATTGGGCAACCAGCCCGAACTTCACCGTGCGGTACCGCTGGAGCGTAGGGACGGTCGCCATCTGGGACAATCGCTATACGCAGCATTCTGTCCTGAATGACTTTGCCGGCGATCGGGTGATTCAGCGCGTTACCGTGATGGGCGACCGCCCCGAGGCGGCGGCCCCGCCTCGCTGGGAGCCGTGCCTGGCGCCGCTCAGCGCCACCTGCCGACACGACCGGCAATTGCAGAGCTATTTGAAGAGCCGCAAAGCCGCCGACTGAGCCAGGAGACTTGATCGACAGCTGGGGAGGGCCGCAAAACGCAGCGCAGCAGCCACGAAAAAGGGCCGCCGGGAAAATCCCGGCGGCCCTCTTTGTTTGCGCGGCAAAAAGCCGCGGAGTCAGAAGATTCCAATCAGAAGTTGACCGAATCGAGGAAGGCACCACTCGGCGACGAAGCCGCGGTGCAATCCGGGTCGGTCGAGGTCACGATGTCACAGCAGGTGCCGCCGGACGGGCCGCTGCCCATATTGCAGGCACCGCTATTGCAGTCCGAAGGCACCGTGCAGGTCTGCACGGCGCAGGCACCGGCGACACAGACCAACGTTGAGACGTCTGCGTTGCAATCCTCATCGACCGAACAACCAAGCGAGTCGTCGTGGCCGAACATGAAGCCGGCAACCACAGACGCGAACGAGTTCGCACACGTCGTCTTGTCGGCCGTCGGGCCCGCGTCACAACCAGTGACTTCGTTGTCGGGATCCGAACCCATGTCGTTGATCGACGCATAACCGGTCTGGACCGACGTGTCGTAGATAGTGCTAGCCGCGGCGTTTCCGTTAGCGTCGCCCTTGTTCTTACCCGTGGCCTGGAAGACGATCTTGCCGCCCTTGACCCAAAGCCGGGCCGCGTTCGTGATCTCGACAGCGCCGAGCACCGTCCAGGTCGTCTGGCTGATCGCCTCCGTCATGTTGTCCTTCGGGCCACAAAGACCCTTGGAGTCCGGATTCGACGCACAGATCAGCTTGCCGTTGCCGGCAATCTGCATCACGAAACCGCCGGTGCCGTCCTTGTCGCTACCATTTTGCTTGAGCTTCAACTTGCCGGCGCGGTCCGCCGGCATCTGGATATCGATAAGGGCGTTCAAGGCGGGCGACTGCGGCACAAAGGTCACCTGATATTTACCGGGGATGCCCGCGAGTGCCGCGGACGGCATCGCCATCCCGAGAGCCGCGATTGCGGCGAGTGCGTAATTCCATTTCCCTTTGATCATGGAGATCCTCCTTCAGAAGGTCGTGTGGTGGGGTCTCCCCGCGGATTACGAATCGCGCTGGGGAGCCCGAGTTAACTTGGTTGCCAGCATACTCCGACATCTGGCCCTCTGCGGTCAAGTCCTCTTGTTAGTCTGCGCCGGCCGAATGGCATTTTTTTCATAAACGTCTCGTATACTGAGACACGGCAGCCGCCAAAGCGAAGCATCAGCAAACGCACCCGCAGAGGCGAGCTTGCAGACTTCCTGTTGGAAGCCGGTAGTCATTAGGCTATCTCGGCTTACATAATGCTCAAAGCTGCCTTCTCCTGCCATTCGCTCCACGTCGCGCTAGCCGCCACCCTTCTCCTCGCAGGAGGGCTTGGCGGATGCGAGAATTCCACCACCAAAGAGAAGCCCGGCCTCGCAGCGCCCCTACCGAACCCCCTTGAGCGGACCGTCGCTCGCCTCGTCGAGGAGGTCCGGGCGGATCCAGAAAACGAGACCAGCGCCGCCGGGCTGATCAGCCTGCGCGAAGACGGCCTTCCCGGCGGCCGCCGTCTATTGGCCGACCCCGATGCCGAGGTTCGACTCGCCGGGGTTGGTATCATCAAGGAAATCATCCTTCCGGACTCCCTGACCGCCCTCACCGAGAACCTCGGTGACGACGACGAAGACGTCCGCCTCGCGATCGTCGAAGCGCTCGGTGAATGGGGCAACCAGCGTGCCGTGCCCGGACTTCTCGAGCACTACCCGCTCGAAGAGAATGATCAGGTCCGCTACGAGATCCTCACATCGCTCGGCCTCATCGGCGACGCCCGAGCCCTGCCGCTGCTGCACGCCGGCACGGCGGACGAGGACCGCTACGTGCGCATGTGGGCCATGGATGCCCTTTGCGAGATGCGGGCAGACGATGCTCGCGACCGTGCCCTCGTTCTACTGAGAGATCCGGAGAGCTACGTCCGCCAGCAGGTATTGCTCTCCTGCAAGAGAGCCCTCGACCACCCGGCCGCAGCCGAACGGCTTGCGCGTATCATGCTTGAGGCGCGCAGCTTCGAAGAGGCAATGCGGGCCCTGAAAGTACTGCGCCGACAACTCGACGGCGCGAATGCCACGCTCGCGAAGGCGACGATCCTGAAACACACCTTGCCGGCCCTCGACGGCGAGCACGCCACGCGCGCCGGCCTCCTCCTCGCCGAGCTCGACGATGCCCGCGCGGTGCCCACCTTGCTCCTCGGCACCAAGGACACCCACCAGATGGTACGCCACAACGCCGCCTACCACCTCGGCCGGCTCGGCGACCCGGCGGCCGTGCCCGCGCTTGCCGCCCTCCTGAACGACGACTCGGATTTCGTCGCCGCCACCGCCTACGACTCCCTGCTGGTCTTCGCCAAACGCGGCAACGAAAAGGCTCTGGCCGAAACCGCCCACTTCACCGGCACAAAGTTCAATCGCAGCCTGCAGGAAGCGAAATAAGGCGCTTTCAGGCTACCTCGGCGGGCAGGGCGAGAATCACGCCGAGGCTCGGATCGATGCGCCCCTCGAGCATCTGATGATAGGCCGCGGCAACGGCCGCCTCACCGCTGCTCTCCGCGAGATGCAACCAGCCGCGGCAGGGCTTGAGGAAGGCCTCCCAGGCAGCCTTCTGGCGCGCCGCGAGACCCGCGGCGCCCCATTCGGCCAGGCGCTTCTCGACCTGAGTCGGGGCGAAGAAGAATTCCGGCGTCGCCCCCGGCAGATCGGCTTCGCTCCCCTGCTCCTCCCAATGCGTGAGGCCGACCTGACAATGATATTGGAGCGCATCGGCAAAGTGGCGGTGCAGCGCGGCGCCCACCTTTCCGTTGCCGGACATATCGACCAAAGTGGTCGGGCCGGCAGCATCGAGCTCCGCGACCTGATCATAGGTGAGCACGCGATCGTAGCAGCCCAGCCCGGTGGTGAAGGCCAGATTCCCCGGTGAGGTGAGCCCGATCACCTGGGGCCGCCCCTGCGGCCGGGCGGCCAGGCAATGGGCGAGGCTGAACGCCGTCTTGCTCGAAGCGCTGAGAATCACCACCGCTTCGCTGCCGAAGAATTCGTGATCGCTGAGGAAATCGTCGATCAGCCAGCCGGTCAGAAAGAGGACGCGAAGCAGCATCATCCACGCCTCGTCTTCGCTCTCACTCGCCTCGGGCAGGCGTTCGTAGCGGTTGTAGATCGGCGGCAAAGCCGCTCGATGCGCCGCACCATCCACGACCGAATGATTCGTCAGCTCCGCGCCCTTAATATCCAGATGCGTCGACATCGGCAGGTAGCCGAAATAGCGATCCCCCACGCTCACGCCGGCCACGCGCGAGGCCTCGACCCGGGCGATGCCCCAGACCGGGATCCTCCCCCAGCCCTCTTCGGCCGGGAAGAAATTCCAGTAGCCGATCAAATCTCCGGCCACGCCATAAGTGATATTATTGGCCGTCAGTGCAAAGCGCTCGACGACAAAGCGGATATGGCCATCGGCCAGCTCGGCGGCGCTTTCGCCTTGGAAACGGCTCTTGCGCAAATCCGTCCGATCCACCTGAAAATCAACTCCCGCCATCACGAATTCCCTCCCGAATGCCACCGTTATCATGATCGAGGAGAGTCACGCCAATTCCACCGAGCAAATAGGGGGCGACGCGGTCGTTCTACAGAGGCGAACAGGGAGAATCACCAAGAACCCTCCGGGCGGGGGAAGGAGAACTTCCGATGGTCAGCGATACCGTGTAGATCGAGAGTTGAACTCTCGATCTACACGGTATGACCTGCATGGTTGCACGGGCGATAGAGCAGGAGTTTCGGACCCTCTTGCGTAAGTATCCGGTGGTTACCGTGATGGGGCCGGGAGCTCACGGCAATCGAGATCAAGAGTTAACAGACCTTCCACCCTTCGATGCTTCGGAATCTGGAACACATCGGCCGCCTAGAGGTCCGGACTATTTCTTCTCGTCCTTGAAGTCCGCGTCGCGTTTCTGAACGAAGGCGTTGCGTGCCTCCTGCGAGTCGGCTGATGTGTAGAGTTCCAGCGTGAAGCCCTGCTCGAAGCGATAGGATTTTTTTACATCCAGGAGCTCGATGCCGTTGAGGGATTCCTTGGCGAGATGCACTGCCTTGGGGCTTTTGGCGGCAATCGACTCGGCGACACGGCGCGCTGCCGGCAGGAGATTCTCGCGCGTCGTCACCTCTTCGAGTGCTCCCAGGCGGTAGGCTTCGGCCGCTGTGATCGACTCGCCGGTCAGCAGCATCTTGCGTGCCTTGGCCATGCCGAACATGCGGTAGAGGTGGGTCGCCGCACCCAGCGCCCCACGGTCGATCTCGGGCAGGCCGAAGGTCGCGTCTTCGGACGCAAAAACAATATCCGACGCACCCGACATGCCGATGCCGCCGCCGAGGCAGAAGCCATGCACGGCCGTGACAACCGGTACCTTGCAATCGTAGATGGCCGCGAAGGTATCGTAGCAACCCTTGTTGACCTTGGTGATGGCAGTCGAATCGCGGGCGAGTTCCTTGATATCGACGCCGGCCTGAAAGCCGCGCCCCTCGGCCGAAAGCAACACCACACGGGCGGCCTCGTCTTCGCTCAGGCGCGTGAAGAGTGCGGCAAGCTCGGCCCAGGTCGCGCTATCAAACGCGTTGACGGGCGGGACATTCATCACGACGTGAGCAACGCCGTCTTGGATCGTGGTCTCAATACCCATCGGTCTGGCCTCTCTACTTTTTCTCGGGGAAGACGCTGGCGCGCAGGCCATTCACGTCGATCACATCACGGATAAGCCGCAATTGCTCCTGGTCCGGTCCCGGTGTCTCGCCAAGGCCTTCGGCCACGGCAAGCGGAAAGGAGGTCGCCTCCTGCACATCGTCGATGGTCACGCCGGGGTGCAGACTCACGATCCGCATCTGGTGGTCGGGTCCGCCCCAATCGAGCACAGCGAGGTTGGTCACGCAGCGCCGCAGGTCCATGAAGCTCTTGTTCATACCGGCCTTCCAGCGCGCCGGATTATGCCCCACACCCGAAACCATATCGACCTCGGAGACGAGCGTGCGTTTGCCGTGGTTGGGCAGGAAGAAGCTCGAGGGATGGTTGATCGAGTTGCCGGGAATGCCGCGCACGCCAAGCAATTGTACCTTGGGCTGGTCCCTATCGCCGATCAAAGAAATATTCTGCTGGCCCCAGCGGTCGAGCTGGGTCGGCATATTCATGCAATGACGCCGGCCGCCCCAGAGCAGGTCGAAAACAGCGCGGAAGGGCAGCCAGCCTTCGACCTTGAGCTGATAATCGCCGCGCGGCCCCGGCGGGATGGGCTCGGAGACCAGCGTACATTCGGAGTCATTGAGCAGCAGATCGGGCGAAAAGGTGAGCTTGGCGAGCCCGACACCGAGGCGCGGCACCAGGCCCATGCCAGAGGCGAGAATTTCAGAGTCTTCGCGAAACGCTTCAGCACAGGCCGTGATGCAGAGCTCCGCAAGCGAATAATCTTTGCCTTCGAGATTCGCCATGATCAGAATACCGGCGCGGCAATCGCGCTGATTTTGTCGGCCCCGCCGACAGCTTCAAGATAATCCGCCGGATCGAGCTCGAGGAATTTGCCGACGTAATCAGCAAAGCCACCCTCCACCTTCGCCGCGGCCGAATAGATTTTCAGATGGTCGACGTCGATCCCGTATTTCGGCACGCAACTGGTCGGATGCGCACCGAAGGGTGCCTCGATCACGCCATCCACCAAAGTGCGGTTGAGCACCATCGAGTGGATGCAGCCCCGCGCCGTCATCTCCTCGGTGGGCAGGATCTCCTCGCAGCTGACGAAGCGCTGGGTCGCCGCGGCGCAGAAGAGATCGTCAAAATACGGATCGGGGCCGAGGATCTGGCCGTTGCCGCGCGCGTCCAAATGGTCGACATGGCAGAGTGCCGCGTCGAGTTTCAACGCCGGCATCGCCATCAGCACCTCGCCGTCGGCGTAAGGCGACTGAATCGTCTTGATCTCGGGGTTGAGCGTCTCGACGTCGGTGGCCAGGCCGGCATGCGTCGGCAGGAAGGGCAGACGCAAGGCGGCGGCGCGCAGGCCCCATTGCAGCATGCCTTCGTCGAGCTCCATGATATTCTTCATATTACCGGCTTGACGAGCGGCGCGGAAATGGGCGTCAAGGGCGATCAGGTCGAGCGAGACAAAGCCGAAGACCAGCCGCGCCACCTTGCCGGCGGCGCAGAGCATGCCGACATCCGGCCCGCCATACGCAACGATTGTCAGGTCCTTCAGGTCAGAACGGACCAATTCGCGCACCAGCGCCATCGGCTTGCGCCGGGCACCCCATCCTCCGATACCGATCGTCATGCCGTCTTCGAGACGACCGACCACATCGGCTGCGGTCATTCGCTTGTCCATCAAAAAGCCTCGTTTCCCGGTAAAATTCCGCCGCCCGGTGAGAACCGCCAGGCGCCGCAAAACCTAGCAAGGCACTCCCGCAGCGCCAAGTTCACTGAACGCGTGTCCAGCAGGAGTGGCCGGCCGCGGGACTTTCGCAAGCCGGGCCTGCCAGCGTAGAGTCCCTGCATGGGAGAAGTTCTGGAATTGGCAGAGCGTGCCTGGAATGGCGGACTCGAAGAAACCCAGGTCCACCCGGGCACAGCCCTGGTCGGCTTCGAGGAGCTTGGCACCGGCCTGGGCTTCATGTCCGCTTTCTCCAATGTCGGCCTCCTCGACACCGACGAAGGCCTGGTCTTCCTCGATACGTCGAGTTTCTTCCACGCCGCCCAGCTCTTCGCGAACGTGCGCCGCTGGTCCGCCAAGCGTGTGCATACAGCGGTTTATACGCACGGCCATGTCGATCATGTTTTTGGCCTCCGCCCCTTTGAAGAAGAAGCCCGCGACAAGGGCGAAGCACCGACGCGCGTCATCGCGCACGAGGCCTGCCCGGCGCGCTTCGACCGCTATATCCTGACCAACGGCTACAATGGGATCATCAACCAGCGGCAATTCGGATTCGAAAAGCCCGTCTTCCCGCGCAAATACCGCTACCCCGACGAAACCCTCCGCGACTCCCGCAGCATCGAGGTCGGCGGCATCGAAATCCGTCTCTTCCATGACAAGGGCGAGACCGACGACCATGTCTGGGCCTTCATCCCTTCACAGAATGCCATCTATACCGGCGACCTTTTCATCTGGGCCTCGCCGAATTGCGGCAACCCGCAGAAGGTACAGCGCTTCCCGCGCGAATGGGCGCATGCGTTGCGGCGCATGGCCAAGCTCGGTGCCAGCACGCTCATGCCGGGCCACGGCCCGGTCATCCTGGGAGAGGCGCGGGTGCGCCAGGCGCTCACCGAAGCCGCCGAGTTGCTCGAGACGATCATCGAGCAAACGCTGCGGCTGATGAACGAAGGCGCACGCCTCGACGATGTGGTGAGCGGCGTCGTGATGCCCGAAGAACTACTGGCGCGGCCGTATCTGCGGCCGACCTATGACGATCCGCGTTTCATCGTCCGCAACCTCTGGCGGCTCTACGGCGGCTGGTATGACGGCAACCCGGCCCATCTCCTGCCGGCTCCGGAGCGCGATCTGGCGCGTACCTTGGCCGAATTGGCCGGCGGCGCGGCCAGCCTGATTGCCCGGGCCGAGCGCGAAGCCGCCGAGGATCGCCTCGATATCGCCTGCCACCTGGTCGAGCTGGCCGCACAGGCCGAGCCCGACAACGCGCGTGTTCATGCAGCCCGAGCCCGTGTCTACCGCGCCCGCGTCCAAGCCGAGATGAGCCTGATGTCCAAGGGCGTCTTCGGCGCCGCCGCGCGCGACAGCGAAGCCGCCGCGGACTGAAACCGCGGGGGCCTCCTTGAGGTCCGGCCGCAAAGCAGGCCTCTTGCCCGTCGACATTCCTGCTCGGATTCGGATTGCACCCTTTCATCTTGGGGCGCGAAGCCGCATAGTGGCCCTCCACCAACGTTCGTTGAGGGACGACTCCACAATGAGGCTACGCAAAATATACTTGTCCTGGATGATGGGCTTGGGGCTCCTGCTTGCGGCCACCACGGCAAGCGCGGAGATACTCGCACCGGAAGGCCATCCCTTCCGTGTCGAGGTGCCCGGCAAGGCCGAGCATAAAGAGCAATCGCGCAGCATCGGCATCGGCACGGTCACCTCCGAGAACTTCATCATCAACGACGATACCAACGCGATCTTCGTCAGCATCGTGACGCTGCCGAGTTTCGCGAGCGTCTTCACGCCCACCAGCGTGCTCTACAGCCAAACACGCGACGGCATGCTGGAAGATATCGGCGGCGACCAGCTCGCCTTCACGGATTTCGAGCGCGACGGCCGGGAAGGTAAACTTCTGATTTACGAAATCCCCTCCGCCAAGGGAGCCAAGCGGCACGGGCGGGCCGAGTTTTTTCGCTTCAGCCGGTCCATATATCTCTTTGCCGCGCATGGCATCGACGAGAAGAAATCTCTGCGCGAGAAGTTCTTCGCCTCCCTCAAAATCCTCGACTGAAATTGTGCTCCGTTGCAGTTCTCGGCCGGACCTCTAGACAATCCGTATGGCTAAGGATCAGAAGGCAGACCACTTCGAGACACCGCCCTATGAAGAAATTCCGGGGATCACGCGGAATCATCTGGCGGCCTTGGAGTCGACCGACGACCCCGACGCGTGGCTGATGGCGAAGATGAAAAGCCTGATCCTTCGTACGGTAGGGCGGAAATCGGGCAAGACGCATAAGGTCGTGCTGCCCTATTGGCAAGATGCCGCTGGCAATCGCATCCTGGCGGCCTCCTACGGCGGCGGCCCGGTGAACCCGGCCTGGTTCCACAATCTGGCCGACCGCAAGGCGAATCCCAAGGTCTGGATCAAAGAGCGTGCGTTTGAAGCCTTCGTGCGCGCCGATGTGCTCGAAGGCGCCGAGCACGACGAGATCTGGCAGGCGCTCACCGCCGACCGCCCCTGGTACACCGACTACCTCGCCAAGACCGGACGCACGCGCATCCCGCTCATCCGGCTCGTCGAGGACTGAAGGCCGCCATGAAGCAGGTTCGGATTCATGGCCCCGAGGATGTCCGTATCGACGAGGTCGCCCCGCCGGAGCCCGGCCCCCGCGATGCCGTCATCGGCGTGCACGCCTGCGGTATCTGCGGCAGCGACGTCGGCTATGTGAAGCTCGGCGGTGTTGCCGGGCCGACGCCCGAACCGATGCGGCTGGGCCATGAGTTGGCCGGCGTAATCCTGCGGGTCGGGGCCGAGGTCGAAGGCCTGGCTCCCGGCACCCGCGTGACGCTCAACCCGATGGGCGGCGGCAACCAGATCGGTAACGGTGCCGCACAAGGAGGCTTCACACCTGAACTGCTCGTGCCGAACGTCGCTGCAGGGGGTGTGCTCTTCGCCCTGCCCGACGATCTCGCCTACGATAGCGCCGCATTGGCCGAGCCCTTGGGCGTCGGCATGCAGGCGGTCAATCGCGCGGGGATTCAGCCCGGTGAGAAGGCGGTGATCTTCGGCGCCGGGCCCATCGGACTGATGGCCCTGGCTACCTGCCGCTACCGCGGCATCGAAGATGTGATTGTCGTAGACCGCTCGGCGACGCGGCTCGCCATCGCGACCAAGCTGGGGGCAAAGGCGACACTGTGCGCGGGCGAAGGCGACCTCTGGAAGGAACTCGCCGACCTACAAGGCAAGGGGGAATGGCTCGGCATGCCGATCATGGCCGGTGCGGATGCCTTCATCGAGGCCACCGGCGCCGCAAGCGTCATTCCGGATATCATCGCGCACGCAAAGGAGCAGGCACGCATCGCGATCGTCGCTCTGCACCGCGATCCGGTGCCGGTCGATTTCCTCTCCGTGATGGCCAAGGGGCTCTCGCTCCTTGGCTCGATCGCCTACCCCGACAACTACGAAGATATGATTGAGATGCTGCGCGAAGTAGATCTCACGCCGGCCATCACACACCGCTTCGGGCTCGACGAGTTCGCCACGGCACTGCGCGTAGCGCAAGACCCGGACGCAGGGGGCAAGGTACTTATCGAGTTCTAGGGCCCGACCATGTTGCGACACTTTCGCCCCCATATGGCAGCGGCCACAGCCTACCTCCTGGTGATTCTCTGGGCCCTCGCCGGGCTGGCCGAAGACCCAGCCCGGCTGCTTCTGCTGCCAACAGGGGCTGGGCAATATCCGAAATCTGATTGCGACTGACCAAGAGATGGTACTCGGCACCGTGATGCACGCGGCACGCGGCTGGCTCGACCCGGCGACCTCATTGATGGGCGCCGGCGCCTGTTTCCCGATGCCGAATGCCTGGACGCTCGGCGAGCATATGTTCGGCCCCGGTCTGCTGGCAGCCCTACCGCTGGCGATCACCGGCGAACCCATCCTCGCCTGCAATCTGATGCTGGTTCTGACGATGTGAATTCCCGCCTTCGGCACCTTCGTGCTCGCACGACGCCTGACTGGCAGCACGGGGGCCGCCTTCCTCGCAGGCTTGTGGGCGAGGCTCGCCATCGCGCGGCTCGGCGACACGGTCCACCCCTACGTCCATGGCGACCTCTGGGTGCCAGCCGCCCTGGTCTGCCTGCACGAGGCCTTCCGCCGCGGCGGCTTGCTCGCCTTGCTGGGCCTTCCTCTCTTCTGCGCGCTGACCTTCCTGGAGAGCTATTACGCCATCCTTGGAGCGCTGATCGTGCTCGGCACCATCACGCTCGGCCTGATTCTCCAGACCGGTCGCGAGGGGTTGCGACGCGACGCGCCGCGGATCGTGAATATCCACTGAACCCCGCGCGACAGAATCAGCCCACCATCGGGCAGGCCGCCAACTCGGTGGCACCCATCAGCCAGGCATCCACACCGCGTGCGGCCTCGCGACCTTCCCAGATCGCCCAGACCACCAGGGACTGACCGCGGCGCGCATCGCCGCAAGCAAAGACACCCGGTACATTGGTTGCATAATCGTCGTCCGCGACCACATTGCCACGGCCGTCGAGATCAACGCCGAGCTGTTCCAACAACGGCTTCTCAGGTCCGAGGAAGCCCATCGCGAGAAGCACAAGATCGGCATCCATCTCGAACTCGCTGCCCGCGACCTCTTTCATCTCGGGACGACTGCCATCTTCCGGCGTCGTCCATTCGAGTCGCACGCCGTGCAATTTCGTCACGTTGCCATTGGCATCGCCAGTGAACTTTTTGGTATTGATGCTCCATTGACGTTCGACACCTTCTTCATGCGACGAAGAGGTCCGTAGAATCATCGGCCAATAGGGCCAGAGGGCGACGCCATCACCGCGGCCCTCGGGGGGCTGCGGTAGGAGTTCGAATTGGTTCACGGATTTCGCGCCCTGGCGGTTCGAGGTGCCGAGACAATCCGAGCCGGTATCGCCACCACCGATGATGACGACGTTCTTGCCGGTGGCTTTGATCTGGTCCGGGACCTCGTCGCCGGCGACCACCTGGTTCTGCTGGGGCAGGAAGTCCATCGCGAAATGTACACCCTTGAGCTCGCGGCCGGGGACCGGCAAATCACGCGGTGCCGTAGAGCCGGCCGCTACCACGACCGCATCGAAATCACGCTTGAGGTCTTCGGCCGAAATATCCTTGCCGATCGCCACGCCGGTGCGGAAGGTCACGCCCTCGGCTTCCATCTGCTCCATGCGCCGGTCGATGAGGTGTTTTTCCATCTTGAAGTCGGGGATGCCGTAGCGCATCAAGCCGCCGATGCGGCTCGCTCGCTCAAAGACCGTCACATCGTGGCCAACGCGTGCGAGCTGCTGGGCGGCGGCCATGCCGGCCGGACCCGAACCCACCACGGCCACCGTGCGGCCCGTCTTGACGGCCGGCACCAGTGGCTTCACCCAGCCTTCGCTCCAGGCCTGCTCGATGATCTGCTTCTCGACCTGCTTGATGGTGACGGCATCCTCGTTGATGCCGAGCACGCAGGCCTCCTCACACGGCGCCGGGCAAACCCGACCGGTGAATTCGGGGAAATTATTCGTCGAATGCAGACGGTCAATCGCCTCTTCAAAGCGACCACGGAAGACCAGATCGTTCCAATCCGGAATGATATTGCCGAGCGGGCAGCCCTTATGACAGAAGGGAATGCCGCAATCCATGCAGCGCGCGGCCTGATCGCGCAGGTCTTCATCTGAGTGCTTGCCTTCGAGCTCCTGATAGTCTTTCAGGCGCTCTTCCACCGGACGGCGGCCCGGCAATGCACGATCAATTTCGAGGAATCCAGTAATCTTACCCACGATACTTCTCCCTCAAACGCTCGCGCTGGTTGCTTCAGCAGCAGCCTTGCGCTCGGCCAATACCCGGCGATAATCGGTCGGCATGACCTTGCGGAAGCACGAGATGTTGGCGTCCCAGCTCGCGAGAATCTCGGCCGCGACCGTACTTTGTGTATATTTCTGGTGGCGACGAACGAGATCGAAAACGAACTCTTCGTCTTCGCGCTCCAGCGTCTCCATCTCGACCATCCCGGTATTCAGATGCTGCTGGAAGCTCGTCTCCGGGTCGAAGACATAAGCGATTCCACCGCTCATTCCCGCGGCGAAGTTCCGCCCGGTCTCGCCCAGAACAACGACCCGCCCGCCCGTCATATATTCACAGCCATGGTCGCCGATCCCCTCGACGATCGCCGTGGCACCTGAGTTGCGCACACCGAATCGTTCCCCGGCCATACCGCGCAAGAAGGCCTCGCCGCCAGTGGCTCCGTAGAGCGCCACATTGCCGACAATGATATTCTCCTCGGGCGCAAACGTCGCTGCTGCCGGCGGGTACACCACCAGGCGGCCGCCCGACATGCCCTTGCCGAAATAATCATTGGCGTCGCCTTCAAGCCGTACGTTGACCCCGTTGGCAAGGAACGCCCCCAGGCTCTGCCCGGCTGAACCGCGGAAATGGATATTGACCGTCTCCGGCGGCAAGCCGTCCACGCCGTGACGACGCGAAATTTCGGCCGAAAGCATGGTGCAAACCGTCCGGTTCACGTTGCGAATCGGCAATGCGAATTCTACTCTTTCGCGACGCTCCAGCGCATCGCGCGACAGCTCGATAATCTGGTTATCCAGCGCCTTATCAAGACCATGGTCCTGCATCTCGACACAACTGATCGCAACGTTGTCCGGGACCTCCGGCTTGTGCAGGATCTGCGTCAGGTCGATGCCCTTGGCCTTCCAATGATTGATCGCCTCACGCGCATCGAGCATATCGACGCGACCGACCATCTCCTGGAGCGTGCGGAAGCCGAGTTCCGCCATGATCTCGCGGATCTCTTCGGCGATGAAGGTCAGCAGATTCACGACATGCTCGGGACGACCTTCGAATTTCTTGCGCAACGCCGGGTTCTGCGTGGCAATGCCGACCGGGCAAGTATTGAGGTGACAGACCCGCATCATGATGCAGCCCGAAGCGACCAACGCCGCGCTGGCAAAACCGAATTCTTCGGCACCCAGTAGCGCGGCAATCGCCACGTCACGCCCGGTCTTCAACTGCCCATCGGTCTCGACCCGGATCCGACCACGCAGATCGTTCATCACAAGCACTTGCTGAGTCTCGGCCAAGCCTAGCTCCCACGGCCCGCCGGCATGCTTGACCGAGGTCAGCGGCGAGGCGCCCGTGCCACCCGAGAACCCGGAGATCAGCACGACATCGGCCTTGGCCTTGGAGACGCCGGCGGCCACGGTGCCGACACCGACCTCGCTGACCAGCTTCACCGAGATGCGTGCCCGATTATTCGCGTTCTTCAGGTCATGGATCAGCTGTGAGAGATCCTCGATGGAATAAATATCGTGATGCGGTGGCGGCGAGATCAGGCCGACGCCCGGCGTCGAGTAACGGATTTTTGCGATATACTCATCGACCTTATGGCCCGGCAGCTGGCCGCCCTCGCCGGGCTTGGCGCCTTGGGCCATTTTGATCTGCAACTCGTCGGCATTGACCAGATAATGACTGGTCACGCCGAAGCGGCCCGAGGCCACCTGCTTGATCGAACTGCGCCGCGAGTCGCCGTTATCCTCGGGGCTGTAGCGCACGGCATCCTCGCCGCCCTCGCCCGTATTGGATTTACCGCCCAGGCGGTTCATCGCGATGGCGAGGTTCTCATGTGCCTCGCGGCTGATCGAGCCCAGCGACATGGCTCCGGTTTTGAAGCGCTTGACGATTTCGCTTGTCGGCTCGACTTCCTCGAGCGGAATGCTGTGCCCCTGCTTGAAACGCATCTGGCCGCGAATGGTGCAGAAGCGCCGATCCTCGTCATTGGTGAGCGCGCTATATTCCTTGAACATCCGGTAGTTGCCGGCGCGCACGGAATGCTGCAGCTTGGCTACCGTCTCGGGGTTGTACATATGGTGCTCGCCGCGGCGTCGCCATTGGTATTGCCCGCCCGGAATCAATTCCTGGTCGAATAAGGGCGAGACAGCGAAGCCGTGGTGGTGGCGCAACTCGGTCTCGCGCGCGATCACCGCAAGGTCGATGCCTTCGATGCGCGAGGCCGTCCGGGTGAAGTATTTGTCGATGACGCTTCGGGCGATGCCGACGGCTTCGTAGATCTGCGCGCCGCGGTAGGATTGCAGCGTCGAGATCCCCATCTTCGACATGACCTTGAGCAGCCCCTTGCCGATCGCCTTGATATAATTCTCTTCGGCCTCGGCGTAGTCGATCGCGCGACCGGCCCAATCCGCCATCGAGCCGTCGCGAATCATCTGGTCGAGAGTCTCGAGTGCAATATAGGGATTGATGGCACCGGCGCCGTAGCCGGCAAGAAGGGCGAAATGTTGCACCTCGCGCGGCTCGCCGGATTCGATCACCAGGCCGCAGCGGGTGCGCGTGCCCTTGCGGATCAGGTGGTGGTGGACCGCACCGCAGGCAAGCAGAGCGGGAATCGGCGCGTGCGTGGCATCGACGCCGCGGTCCGAAAGTACAAGAATGGTCGCGCCACCGCCCACTGCCTCTTCGGCAGCCTCGCAGATGGCATCGAGCGCACGCGACATCCCGGGTTCGCCCTCGCGAGCCGGATATAGAGTCGAGATCGTGGTCGAGAAGAAGCCCGGCGCCGCGAACGATTTGATCCGGGCGAGGCTCGCATTGGTCAGCACGGGCTGGCCCAGCGCGAGTTGACGCGCGTGCTTGGGCGTCTCCTTGAAGAGGTTTTGCTCCGAGCCCAGCGTCGTCTTGAGCGACATCACGAGTTCTTCGCGGATCGGGTCGATCGGCGGGTTCGTGACCTGCGCAAAAAGCTGCTGGAAATAATTGTAGAGCAATTGCGGCTGGTCGGAGAGTGCGGCCAACGGCGTATCGGTGCCCATGGAGCCCAGCGCCTCGCTGCCGTCGCGTACCATCGGCATCATCAGAATCTTGAGGTCTTCGGTCGAGTAGCCGAAGGCCTGCTGCAGACTCAGAAGCTCGCCGGCATCATGCCCGGTCGGCACAGCCGTCGGATCCACCGCGGGCAGATCTTCGAGCCGCACGAGGTTCGCATCGAGCCATTCCCGGTAGGGATTGCGCGCGACCATCTCGCTCTTGATCTCGTCGTCGTCAATGATGCGCCCCTGCTCGGTATCGACCAGGAAGATGCGTCCCGGCTGGAGGCGTTTCTTCTGCGCGATATTGGCCGGGTCAATCTCGAGCACACCGACCTCGGAGGCCATGACCACCATGCCGTCTTTGGTCACGACATAGCGCGAGGGGCGCAGGCCGTTGCGGTCGAGGATCGCGCCGATGACTTTGCCATCGGTGAAGGCAACCGACGCCGGGCCATCCCAGGGCTCCATCAGGCAGGCGTGGTATTCGTAGAACGCCTTTTTCTCATCACTCATGCCCTCGTGCTTCTGCCACGCCTCGGGGACCATCATCATGATGGCATGCGGCAAGGAGCGGCCGGTCTGCACCAGCAACTCGAGGCCATTATCGAAATTGGCGGAGTCCGAGCCCAGCTCTTCGATCACCGGCGTGATGTGATGGATATCGTCGCCGAAATCCGCTGAGGCAAACATGCTCTCACGCGCACGCATCCAATTCGCATTGCCGCGCAACGTATTGATTTCGCCATTATGCGCGAGCAAGCGGTAGGGGTGCGAGCGGTCCCAGGTGGGCAGCGTATTGGTGGAGAAGCGCTGGTGGACAAGCGCCAAGGAGCTCTTGAACTCGGGATCTTTCAGGTCGAGATAAAATTCGCCGACACGCTCCGGCAAAAGCAGGCCCTTGTAGACGATCGTCTGCGAGGAGAGGCTGGGTACATAGAAGCGCTCGCTCTCCGAAATCCCGGAGTCGCGTAACGCCGCCTCGACGCGTTTGCGGATTACGTAAAGCTTGCGCTCGAAAACGACACCGGCGGCCGTACCCTCGGCCGCGCCGATGAAGATCTGGCGGATCTCCGGCATCGACGAGCGACCCAGCCAGCCGCATTGGCTCTCGTCGATCGGCACCTTGCGCCAGCCGAGGAATTTCTGCCCTTCTTCGTGGACGGCCTTCTCAAAAAGCTCGAGGCAGGTATTGAGCTGGAAAACATCGGCTGGCAGGAAAACCATGCCAATCGCGTAGGAGCCCGGCTCGGGCAAGGTGAGCGGAATCTTTGCCGTCTCCTTAGCGAAGAAGCCGTGCGGGATCTGGGTGAGAATGCCGCAGCCATCGCCCGTCTCCGGGTCGCAGCCGCAGGCACCACGATGGGTCAGGTTGTCGAGGATCTCGAGGCCCTTGCCGATGATATCGTGGCTCTGCTCGCCGTTCACTTTCACGACAAAGCCGACACCGCAGGCGTCGGATTCCGTATTCGGACGATAGAGACCGTGTTTTTCGGCCGCATCGAAGCGCTTCTTCAGATCCGCGTAAGTGACCTTCGGACCATCGGGATGGGTATGCGTTGGGGTCTTCATGGTGTGCCCCTCAAATTGCTTGGACATTGTCTGCTTCATGCTGTTTTCCGCGCGGCAACACGGCGGCTGCCATTGCGCCGCCGCGAGCCGTTGTCACGAGTGGTAAGGTGCTCGCCGATCGGCAACTGGGAGCGCTCGGTATGGGTCGAGAGCACAACCGTCGTCTCGGTTCGGACGACGCCCGGGAGGCTGCGAATCTGGCTGATCAATTTTTCGAGTGTCGAGGTATCGGAGACCTTCACCTTGAGAAGGATGGTGTGGTGGCCGGTGACGTGGTGGCATTCCTGCACGCCCTCAATCGCCGTGACGGTAGTCTCGAATGTAGCGAGGCTGCCGGGCGTCTCCACGACCACGCCGATGAAGGCCGTCACATCGAGGCCGAGTTCGCGCGAGCCAAGCACAGCCGAGTAGCCGCGAATGACGCCGCTTTGCTCGAGCTTCTCGATCCGCTCACTCACCGAAGGTGCTGACAACCCCACCGTCTCGCCGATCCGGGCCAGCGGACTTTTACAGTCTTGCTGGAGCGCCCGAAGAATCGCGACATCAGTGGCGTCGAGCCCAGGCTCTTCACCGTTTCCGAATTTCATAAGGTTCCTATGGGAAGGAACCTTACGGATAGCGAATCATTGCCGAGGGTGTCAACCTTTCCTAAGGTCGCACAGGCTATAGTTAGATCTCCGCGCGGGCCTGCTCGACGATAGCCTCAACATGGGCCCGGATTTCGTCGCGCCGGGCTTCGGTCTCGGCCTCAAAACGGAGCACCAGGGCGGCCTGGGTATTGGACGCTCGGACCAGGCCCCAGCCATCGCCAAAATCGGCTCGCACACCGTCGATATCGTTGATCGGCCGCTCGGCGGCGAGGATCTCACGCGCCCGATCGGCGACGGCGAATTTGGTCTCGTCATCGCAATCGATCCGCAGCTCGGGCGTGGTGAAGGACGGCGGCAGGCCGGCGAGCAGATCCTGCACGCGGCCTTCGCTATTTGCCAGAATCTCCAACAGTCGCGCGGCCGCATAGATCGCATCGTCGTAGCCGAAGAAGCGGTCAGCGAAGAACATATGCCCGCTCATCTCACCGCCGATTACCGCACCGGTCTCCTTCATCTTCGCCTTGATGAGCGAATGGCCCGCCTTCCACATGATGCCCTCGCCGCCGAGGCGCTCGATTTCATCGTATAGGCGCTTGGAGCATTTCACCTCGCTGATGATCACCGAGCCGGGCCGACGTGCGAGGATCTCGCGCGCGAAGATCACCAATAACTCGTCACCCCAGATGATCTGACCGCCCGGAGCGACGACACCGATACGGTCGCCATCGCCATCAAACGCGATACCGATATCGGCCTTTTCCGCATCCACAGTACGAATGAGCTCCTCCAGGTTCTCAGCAACCGTCGGGTCCGGATGATGGTTGGGAAAGCGGCCATCCGGCTCGCAATGCAGCGCGATCACCTCGCAGCCGAGTGCTTCCAATACCTTGGGCGCAGCCGGGCCGGCCGCAGCATTGCCGGCATCGACGACCACCTTGAGGCGGCGCGGCAGCACGCCGATATCGCCGCGACAGAACTCGAGGTAGGCCGGGAGAATATCGTGCTTCGCAAGCGTTCCGGCGCCGCTCTCGTGGTCGGCGCGCTCGATCTCGCCGATCAGGCTGGAGATCGCCTTCCCATGGATCGATTCACGCCCTTCACAAAACTTGAAACCATTGTATTCCGAGGGGTTATGGCTCGCCGTGACCTCGATGCCGCCGTCGACCTCGAGTTCGAAGAGCGCGAAATAGAGCAGCGGAGTCGGCACCATGCCGAGATCAACGACATTCGTGCCCGTGCTGCGGATGCCGGCAATCAGCGCTTCCGCATAGGCATCCGAGGTGAGCCGGCAATCGCGGCCTACCGCCAGCGCCGGCGTCTTGCCCGGGTGCGCGCGACGCGCGCGGCTGCCACAGGCACGACCCAGTTCGACGGCGAACGCCTCGTCGAAATCTTCCCCGGCAATGCCGCGGAGATCGTATTCCCTAAAAATATTCGGGTTCAATTTCATTCAGATAACTCCAAGGCCAAATCGATTGCGGCACGCATGCTGCGCGGGTCGGCGTCGTTTTTGCCGGCGCGGTCAAAGGCTGTACCGTGGTCGGGCGAAGTCCGCACGAAGGGCAGGCCGAGGGTCACGTTCACGGCGTGGTGTACGTCGCGCTGCTTTACCGGAATCAACCCCTGGTCGTGGTAGAGCGCGATGATCGCATCGCATTCGGGGCCGAAATCCGAGAAGAGCGTGTCGCCCGGAACGGGACCGATCACATCGATCCGCGAACCACGCGCACGGGCGATCGCCGGGGCGAGGATACGCGTTTCCTCATCGCCATAGACGCCCCCATCGCCGGCATGCGGGTTCAGCGCCGCCACGGCAATCCGCGGCCGGCGCAGCCCCCACCACTGGCGCAGATGGCGATGCGTGAGGGCGATGGTCTCGCATAGGGCTTCTATATTCAGCAGCCCCGGCACATCGCGGAGCGCGACATGCGAGGTCTCCAAAACAACCCGCAGCCCGCGGCCGACCATCATCAGGCGCACATTCTCCGCACCCGTGAGCTTCTGCAGGATCTCCGTATGCCCGGTGCGGGCCAGCCTGGCGCGCGCGAGCCATTCCTTGCTCAGGGGAGCTGTGACAATCGCATCGACCGTGCCGCCAAGCGCCAGGCCGGTCGCACTGAGCAGGGAGGCGTAGGCCGTCCGCGCCGCCGCCAGCGAGGGACGGCCGGGGCGGCGCTCGCGCTTTCCGAGAGTCTTCACGCCGGCCGGCGCAAGTACGGCCAAGCCACGACTCGGCCAATCACCCGCGCCCAGCGACTCGGCGCTGACCTGGGTCAGCGGCGTGCGTATCCCGAGGCGCTGCATCGTCTCGCCGAGGGCCTCCGCATCTCCCACCAACACGACCTGGGCGGCCAGACGCGGCCGCTTGCGCAGCGCGCCCAGCGTCACCTCGGCACCGATCCCGGTAGGGTCGCCCAGGGTGATGGCCAGCCGAGGCGTCTTCATCAAAGGCGAGTTTCGACCGAATGGCCGGCGCGTAGATCCGCGTCAGCCCAATTATCGAAACGCTCCTGGATCGCCTCGCCGTAGAGGCGCTCCTTGATCTGCTCATTGACCTGCTCGAGCGGCACGGCGTCGGCGATCTCACGGTTCTCGACCTTGAGAATATGCAGCCCCGCCGGGCTGCGCACCGGGTGGCTGATTTCACCCTCGGGCAGTACGAAGGCGACGTTTTCGATCTCGGCCATCATCTGGCCCTTTTCGATCCGTCCGATCTTCCCGCCGGCATCCGCGTCGGGCGCCTCCGACATCTCACGCGCGACCTTGGCGAAGCTCTCGCCCGAGACCAGCCGCTGATGCGCGCGGCGCGCCTTATCGGCCAATTTTTGCATATCGGCCGCGGTGGGCGCCGGCGGCAGGACGAAGAGAATATGGTGCAGCTCGACGGCGGCCGAGATCGCGAATTGCGCACCGTTTTTCTCGTAATAGCGCTGCACCTCTTCATCCGTGATATTCACGCGGTCGCGGATATCGCGCGAGACCAACTGGTTCTTCAGCAATTCGCGCCGCACCTGGTTGCGGTAGCCCGCGACATCGAGCCCCTGCTGCTGCAGCGCCGCCTGAAGCGTGGCCTCATCGAGCTGATTGGCCGTCATGATCTGATCCATATAAGCCTGCACGTCGCGGCTCGAGACATGCAGCCCGAGTTTGTCGGCCTGCATGGTGATCAGTGTGTCGGTGATCAGACCCTCCAGAACCTCTTCTTGCTGCTCCTTGGAGAGCTGATTGAGCTTCATGCCAGCGGTATTATGCCCGATATATTGCTCGAATTGATAGAGCGTGATCGGCGAGCCATCGACCGTCGCGACCACCCGGTTCACCACCCGCGCCGCCGCCGGCGAAGCGAGGGTCAAAACCAAGGCCGCAGCCAGAAGCACGCCAGAACGGAACTTTGCACACAGAGCCATATCCGCGTTCTTACCCCAGACGGCACGCAGGCAACAGGGGCCCCGGCTGGCCAGCCGGGGCCAGAGGCGCCTGGCCAGAGGGGACGTTGCTTACCTCGCGTCGATTTCCTTACCTCACGTCGCGAACTCAGACCTGAAGGCCCAGCTCGGAGGCTGCTCACCGCGCAGCGGATTCCCTACCTGTATACCCGGCGGCACCCCTCGGTAGCGGTACACCAGGCCGCTGCGAGCCTTCACACCCGGGCGGTTCGCGATTGCGGTGTGCGTCAGGCCGATACGGCACGCCATCTCGGGATCAGCAAAGCCCAGACCTCCCGCTACTTGGCCGGGAGGACCAGCGGCAGGACACGAGGTAAGGAATCGGCGTGAGGTAAGACACGTCCCCCATGCCCACCACGGCGCACGACTCGAAACACGAAGAGTTGATCGTCTTCGTAGACCGGCGCACCGTAGCGCCCGCGCAGCTTTTCCAAGGGCTTCGAGATATCGACGCGCTGGTGTGCGAACGGGATCGGCAACTCGTGCGTGACGTCCTTGTGAAGGACGATATAATCGACACGCTCTCGTTCAAGGCCATTCCGATCGTCGATATGGATCGCGTTGCGAAAGGCGAATTGAGAATCGCCCAAGGGCACCTCACCCACCCGTAGACCGAGGCCGTTTTCGGCGACAAAGCCGACCTTGACATTCTGGCCGTGAATCGCCTGATAATATGCCAACGGATGAAAGTAGTAGTACCATGGGGCCTCCAGGATGGTGAGGCTCCCGCGCGGCTGCTCGGCGAGTTCGTGATAAAATGGCGATATCTTCGCCGGCCGGAACCTCTCGAAATATCCGCCTGATGTGTAATCCGCCTGGTAGGAGGCATGATTCGTGAAGTTGTTCGGCCAGCGATGAATCCGGTCCAATGGCCCGGCAGCGAGCAAAACGCCGGCGACCAACAGGCCGACCACGCCAGCATTTGCCCGGCGGCCGAGCCATCGCAGCAGCCCCATCACGCCCGCGGCGACAAAACAGAGCAGCAAGGGCAGAACATCCAGGTTATAGCGCGCAAAAACAATTGGAATTTGCAGCATGACGGGCTGCAAAAGAATCACGCCCACCAGCTGCCCCAGCGCCACCGTGCAAAGATATGCCGCCCAGCGGGACTGCTTGCGGGCGACAATCGCCAGACCACCGACAAGCAGGGCGACCCAGGCGGCCGCGATTGCCGGACTGCTGGCGCCGACGAAGAGTTGCCCTGTGCCGAGAAGAGTCTGCCAGGTGAGCCTGCCGGTATCCGTGCTGCCCACGATTCCCAGCAAGCCTTGCGATTGCGAGAACAGCGGGCGCGCCAGTACCAAACCCAAGCCCGCCGCAACGAAAAGGCCAACCCGGGCGAGGTCACGGCGCGATCGTCTTTGCCCTTGTGAATCGACCAGCCCATCCACAGCGGCAAACGCAAGCGGCACCAACAATCCTGGCAATGACGCCAGATGAAAATAGCCGCTCACGATCGCGCATCCGATATAGGCGTATTTCCAGCGGCGGGCGCCACCCGTCCACCAGGTATAGAAAGCAAGAATTCCAAGCGTACTCAGCAGCAGGGTGATGCTATAGGGGCGAGCGTAGCGACTGTAGAAAATCAGAATCGGGGAGACCGCGAGGATCCAGGCCAGAACGATCGTCGCCCCGCTGCCGATCCACCGCCGCATTGCCCACGGCACCAACCCCACCGCAGCCACTCCGAATACCACCGACGGCAGGCGCATGATCCACTCGGAGAGGCCGAACCAATCGGCCGCGATGCGATCGAAGAGTACCAGCGGGATGGACTGCTCGGCGCCCAGATATCGCGCGATCGCCGCGACACTATCGAGTCGCAAAAGAGTGTGGACGGCATGCCATTCATCATCGACCAGCACCTGCTCCGGCAACTGATGCAGGCGGAGCACGGCGCCCATAGCGCACGCCAGCCCGATCCATAGGAGCGAGGCCGATCGGCCCACTACGGGTCCCCTTGTCACGGTCGACATTGCCTTCTTCTCTACCCGCTGACCTGTCGCGTGGCATTCCCCCGGGTTGATGAACTCGCAGGAAGAGGCGAAAAACGGGGCGAACCACGAAAACCGATCAGCCTCGTAACCTTTTGCCCGGCTCGTTCGTGGTAAGGGGAGGAGGCCATGATGACGAAGGATTGCGGAGAAGACGACAAGAACGATCTGGTCATTGTCGGCGGCGGACTCGCGGGACTGGCCGCGGCCGTCGCTGCGGCAGGCGCGGGGTTGCGGGTCTCGCTTCTGGAAAAAGCGGGCACCACCGGAGGGCGGGCGCAGACGCAGAAGCGCGATGGCTTCTGTTTCAACGTCGGCCCGCACGCGCTCTACCGCGGGCTGGCGGGCATGCGCGTGTTGCGTTCGTTCGGGATCGAGCCGCGCGGCGGCATTCCCTCGGTCACAGGGGCGTTCGCGATTCACGGGGGCGACAAGCATGCGCTGCCCGGCGGGCTGCGCTCCCTCCTGGGAACGAGCCTCTTCGGGATCGGTGCCAAACTCGAACTCGCCGTCCAGCACCACCTCCGCCCCAAAACAGCCCCCGCGTGAACACCAGCGGCTTCCGCCGCAGAGCGCGTGTTGCCAGGCGAACTCTCGCCGCGACGCGGATTCTCCTCTTCCTGAGAGGCTCGATGGCGTGGTAGCGTTGCGAGATTCCGCGTCGCATGATGTCGGACGAACGTTCCACGGGAGGGACCTCATGAACGATTTCTGGAAGACTACGGGGAGCGCGCTCGTCGCCTTGGCGCTGGCAGCCACACCGGCGGCGGCAGCCGACAAACCGATCGGCGGCAAATTGCTCAAGATCAAAACCGACAAAGGGGCCTCGAAGCATCTGGTCCTCTTCAAGGCGGTCAAGCAAGCCAATATTACAGGGATCGGCGACCCCACCGGGGGCGCAACGCTGCTCCTGCGGTGGACTTCAGACGCCGTGAGTGGCCGTTCCGAAGCCATCACGCTGGACCCGACCAAATGGAAGGGACTGGGGAGACCCGCAGGCTCGAAGGGGTGGAAATATCTGGACAAGGATGCCGCCCAGGGCGGCGTGAAGGTACTCCTCATCAAACCCAACGGGCTGCTCAAAATTCTCGCCAAAGGAGCTGGCTGGGCGTGGGATCTGCCCGGGGCACTCGACGATGCAAGCGTTGACCTCTACCTCGGCGGCGACCAATTCTGCGCCGCCTTCGGTCCGGGTAACGGCGATGTGAAAAAGAATACCGCCGCCGGTTTCGTGCTGGTGAAGGACTTCGCCGCGCCGGGCAGCTGCGAGGCCGCGATCTGCGGCAATGGCATGGTCGAGGGCGCCGAGGATTGCGACGATGGCAACCTCGACGACAATGATGCCTGCGCCAACGATTGCACCGCGCCGGCCTCGCCACCGACAACGCTCGAGACGCTGCAGGCAAAAATCTTCACGGCAGGATGCGCTACCACGGGCGCCTGTCATACCGGCGCGACCCCCGCCATGGGCCTCAACCTCTCTGACGGCATGACTCATGGCGCGACCGTCGATGTGAGCGCGGCTCTCTCGCCCGGCCTCTTCCGGATCGACCCGGCAAGCGGGGACGCCAATACCAGCTTCCTCTATATCAAGGTAGCTGCCGGGACTACCGGCGGAAGCTACCCCGGCCTGGTCGGGGGCGCGATGCCTCCGGGCGGCTTGCTGACGCTCGATTGCCTGGCCGGCCTCGCCGAGTGGATCGAAGCCGGCGCACCCGCCGCGGGCAACGTCGCCGCCGCCGACACCCTGCTCGGAGGCACCTGTTTTTAGACACCTGCGGAATCTCCAGAACCTGGCTGCCGATACGGCGTTGCTCTTTGCGGCCGGGGCCGTAGACTTGCAGCCATGATTTTTAGCCGACCGATTCGTGCTGTCCTCTTTGATATGGACGGCATTCTGCTGGATACCGAGCGGATTTATACCGAGGTCACGCAGGAATATGTGGGGCAATGGGGCAAGACTTTCGATTGGTCGATCAAGGCCAATATGGTGGGGCGGCCCGCAATCGAGGCCGCGACCTACCTGGTCGAGGCGCTGGAGCTTCCGGTCGCGCCCGAAGATTATCTGAACGACCGCGAGGCGGATCTCCTGGAGCGCATGGGCGATGCCCAACCGATGCCCGGTGCCGAGGAATTGGTGCGCGCGCTGCAATCGGCCGGCATCCCGATTACCGTCGCCACCAGCTCGAATCGCACCTTCTTCGCCCGCAAAACCGCGCATCATGCGTGGTTTTCGCTCTTTGATGCGATCATCACGGGCGACGATGAACGGATCGGTCGGGGCAAGCCGGCGCCCGATATCTTTCTACTCGCGGCCGAAGCCATCGGCGTGCCGGCAGCGGATTGCCTGGTCGTCGAGGATTCCCCGGCCGGCGTTACCGCCGGCAATGCCGCCGGGGCGCAAACGCTTGCCGTGCCCTTTCCCGGAATGGACCACGCCAAGCTCAGCGCGGCCGACCGCCTGGTCACCAGTCTGGCGGACGTCTCGCTGCGCGACCTCGGGCTTTAGCCGCCACCCCAAGACAAGCCTGCTCACCCGCCGGACCTCGCAAGAAGGAAGGCAGGAGCGACGCCGGCGCCAGAAAACTCAGCTGGTTTCGAGCGCCCAGCGGCTGGTGTCTTCCGGCAACTCGGGAAGGTTGGTCAGGAACTCATCAAAGGTGGCGCCGGCCAGATTACGCTTGACGTTAGCAGCCAGCATTTCGTGGAATTGCAATGCGATGCGGTCGCTGAAGAGGCCCAGGCGTTTCAGGGTCGGAATGATGAAGCCCTGGACCGGGCCATAGCGGCGCGCAGCGGGGTCTTCCTTGGCGGGCGCTCCCTCGCCGAACTCGGCCTGGGTACAATCGAGGAGTGCGGCGACATCCATACCGGCGCTCTCCCAGAGTCCGAAGACCTCGGTGGCAAAGGTCGCGTTGATGCGCCGATCGATCAGCGTCGTGGCGCATTCGAGCGCGAAATCTTCTAGCTCTTCGCGGCGCTCTTGTGAGAGCAGCGGCACGGCCTTGGAGACATAATGCACACCATAGGCATGGTGGCGTGCTTCATCGCGCGTCACATAGGTGAGCAGGCTTTTGAGCAGCGGCTCCTGGGTCTGGTTGCGCATATCTTTGAAGCTGTAGAGCGCCAGGCCCTCGACGACGATCTGCATGCCGATGAGCTTCTTCAGCCAATCGCCCGTCTCCAATGTCGTATCCAGAATCGTCTTCAAAGCCCCGGCGATCGGCTGCACATCGCCAAGCTTCTTCAGGTAGCGGGCAAAAACCTCGACGTGGCGGGCCTCGTCCATGGTCTGCGTAGCGGCGTAGAATTTGGCGTCGGTATGCGGGACGCAAGTCACCAATTGCGCCGCGACCATCAATGCGCCCTGCTCGCCGTGGAGGAAATTGCTGAGTCGGAAAGCCGCCGTGCGGCGCAGGACTTCCCAACGCAGGTCTTCGCTCTGGGCCTTCCAATACGAGGTCTGCTCGACCGGAATGCCCAAGGCGAGAGGAGTCGTCGCGAAGAGCGCGTGGTCGATTTCCTGATCCCAATCGAGATCACGTTCGGCGATCCATTGCTGCTCGGTCGCCTTCACGTAGAGGCGACGCAACTCCTCGACCGCGGGATCGTAATTCCATTGGTAGATGACTTCCGTCGCGGTTTTGAAGCCCAGCTCTTCGGTATCGGTGGTGAGTGTGAAATCCTTCATCATGCTTTCTCCGATCGTCTTCGCAGAACTTCGCCAAGCAAAGTAGGCCTATCCGTCATCAGGCCGTCAACCCCGAGGTCGAGCAAGCGGTCCATTTCGGCCTCTACATCGACCGTCCATACGTGCACCTCGATGCCCCGCCCATGCGCCGCCTCGACAAGCTCGGGCGTCACCAGCGGGCTACCAAGAAATTCGGCCGGGATCTGCAAGGCAAACCCGACCGGCTCGTAGGAGTCGACCTCGCCCGCCTCAATCACCTGGAGAAACGCAATTATGTCCTCGGTCGCGAAGCCCAGGAAAAAATCTTTGCCAGCAACCTCACGACGGATCGGCTCCATCAGAGACGCCTTCTCGGCGGCGACGAGACTGCGCGCCGTGGCATCGTTTGCCGCCAGAACATCGAGAACGGCGCGGATGATATTCGGCTCGGCCTGCTTGATCTCCATATTGATCGCCGTATCCGGGAATTCCCGACAGACCTCCGCCAAGGTCGGAATACGCACGCCTTGGCCGCGAAACGACGCGCGCCCCTCTTCGTCAAGAAATGTATATCCGGCATCGAGTGCCTGTAGCTCAGCCAGCGTATGGCGGCGTACTTCGCCACTACCGTTGGTCGTGCGCTCCAGGGTCGGGTCGTGCATGACGACGATCTCGCCATCTGCGCTCGCATGGACATCGAGCTCCAGATAATCGGCACCGGCGGCAATCCCGTTGCGGAAAGCCTCCAGGGTATTCTCCGGCGCCTCCAAGGCACCACCCCGATGGGCAAAAAAGCGCGGCTTGCGGCCCTGATCAAAACGCATGCTCCTCAGCAAGATCTCCACGCGGCCCATGTCAACCCGCAGCGGCAGAGGCCGGCCCCCCGGCGACGCGGATGGCCCTGCCTTTTCGGCCGGGCCTCGCACCACCAGATCAGCGGAGTTCGGCGTAGAGGGCGAAAAGTTCCCGGAAGGCGTGCAGAATCACGCGCAAATTCCCGCCCGAGGAAACGCCGGCCTCGCGCGGCAGATGCGGCACCGGCATCTCGGTGACAAGCGCGCCGCGTGCCACCAGGCGCGCCAGCAATTCGGCCGAGAACATTGCCCCGCTTGCCTTGATCGCAAGCCCGCTCAGGGCTTCGCGACGAAAGAGCTTGAAGGCGCAATCGATATCGCGCACCGGCACATTCAGGAGGCGTCGGATGAGAAAATTCCATGCATGCGCGTTGAGAATGCGCACGGCATTGTCCTGGCGCCCAACGCGGTAGCCCACGACCACCTCGAAGGCGGCGATCTCCGGCACGAAGGCGGCCAGACAGCGGATATCGAATTGTCGGTCCCCGTCAGTGAAAAATGCGTATTCCATCGTGCCCGCCTGCAGCCCGGTCCAGACCGCAGCACCGTAGCCGCGGTTGGTCGCGTGGCGGATCACGCGAATGCGCGGATCTTCGGCCGCAAGCGCGGTGGCAATCTCGAAGGTCCGGTCCGTCGAGCCATCGTCGACCACAATAATCTCGAAGCGCTCCGCGATCTCCGGCAGCTGCACCAACATATCGCGCACCATCGCCTCGACGTTGCCCTCTTCGTTATGCGCAGGGAAAGACGCCGAGAGTGCAGGCAGGCGCTGGCTCATCGGATGGACCCTTCGCAGACGAGAGGGTAGGCCAATCGACGAAGATGTCCGCCCAGAATGCCGCCACAAAAGAGGCCTCGCGCGACCGGCCGGATGCCGCGCTGTTGCTGGTACTCGCGTTCGCAACCTATTGGCTGACGAATGACGGCGGCTTCATGGTCTTCAACTATCATCTTCATCTCGCCGTCGCGTTCCTTGAGGGACGCACTTGGATCTCCAACCCTCCTTCTTGGCTGACGGAGTTCGCATGGGCAAATGACCGCGCCTATATCTACTACGACCCCTTCCCTGCGGTGTTCCTGATGCCATTGGCCCGCTGGGGCGGACTCGATATCAATCTGGCGCGCGTTTCGCTTGCGCTTGGGGCCATCAACATCGCGCTACTGCGGCTGCTGCTCGGACAGATCGGCGTGCGCCGCAGCACCGCCAACGCCACCGCCCTGCTCTTTGCCTTCGGCACGGTCCATTTCTATGCGGCCGAATATGGCAACACCTGGCTCTTCGCCCACCTGCTGGCCAACGGCGCATTGACGCTCGCGTTTCTCGAAGCGACCGGGCGGAAGAACGCATTTCTGACGGGATTGCTCTGCACCTTCGCGGCGACCAGCCGCTCGCCCACGCTGCTGGCCGCACCCATCTTTCTCTTCCTGCTCTGGCGCCACCGCCCGCAATTTCGCACGCTCTTCGAGTTCGGCCTGCCCTTCGTGGTGGCCGCGCTTCTGCTGGCGATCTACAATTTCGCGCGTTTCGGCGATGTTCTCGACAACGGCTATCTCAGCGCCAACCAGGCGCTCTTCCTCCCCGAGCATGGATCATTTCATTGGCGCTATATCGGCAAGAACTTGCAGCATTATTTTCTTCTGCTGCCCTCGCTGCAACGGGAATGGCCGTTTCTCGTCACGACCGACCACGGCCTTGGCCTGGTGGCGACGACACCCGCCGTACTACTACTGCTGCGCCAGCGCTGGAGTGAGACGGCACCGGATGCGGCGCTTCTGGGCCGCCTCTCACTGGCGGGCATGGGCCTGATTTTCGGGCTCTATCTCTTCTATTTCTGGGATGGCTGGCGGCAATTCGGTAGCCGCTACACGCTCGACTTCTCGCCCTTCCTGATGGTCGCCCTGGCGCTGAAGAACGATCCGCGCACAGGAATGTGGCGTTGGCCCTTCCCCCTCTTGATCGGCCTGAGCATCGCGATCAACGGCTGGGGGATCTGGTATTGGAAATCGTTCCTGAGCTGAGCGCCGCTCGACTCAGCCCTGCAACTCGGGATCGATCAAATCGGAGAAGGCCTCCAGCGGTTGTGCGCCAGAGAGTTTGCGGCCGTTCACAAAGAAGGTCGGCGTCGAGTTCACGCCGAGGGCTTCGGCCTCGGCCAGAGTCGCTTCGACCTGGTCGCGCGTCTCGCCGGACGCGAAGCAATCGGCCACCGCGGTATCATCGCCACCGGCGTCTGACGCAAGGGCGAGCAAGGCCTGGTCAGAAGCGTCGCCGCTGGGCGGCAGGGAGGCCTGCTGGGCGAAGACCTCCTCATGGTACTTCCAATAGGCCTCATTGCCGCTCAGGCGAAAGAGGCAGATGCCGATCTCAGAGGCGGGCTGTGCCCAGGGATGAATCGATACCAGCGGCATTTGTTTGTAGACGAAGCGCACCTGGTCGCCGTATTTCGGCAGCACATCGTTCTTCATGATCTCTTCGGCACGCGAGCAGAAGGGGCATTGAAAATCGGAGTATTCGACGATCGTCACCACGGCATCGTCCGGGCCAAGCGCCGGATCCGAGCCATCGAGCGTAATGCCCTCGAGGACAGCGGCCACCGGGTCCAGGGTCAGATCAATCGGGTCCGAAATGAAGAGCCAACGGCCGTCGGCCGTGACGTGGAAAGGAATGCGCTGCGATTGGCCGTCCTTGGCCAGCGTGAGGTCGCCCTGATGGAGGCCGGTATCCTCAAAAGGTGCAAAGGCCGTCACCGTCACCTCGACATCGGCCGGAATCTGGCCCCCGCCAATGAAATAGCGCTTCGCCAACTCGGCCAAAGCGGCCTCGTCTGGCGCCTCCGGTGCCGCCGGCGGCGGCGGGGCCTGGGTGCAGGAAACCAGAAGGACGGTGATGGCGGCGAGTACGAATATCTTCATTGCATGACTCCTCGGGCCGAAAGGCCCGCTGGGGACTAGAGGTCCCAATCTCGCGGTTTCGATGGCGCGGCGCAAATCCGCGCGCCCTAGGGCGCCACGGGCCGCAAAGTTCGGGCAAGATGGGCAGGCCAGACTCCTTCGGTTAAACCGAAAGCGATGGAGGCGCGTGGCGATAGTTTCGAGTTCGATCATACGATCTCGCACGGCGACGTCGATTTCGTCGGCGAGTTGAAGGTGGCCGCCCTTTTGGGGCTCCTGGAACAGGCCGCCATCGAAGCTTCCGCCCAACTCGGCTTCGACACGGATTGGTATGGCGAGCAGGGTGGCTATTGGATCGTGCGCCGGACGCGGCTGGTCCGCCACGTAGCTCTGGGCGGCCATGATCGTGTCCGTGTGCGCACCTGGGTCGATGATTTTCGCCGCGCCCGCTCGCTGCGGCGCTACGAAATAGGCATCGTTGGGCAAACCGAGCCGGCCATCACCGCCTCGACCGATTGGGTCTTCTGTGATGCGGCCAGCGGTAGACCACGGCGCGTCCCCAAGGAAATGGAGACGGCTTTCGCCGGTGCAGCCGGCAGCCTGCCGGCCCTGCCCCGCGCCGCGCCCCTCCCTCTATCGAATGCCGCCGCCATGAAAACCATGACGCGACGCGTATGCGCATCGCATCTCGACCACGTGGCACATGTGAATAATGGGGTCTGGGCCAGCTTCCTGGAAGACGGCGCCGAGGCCCTGCTCGCCGGCCACGGCTGGAGCGTCCCCGAAATGCTCGCCCACGGCGGAGCTTTTCGCCTGCAAGGGCTGGATCTCGAATACCTCGCCCAAGGCCTACCGGGCGATACTCTCGCCGTGCACAGCGCCTTTGCGGACGCGCCGCCGCCGAGAGCGGGAAATGGCGCCGAGCGCACGAGCTTCGATCTGCACCAATCGGTCGAAAAGCCTGATGCCACAACGGCTATGCGCGCCACCAGCCATTGGCAATGGCTCCAGCGTGCCGACGTTCTTGGCCGCCCGCCGACCCGCCCAAAGCGGCGCAGCTCGGCCCGCGCAACTTAGGGGCTCAGCTTGGATGAAGTGATGCGCGGTGGCGACGACGTAGCGCGGCGGCCAAGTCCTCCACCGACTGACGCGCCTCGGCGGCACGATTGAGCGAACTCAGCTCCGGACGCGTGGCTGGTGCGCCCTCGGTGCCACAGGTGCGGCGCAGAACCTCAACAATGAAGCGGTCGCGAGAGAGGCCGCGCGACTTGGCCTTCGCGTCCATCAGCTGAAGCAGTTCAGCCGGAATATCGATCGACGCGGGCACTGCCGACCTTAAACCGCATTCCGCAGCGAAAGTCAGCCGCTGCACGAAAAAAAAGTAGCCTTCGACCGTTTTTCCTGCACCTGCCGGGAGCCGGGCCGGGATGCGCCGAGGGTAGCCATATCCTAAGGTTCTACTTTGTGCGTCTGACATCACTTTTTGCCCCGACCCTGAAAGACGACCCGGCCGATGCCGAGGTCGTAAGCCACAAGCTGCTGGTACGCGCCGGCATGATCCGCCAAGTCGCGCGCGGTATCTACGATTACCTGCCCTTGGGCCTCAAGGTCCTGCGCCGGGTCGAGAAAATCGTCCGTGAGGAACTCGATCGCGCCGGCTGCCAGGAAATCCTCATGCCCGCCGTCTGCCCGGCCGGACTCTGGCAGGAAAGTGGCCGCTGGGACCAATATGGCAAGGAACTCCTGCGCCTACGCGACCGCAACGACCGCGAATTCTGTTTCGGCCCGACACATGAAGAAGTCGTAACCGACCTGGTCCGCGGTGAGCTCCGCTCTTACCGCGACCTGCCGAAGAATCTCTACCAAGTACAAACAAAGTTTCGCGACGAGGTGCGGCCTCGCTTCGGGCTCATGCGTGGCCGGGAATTCCTCATGAAGGATGGCTACTCCTTCCACGCCGACCGCGCCGACGCCGAGCGCGAATACCACCATATGTACGAGGTCTACGAGCGCATCTTCCGCCGATGCGGCCTGGAATTCCGCGCCGTCGAAGCCGATACCGGCTCAATCGGTGGCTCTCTCAGCCACGAGTTCCAAGTCCTGGCGTCTTCGGGCGAAGACGAGGTTGCCGCCTGTAATTCGTGTGATTACGCAGCCAATGTAGAGAAGGCCGAACTCCGCGCCGCGCCCGCAGACGCTCTCAGCGAAGAAGCCAAGGACGAGCTCAAACGCGTCTCCACGCCGGGCCGTACCACCATCGAGGAAGTCTCCTCCTCGCTTTCGCTGCCCTTTGACCGTTTCATCAAGACGTTGATTTACGTAACCGCCGAGGGCAAGAAGGTAGCGGCGCTGGTGCGCGGCGACCATCAACTCTCGGAAGCGAAATTGCGCACCGCATTGCGCACCGACACGGTGACGCTGGCGAACGCTGCCGTGGTCCAGGAAGTCACCGGCGCACCGGTCGGCTTCGCCGGCCCCATCGGCCTCGAGATCCCGATCCTCGCCGACCAATGCCTGCACGGCATCCAGGGTGCCGTGAGTGGCGCCAATGCCGCCGACGAGCACCTCATAGGCGTCTCGCATGACCGTGACTTCGGTGACAATGTCGACTTCGCCGACCTGCACCTGGCGGTTGCCGGGGACGCCTGCCCGCGCTGTGAAAATGGCGCCTTCGAGATGCACCGCGGCATCGAGGTCGGTCAGGTTTTCTATCTCGGCACGAAATATTCCAAAGCCATGGGGGCAACGATCCTCGACCAGCAGGGCAAGGATATACCGCTGGAGATGGGTTGTTATGGGATCGGAATCTCGCGCACGCTGGCCGCCGCTGTCGAGCAAAGCCACGATGAGCACGGCATCATCTGGCCTCTCCCGCTCGCCCCCTACGCGGTGCAGATCGTACCAACCAAGATGAAGGACGATGCCGTGCGCGCCGCCGCCGAGACGCTCTACAAGGAACTGATCGCAGCCGGTGTTGATGTCCTTCTTGACGACCGCGACGAACGCCCCGGGGTCAAGTTTAAAGATGCGGACCTCATCGGCACGCCCTTGCGCGTAACCATCGGCCCGCGCGGGCTCGAGAAGGGTATCGTCGAGCTACGCCATCGCAAAAGCGGCGATACCGAAGAATTCCCCGCAGCCGAGGCCGTCGCAAAAATCGCAGCATTGGCGACGCAGGGCCGATGAGCCGACAAACCCCACCGGCGAGCCCCCGCGAGAGGCTCATCTTTCCGCTCGACGTCGACTCTTCTTCTGAAGCTCTCAAATTCGTCGACCTGCTGCGCGACGAGGTTGGCGTCTTCAAGGTTGGCAAGCAACTATTCTTGCACTCCGGACCCGAGATCATCCGGGAGATCCGCAAGCGCGGCGGCGAGGTCTTCCTCGATCTGAAATTCCACGACATTCCGCGAACGGTGGCACGCGCCAGCAGGGAAGCGACTCGGCTCGCCGTGAAGATGTTCACACTGCATGCGTCTGGATCTACCGAGATGATGCGCACCACCGCCCAGGAAGTCGACCAGGTCTGCCGCCGCGAGAAGCTCAAACGGCCGATCATTCTCGCCGTCACGGTTCTCACGAGCCTGGGCCCCGAGGACCTGCGCCGGGTCGGCTTCCGCTCGGGCATCGAGTCGCAGGTGGCGCGCCTGGCCCGCCTCGCCACCGATTCGGGCATGGATGGCGTGGTCGCTTCCCCCCTTGAGGTAAAGCGCATCCGGCGCGAATGCGGCATCAAACCCTTGCTGGTTACCCCCGGCGTACGGCCCCGGGCCGAGGCATGGGACGACCAGAAGCGAGTCATGACACCCTTGGAGGCGATCAAAGCCGGGTCGGATTTCCTCGTGATCGGCCGGCCGATCCGCGATGCGAAAGACCCGGTCGCCATGGCGCGAGATATTGTCGCCGATATCGAAAAAGGACTCGCGGAGCGCCGACGCAAATGACCCGATTACGCGCGCGCCCCCTCATTTTTCTTCTGCTTCTGGCAATCCTTTGGCCGCGCGCGGGAAGCGCTGCAGCGCCCCTCTCCGAGCAGGTGACCGCCAAAACCCTTGCCAACGGGCTCGAGATGATCCTCCTGCCCGACCACAAGGCGCCCGTTGGCGTGGTGCAGGTCTGGTATCGGGTCGGGTCGCGCAACGAGACGCCGGGACGAACGGGACTCTCGCATATGCTTGAGCATATGATGTTCAAGGGCACCGAGCGTTTCGCCTCCGGCGAATACTCGAAAATCATCGCACGCCAGGGCGGCAGCGAAAACGCCTTTACCTCCGACGACGCAACGACCTATTTCGCCAAACTCGCAGCCGATAGGCTCGACGTCGAATTGGAGCAAGAGGCCGATCGCATGCGCGGCCTCGTTCTGAGTGCCGAGGAATTCGAACCCGAGCGCAAGGTGGTGGCCGAAGAGCGCCGGATGCGCGTCGAAGATGACCCGATTTCCTATCTCTTCGAAGCCCTCAATGCCGTGGTCTTCACCACCCACCCCTACCGCCACCCGACCATCGGCTGGGAAGGCGATATTGAGAGTTGGACGCTCGCCGACCTGAAACAGCACTACGATCTCTACTACCAACCCGGTAATGCCGTGGTTATCGTCGCCGGCGATTTCGAGCCCGACGAGATGGCGCAGCGTATCGAGGCCAACTTCGGCTCGATTCCCGCAGGCCCCCGCCCGCCGCAGATGATGGTCCGCGAAGAAGCGCCGCGTGGCCCGAAGCGCATCGAGGTCACGCGGCCCGCGCGGCTTCCCTTCGTTGTCTTGATGCACCCGACGCCCAATCTGCACCACGGCGACAACGCCGCCTTGGAAGTCCTTGAGGTCATCCTCGCCACAGGCAAGAGTTCACGCCTCCATGAGGCGCTGGTGCTCGAAGACCAGGTCGCTCTCGGCGCCGGTGCCCATTACGCACGTACCGCCGTCGACGACCGCACCTTCAGCCTCAGCGCACAGGCACAACCCGGCCGCTCGGCAGCCGAGGTAGAAAGCGCGCTGCTCGCCCAGATCCGAAAAATCCAGGAGGCGCCGCCCGGAGACGAAGAATTGGCGCGGGCCAAGCGCCAGATCGAATCCGGGTTCATCTTCTCGCAAGATTCGATCTTCTATCGTGCCATGCTTCTGGGCACCTACGAGATGGCCGGCGGCTGGGAACAGATCGACGAATACCTGCCGGCGGTCGCGGCCGTAAAGCCCGAGGATATCCAACGCGTGGCGCGTACCTGGCTCACGGCCGATCGACGCACCACCGGCATTCTCCATCCCGAAAAAACCGCCCCGAGTCCGACCGGCGCAGACAAGGCAGGCGCAAAATGAGGCTGCGACAAGTTTTGAGTTCCGCAGCATTCCTCTTTCTCAGTACCTGCCCGACCGCCGCCAGCGCATTTGAATCCCAGCGAGCCACGCTCGACAACGGCCTGCGCCTCGTCATGTCGGAACAAAAATCGGTGCCCATCGTCTCAATTGATTGCCTCGTCGATGGAGGCGCACGCATCGACCCGCGCGACCGCCCCGGCCTCGCCGGCATCACGGCAGATCTCCTCGACGAAGGAACCCGGGCGGAGACGGCGCGCGAGATCGCGCGCCGCATCGACTCGATCGGGGGCTCGTTCGGCACCGGCGCGGCCTACGATTGGACGCATATTGGAGCCGCTGTTCTCGCACGCGATTTCACAATCGCGATGGATCTGATCGCCAATAGCCTCCGCTACCCGACCTTTCCGGAGGCCGAGGTCGAGCGCGTGCGCCGTGAAACCCTTGGCGGACTCGAAGCCGCAGAAGAAAACCCGGGCGGTGTCGCCGCTCGCACCTTCCGCCAGGCGCTCTACGGAGACGCCAGCTACGGCCACCCGGTCGCGGGAACGCCCGCCGCGGTGCAGGCCATCACCCGCGCCGAGATTCTGGCCTTCCATCAGCGCTCCATCACGCCCGACCAGACAATCTGCGCCATCGTCGGCGATATCGCGACCGACCAGATGCTCGCCACGGCCCGCGCCAAGCTGGGCGACTGGCAAGGCGTCGCCGTGCTGAGCAAAGATCGGCTCACCACCCCGCCAGCGAGCCGTGAGATCCGCATCGATCGGCCCGTGACCCAGGCCAATATCGTCATCGGCCAGCTCGGCGTCGCACGGGACAATGCGGATTATTTCCCGATCCTCCTGATGAACCACATTCTCGGCGGTGGCGGCTTCACTTCGCGGCTGATGCAAGAAATCCGCACCCGCAAGGGACTCGCCTACTCCGTCTACAGCCGTTTCTCCTCAAACCGCCTGCCCGGGCCCTTCCGCGTCGTCCTGCAAACCCGTGCCCAGACCGCCGGCGAGGCGATCGCCATCGTCCGGCGCGAAATCTCACGGATGCATCGCAACGGGGTGAGCGCAGAGGAATTGGCCGCGGCGCAGGACTTCCTCACCGGGAGCTTCCCCTTGCGTCTCGACTCGACGGCCAAACTCTCGGGTCTTCTTGCCCAGATCGAGTATTTCGGACTCGGCGACGATTATATCGAGCGCTATGGCGAGCGGGTGCGAAGCGTCACCTTGGCCGAGGTCGCCGCCGCGGCTCGCCGGCATCTTCGGCCGGAGGACTTGATCGTCGTCGCGGTCGGGCCCGAAGTCGAGCTCAGCCAACAAGGCTTTTCGGCAACCGAATGAAGCGATTTCGCCTCCTCCCCCACCCGAATGCTGGCCGCGGGGCTCCCTTGACTCCCCCCCGGGCCGAAACTAGGCATCCAAACGTGCTCGCAGGCTTGATCTCCCCCGCTTGGATGAAGTCCAGACGAAAGGCTTGTTCGTGAAAAAGACTCCTCGCGCCACCGCCCGCAAGACCACTGCCAAGAAGCGCGCCCCCGCGGCGAAGCCTACGAGCAAGGCCATTGCCAAGAAGGCCATTGCCAAGAAGGCCGCCGCCAAGAAGGCCGTCGCCAAAAAGGCCGTCGCGAAAAAGGCCGCCGGCAAGAAGGTCGCCGGCAAGAAGGTCGTTGCGCAGAAGGTCGTTACCAAGAAGACAGGTACGAAAAAGGCAGTTGCCGCAAAGAAGAAGGCGGGACCATCGAGCGCGGCCGCGAAAAAGGCGACGGCCAGCAAATCGTCCAGCGCAAAAAAGGCCACGGCCACCAAGCTGGAGATCGTAAAAAAATCTGCCACGCCGAAAAAAGCCACCAGCAAAAAATCCGCAGCGGGCGCCAAGAAAGGTACCGCGAAAAGCAAATCCGAGGCGCGGATCAAAAAACTGATCGACCTCGGCAAGGAGCGTGGCTACCTCACATCCGAGGAAGTCAGCAAAGGATTCGGCAAAGAAGCGAGCTCCTCGGACGATATCGACAACGTGATGACCCTGCTCGGCGATCTCGACATCGAAGTCGTAGAGCAGGCCGAAGCCGGCTCCGAAGGCCCCGAATTCGACTCGCAGGATGCCGATGAGAATTCCCCCGCCGGGGCAACGCCGAGCCGCAGTTCCGGACTCGCCACGCGCACACGGGCACCTGCCTCGACCACCAGCGCCGCCGAGACCTCCGATCCGGTTCGCATGTACCTCCAGGAAATGGGCGGCGTCCCCCTTCTCTCACGCGAAGATGAGGTGACGATCGCCAAACAGATCGAATCCGGCGAGAACGAA
>JAYGCM010000089.1:0-4546 GCA_046583355.1 Deltaproteobacteria bacterium
CGTGTGCTCTTCCGATCTCACGGGTTTGCTGCTTGCCCGCGTGTCCCCCGAGCGCGGTGAGGTTGAGGGTAAACCGCGGCGTGGTGTCTTTGCGGCGGGCGATGCCTGGCTCGATACGGGCGATCTGGTGCGTTGCGATAACGACGGCGATTTCTGGCTGCTCGACCATCTTCGCGATGTGGTCCACACAGGTAAGGGTGCTGTCGCGACGATTCCGGTCGAAGATACCCTGGCTGCTGAGCTCTCCTTTATCGACCTTGCCGCGGTTTTCGGGGTGGAGCTCGATGGCGAGAAGGCCGCGACCATTGTCGCTGCGATTACGCTGCGTCCGGGCGAGGAGTTCGATCTCGACGCCTTTTCGCATGTAGTGCATACGCGTCTTTTGGCGCGTGAGCGTCCGCGCTTTGTTCGGGTTCTCGATGAGTTGCCGCTGACCTCCGGCCACCGGATCCGCAAACGCGCGCTCCGCGAGGCTGGTCTGGACTCGACTGCCGGCACGGACCACGAAATTCCCGCTGTCCTGGGGTAGGGGCGTGCCGCCGGCATTCGCGTCCCCGTTCGGCTTGCTGGCTTGTCGGTGATGCAGTAGCCCAGCAACCGGAATGGAAACGGGAGCGCAGAGGCTGAGGCGCCTCCTCACCGAAGGGAAGCAGGTCGTCGCCGCAGGCGCGCATGACTCCCTTTCGGCGCGGATGCTGGAAGAAGACGATTTTGCTCGCTTCCTCGCCTCGCTTGGAAACGTCTTGGGCCCATCGTGATACCGACAGCTATTATTCTTGCCGCTGGCGTCGGCCGGCGCTTCGGCGACGCCTCTAAAGGTAAGCCCAAGGCGTTGCTTGAGGTCGGGGAGGAGACCTTGCTGGGTCGTCTGATCCGTCAACTCCGTGCGGCCGGCTTGAGCCGGATCGTCGTGGTGGGGGGCTTCGGAATCGAATATATTCGAGCCGCCGTCGATACCGACGTCGAGGTCCTGCTGAACCCGGATTTCAAACGCGGAGCAATTTTGTCGCTCTATACCGCGCGAGACTATCTGCGGGGCAGCGCCTTGGTGATGGACGCCGATGTCTACGGGCCTGACGAAATGATCGCGCGCCTCGTCGCTTCGCCGCAAGAGAGTTGTTTTCTTCTCGATGGCAGGGCCGAGGCGAGCGGGGAGGAGCAGATGCTGCACGCCCGCGGCGCGCGCATCTGGGATATCGCCCGCAACCCGCGCGGTGAATATGATCTTCTGGGTGAATCTGTCGGCTTTTTGAAGGTGGGCTCGCAGGCCGCGATAACACTCCTCGAACTGCTGGAAGAACGAGTTGAGAGGGGCGAGGTCGACCTTGAGCACGAGGAGGTCTATCCTGATTTTCTCGCTCGGGTACCGGTGGGTTTTGAACGTGTGGATGACCTCGACTGGACCGAGGTGGATTTTCCCGAAGATCTCGCCCGCGCCCGCGAAATCTTTGCGTCAGGGGAGGGGGCAGTTGAGACGTCCTCGGGAGAAAAGCTATGAGCTCGGATTCGAACGAAGCGAAAGAGGAGCTGCATCGAGCCTGGGATGAAATGATCGGGCAATTGGAGCTGGCGCGCGATTGTATTGATGTGCCCGAGAAGATGCCGGCACCGGCCAGCGACAGACTTCTGGCCGAAGGGTACCGCTATCTTGCGGGCTATATGCATACTGCGGTGGAGCGCGCGTTCCACGACGATCCGATGCGTCCGCAATTCCGCAATGCGCTCTCGCCGATTACGCGCGCGACAATCGACAACGCCGATGCGATTTATTTCTACACGGCGATTGACGGTCGCCAGAGCTACCTCCTGCGTGGTGAAATCGGGGACTCGCGGCATTGGCGGGGCGCTGCGCCGGCAGCGACCGGGCGCAAGGCACCGCATTACCTCATTTTCGAAGCCAGCCAGGGCGCGCTGGCGGGCGATACGGGCGAGTTGACGGAGCTGATTCCGGGAACCAAGGCGCAGACCGGGCGGATGGATTCCTCGACCATCGAGGTCGGCGCCGACGGCAGTTTCGAGATTCTCTTCGCCCCTGAACGTCCGTCAGATTGGCAGGGGAACTTCGTTTCGACCCACCGGCGGGTGGGCAAGCCGCACCCCGTTGATCCGGAGATCGGGCTGGATCGTTTCGCGGATTATATCAGCGGTCGACAGATTTTCCTTGATTGGGATCGCGAGGACGCCATCCATTTAGAGATCGCGCGGGTCGGAGGTGAAGGCGAGGTCTCGGAGATCTACTCATGGCAACGCGCCGCCGCCGAGCTTCGTCGCTGCGGGGCGACCGCGCATAATCAGATTCGCTTCTGGAACGCCTTCTGGACCATTTTGATGGGCACCTACGGGGAGCGTCCCGGCACGCTGCCCGGCATCGGTTTCAAGCGCAATGAGTTCAACCAGATGAACGTTGCTGGCCTGGCAACCGGCGGCGGCATGAGCACCAATCTCTATGCGGGCACCATCGCGGAGCTCGAGCAGGGCGAGGTCTTGCTGGTCGAGAGCGAGATTCGTGCCCGGCCAGCCTATATCGGCTTCCAGTTGGGGAACCTCTGGGGCGAGTCGCTCGAATACGCGAACCGCGTCGGCAGCCGTAACGGCTTTCAATCGCATATAGCCAGCGATGGCCGGATGCGCTGGGTCATCGCACATGAAGACCCCGGCATCCAGAATTGGGTCGATACCAGCGGGCACCGAGAGGTTTTCGTCGCGCCGCGCTGGGCCTTCAGCGAGACGCCGGCGAAGGAAGATTGGCCGACGGTCACTTGCCGCAAGATCGCGGCGACCGAGCTGCGCGCCAGCCTGCCCGCTGACACGCCGGAGTTCTCCCCCGAGCAGCGCCGCGCGGAGATCGCGATCCGCCAACGCCACGTCCGGCGTCGTTTCCGGTCTTTCTGAAGCGGGCCGGTTTCCGGCGGGCGCGCTTGGAGGTCCCACCGGATCTCCAAGCAGGATCCAACCGGCTCAGCGGCGCAGTGCGAGCCAGCGACAGAGGACCGGACGGGTCTGGCGCGGATCGATCAGGTCGTGGACGCTGAAGCCCTCGGCGCCGGGAAACGCGCTACGCCCCTTGGCCAGCATCTCTTCGAGCTCCTGGCGGCGGGCGTCGGGGTCGGGTGCTGCGGCGATCTCGCGGCGGAAGGCAACGGCGACTCCGCCCTCGAGCGGCAAGGCACCGCGCTCGGCCGAGGGCCACGCGTAGATGGTCGCGTTGGGCCCGAAATGCGCAGCAGCCGCAACGCCGTATGCCTTGCGGACAATCACGCTGACCCAGGGGACGGTCGTCTCGACCGTCGCTCGGATGGCCTCGACCCCATGGCGGATGGTCGCCTGGCGCTCGGCTTCGGAGCCGATCATGAATCCGGGCTCGTCAACCAGGCTTACAATCGGCAGATGAAAAGTCTCGCAGAGTTCCAGGAAGCGCTTCATTTTCTGCGCCGCTGCGGCCGTCATCGAGCCACCGACGAAATGCGGGTCGTTGGCGATGAGTCCGACGGGGGCACCGTCGAAGCGCGCCAGCCCGGTAATCAGAGACGGGCCGAAATCTCTCGTCATCTCAAAAAATGAATTCTGGTCCACAATGCTCGCGATGAGTTTGCGCATGACATAGACGCGGCGCCGGTTGCGCGGCACGAGGGCGAGCAGCTTCTCGTCGGTGCGCATCGGATCGTCGGCTGACTCGATGCGCTCGGGGTGTTCGTGCCGGTTCCGTGGCAGGTAGGAGAGGAAGGCCTTGATGCAAGCAATCGCGTCGTCTTCGTCAATGGCGATCCGGTCGACGACGCCGCTGCGGCGGTGTACCTCGGCACCCCCGAGCTCTTCCTTGGTCATTTTCTCGCCGAGCGCGCGCTCGACCAGGGCCGGCCCGGCGACGAGTACCTGGGCGGTCTTCTCGGTGATGATCGAGAGGTGGGAGGCGGCCAGGCGGGCGGCCGGCAACCCGGCCACCGCACCGACGCCGGCGGAGACGACCGGAACCTCGCGCAGGACCTGTGCGATCGAGACAAAGCGGTGGCGCGCGAAGACCGGGTCGCCCAGGCGGGCGCCGCCCTTCTTGGCGCCGGTGCCCGCAACGCTACCACCGCCGCCCTCGATGAAGCGCACCAGCGGCAACTTCAGCTCCAATGCGAGATCCTCGGAGTAGATGCTTTTGCGCAAACCCGCCGGAGTAGGCGAGCCCCCTCGTTGGGTGAAATCCTCACCGCCGATCACGCAGGGGCGGCCACCGACCAAGCCTGTGCCAAGGACGAAATTTCCGGGCGAGAACGAGATCAGGTTACCCTCGTCGTCAATCTCGGCGTGCCCCGCCAGCCCGCCGACCTCATCAAAGCTGCCGGCGTCGGTGACCTTCGCCACCCGCTCCCGGATCGTAAGCCGCCCCCGCGCATGCTGCTTCGCGATGGCTTCGGTCCCCCCCAACTCGAGAGCCAGCTGACGCTGCCTCTCGATCCGCTCGACTTCGTTCTTCCAGCTCACGGCTCGCTTTCTAGCCCGCCTCGCATCGGCAGGAAAGCCGCCGCACCCCACGGGATTGTTGCTGCAAGCTTGAACA
>JAYGCM010000003.1:0-7376 GCA_046583355.1 Deltaproteobacteria bacterium
GACGACGGCCCCGGCATCCCGCCGGACCAGCGCGAAACCGTGTTCAAGCCGTTCTTCAGGCTGGACACGTCCCGTAACCTCCAGACCGGCGGCGTCGGGCTGGGCCTGACCATCGCCCGCGACGTGGCGCGCAATCACGGCGGCGACCTGGTTCTCGACACCGCGCCGACGGGGGGGTTGCGCGCCTTGATCACCCTGCCGCTGTGAAATCCGGCGCGCCCGTCGAGGCGCGGTTTTTTTTGGGGAGGTTACGATGACGACATCCGAGCAACCGGTTTGTCTGATCACCGGCGTCGGCGATGGCACCGGCGCGTCCTGCGCGCGGCGCTTCGCCGCCGGCGGCTACCGTGTCGCCATGCTGGCGCGCAAGGAAGAGCGGATGCAGAGCTTTACCTCGGGGGTATTACCGCACCTCCTGGTGGCCGCGGTCCCGGTGGGCCTGCTTCTTCTCGAGCCGGATTTCGGTGGCGCGGTGATGATTCTCACCTTGACCTTCGCGATGCTCTTCGTCGGCGGGGCGCGGGTCGCGCATCTTGGCGCCATGGTGGCGGCGGTGGCGCCGGTGGCGGTGTGGCTTGTCTGGGCCACGCCTTATCGGCTCGCACGCGTGCTGGGTTTCCTCGACCCCTTTGCCGACGCCCGAGGCGGCGGCTTTCAGCTTGTGCAATCCTTCCTTGCCTTCGGCAATGGCGGCGTGACCGGGGTGGGGCTGGGTTCTGGCAAGCAGAAATTATTCTACCTGCCCGAGGGCCATACGGATTTCATTTTCGCGATTCTGGGTGAGTCGCTCGGCTTGCTCGGGGCCGTCTTCGTGCTCGTTTGCTTCGGCGCTGTCGCCTGGCGCGGCTTTGCGGTCGCGGCGCGTTCACTGGACCGCTTCTCCAGCCTGCTCGCCTTTGGCATCACCTTCTTGTTGGTGACCCAGGCGATCCTGAATATCGGTGTCGTGACAGGTCTGCTGCCGACCAAAGGAATGCCTCTGCCGCTGTTGAGCTATGGCGGCTCCTCGATGCTGACCACCGGGCTGCTCGCCGGTATCCTGCTCTCGCTTTCGCGGGAAACTCGATGAAGGCATGCCTGTGCGCGTGATGGTTGCCGGCGGAGGTACGGGCGGGCATCTTTTTCCCGGCATCGCCGTGGCGACCGTCTTGCGCGACCATCATGGAGCTGAGGTCCGTTTTCTCGGCAGCGAGCATGGCATCGAGAAAAGAGCCGTACCGCGTGCGGGGTTCGAGGTGGACCTGTTGCCGGTGCGCGGACTGCGCGGCAAGACTCTGGCCGATACGCTGCGCGGATTACGCGACCTGCTGCGCAGCTTGCGCGGCGCCGGCCGGGCGCTGCGAGTGTTCCGTCCCGATCTTGCCATCGGGGTCGGCGGCTATGCGGCATTCCCCGGAATTCTCGCCGCTATCTGGCGTCGGGTGCCGATCGTTCTGCTTGAACAAAACGCCTCGGTCGGCCTGACCAACCGCCTGCTGGCGCGCTTCGCGAAAAATGTCTGCACTAGTTTTGCGACCACCGGCGACCAGTTGGGCAAGCGGGCTGTCTTTACCGGCAACCCGATCCGCTTCCGCGCACCTGCGGCAGCTTTGCCCGCCGCAGCCGGGGCGCCCTTGCACCTCCTGGTGTTCGGCGGAAGTGCCGGTGCCCGGCGGCTCAATGACGTCTTGCCGCAGGCAGTGGCCGCCGCGCGTGAACCCATTATCGTGTGCCATCAGGCTGGCGGCAGCGACACCGAGAAGGTCCGCGCCGCCTATGCCGCCGCGCATATCGAAGCCGAGGTCACGCCCTTCATCGACGATATGGCCGCGGCCTATGCGCGTGCGGACCTGGTCGTCTGCCGCGCCGGTGCCTCGACGATTGCCGAATTGACGGCGCTGGGAAAGCCGGCGATCCTGGTCCCCTATCCGTGGGCGACCGGGGACCATCAGACCGGCAACGCGAAACCGCTGGATGCGGCGGGTGCGGGCTGGCTGATCGCTGATGACGCGCTCGCGGCCGACGACCTGGCCGCGCGCTTCGATGCTTTGGCGGTAGATGCTGCGGCCCTGCGTGCGGCGGGTGCGGCGGCAAGAACTCTAGGCCGGCCCGACGCAGGGGAGCGTGTCGTCGAGGTCTGTCTGGCTGCGGCCCAGGGCGCGGTGTAGGCAGAGCGCATGAGCCAGGGACATCATATTCACTTCGTCGGCATCGGCGGAATCGGCATGAGCGGCATCGCCGAGGTGCTGCTCAACCTGGGCTACGAGGTCAGCGGTTCGGACCTCGCGGCTGGCGAGAGCACGCGGCGCTTGGAGTCGCTCGGTGCGAAGATCTTCTACGGGCATGATCGCGAGCATATCGACGAAGCTGTCGATGCGGTGGTGATTTCCTCGGCCGTCAAATTCTCCAATGCCGAGGTCGCCCGCGCGCGCGACCTGCATATTCCCGTCATTCCGCGCGCCGAGATGCTCGGCGAGTTGATGCGTATGAAGCGCGGCATTGCGGTCGCCGGGACGCATGGCAAGACCACGACGACTTCGTTGTTGGCGCAGGTGCTCGGCGACTCCGGCATGGACCCGACCATCGTGATCGGCGGCCGGGTGCATTCGTTGGGCTCCAACGCCCGCAAGGGCGAGGGCGAGTATATGGTGGCGGAGGCCGATGAGAGCGACGGTACCTTCCTGCTGCTCTCTCCGACCATTGCCGTGGTGACCAATATCGACCCGGAACATCTTGAGTATTGGGGGAGCGTCGAGAAGGCCGCCGATGGATTCCTCGAATTCGCCAATCGCGTGCCCTTCTACGGCACCGCCATCCTCGGCATCGACAGCCCGCGGGTGGCAGCTCTCCTGCCGCGTCTGCGCAAACGCTTCGTCACCTTCGGCCTGACCTCAGAGGCGGATGTCAGCGCGCGCGAACTCGTCATCGAGGGTTTTGAGACTCGTTTTATCGCGACCCTTCGCGGCGAAGATCTCGGCGAGGTTCGCATCGCGCTGCCGGGGCGGCATATCGCCCAGAATGCCCTGGCGACGGTCGCCACGGCGGTCGAGATCGGCGTTCCCTTTGATGCGATTGCTGCGGGCCTGGCCGCGTTCGCCGGTATCCACCGTCGTTTCGAGGTTCGTGGCCGCGCCGCGGGTGTGACCGTCATCGACGATTACGGGCACCATCCAGCGGAGGTGCGGGCTACCCTGCGTGCGGCCCGCGAAGGTCTTGGCGGGCGCCGGTTGGTGGTCTTCCAGCCGCATCGCTTCACGCGGACGCGCGACCTTTTTGACGATTTCCTCGAGGCCTTTGACGACGCCGACCATCTCTTTTTGATGGATATCCATCCGGCGGGTGAGGATCCGATCGAGGGTGTTAGCGCCGAAGTTCTGGCGGCGGCCCTGGTGACGCGCGGTCACGCCGATGTGCGCTATATCAGCGACCGTGCCGCACTTGGCGATGCTGTGGCCGAGGTGGCCGGGGAGGGCGATCTCGTGCTGCTTCTCGGTGCCGGCGATATCATTCGCGAGGGCGAGGGCGTACTCGAGGCCATCCGGCGTCGCGCCGGGATGCCGATTGCCCCTGAGGCGAACATATGAATGCTCCTGTCGGCCGCTACCGCGGTGCCCGGGTGGGGATTCTCACCGGTGGACTCTCGGCTGAGCGCGAAATCGCGCGTCGCAGCGCTGATGCCGTGGCCGGCGCCTTGGGGCGGCGAGGTTACCAGGCGGTGCTGATCGAGGCCGATCGCAAACTGGCCGGACGGCTGGGCGACGCCGGGGTCGAGGTTGCGTTCAACGCGCTGCACGGTCGCTACGGCGAAGACGGATGCGTCCAGGGGCTGCTTGAGGTCCTGGCAATCCCGTATACCGGTAGTGGCGTCCAGGCGAGTTCGCTTGCGATGGATAAATGGCTGAGCAAGCGCGTGCTGCAGGCCGCTGGCCTGCCGACGCCGGGTGCGGAGCTTCTGGGGCCTGCCGCGCGGCCCACGCGCGGCCTGCCGCTGGTGGTGAAACCGCGCTCGGAGGGCTCCAGCAACGGTGTCGCGATCATCCGGGCCGCCGCAGAAACCGATGCCGCGCTGGCCGTGGCGCGCGCCTTTCCGGGCGATATTCTCGCCGAGGATTTCATCGCCGGGCGCGAGGTGACCGTGGCGATCTTCGACGACCGGGCGTTGGCGGCCATGGAGGTCATTGCCCTGGGCGATGATTTTCATTCCTGGGAGGTCAAATATACCGCCGGGCGTGAGGAGTTTATTCTGCCGGCGCCGCTTGGCGAACGCTACGATGAGGTTCTCGAGATCGCCCTACAGGCACACCAGGCAATGGCGGCTTCGGGCTATAGTCGCGTCGACCTGCGCATTGATGCTACAGGGAAAGCGTTCGTTCTCGAATGCAATACGCTGCCGGGCCTGCACGCGCTTGGCTGGTTTCCGCTGATGGCAAAGCATGTCGGGATCGAATTCGACGACCTGATCGAGGGGATCCTCGACCGGGCCTCGTTGGGGGTGGTGGAGACGATGCGGGAGGAGGGGTTGTGAGGAAATCGGCTGGCCGGAAGGTCACGGGAAAGAAGCGCGCGACCCGGCGCAAGGCTCGCCCGGGGAGCCATGCACGATTCGCTCTCTGGAACAGGATTCCGACTGCTGCGGCGAGCTGGTTTCGGCGGCCGCGAAACCTCGTTTTTTTCTCGATTTTCGTTGTGGTTTGCTTTACTTTTCCTCCCCTTCTGCGCTACATCCAAGGTCACCGATATTTCGTCGTGAGCGAAGTGGTGGTGTCAGGCGCGAAGAGGCTCGAAGAGTCTCGGGTGCAGAGGTGGATGGGATTGGTTGTGGGTCGGAGCATTTGGAACGCTTCGCCGCGCGCTCTGGAAGCAGAGTTGACGCGGCAGTCGGCAATCGCGAGCGCTGAAGTGCGCCGTCTTTTGCCCAACCGCCTGCAGGTGACAATCGAGGAAACGCCCGCCCGCGCGCTTCTGCGCACGGGTAGCGATTTCTACCTTGTCGGCGCCGAGGGTGAGATCCTCGACCCGGTCGAGCGCCCTTCGGCGGAATTGCCGATCGTCTCGCTCGACGCCGGCGCCATGCCGACCCGCGCCGAATTACGCGAGGCGCTGATCGTCGTCGCGCTCTTCGAGCAGGGCGAGGGCGGCATCGCCGTCTCTGAGGTCGAAATCGAGCATAGCGGCGAAACGCGTTCGCTGATCGCCCATGCCAGCAACGGCCGTCTCACCATGCGCTTGGGCTGGGGGAATTGGCAGGAGCGCCTTGCCGCGTTGGGGCGCGTCATTGCCGACGCCTCGGGGCAGAAGGCAGGCGAAGGGTTTCTTGAAACCGGACATCTGGCCGGAACGGTCGATGTGCTGGATGCCGAAACGGTCGTCGCCCGCTGGCGGCCTCGCGGGGCGGGCGCGTAAGCGTATGGCACGCACGCAGCCCATTCACGTTGCTCTCGATATCGGGACTTATGTGGTTTCCGCATTGGTCGCCGTCGTGGACGGAGATGCGCCCGAGATCATCGGCGTTGGTACGGCCCCTTCGCACGGGCTGCGCCGCGGCACTGTCGTGAATATCGAATCCACCGTTCAGGCGATCCAGCGCGCGGTACGCGAAGCCGAAATGATGGCCGATTGCGAGATCCATACCGTCGTTGTCAGCCTCAGTGGCGCTCATGTCGAGGGCATCAATAGCCAAGGCATGGTGCCGATCAAAAATCGCGAGGTCAGCTCGGACGATGTCGATCTCGTGCTGGAGGCCGCGCGCGCCGTCGCCGTGCCGACGGACCGCGAAGTGCTGCACGTCCTGCGGCAGGAATTCAGCGTCGATGGGCAGGCGGGCATCCACGATCCGGAGGGTATGTCCGGGGTCCGGCTCGAGTCGCGCGTGCATGTAGTCACCGCCTCGACCGCCACTGTGCAGAATGTCGTCAAGTGCTGCAATCGTGCCGGCTTGGCAGTGGCGCAGGTGATCCTCGCCCCGCTGGCCTCGGCGGCGGCTGTGCTGGGCGACGAAGAACGCGAATTGGGTGTCGGCCTGATCGATATCGGCGGTGGCACCACTGACTTCCTGGTCTACCAGGGCGGCGAGGTGCGCCATACGACCGTGCTCGGTCTTGGCGGCGCCCAGTTGACCAATGACGTCGCTGCTGGGCTGCGAACGCCGGCCTCCGAGGCCGAGAAGTTGAAATTGCGCTACGGTACGGCGCTCGCGAGTAGCGTAGCGGCGGACGATCGGATCGAGGTTCCGGGAGTGGGCGGGCGCGAGCCTCGGCTCCTGAGCCGCCAGGTGCTGGCCGAAGTCATTGAGCCGCGTGTCGAGGAGATTCTCGCCTTGGTCGCGCGCGAGGCGTCGCGAGCGGGAGTCGATGGAATGCTCTGCTCCGGTGTTGTTTTGACAGGTGGTAGTGCGGCGTTGCCGGGGCTGGAGGCGCTGGCCGAGCGCGTGCTGCGCGTGCCGGTGCGTCTCGGGGCACCGCATGATGTCACGGGAATTGGCGACCTTGTACAAGGGCCTGCCTTTGCGACGGGTGTAGGCCTGTTGCTCTTGGCTGGCCGCGGCGCCTTTGAGGTGCCGGAAGCGACCGGGATGCCGGCGGGCGTCATGACTCGGGCGCGTTCCCGCATGGGCGATTGGCTCAGGGATTTCTTTTAGGACCGAAGGTCGCGGCCTGGCAGGCAGGCGACCGTTTTTTTGGATGATGTTGAGGAGGCTGGGATGATGGACCAAATTGCGAACGAACAAACAGGCGCGAGTATCAAAGTTGTCGGGATCGGCGGCGGCGGCGGAAACGCTGTCAATACGATGATCCAGGCCGGCATGCCGGGGGTGGAATTCGTGGTCGCCAACACCGACTCCCAGGCGTTGGTGCATAGTCTTGCGCCGGAAAAAGTGCATCTTGGCAGCGAGGTCACCAAGGGCCTCGGCGCCGGTGCCGACCCTGAGAAGGGACGCATTGCGGCTCTGGAAGATACCGAGATGCTGCGCGATCTTCTCAAAGGCTCCGATATGGTCTTTGTCACCGCCGGTATGGGCGGCGGCACGGGGACCGGCGCCGCACCGGTGATCGCGGCTATCGCCAAGGAAGAGGGCGCGCTGACGGTCGGCGTCGTGACCAAGCCTTTCATCTTCGAAGGCCGTCGTCGTATGCGCCAGGCCGATAAGGGCGTTGAGGATCTGAAGAAGTGCGTCGATGCCCTCATCACCATCCCGAACCAGCGACTGCTTTCGGTCTCTGGGCGCAATATGCCGATCACGGAGAGTTTCAAGACCGCCGATGACGTTCTGCTTCAGGCAGTCCGCGGCATCTCGGACCTGATCACGGTGCATGGCCTGATCAACCTCGACTTCGCTGATGTGCGCTCGATCATGAGCGAAATGGGCATGGCGATGATGGGCGCCGGGCTCGCCGAGG
>JAYGCM010000081.1:0-11874 GCA_046583355.1 Deltaproteobacteria bacterium
GTCGCTGGGCTCGCCGATGCGCTGGCGCGGGATCGACTTCTTCAGTGCATCACCCGCCCGGGCTATCGTCGCGGCCATCATCTTGCTCTGGAACGGACCGGGCGCCACGGCGTTCACGTTGATGTGATCGCGCGCGAGCCTTCTCGCGAGCACGCGCGTCATGTGGTGCAGTCCGGCTTTACTCGCACTGTATGCGTAGGTCTCGAGACCCGGGACATGCAGCCCGTCGACGGAGCCGATGTTGATCACGCGCGCCGGATCACCGGCCGCAGCGGCCTTCTCAAGGTGCGGCACGAGCGTCCGCGTCAAGTGGAACACACCCTTGACGTTGAGGGCGAGCACCTTATCCCAAGCCGCATCCGGGAACTCGGCCAGCGGGGCACCCCAATTGGCACCGGCGTTATTGATCAGAATATGAAGCTTCTCTTCGCGCTCCATAATCTCGGCGGCCAGCGCGTTGCAGCCCGCCTCGGTGCCGAGGTCCGCCGTGAGAGCGATGCAGGTCCCGACCTTCGAGAGCTCGGCCGCGGCCGCCTCTACCTCGGCCGTCTTGCGCGCCGCAATATAGACCTTGGCGCCGTACTCAACGAGCCCCTGCGCCATCATGAAGCCGATGCCACGCGAGCCCCCGGTAATCAGGGCGACCTTGCCATCAAGCGAGAATAATTTCTTCATACTCATAATTTCGTTTTCCTTGTTCGAGATCCGGAATGAATTGGCTAGCCAACGCCCATTCAGGCGGCACTGCCCGCACGGGCGGCAGCGCTGACGGCAGCCATGCGGCCGAAGAGCATGCCGTCGGCCAACGAGGCTCCGCTTACGTAGCCGAAGGCGGATACCCCCGAGGTCGTGCGGCCGGCGGCGTAGAGCCCGTCAATGGCCGACCCGTCAGGGCGCAACACTTCACCACTCGGGCGCGTATGCAAGCCTCCCAGCGTAAAGGCCGCGTAAATACACCCGTCAAGCGTAATATCAATCGCACCGAAAGGAGGTTTCACAAGAGGCACGATGAGCTTGGGTGATTTCTCGAAAACCGGGTCGCGGCCGGAGCTGGCGTGGCGGTTGTAGAGTTCCATGGTCGAGACCAGCGAGCCTTCGGGCAACTCAAGCGCGCGCTCCAGATCCTCCCAGGTCTCCTCGACGACCTTCGCCTGCATATCGACCTCGTTGACGACGTAGGTGTCAGCATCGAGGAGATGCCAGCAACGGCCATTCTGACGAAAGAGCGCCTGCTGACCGATCTGTCCCGCGTAGGCATCTTCGTTGATGAAGCGCTGGCCCTTTTCGTTGACCAAGACGCCGCGACAGATGCTCTTGGGCGGGTAGAGCGGGATGGTGATGCTGGCCGAATCCATGCGGATCGCATCGGCGCCAGCGGCCTGCGCCATCTGGATGCCGCTGCCGTCGTCGTTCTCGGTGCCAACGCGCCAATTCGCGCGTGCGGTCTCGGGTGCGTAGCGCTGGACCATCTCCGTGTTCGAGATGAAGCCGCCGGCGGCCAGCACGACGCCGCCCTTCGCGCGGACGGAAACCGGCCCCTCGACGCGCTGGGCAATCACCCCGACCACGGCACCCATGTCGCCGATCACCAATTGGTCGACCCGTGCATCCTCGAGCACCTGCACCGAGGTCTTTCCCAACGAGCCGAGCAGCGCCTGCATCAGACGAGCACCACCGGCGCCCTCCACCTGCGGCTTGTGCGCGCGCGGCGCCGGGCGCGCGATCTCGCGGAAGGGCCAGCCGTCCTCGCTGCCCGAATAGACGAGGCAATCGTCGGTCGGCGCCTCCTTGCCCGGCTCCGGGTAAGTGCTGCGCTTGAAGACCACGCCATGCGCTTCGAGCCAATCGAAAAGTTCTACGCTGCGATCACAGAAGATACGGATCTTCGCCTCATCGGGGCCGGGTCCGCAGGCCGCCATGAGGAATTTGAACATCTCGTCGGCCGAGTCCTCGATCCCGCAGGCCTTCTGCACGGCGGTTCCGCCGCCCATATAAATGAGGCCGCCCGAGTTGGCCGAGGTGCCGCCCCCGCCACTGGTGCGCTCCAGGGCGATCACGCTTGCGCCAGCCTCGCTGGCCTCGAGCGCCGCGCTCGTACCCGCACAGCCCAGACCCACAACGACCACATCGGCTATATGGTCCCAGCCGGCGAGAGAAGATTCGGCAACCGCAGCATGCATGCGCTCAGACATCATCCTATCCCTTAACCGCGCGGCAGGAGTTCCGCATGCGCCCCTCGCTTCGGGCGGGTTCTGGGTTAAGACGAAAGGCGGAGGGTCAGGAATGGATATCCAGAACAAGGTCGCCGTGGTTACAGGCGCCGCGCGGGGAATCGGGCGAGCAACAGCGTTGGCGCTGGCGGGCGCGGGTGCGCGAGCGGTGGTGATTGCCGACCAGCGCGAGGAACTTGCCGAAGAGACTGCGGCGTTGGTGCGCGCGGCCGGCGCCGAAGCGCTGGCCTGGAAAACCGACGTCGCCGACCTCGGCTCGTTGCGCGCACTCCTGCTGGAGACGGCCAACCGCTTCGGCGCACTCGATATCCTCCACAACAACGCCGGCCTCGGCGAAGGCGACCAGGACTGGCCGGCGGTCGCGAGCGAGAGAGTCGGCCTGATTGTCGATGTGAATCTGCGCGGGACTATCCTCGGCACGCAGCTCGCGCTGCCGCTGATGCAGCGCGGCGGCGGTGGCGTCATCATCAACACAGCCTCCGGCGCCGCCTTCACACCGCTGGCGCCGCAGGCCGTTTACGCCGCGACCAAGGCCGGTATCGTTCATTTCACCAAATCCTGCGCCGAGCTCGCCGTGAGCCATGGCGTACGGGTCGCGTGTATCTGCCCGGGCCTGACCACCACCGAGATGGTCCAGGAGAGCGGCCCCGACGGACCGCATGCCTGGCTACAAGGCGTGATTGACGCCGTTGAGATGCTCACCCCCGAAGATATCGCAGCCGGCGTACTGGAACTGGTGCGCGACCCCGATTCGGCCGGACGGATCCTGGAGGTCACCAACCAGGCGCGAAAGTAGCCGCGGCTTTCCCCTCCCTTGCCCGCATGCCAAGAAACCAGCATGGAAAAGCTCGCCTATCTGCTCTTTGTTGACGAAAAACACGACGGGGACGCGCTGCGTGATGCGCTCTGCCAGGAAGCGGCCGCCAAGCTGCTCGAGGCCGGCGCGACCGGCGTGCGGCTCAACGTGCAAGATAATGCCGTGGCCGCCGGCAGCCCGCTGCGCCACAGCGCCCCACCCATGCGCGCCATGATGACCTTCTGGCTCGACTCGATCGACACACGCGGGCCGTGCGAAACCGCGCTGGCAGCGCATGCCGGCAACATCGCCGGTTACCTCGTGACCGAATCTTCGGTAATGGTGCCGCCGCGCGTGGCGGGCAAACGCACCGAGGGCATGAACCAGGTGACCTGCATTGCCAAACGCAAGGATATCTCGGACGAGGAGTTCCGCGGCATCTGGCACCACGACCACAAGAAGGTCGCCATCGAGACCCAATCGACCTTCGGCTATACGCGCAATGGCATCGTGCATGCCCTGACCGCCGGTGCCCCCACCTGCTGGGACGCGATCGTCGAGGAGACCTTCCCAATCGGTGCCCTGACGGATCTCAAAGTTTTCTATGACGCGGCAGATGACGCCGAACTCGAAGCGAATATGGGCGTGATGATGACGAGCGTGCAGCGCTTCCTCGACCTCGAGCCCATCGAGTTCTGCCATATGTCCGAATACCCGCTGGATTAATTACAATGCAAAGATTCAAAGACAAATCCGTAATCGTTACCGGCGGTGGCTCGGGCATCGGCCGTGCCTGCGCCGAGCTCTTCGCGGCCGAGGGGGCCGGCGTACTCTGCGCCGATGTCTCGGCCGAAGGGCTGGCGGAAAGTGCTGCGCTGATCAGCGCAGCTGGTGGGCGCGCCGAGACCATCGTGGCCGATGTCCGCAAACCGGACGATATGAAGGCCATGGCGGCAGCCACCGTGGCTGCCTTCGGGCGCATCGACGTTCTGGTGAAGAGCGCCGGCGTCTTTCGGATGGCGCATTCGATCGAACTTCCGGCGGAGTCCTGGGAGCGGACGATCGCCATCAATCTGAACGGAACCTTTTTCGCCGCGCAGGCCGTCCTGCCCCAATTGCTCGAGACCGGCGGCAATATCGTCAACGTCGCCAGCTCGGCTGGCCTCTCGGGCCAAGCGTATAATGCGGCCTATTGCGCCTCCAAAGGCGGCGTCGTGAACCTCACCCGGGCGCTTGCGGTCGAGTACGCACGACGTGGCGTGCGGGTGAATTGCGTCTGCCCCGGCGGCGTCGACACACCGCTTACCGCCGGCTTCCAATTTCCCGACGAGGTCGACGCCGACCTGCTCGGACGCCTGCAATTGACCGCAACCATGGGCACGCCGCACGAGATCGCCGTCGCGATCGCCTACCTCGCCTCGCCGGATGCCCGCTATGTGAACGGCAGCGTGCTCTCGATCGACGGCGGCGCCGCCGCTTGAGTACGCGGCGCGCGATCAAACGACCCAGGCAACCAGGCAGCTCTGGCGGCCACCGGGCAGGTCGATCTCGAAATCGTCGCCGGCTCGGCGGCCCAGAAGTTCCCGGCCCAGCGGCGAGTCCGCGGTAAGCGAATGAACGACCACGCCGTCGAGTTCGAGCTTGCGGCCACCACCTGCCGGAACAAAGAGGTGCACCGAGACTTCCCCCTCCTCGTCTTCGACCCCGAGCAACGCACCGGCGCAGACCCGCTCGTCGGCAGGCGGGCTGGCGTCCGCAAACCCGCCGAGCATCGCCACGGCCTGGCGCAGCGAAGAGACCCGCTCGGCCAGGCCACGCGCGAGATAGGAGGCCTCGGTCGAGCGCATATCCTTGGGGTCTTCGGCCCGCGTCTCGGCGTGCGTCGCGCCGGCCTGGGAGACCTTTTGCGAGCGCGTGAGACTCGCCAATTGCTCGTCGAGCTGCGCGCGCAGAAGGTCGAGCAGGACGGTCTTATCGAGCGATTGGGCGGTATCAGACATCCAGAGTTTTGCCTTTACTAAGAGCCGCCTCGGGAGCGGCACCCGCCGCTCCGGCCGGCATGGCGGTGAGAAAAGCGAAGATCAAAGGGCCGCGATTACGAATCAATTCCCTGCATCTCCTTGTGCACGCCGCCACGGGTGCTCCACGACGCCTACTGCCACCGCCGCCCGGCCGCAAACTACAGCACCGACTCCTGCCTGAAGCAGATTTTCCGGTCGCGGCGTGCGACCGCTACCGCCGCACGCCTCTGCGTCACTACGGGGTGCGAAGAGCCGGCCACGCCCTTCTCGCATCCCGGACCGATCCCGATTAGGAAGCTCTGCATGGCACGTTACGGAATGACGATCCCGATGAATGGCATCCCCCTGCACCAGCACGAAGACTGGCTCAAGGAGATGGTCGACCTCGGCTACACCGACTTCTGGTCATCAGAGGCCATGGGGCATGATGGCTTCACGCCGCTGGCGCTGGCCGCCGCCTGGGCGCCCACCGCACGTCTCGGCGTCGCGATCGTACCCGCCTTCACACGCGGGCCGGGCCTCATGGCACAATGCGTGGCCTCGCTGGCCGACGCCGCGCCGGGGCGCTTCGTGATGGGCCTGGGCACCTCATCGGACGTGATCGTCGAGCGCTGGAACGACGTTCCCTTCGAGAAGGGGCTGGCGCAGGTGCGCGATATGGTCCGCTTTCTCAAAAAGGCACTCGCGGGCGAGAAGGTCACTGAAGAATTCGACCGCTTCAACGTGCGCGGCTTCCGGCTCGGCGTGAAACTGGAGAAGCAGCCGCCGATTCTTCTGGCCGCCCTGCGCAAGCCGATGCTCAAGCTGGCCGGACGCGAAGCTGATGGCGCCATCCTCAACTGGCTCTCGGCCGAAGACGTGAAGACAGTGACACCCTTCGTGCACGCAGGCGGCGAGGGAAAAGAGATCGTCGCCCGCCTCTTCGTTTTGCCGATCGAGGACCGCGCCACCGCCCTGGCAATCGGCCGGCGCGCCACCGCCGCCTACCTCAATGTCGGCGTCTACGCGGCCTACCACGAGTGGCTCGGCCGGGGCGATCGGCTCAAAGAGATGTGGCGCCTGTGGAAAGAAGGCGATCGCAAGGCCGCTCTGGAGGCCATCCCCGAAGAAGTCGTCGACGAGCTCGTGATCAATGGCTCGCCGGGAAAATGCCGCGAACAGATCGAGCAATACCGCGAAAACGGCGTCGATACGCCGATGCTGGCGATTCTCCACACCGACGATCTGCGCCAAAGCGTGCGCGACCTCGCACCGCGCTGAATTCCATGCGAGAGATCTCTTGGAGGCCCGTGGGCCTCGCACCCGGAGGATGACATGAGCGAGACAGAAAAAGAGACCGCCAAAGGCCGCCAGCCGCCGAGCTGGATACTCAAATTAGTGACCCGGATGCATGTATTCCTGCACCGGGCCAGCGGCGGCAGAATGTTCAATACCCTGGGCGGAGACGAAGTCTGCTTTGTCGACATGACGGGTGCGAAATCCGGCCGTCTCCTGACCATCCCCCTGATGTACATTCCCTACGAAAAGGGCTTGGTATTGGTCGCCTCATTGGGCGGCGCGCCGAAGAACCCGGTCTGGTTCTACAACATCAAAAAGAACCCCGACATCGAAGTCACGCACCGCGGCCAGCGCTGGAAGCTGCATGCACGCCTCGCGAGTTCGGAAGAAAAAGCGGTGATCTGGCCGATCGCCGACTCGCATTACGCGCCCTTCGCCGACTACCGCAAGCGCACCAGCCGCGACATCCCCATCTTCATCTGCGAACCCGCCGAGGCCTGAAGCAGCACGCCGCCGCCCAGGTCCTTGCCGGATCTGGGCCGGCGCGGCGCGGAGAGCAGCGCTCGGGGCTTGCATGATATGGGTCCGCGCGGCATTCTGGTCGAGAGAAGCCAGCCCGCATGTCGATTGACCACAGAACCCGACGCCACGTCGATGTTCAGGCGCTGAGCCGGGACGAGATCTTCGATACGCTGCTGCCCGAGGCGACGCGGCGCTACGGCCGGCTCGCGGCGCGCGGCATCCAGCAGAGCGCGCTCGGCTCGCTCGCCTTTGCCGTCGACGGCCGCGCTCTTACGCTGCGCGAGGAAGGCGGCGAACTCAGACTCGAAGAAGGCAGCGAGAACGCTGCAACCCGCGCGACACTCGACGAGCACGCGCTCTCCGACCTCGTCCAGGACGTAAAATCCGCCATGGGCCTCGCCATGACCGCGCGCGTCGAGATTTCCGGCAAGGGAATCGCCGGCTGGATCGCCTGGGAACCCGTCTTCCGTGCCCTCTTTGACGGCCGCCCCGTCTACGAAAACGGCTCGGTGAAAATACTCGACGGCCAGGGCAAGCCGCTCGCGCTCGACCATGCTTTCACGCTTGACGACGACCGCGAAGAGATCGCTGCGTTTCTCCGCCAGGCCGGCTTCCTGCATATCCGCGGCGTCTTCACCGAAGACGAGATGCAAGCGGTGGCCGCGGACCTCGACACGGCTCTGGCTGCGGCCAAGAAAGACGACGGCGCCTCGTGGTGGGCGACCAATAGCGCCGGCACCGAACTGCCCGTGCGCGTGCTCAATTTCCAGGAGCGCTCATCCACTTTACGTGAACTTCTCGCCGACGATCGATTGCAATGGCTCGCGAACCTGACCGGCGACAGCCACCACGGCGGCACCATGAGTGCCGAGGGCCTGATCAAGCCACTCAATATCGCCACCGGCCTCTCCGACCTGCCCTGGCATAAGGACTGCGGCCAAGGCGGCCACTCGTATCTCTGCAACAGCATGACCGTCGGCATCTCGGTCACCGGAGCCGGCCGCCGCGGCGGCGCCCTCGGCGTCGTACCCGGCTCGCACCGCGCCAACGTCCAGACCGCGCGCCTCGACCCCAACCTCGACCTCGCCCCACGCCTGCTTGAGACCCGAAAAGGCGACCTCACGATCCACTGCAGCGACACGCTGCATATGAGCCACCGCCCCAAGGACCACCCCCGCAAGGTCGTCTACACAGGTTTCCGCCTGCAACCCAAAGCGGGCGACCGCCTACCCGAAACCCCCGAGCGCCGCGCACGCGCCGACCGCGCAGCCCTGACCAACGTCCAGACCCGCATCGCCGCCGCCGAACGCTCCTAGTCACCCGCGCGCTAACCGCATGGAGAACCACCACGCGGAAGGCCGGAAAATGACCGGGACCCTCCGGTGCTCGGGTTACGGGTTACGTGGCTACGCAAACACCTATGGGTCGCCCCGCAACAGCATGTCCATGAACCTCTTCGCGCGCTGGTAGATTGGCTCCGTGCTCTCTCGAGGACCGGCTACATTCAGGATCTCAATGCCGTTCACGGTGATCCACCCGCGCACTCTCTCGACCGCGGCGAGATCATCAGGGGAGCAGTCCATCACCGTCTTGCCGGCGACCCGGGCAGTCAGTTCCGTCAGCGCCGTGCCGCCGATCATCGGTCCCGCTTGCAAGATCAGCGTCCCATCCGAGTCCTGTACGTTCCGCTTGGTTCGCTCCGGGTAGCCCCACGAAGTGGTTTCCTGAAGGGGATACCGATCGGGGATCCTGCCGTCCTCAGCGCGCCGGCCCTTCGGACACCATCCGCCGCAGGGCATGCCGAGTTCCAAGGCAGCATCGAGCGCGGCTCGGTCGACCCCGGTCTGGGCGCCCGATACAATTTTTATCCTTGCCAACGCCTTCGCCTTGCGTTGCCGGTGCCTACGGTAGAACCTGCCAGGTACTCTCGCCGCGATGGTTGTAAACCGTGGCGAGGCCGCCCGAGTCAACGATAAGATTTGCCTCCAGGACGTAGGAGTCGTAGGTCCATCCTACCGGCCATTGCCGGTCCGCGAACGCGTCGGCGGACTGAATGTCCAAGCCGGCCAGGAAGAGGTCGTCGATCACCGCGAACAAACCGAAGACGCGGCCGCGCGTATCGGTGAGGGTATGGAGCCGATTGCATGCCGGGAACGTGAAGACGGTGGAGCGCCGAACTGCAGCGACGGGTACGCCGGTGTCGAACTCGATGCCGTCTACCGTGGCGATGAGAGTCCACTCGGGGCCCGGGATCTCCTCGATGAAGTCCACGTGGGAAGGAACGCCGTCCAAGGTGAAGAGCGTAATCGAGTTCTCGGCCGAAAGAATTCGGTTGGGGGTGTTCTTCTCCCAGCCTTCGGGTGTCACGATCGCGTCGAATTGCTCGCGCGTGCACTCCTGCTGGCAGGAGTAGACGATGCGCGTAAACGGGGTCGGGACGCGGCGCATCTCCATATTGAGCGGATAGGTAGACGGATCCAGGGGCTCACAAGCCCCGCTATCGCTGGAGGGATTCGCGCTGCCGCCACACCCGACCAATACGGCGAGGACCAGGATCATCGTATGCGTTCTCATGCGGAGCACATTACACGACTGAGAATTCGACTTGCAATACTTTCCGGAGAAGCAGGGAAAAGACCTGGAACCCTCCCTTGCGCTACAATGCCGGTGCGGATCAACCGATTAGCCAGCCGCGGGCAAACGCTAATCGAGATGTGTCTGCATCGCGGCCAGAACAACTTCGGGGCCGGAGCGCCGCTGGTAGTTCTCGGCGAGGTCCATCCAGAGAACCTTCCCGTCGCGATCGACCAGGATCGATGCGGGCACCGGCAGGGCCTCCTGTTCGTCTCCGGGCGGCGCCGTGTGGACCAATGTGTTGCGGAGTCCAAAGGCGTCGGTGACCTTCAACTCAGTATCCGACAGCATGATCGCTTGCAGGCCGTGCGCATCGCGTCCGTTCCGCAACTCCTCGACCGAGTCTGTACTGACCGTAACAACCTGGATGTCGCGCTTATCGAACTCGGACCGAAGCATTTCGAGTCGCCGCAACTCGGCGACACAATACGGTCACCAATGCGCCCGAAAGAACTTGATGAATACGAGCTGGTCCTGAAGACTCTCCGACTCGAACCACTCCCCGAACTCGTCAAGCGCCCTGAACTGGGGAATCGTATCACCGACCTGAATGACGCCCGGCGCCACCTCTTGTCGGCTGACAGCCATGGTGAAGGGCAGAAAGATACCGATCAAGATCGCGAATACCGCGGCCAACCCGCCGTACCATCTGGTCCCCCGCACGAAGGCTCCAACACCGAGCACCACGGCCAAGAGGAAGCCGAGCACGAATAAGGTTCGGTCTTCCGCAATACCGACCTGACGGTTCATATAGAACCATCCCACGAACAACCCCACAGCAACGCCGAGCGCCGCGAGGCCGAGCTTCGTTCCGGGCTTCTTCGTCATTCCACTCGGAGTTCTACTCTCACCAGCGCGCGGGTTCAACGCCCCTGAGGGGGGACGTTCCTTGCCTCGCGTCGATTTCCTTACCTCATGTCGCGTACCCAGACCTGAAGACCCGGCGCGGAGGCTACTCACCGCGCATCAAATTCCGTAGCCCGCATACCGGCGGCGCCTCTTGGATGCCGACGCCTTCATTGCCGTGCTCCGGGCGGTTCGCGATTACGGTGTGCGTCAGGCCGAAATGGCACGCCATCTCGGCATCAGCGAAGCCCGGACTTCCCGCTACTTGGCCGGGAGAACCAGCGGCAGGTCGCGAGGTAAGGCATCGGGGTGAAGTAAGAAACGTCCCCCGGTGCCCTCTCGGGAAATGACCTGAAACTCTCGGGCGCCCGAAAGGCCAAGGCGGTTTGAGGCCGCAAGCTGAGGTTCCCGATACGATGCCCGGCCAGGCTGGCTTGGGGGCGCGTCGCAATGCGCTGGCAGATCACCGGGAAACCGGCTCTAACCGGCTGCACCTATGCTCAAACGAATCTTGAAGTGGCTGGCGATCGGAATCGGACTCGTCGCCGGAACGGTTTTCGTACTGGACACTTTTGGAGGCCATTTCCTCGACGGGCCCCTCGGGCCGATACCCGGCGGACGAATGGTTGGCGCGGTCGACCCGACCACCAATCCCGACTGGAACGGCACCGAAGATGTGATCGAGATCGAAATCCGGCCGGACCAGCCATGGTCGCTGAGCGTCTGGCGCGCGGTGGTAGACGGAGACCTCTATATTCCGTCGGGCAACGGTGCGGAACGCCGCTGGACACCCATCGCGGTGGCCGACCCCCGTGTGCGTATTCGCACCCAAGGCCGCATCTACGAGGGTTGTCTCGAAAGAATCGAGGACAGCGAAACGCGGCTTCCCGTCCTACAAACCCTCGTTGCCAACTACGATCTCGATGCCACCGGGGGAGACGACGGTTCGGTCTGGCTCTTCCGCGTGACCGAGCGTGCCCGCTGCGAGTAATCCCCGCCTCGAGACAGCCCTCAGCCGCTGGCAGGCGGGCTAGCCCGGCGAATGACCTGGAGCCCTCCGGTGCGAACGCGATGCGCCGAGATAGCAGCACCGCAAAACGTTCCATCAAATCGGTCAGGGCCAGAAAGACACGACTCCAGAACGCAGAAACGCCCCCGATGAATATCGGGGGCGTTTCCAAGTGGGCCGCGCCGGGATCGAACCGGCGACCCACTGATTAAGAGTTGTAGGACGACCCGGACTCCGTAGTACGTGGTGGCGCTCGGTGCGTGTAAAGACTCGGATTCCTGCGCCTCGCTCTCCGCTTCTCGCTCACCGAATACCACCACGTGAGACCTGGACCCGGTACAAAAACCGGCACACGCAAGACGCGACAACGACGCCCCGTCGGCACCGCCTCAACCGAACCGCGAGCCCCCGTGAACGCCCCGCACAACGCAACCTCGCGCACCCACGGGCGACGCCTGCGCTCCCCCTCCCCCGGACCATCACCATCACCCCCCGAATGCGGAGATTGTACGGGACCCGTATGCCCTTGGAGCGCTG
>JAYGCM010000082.1:0-25790 GCA_046583355.1 Deltaproteobacteria bacterium
GAATGTACGCAACCCACTCGGTGGGGATCGGGCACACGAGCGACCGGCCCCCTACGGACGCCGGCGCAAGGCCGGCGCGCCATTGCGCCGACAGCGCAGCGGCCAGTAGCGGCAGAAACCATCCAGATCTGCGATGGCAGGGGAACGCCAACGCCGTCGGAAGCAGGCGTCAGCGCGGCACTGGGTTGGGCGGGATGTTGAGTTTGCCGGTCGGCTTCCAGCCGCTCTCTTGCATCACCTCGAAGACGTGCACCATATTGAGATGGTCGTATTCCGAGGCGAAGAGGCCGTCGCCGGCGTACTCCATCACCGAGAGGCCGGGCACCTCATAGAAGGTGCCGTCGGCGCGCTGGCCGGGCAGGCGATTCATCCAGGCCGATACCAGGCGCGTCCCCTCGACCATGGTCCAGAGATGCGGGAAGGTCCAGCCTTCCAGCCCGGCCATGGACTCTTGCATAAATCGCTGAATTGCGGGGCGGCCCTGCACGCGGCCCCAGGCGGGGTCGACGAAGACCGCGTCTTCGGCAAAGAAGCCGGCCAGCTCCGACCAACCCAGTTCGCCGCGCTCGACACGGTCACGGGTCGCCACCAGACGCGCATAGGCGTCGCGAATTTCCTCTTGAAGATTCGGCATCCACGCCACATCTAGAGACTTCGGCGAAAAGTGCAACGGCACGCGAACCTCGCTCGCCTTTCCACGCACGTCGGAAAGAGATGGCTCCCACCCGCACCTCCGTTATGATCCTGCCTATGCCCCCCAATGGAAGAGTCGAAGAGCACCCGGATTGGGCGCATGCCGCACCGGCCCGCCGGCATGTGATCCGACCGCTCGGCGTTCCGCTGGTGCTGCACGAATGGGGCGACCCGGTAGCGCCGCCGCTGGTGCTGGTGCACGGCTTCCTCGACCATGGCCGCGGCTTCGAGCCGATCGCACCGCGCTTGGCCGAGAAATACCGCGTCATCTCCTACGATGCGCGCGGGCACGGTGAGTCGGGCTGGTGTGATGGCTACGCTTGGCCTCTGGATGTCGCCGAACTGATCGAGGTTCTGCGCTGGACCGGTGGGCCCGCCTGCCTGGTCGGCCATAGCCGCGGCGGCGCCATGGCGACCGAGGCCGCCATCCTGGCTCCTGAACTGGTACATAAGGTGGTCAACGTCGACGGCTTCGGTCCGCCGCCCGACGGCTTCGGCCCGATCGGCAGAAAGTCCGATCAGCGTTCTTCTGCGGAGAAATTCACCGATTATCTCGACCAGCGGCGCGGCGATAGCGGCGAGAGGAGCTGGCGCGCCTACGACTCCATCGACGCGCTGGTAGCCCGGCGGCACTCGCAGAACCCGCGACTCGACGGAAGCTGGTTGGAGCATTTCGTCCGCATCGGCACGCGCGAGACTGAGGCCGGTTTCGTCTGGCGCGCCGACCCCTTGCTGATCCGCGGCTTCGGCCCCTGGCAGATCGAATGGGTCGCTCGTCAATGGCCGCATATCAAAGTACCCATGCTGGCCGTGATCGGTTCGGAGCAGGACACCTGGGGGCCGCTGCCGGAGTCCATCATCGGCCCACGGCTGGACCGCATCCCGCAATTGGAACGTGCCTGCATCGAAGGCGCGGGGCATTTCGTTCATATGGAAAAACCCGACGCCTTCGTCGATCTTCTCCACTCCTGGTTTGACTCATGAGTGCCCAGGCAAAACGCGCGCGGGTCGCCTTGCACCACGGCCGCACGTCCCTGGCCCTACACCGGCGCAAGGAGGCCGCGGGCCCGAATCTACTGCTTCTGCACGAGCTCTACGCCTCATCCGAGATGTGGGCGGCCGAGGTCGACGCCTGGCAGGGCAGCGTCTGGGCGCTCGATTTCTCGGGCCACGGCGACTCGGCCTGGCGCGAGGGCGGGATCTATTTCCCCGAGACGCTGGCCGCCGACGCAGACGCCGCTCTCGGCAAAATTGGCTCGGCTTGCCTGGCCGGCGCCGGTGTCGGTGCCTATGCAGCCTTATTGCTGGCCGGCGGCCGTCCCAAGGAGGTGCAGGCCACCTTGCTGCTTCCCGGCGCTGGGCTCGCCGGCTACGGCACCGAACCGCCGCACGACCCCGCGGACGGCGACTTCACGCGCATCGCCGCGGCCAACCGCACCAGTGCCGACCCCGCCTCGGCTGCCTTTGACCCGCGCGTCGTTCTGGCAGAAGCCGATGCGCGGCCGACCAACTATGCGCTGAGCTTCGCCCAGCGCGCCGGCACCCTTCTGCTGGCCGAAGATGGCACGACGCGACCGCCCTGGTGGGAAGAGGTTCGACTCAAAGGCGGCGCGAGCACTACCACGACCGAGTTGAGCGTCACGCTCGCCGCTTTGCACGCCGCCGGTGCCGCCGCATAAGCCGGCGCGCAAAAATCGGTCTCCGGGCTTCAGTCGGATTCGACGGCGAGTTCGAGCAGCACATCGGCCAGCGCTGAGGTGCGCGGCAAATGGTTCGCCAGGCCCTCGGCCCAACGCGCGCGCGGCCCCGCCACGAGAAGGCGCTCGCGTGCTCGAGTTGCCGCCGTATAGAGAAGCTCGCGCGTCAGCAGCCGGGAGGGGAACTCCGGCAAGACCAGGCATACGCTCTCGAATTCCGAGCCCTGACTTTTATGAACGGTCATGGCGAATACGGTTTCGACGTGCGAGAGCCGGCCCGGCGCGACACCGCGGGGCTCCGTGCCTGTATCGAAGAAGACCTGCAATCGACCGTCTGCGCCACGCAGCGCAATCCCGACATCCCCGTTGAAAAGGCGCAGCGTATGGTTATTGCGCGTGACCATGACCATGCGACCGGGATACCAGGGCCCGGCGACGCGCAGCCCATGATGGTCGCGCAGGTGGCGCTCAATTCTCGCATTGAGACCAACAATGCCCGCTGCGCCTTCGCGGCGTATGGCGAGGACGCGGAAGCGCGCCATCGCGCTGAGGATTTCGCGCGCCGAGGCTCGCGAGGAGAGTGCCTGCAGCAGCGGCGCGTAGCCGGCTGCAATTTCCTCAAGCAAGGCATCCTTCTCGGCGCCCCCGCTGCGAACGCAGCGCAGATCGGCGCGACCCTCATCCAGCAATGTATCGGTGCGCGAGAAATCGCCTGCCCGCAAGGCCGCCGCCAGCTCGCCGATGCCCGAGTCGGCAGCAAAACGGAAGGACTCGTCGAGCACCACAACGGCGTCCTCGAGCGGTGCGTCGCCGCCTGTTGCCACCGCGATGCCGGTGGCCTCATGCAATCCGGCGGCGCCGGCCGCACTCCAGCGGCCGCCGCCGCCGACCAATTCGCCAAAGACCGATCCCACCTCGACCGGTGGCAATTGCTCGGGGTCGCCAACCAGAATAAGGCGCGCGTGGGCCGGCAGCGCGCGCACCACCTTGGCCATCAAGGCGACATCCACCATCGAACTCTCGTCGATCACCAACGCATGCAGCGGCAGAGGGTTTGCGGCATTATGGCGGAAACGAACGCCGTCGGGCGCGCCGCCAAGCAGGCGGTGCAATGTCGCTGGCTCCTCGTCGACGATCTCGGCGATCCGGCCTTCAGGATCGATGCGCTCGCGCGCCGCCTTGAGTTGCTCACCGAGCCGGTTGGCCGCCTTGCCCGTCGGCGCCGCGACCCGCACACGAAAACTCGCATCCTCGGCATGTTCGGCGAGCAAGCGCAGAATACAGGCGACGATGGTCGTCTTGCCGGTACCCGCACCGCCGGCGACAATGGTCAGGCGACGCAATAAAGCGGTTGCCACGGCGAGGCGTTGGCCGTCGGCCAGCTTCATACCGCGCGCCGCGATCGCATCGAGGCTTGCGGCCACGGCCGCGGGGTCCACGCCGGTCCCCGGCCCACTCGCCCGCGCGAAAAGGTGTTCGGCCAGGTCGTGTTCATAGAGCCAGTAGCGATGCAGGTAGAGCCGCCCCTGGCCGTCGAGAATCAGCGGCCGGAAGTCACCCGGTGCGCCCACAATCGTCGCGCCACGCAGCGCGGCCAGCCAGGCGTCCAGCGCCGGCGCTCGTAGCCCCGCTTCGGGGCCAGCACCTGGCGAAGCCTCATCGCCCTGCGGCCAGGGGCGTCCGGCATAGTCGGCCAATTGCACGCAGACCCGGCCGCTGCCGGTCGACGCACTCGCCAGCGCCGCTGCCTGAAAGATCTCGGCCGAGGGCTCAGGCTCGAAGCGCAGAAGAGTCGTGGCAAAGCGCAGGTCGAATTCGCCAAAAACCAGGCCAAGCCCGGCGGCAAAGCCCCCTGGTTCCGGCGCGCCACCGCGATTGTCCTTGGCCGTCGCGTTTTCAGCCCCGGAGTCGTTCATCGAACTCCTCCACCAATGCCCGTGGCGGCCGATGCGCAAATACACCGCTGGCCGAGCCGAGCAGCGGTCGCATCCCGCGCAAGAAGAGATAGCGCACGCCGCCGAAATGCCGATCGTAATCGTAATCGCTCAGGCGCCTTTGCAGCATCCGATGCACGGCCACGGTGTAGGTCAGATATTGCAGCGTGTAGAGCTGCTCCTGCATCACTGACGGCAGGCGCGGCGCGGCATAATCCTCAAGCTGCGGCCCGAGCCAATTCGATTTATAATCGACCAAGTAGAAGCGCCCGCCGGACTCGAAGACAAGATCAATATAGCCCTTCACATAGCCCTGCGTGAGCGGCGTGGGCAGCTCCTCGTCACGCGCGCTGCTGCCCAGGCCGGCCAGGCCGTGTCTTGCCAGCAGCGCATTGAGATCGTCGAGCGTGATCGTCGCGGCTGGATAATGAAACTCGACTTCATCGAGGCGCCGCGTGCGGGCGACGTCCGCCAGCAGCACGCTACCGTCGACTTCGAGCGACGTATGCAACACGTCGTCGACCATCTGCTCTACAACCGGAAGCCACTCGGGGTCGAAACGAAACGCCGCCAGCGCCGCAATAATATGTGCGCGACGTGCGTCCGGATCCTGATTCTGGAAATCGATCTTCTCGAAAATTCGGTGCAGGCAAACACCCGGAACGGCGCCTTTGGGAAACGAGAAAATGCTCCGTCCCGGCGGCATCGCCGCAGCCATGGCTGGGGCAGCACCGCTATCATGGTCGCGGCGCTCGGCACCGCGTCCGGCCGTAAGCGCCGAGAAGCTGGTTGTCCAGCGCGTCGTACGAATCCGACGGCTGAGCTGGCGTGCGACGAATTGCGTGACCTCCCCTGCGCCAGGCGCGGCCACGTTTACCCCGGCATTGAGATCGTCGGCAATCGACTCAATCGCCAGCGCGCCGCCCGATGCCAGCCGCAACTCCTCCAGGACGACACGCAACGACTCATCCGAGCCTGCCAATGCGGCTTTGTCCGCATCGCCGTTCGCATCGCGAGGCAGCAGAAGCCAGCCGAGCGCGGAATTCTCCGCGTTTTCAATCGATCCCCAGGTGAAGACGCAAGCGTGTTTCGCCCTCGTCAAGGCCACATAAAGCAGGCGCAAGCGATTCGCCAACTCCTCGCGCGCCTGCGTCTGGCGATGCTCGTCCTGTGCTTCACTGCCGAGATCGAGGGTCGGCCGCCAATCGTCTTTTTCGTCGTGAAAGTCGACCATCGGGTTACCCGAGCCGAGCTTGCGCGCTGCGTGGGTAAAGGGACAGAAGACGAAATCATATTCGAGGCCCTTGCAGGAATGGATCGTGACGATCTGTACCAGATTCTCATCGGACTCGAGGCGCACTACGAGTTCATCAGCACCCGTGGTTCCCCCGGCCAGCTTGGCGAGCCTCCGATGCTCGGCAAACCATGCGACCAGACGGTCGATACCTTGGCGCTGCCGCATCCCCTCTGCACGGAGAAGCTCAAGCAAATGGAGAAGATTCGTCAGCGCACGCTCGCCGCCGGCTGCGCTGAGCAGGCGCGCCACGACTTTGTTTGCCGAGAGCCAATGCGCCAACATCGCCGAGACACCCTCGGCAAAATGCTGGTCGCGCAGCTCGCGGAAATGCTGCTGCACCGCGTCCCATTCACTCTCGGTCTGGGCGATGGCGTAGATGGCCGCCGCATCGAGGCCGTGCAGGCCAGTGGCGAGCGCCGCGCGAATGCGCCTCTCGCGCGCCGGGTCGGCGATCGCGAGAAGAACTCGTTCGAGTTCTTCGGCCTCGCGGCTGGCAAAAACGTTCTCACGGCCGCGCCGCACGCTCGCCACGCCGCGGCGCGCGAGCGCCCCGCGTACCGCTTCGGCCTCAGAACCGTTCGCGACCAGGACTGCGATATTCCGACCGCTCACGCTCTCGTCGCCGATACACGCCTCGCCTTTGCGACCCGCTTCGAGCAGCCCGGCGATCTCGTCTGCGAGCTTGCGCAGGATCCGATCCCGAACCGCTTTCGCCTTCTGCGGCTTGCCCACCCCGTCCTCGCGCTCGATGAACCAGACCCGTAGCGGCGACTTTTCGAGGCCGCCCAGCGTAACCTTCGGGCGGTCCCTTTCGGCCGGTGCGGCCGGATGAAATTCGATCTGGGAAAAAACGAAAGGGTCCTCGGCACGCTCAAAGAGCGCGTTCACCCCGGCGATGAGGCGCGGGACAGTACGCCAATTCTCCTCGAGCGAGTGGCGCGCAGCCGCGCTCTCACGCGCCTTGAGATACGCAAAAATATCAGCACCGCGAAATCCGTAAATCGCCTGCTTGGGATCGCCCACAAGAAAGACCGGATTGTCCTGCCCCCCGTAGATTCCCGAGAAAATCTCATATTGAATCGGGTCGGTATCCTGAAATTCGTCGATCAAGGCAGCCCGAAAACGGCGACGGATTCGCGCGGCAAGGCGCGCGCCACGTTGCTCCGAAGCAAGCGCATTACGCAGATTCAGCAGTAGGTCGTCGAAATAGAGCTGGCGGCGTTCGGCCTTGCGCCTGGGCAACTCGGCATCGAGCCAGTCGAGAAGATCTGCGCGAAGCCCATTCAATTCAGCGGCCTGCACATCCTCGACCGGCGCGGGTGGCAGCCGGCGAAAATAGGGTCGCCCGATCCATTTCTCCACTTCCCCCTGGAGCTTCGCTGGGGTATATTTTTTCTTGACCAGGAGATATTGCAGGAAATCCGGATCGCGGCCCTGCACCTGCTGACGCCAGAAGTCCTCGACGCAGGTCCGGATCCATTCTTCCTGATCCTGCAACATCTCCGAGGCAAACGCCGAACCGCTCTCGAAGGCGGCGTCCTCCAGCGCACGCTGGCAGAAACCGTGAATCGTGAAAACCGAAGCCTCGTCGAGTTGATGCAAAGCGCGTTCGCAGCGCAGCCGCGCACGCCCCCCATCCTCGCCGACTCGGGCTACGATGTCCTTGCAAAAATCATCGCCCCCTTCGATGCCGGCCAATGCCCGCCCCACGGCGCCAAGACGCTGGCGAATACGCGTGCGCAACTCAGCCGTTGCGGCTTTCGTATAGGTCACCACCAGAATATCCGGAACCTCGAAATCCGTCTCCAGGAGGAGGCGAACGTAGAGCCCGGTGATCGTCCAGGTCTTGCCGGTTCCGGCACTGGCTTCGATCGCCTGGGTTCCACCAAGTGGGACTGCGAAGAGATCGAGCCGGCGTGAGTCTTGACTCATTTCTTCGCCTTTCGTTTCTTCTTCACCTTCTTCAGGCGATGATGCAGGGGACCCCAGATACGTCGGCAATGCGCCTCGTAGCGTTCGTCAATTGCTTCATCTGGATTCGGCCAGATCATCTTGAGTTCCGGCGAGAACATCCAGGTACCGCCACGGGGATTCGCAAAATCCACTCGCGACTGACGCATCGGTTCTTTCACGCGCGAGTTGAAGAACTTCTCGGCGAGGCGGGGAAAGAAGGCAAGCGGCTCACGCAAGCCCTCCCAATAGAACGCCAGCAAATCGGCCAGATGCTCGCGGGCATCGGGCTCTTCCTCGATCCAGCGGTCATCGCCTGGCGCGAGGCAATGCGTACGCACGGGGACACCCGCCACCGAAAGAATCAGATGCTCGACCCAATATTCGATCAGGCGGCGCTCATCGAGCACGAAATTAGCGCCTTTCTTCCGGCCCTGAAAGGCAGCGAAACGCTCTTCGCCGTAGACCTGTTCGATCTCACCGACAATCCTGAATCCGTCCAGCATCAGATCAATCGGAACCGTGCGTGGAGCGACGGCAGGCTCGGCTGCCGCAACGCGTACAATGAATTCTTCCATCGAGCCGGCGGCGTCGCCCACGAAAACCGGTCCGGCATGACCATGTGGCAACCGGCCGGCGGCACGCATCAGCACGGCCGTCTCGGTCACATTTTCACCGGCCAGCCCGCGGACGAGCAGGTCCTCGCGTAGCTGCCAGGCTTCGAGCGCGTCGAAGCCGAAGCTTTCGGTCGCCGGCACACTCGCCTCGGCCTCATCGAGCCGGATACCCAGGCGCTCCTGGAGAAAATATTTCGCGGGTGAACGAAAGAAGCGCGCGAGGCGGGCAACGCTGATGGTACGCCATTCCGCATCGGGTTCGGGCAGCCGCGCGGCAAGAAACCCCTTGGATTCCGGATGAGTCGCACGCCGCGTGAGCGCCGCGGCGAGATCTTCGCGGTAGCTGAAGAGCGGGCCTTCCCCGGCAAAATACCGCGGACTGAAGGCCTGCAAGCGGTGCTCAAGACGAATCTTCGGCGGTGTCTCGGTGCCCGCCACAACAAAGGCCTCGCGTACTGCATCTTCGAGCTCGGCCAGAAGCAGCGAGGGCGGCGCCTCGGAGTTGTCCCGCGGTGAGCGCGACACATGGCTCAGGTAGAGGGCACGTCGCGCCGAGAGCAGTGCTTCGAGGAAGAGATAGCGATCGTCATCGCGTCGGGCGCGGTCGCCACGCTTGAAATCACCCACCATCAAATCAAAACTCGGCGGCCGTGACGAGCGCGGAAACTCCCCATCGTTCAGACCGAGCAGGCAGACGACCTCGGCCGGCACGCTGCGCATCGGCACCAGAGTGCAGAAGGTCACGCGCCCGCTGAGAAAAGCCCATGCCGCACCCGGTGCACCAAGTTTATCCTCAAGCGCGGCGCGAACCACATCGAGCGAAACTGGTGCCACGAACCCGGCGACTGCCGCCTCGTCGCGAATCGTCTCAAGCGCGAGTCGCAATGCATCGAGTTCTTCGCCGGCGATCGGACGCTCGAAGAACTCTTCGCCCACCTTCGCGAGAAGGTCGCACCACCCGGCGACCGGGCGCGCGCCTTCAAGCTGCCCGGCAAGCCCGGTCACAGCCCCCGCAAAGCGCTGCAACTCGCCCATCAGGCGCGCGTCGGTACCCTCAACGCCATCAACCGGCAGCACGCCAGAGAAAAGCTCGCGCCCATCGCCCGCCATGGCGTAGCCGAACATCATGCGATCGAGACCGAAACGCCAGCTATTCTCTTCGTCGCCCGGCAGCCCGAGGCGCTCGCGCGAGGCGCCATCGACACCCCAGCGAATGCCCGATGTCCGTACCCATTCGGTGAGCCGCGGCAGATCATCCTGAGTGATCCCGAAGCGGGTGCGCACGGCCTCGATCTCGAGCAAGGCCAGCACACTCGGCGCCTCATAGCGGCCCGCGGGCAGCTCCAGGAGCGCCAGAAAAGCGTCAATCACCGGACTTTCGGTACGAGCGCGAAGGTCGGCGATGGCAAAGGGGATGCGACGATTGTCGGGGGCCGCGCCGAAAACCGCCTCGATGAGCGGCGCGTATTCGTCAATCGTCGGCATCATCACGCGCACATCGGAAGGATCGAGATCAGGATGGGTATCGAAGAGGTGCAAGAGGTGATCGTGCAGAGCTTCGACCTCACGCATGCGGCTATAAGAGCCGCGCACCAGTAACGACTCGTCGTCGGCGGCGACCTCATGCTGCGGTTCGCCCGCGTGGCCGGGCCGCGCAAGATCGAGAATATCGCGCTGCAGAGAGGCAAGCAGGGAATCGCCCACGGGTTCATGGAAGAGGTCGGCCGTGACACAATCATCGTCCACCACCATGGCCAGGAAGTCGCGGCCCTGCCCGCCCATCGAGGAGAGCAGAGGGTTGCCCGAGTCGAGGTAGAGTTCGGCGGGGTCCTGGTCGCCGGCGATCCGTGCAATCGAGCGCTCGGGCAGCGTCTCCATCCAGAAACCGCGACACGGGTTCACCAGGAAGATATGCACCTCGGCGTGCAGAGCGACGGCGCGCAGGACCTGGAAAATCGCTGGCGGCAACGCCGGCAAACCGAAAACCGAGAGGCGCTCGGGAAGACCTGCCGCGGCCGCGCCGCTACCGAGAAAATCCTTCAGGAGGCGCGCCCTATGCCGACTCCCCGCACCAGCCGTGAGCTCACGCCACAACCCCGCCTGCCATTCCTCGTCGCCGTGATCGGTCGCATAGCGACCGTCTTCCCAACCCAGCACCATCTCCGGGCGGTAAACAAGATATTGGTCAAAGGCCGCTGCAATGCGCGAGGCCAGATCAAAGCGCCGGCTATCGTTGCCACCTTCGAGGTAGGCCAGCAGCGGTGCCGCGGCTCCCTCGTCCAGAGCTTCGAGCAATTCCATCAGACGCCAGGTCATCGCCGCCGGTGTGAAGGTCGACTCGTCCGGTACGTCGGGGAGCGATTTGCGCCAGATCTCCCAGACCAATGTCGCCGGCAAGGGAAACTCGACATTCAGACAGATCCCCTGCGCATCGGCGAGCGCCAGCGAGAGCCAGCGCGCCATGCCCGTATTCGGCACAACGATCCGCTCCGGCGTAAAGGGATCGCTTAGCGGCGGCGCACAAATGCGTGCCAATTCCGGCACAAGCGCCTCAAGCCTATTGCTCTGGTGAATCGTCAGCATCGGAAAACATCAGCCCCGCGGCGTGCCGGCGTCAGCGAAAACGGGTGAATAAGTAGATGGAAAGATTGCGGCGCTGCGTGGCGGTGAAGGGATAAAGCGGCATCGGCGGCTGCGGGGCCTGGAGGAATGCGTCCAAGCCTGCCCGGTCAAATTTCGCGCCGAGGGCGCCGAGCAGACGCGGCGGGCTGTTCTCCTCACCACGCAGATGGCAACTCGCGCAATCGCTATCCGTCCAAAGCGTCGCGCCGGCCGCAGCAGCGCGGATGATCTCATGGGTCGCGAGGCCGTCGAGTGGATTTGCCTGCGGCGCGGCCTTCGCGGCGGCTGCCGCTGGTCCTGCGACGCGGGCTTTGGGCGCCTCTCCGTAGGCTACGCGGTAGACCACCCCGGTATAATCGTCGGCGATATAGAGCGCGCCATCGCCCCCGAAGGCCAGCCCAACCGGCCGACCAACGACATCCTCATCGATCTCAAAGCCGGTCAGAAAAGGTTCCTGACGAATCACATCGTCTTCGCCGAAGAAGAGCGTCACGACCTCATAGCCCTGCTTTTTGCGCCGGTTCCAGGAACCATGCAGCGAAACAAAGGCGGCCCCTCGGTACTCGTCGGGGAAGACACCGCCGGGATCAAAAACAATCGCCAGCGGTGCCGTATGCGCCGGCAACTCATAGGCCGGAGGGATCGTCGCCGCGACTTTATCCGGTCGCAGGGCACCGAAATCCGGATCGGGAATCTGCGGCGGATTGGCATAGGGCCAACCGTAAAATCCACCCTTGACTACGAGGTTGACTTCCTCGGGGGGATAATCGTCGCCGAGCAGATCGCGGCCGTTCACGACCGCATAGAGGCCCTGGGTCGCCGGCCGCCAGGCGAAGTCCACCGCGTTGCGCAATCCGGTGGCGAAGATTTCCTCATGCGAGCCGTCGAGCTCATAGCGCACGATGGCCGCGCGACGCGGGTCTTCTTCTTCACAAACATTGCAGCTTGAGCCGATCGCTACATAGAGTTTCTCGTCGGGACCGATATGCACGGTGCGGGTCCAATGGTTGCCGCCTTCGGGCAGGCCCGTGACAATCCGCTGCGGTGCCCCGACCCGGCGTGTAAGCGGATCGAAAGGAAGGCGTGCGATCGCGCTTCCTTCGGCGACGTAGAGCAACCCATCGCGGTAGGCGATCCCATGCGGACGGTCGAGGCTGTCAATCAAAACGCGAACGCCGTCGCTCGCGCCGTCGCCGTCGCCGTCACGCTCGACCAGGTAAATCTCGCCACTACGGGGCGTACTGACCAGAAGATCGCCGGCCTCCGTCGCCAGCAACATGCGTGCGCCAGGCAGGCCGGTAGCCCAAGTCTCCAAGGCGAAGCCCTCGGGCAATTGCAGCCGCCCCTGAAGATCCGTGTCCGTCAGCGGGTCCCGGTCGGAACCGGGCAGGTTCGAGAAGTTGATGATGATGCCACCCGGCAAGGCGATATAACCGCAGGAGGCGACACCGATTACCAGGCCGGCAACAGCAAGCACTACCGCCATTGCAAAGAAACGAAACCAACGTCTACGACCCATGGGCAACCTCTATCTCATTTCATTGGCAGGAACGCCACGCGACGCGTCGAAAAGCGCGGCCAGTTTTTTCGGGGCGACCAGACGGTAGCTATCCTCGACCAGACCAGCCACCTCATTCCAGGACACACGGCCGTCCATCCACATACCAACCCAGCCATTGACTCCGACATAGGGCGGACAGAAAAAGCGCGTCGGCTCGTCGCCGACCAATGCCTCCTGAGCCCCGTCTTGAGCCTTGCACCAGAACGCCGGGCGGCCGTCTTTGCCTTCGCTGTAGATGACGAACATTTTCGCCTTCTTGGCGTCAACGCGAAAGGTTGGCGTCTTCCACGAGACCTTCTCGAAGGTCTCGGGCAACTCCAGGCAAAGCGCCCGCAGGCGCTCGACCGGCTGTAGCCGGGAGGAAGGTGCCTTACGCATAGCCGATGGGAACCTAACACAGGTTACTCTGGAGGCGCGGCCGGAAAGCAGGCCTGCACCCCCAGGCGCTTTTGTGCCGCCTCCGAAGGGTCGGTATAGCGACCCCATGCCAACCACCGAGGAAGCTGACGCGCAGGTCTACGGACCCGGAGCCCCCTTCGCGATGCAGCCCGAGGACGTGCTCGGAAGCCAGACCCTGGTTTTCAAGAACCGCCTGCCCTCCCTGCGCGCCATGCTGGAGGCGTCAGCAGCGCATGGCGAGAACGATTACCTCGTCTTCCCGGAGCGCCGTATATCCTACGCGCGCCACGCCGAACTGGTCGCTTCGGTCGCCCGGGGGCTGCAGAAGGACTACGGCGTCGGCAAGGGCGACCGAGTCGCGATCCTCGCCGCCAATACGCCCGAATGGGTCCTCACCTTCTGGGCGACGATCAGCCTCGGCGCCATCGCCGTCGGCCTGAACGGCTGGTGGACGCGCGACGAGATTCTCTTCGGCTTGCGCGACTCGGAGCCGAAAGTCCTGGTCGCCGACGCGCGCCGCCTCGAGCGCCTGGACGATACCGCCCCCGGCATGCCGGTCATCGAGATGGAAACCGGCTTTGCCGCGCTCGAAGCAGCCGCCGGCAAAGCCACCCTGCCGGCCGTCGAGATTGCCGAGGACGATCCGGCCCTCATTCTCTATACGAGCGGCACCACAGGCCAGCCCAAAGGCGCTGTCGTCAGCCACCGAAATATGATCGGATTCGTTGCGATCAACTCCGCGAATGGCTTTCGCAATTTCCTGCTCCACCCGCCGGCAGCCGATAGCCTGCCGAATTGTATGTACGTCACCAACCCGCTCTTCCACGTCTCGGGCCTGCACGCGGCTGCCGTGATGGCGCTGGCCGCCGGGCTCAAGACCGTGTGGAATACCGGCCGTTTTGACGCCGAGCGCACCATGGCAACAATCGAGCGCGAGCGATGCACCAGCTGGGGCGCGATGAATACGGTGCTGCACCGCCTCATGGAGCATCCAAAATTTGCCGATTTCGATCTCTCTTCCCTGACCCAGGTAGGCGGCGGCGGTGCCCCCACGCCGCCAGAGTTGCAGCGCCGCATCCGTGCGGCCTTCCCGAGCCTCGCCAAAGGCAATCTCGGCCACGGCTACGGAAGCACAGAATCCGGCGCGCTTGCGACCATCATCGGCGGCGCCGAATGGGAGGAATTCCCGACCTCGGTTGGCCGGCCGATGCCGACCATCGAGATTCAGATCCGCGACGACGAGGGCCGCGCCCTGCCCGAAGGAGAAGAAGGCGAGGTCTTTGTGCGCGGCCCGCTGGTCATGCTCGAGTATTGGCGACGCCCGGAGGAGACGGCCGAAACCCTCGTCGAAGACCGCTGGCTGCGGATGGGCGATTGGGGCCACCTGGACGACGGGCGGCTCTTCCTCGCCTCGCGGCGACGCGACCTGATCCTGCGCGCCTCCGAGAACGTCTACCCGGTCGAGATCGAAAACCGGATTGTCGAGCACCCGGCGGTCGACGAAACCGCGGTCGTCGGCGTGCCGCATGAAGAGCTTGGCCAAGAGGTCAAAGCCTTCGTCGTATGCAAGCCTGGCGGGAAGGTCTCGGCCGAGGAATTGACGGCATTCGTGGGCGAAAAGCTCGCCTATTTCAAAGTCCCCGCACATTGGGAATTCCGCGACAAAGCCCTGCCCCGCAACGCCACCGGCAAGGTTCTCAAACAGGTCCTGACCGGGGAAGCCGAGAGCCGGTTCGTCGAGGAATGATGCGCCAACTTACCCGCCCCGAGTCGATCGCCTGGCGACTCGACGCCAATGCGCGGCATCGGCGAAGCCAATTATTGGTGTTCCTTCTCGACCGCGCGCCCGATCGGCGCCGCCTGCGTGAGGGCCTCGCCTCTGCCGCCCGCGCTTGGGAACCCCTGCGCAGCATCTTGCGTGCGTCGGCCTGCGACCTCCTGCCCGCCGCCCTTGTCGCCGCACCCGAGTTCGCGCCCGCGGACCACCTATCCGATCTCAAAGCGCCCAGGGACGGACGCTATACATCCCTGCTGCACCAACTCGCCCCGATCCTCGGCGAACCTCTTGGCGGCGAAGGGCCACTCTGGAATGCACGCGTGGTCGAGGACCTCGATGACGGCGAGGCCGCCGTAATCTTCCATCTCCACCCTCTCGTTGCAGGAAATCTGGCATGGCTGGAATCCCTGCTCGACGTAGAACGCGCACCGGCAAGACAGCCCCTGCGGCTGGCCGAGCCAAAAACACAGCCGGGCTGGACCGCTCAACTCGGCTGGGGATTGCGCGCCGAGGCCATGCGTTTTGCGGCACGCGCGGGCCAGCGCCTGAGCGCATTACCCGCTGCGCTGCGCGATCCCGGCCGGTCGCTCGATGAGTTCATACAAGAAATCCGCGGCACCTTGGAAGAACTTCTACCGCAGCACGAAAACCACCCCACGCAGCCAGAAACGCCGCCCCACCTCGCTTCTTTCACTCTCCCCTGGGACGACCTCGTGGAATGCGCCCGTGTCGCCGGCTGCGAGACACTCGATATCGTGCGCGCCGCGATCGGGCTCGGCCTGCTCGCGCGGGGCGACACACGGGTCATCGCCAGCCTGGAGGACACCGAATCGCCCTGGCTGCCGATCACCCTGGAACTCCCTCTGGATGCGGCCGGTGGCCGCTCGCTCCTGGAGAAGCTCCGCATGCGGCGCCAAAGCGCCGAGCGCCGGGCCGGCCGCACGCTGATGCCCGATATCGCTGAACTCCTCGACCGGCTGCCTTTGCCGCTCCTCGAATCGGCCCTTGCGGGACGGATCCATGGTGGCGACCTGCGCTGCGAGCAACCCGCCGGACTACCGGTCGACGCCTTTCTCGCCGGCGCTCATATCGATGCATTGCGCACCTTCACCGCGCCGCAAGGGCATCGGCTCGCCGCCTCGCTGGTTCGCTCGCTTGACGATGCCGCCATCGGCCTCAGCCTCGATGCGCTGGCCTTCCCGGACCCGATCGAAACCGTCGCGGCGATTCGCAAACGCTTCCAGTTATTGCTCGCCATCGCCGGCTGAGGCACGGCGAGTCGCCGCTTCTCACGCCGATACTTCCTTGCGCAAGCGCCCCGAAGCCCGAGCTGCTGCTTCGCTGAAGAAGACCGGCTCCACCCGCTCGATTCGGATGGCCGCCTGTGGCGGCACAGCACCGATACCGCAGAGCATTTCGAGTTCAACCGCAGAGAGCGAACCGAAATGGGCCAGCGCCTCGCTCGGAGTCGGGTCCGGCCGCGCCGCAAGCGGCTCCGCCGCCACGCCACGCAGCGCGTCTTCGTAATCTTCGTAGGGTTTCCAGCCCGGCACGACCGCCCCGCCGAGCGGCCCGGCGACCAATACCGTCGGAACCGAATAACACCACCCGTCGACGCATTCGCGTGCACGGCCCTGCCCCGCGCCGATCTCCTCGAGCAGGCGGACCGCCACCGCCGGAGCCCGCGCCTCACGGTGATCGGCGCGCAACCGCCGCCCGACAACTTCCGACCCCAGATCCGCTACCAACATATCGAGCCGCAGCCCCGCGACACCTCTCAATGCAGCCAGGACTTCGTCCTCGCCTTCAAGCAGGCACCCGTCGAGAAAGACCGCTTCACGCAACCGACGCAGAACCCGCTCGCCGACCCCTGCCCCCTGCAACTCGGCGGCCTTCACCGCTCGGCAGGCCGGCAGGCTCGAATCGAATTGCCCGCGGACGCCCTGGCGAAAGGGCATGGCCGTATGATGCGATACCTCGGCCCAGACCTCGGATGCCGACCCCATACCTTCGGCCGGCGCCGGCGCATGCTCCTCGAAGAGGCAGGCCATCACGCGCCGCCAATCCAACTGCTCGCCAAAGCGCCACGCCAGCCGGCGCAGCTTGCCCTCGCTGCCCCAGGCCCATGCGCTCAAAGGGTCGGTATACTCGGTCAAGGTGAGTCCGGGGAGCATCCACGCTACCCTACGATATACGCTATGCCATTGGGAAGCACTTCAATCCGCTCGGCGGCGTTGCCCGCATTGCTGAGCGTCGCCGTCGCCGTCGCCGGCATCCTGGCCGGGTTCGCGCTCGGCGACCCAGACAGCCTGATTGCCTTCCACCAACGCTACGGCCTGGCAGCCACATTCGTCCTGATGCCCCTGCAAACGCTGATCTCCTTGTCGCTCTCGCCCGTGCCGAGCGACGTCATCGGCATTGCTCCGGTGGCGCTCCTCATCTCCGCCCTCGCCAACGGCCTGATCGACGCAGCCAGCTTCTTCCAAGAGTAGGCTGACTGCCGAGCCTCTAGAGGTTCGGCCGCTTCAACGATCTGCAAAATCTTCGTTTGTCAGGTCCGGCACTTGCCAGAATTGGACCAATACGCCATGCGCCGAGCGTGGCGACACGAAGGCTGTTTTATAGCCGTAGCCGAGGTCGGCTTCGTCTACGATGCGCAGCCCATCGGCGCGCATCCGGTCGAGAATCGGATCGATGCGGTCGACATCGATCGAAAGATGATGGAAGCCCGGGCCACGTTTGGCGAGAAAGGGCACGATAAAGCTCGTGCCACTGGCATCCGAGATCAACTCGAATCGATACCCCGCAAGCTCGAATTGGCTGATATCGAAATCCCCCGCATAACCGCGGTGCGTGCCGCCGTCCCGCGTGACCGGAAAATGCTGCGCGAAGAATTTCTTGACCGGCTCGATTCCCGGAACCGCTGCGGCGAGGTGATCAAACACCATATTCGCATCCACCCCCGGCATCGCGACGATTCTCTCGGCCGCCGCCGGTCGCGCGGGCGGCGCATCGTCGGTCTCGCCGATCAGCAAAAACATTCCGGAGGCATCCTGTGGCCGCACACCAATGGCGCGCCGCGCGGTTGCCGAAGCGGGGACCTCCACGACCGTGAACCCGGCTTCCTCCAATGAGGCGGCGATGGGGGCGAGGTCAGCGGTGCGCAAGGCGAGATGGTGAATCCCCTCACCACGCCGCGCAAGGAAACGCTCGAGAAAACTCCCTGCGCGAGCGCTCTCGACCAGCGCCAACTTCACATGCCCGAGCTGGTAGAGACGCGCCCGCACCTCCCCATCCGCACCGGAACTGCTGCCACCGAGCGCGACCAGCGGGAGATAGCGCGAAAAAAACGCTTCGGCCTCGTCCAGAGACTGTACCGCGAGGCTGAAATGATCGACCCAGACCGACATGATGTCTCCTTTAAACGGGAGCACGGCGGAATCCGCCAGCCAGCAGAGCGGGCGCCCACCTCTCCCCTTGCAGCGATCCCGCTCGCCATGCCAGATCTGAGAGATATGTTGAATCGCACGGACGCGCCCTACCTCCTGCACGGCTTCGAGGTCTCGTATTTCACCGCCAAAGTGCGCTGCGCGCTACGCTATAAACAACTTTGGTTTGAAGAGTGTCGAGCCGATATGGCGGATATCATTCGCCGCACCGGGCTGGCCTTCATTCCGATCGTCATCACACCGGAAGATGCGACGTGGCAGGATTCCAGCGAAATCTTCGACCTCCTGGAGCAACGCCACCCCGACCCGCCGCTCTTCCCCGACGCGCCCGTACAAACCATCGCCGCGCACCTGATCGAACTCTACACCGACGAATTCGCCACCATGCCGGCGATGCATACGCGCTGGGCGCTCAGCGAAGCGAGCACGCGCCAGCGCTTCGGCGCCATGCTCGGCAGCAATGAGCGCGGCAACAAAGCGGCCGATCAAATGATCAAAGGCCGCTTCGCCCTCGGCGCCGACGATGCGGCCGGCCCGGTCCTCAACGCTCATATCCGCGACCTCCTCGATGCCCTCTCCACGCACCTCCAAGAGCACCCCTATATGCTCGGAGAGCGCATGAGTTTTGCCGATTGCGCTCTCATGGGGCCACTCCATGCCCATTTCTTCACCGACCTCGCCTCACGCGAAATTCTACTGGAGACGGCCACGCCGGTCGTCGGCCTGATCGAGCGTTGCAACGCACCGACCCGCGCCACCCAAGGCGACTGGCAAGAGAATGGTGGAATTGCCGATTCGCTAGCGGCCCTGCTCGCGGTTATGGGTCGCGACGCCGCGCCAATCCTTCTTGCCAGCATCGACGCGGTGCAAACCTGGGCTGACCAGCAACCCGACGACGAACTCGAAGTTCCGCGCTCGGTCGGCTGGATCAACACCGAATTGCGCGACCATCCGATCCGCCGCATCGCAAGTTCCTATACTCTTTTCCAAACCCAACGGGTGCTCGACGCCTATGCCGCACTGAGTCCCGTAGATACCGCAGCCGTCGATATCGCCTTTGCCGGGACAGGCTTCGACGAGATCCTCGCCCTACGACCGCGCCACCGCTTTGAGAAGAAAAATTTCCAACTCGTGCGCCGGCTGGAGAGCACCTGACCCAGAACCGTTGCGGCTATATGCCACTCAGCCCGGACGGCGCCAGATCGGCGAAGACCACGCGCGCTCGGGCACTGCGGCGAGACAATCCAGGGCCGGCCCGCCGCCGGCAAGGCCTGTGCCCTGGCAGGGCTGTGCGCGCAGGCAGCGGCCATCGGCGGCGCGCTCCTCGCAAGGGAGACCGGCACCGTTCACGGCCGGGCTCGGCGCCTGGATCGCACGAACATAATAGAGAGTCTCGCGCCCGGCGGCGGCGTATTCCGGGTCATCAAAGGAAATGACGCAGCCGGCCGGGCCGGCCGGACAGGCAAAGCTGCGCCAGGGATCCTCGATCCGCTCGGCCACATCTTCTTCCGGGCTGATTTGTGGCCGGATCCGCACGACCTCGATCCGCGTAATCGTCTTGCGCCGGTCCGAAGGGTGAAAGCACTCGTTCAGGCAAAGCCATTCGAGCCGCTCCTCGCCCAACCCCTCGGTGACGAAATCAGGACATCCCGGCTTCTGCTCGAAAGCTCCGAGCGCGCGGACCTCGAAGCGCGGCACCTCGGAGGATTCAACCTCGGAGCCCATCGGGATGCGCGATCCGTCCGGAGCGATCTCGTCGAAATGCAGCAGAATGCGGTCGCCAGAGGTACCGTAGACCTCCCGGCGTTGCAGAGCACGGAAGATCGAGTCGCGGTCGCGTCCCGGAGAGTGCACGGCCGTCAGACCGCCCGTGACGAAATACGAAGAGCGCGGCGACTCCTGCTCGCTCCACGACAACCCCTCGGTCATCTCGGTGCGACCGAATTCCTTGTAGCCCGTCCCCGGACGCGCGCTATGATTATCACTGGCCGCAAGAAAGCCCGTCCGCCAGCGCTGCGGCGTAGAACCCTTGGAAAAATCGCCCAACGCCAAACCATATTGCGCACTCCCTCGGGGGCGGTAATCATACGCCGGCAAAAAGGCCTCGCGCAGCTGACCACAATCACCGAAATCGGCCTGGGTCGTACCGGGCACCTCGTCTGCTGGCGAACCCAACATCCTGCCCAGAAGGGAAACGGAGGCCCGTGCGACACCTTCGCGTGCGGCCGCCACCTCGGCATCGCAAGCAACGCTATCGGGCTGCTGGCAGCGCACGCGCGCAAGCTCGCCTGCACGATGGCAGCAAGGCTCGAAGACCTCCGTCGGCGCGGGGCAAATACCACGGCCCTCGCCATCGAGCGAGGCCCGTGCGAAACCGACGTATACCTCCGAGGCGCCATGCCCAGAGTAGACCTCAATCAGGCGTTGGTATTTCGGGTCGTGCATCGGCGGGACTATCTGATGGCGCAGATCCATCTCCGGCGGATTGGTGATGCCCCAGGCCAGCCCATGCGGAATCACCAATGCGTCCACATCCCATTGGTCGAGTTTCTCGAAGAGAAGGTCCGGCGTCGGCGCGATTTCATGACACGACGGGGGCAACGCCGGGGAATACACACCCGCAGGGCAAATCTCGGCGAAGAAAAGATCGTCGAGAAGGCGGCGGTGCACCTCGGCCCAGGGCTGCCAATCTTCCCAGGCGCCGAAGGACGCGAGGGTCGCAATGATCGTGTGGACGGGATTGCGCCGCGCCGAGATCGGACGCGCCGGGACACCACGGCCGCTCCATTGCCGCAGCACCACGTTTTTGTGCCCATAATGCTCCTCGGGCGTGCTTGCTCCCTGCGACCATTCCCAGCCCAGGAAGGCGACAATATCGGGCCGCTCGGCATCGCCGGCAACTGCGTTGCACGACTCGATCGCCTCGCGGGTCGCGCGCCATTCCTCGGGGCCGAGCTGCTCGGCGTGGTCGTTGATGCTCCAGAAGTCGAGTTGCGAGCAATAGCGCGCAAAGTCGCAAGCGTCGGCCGGCGGCCGCGCGCCGGGATTTTGGAAAAGCGGCATCGAGTAGGCGAGCGCATCTCCCGAGAAGGTCGTATGCACATGCAGATCACCGAAGAGGATCTGCGTCTCACCGCCGGTGCCCAGCTGGCCCTCGCCGATCTGTCGGCGTAGCTCGCGCATGGCAATCCGGGACTCCGGAACCCGCCCCGCCGAAACCTGACCGCCATCCACCGGCGGCGCCTTGGCGGAATTCCCCGCAAGCAGCGCAAGCGTGCCGACCAGCAGCACGGCTACGACCACCACCAGAACGAAGAGAACGGTCAATGACCGGGAGAAAATCCGCGCAAGCATATGCCATCCAAGTACATCGGGGCGGGTGGCTCATCCACCCGCCCCGAAATCACGCACCCGTAATCTTCGACCCGTCCGCCCGACGAGCCTCGCTCGGAACCGGTAGGGCTCGCAAACCAAACCGGCATACAGAGCATCCCGTACGACTCCTCTAATTTATCCGGGTCCCGAAACTGTTGCAATCGAAACCTGCAAACGGGTGGGCCTCTTGACTTCAGAGGCCCAAGACCCTTTGCCAACCGGGAGTATGTCGCGCTGGAAACCCCCAATCCTCCTTGCCTTATTGGTTCTGCTCGCCCTGGCGGCTCCGCCCGTGGCTACCGCCGCAGAGACGGTCGTCGCCGAGGCGCCCCGCCCGGACGCCGAGGTCGAATCGCTGGTCGTCACGGCAACCCGCACCGCGCGGCCGCATGGGACCACCCCGGCCAGCGTGAGCATTGTCGGCCCCGACGCGCTCACGCTCGCCCGCCCCGGCGTCTCGCTGGCCGAATCGCTGGCACGCGTGCCCGGCCTGCTGGTGCAGGAGAGCGGCAATTTTGCCCAGGACGCACGCCTGCAGATCCGTGGCTTCGGGACACGCGCCGCGTTCGGCATTCGCGAAATCAAAATAATCGTCGACGGCCTGCCCTCGACCCTGGCCGATGGTCAGACCCAGATCGACGATATCGATCTCGGCATGGCCGATCGCATCGAGGTCCTGCGCGGCGCTTCGGCCGCGCTCTACGGCAACGCAGCCGGCGGCGTCTTGCAAATCTTCACCAAAGATCCCCCCGCGGAACCCGGTGTCAGCGCCCGGCTGCTCGCGGGCTCCTATGGCCTACTGCGCGCTAGCGTGAATGGCGGCGCGAGTTGGGACTCCGGCGGTGCCATGCTCGGCACGACCTGGCTGCAACAAGATGGCTTCCGCGACCATGCCAGCACCGAGAGCTTGATCGTCACGGCCAAGGTCAAATGGCAACTCAGCCGCACGACCGACATCACCTTTCTGATCAATGCGGTCGACTCGCCCGAAGCCCAGGACCCCGGCGGTCTCACCCTGGAAGAAGTCACAGAGAACCGCAACGCGGCACGCGAGCGCAATATGCTGCTCGACACCGGCGAAGAGGTCAAGCAAGTCCGCTTCGGCGTCGTCGGCACCTACACCGACGGCCCGCATTCCGTAAACACCAACCTGAGCTTCCTCTACCGCGACTTTTTCACCCGCCTACCCATCCTGCCGGCCTTCGGCGACGGCGTGGTCGCCTTCGACCGCTTCTCGCCCGCCGGCGGCCTGCAATACACATGGGACGAAACTCTCCTGGGCTGGAAGCAACGCCTGACCACCGGCGTCGATGCGCAATACCAGCACGACGATCGGCGGCGCTGGGCGAATAACGAAGGGGAGACCGGCGACCTCGGCCTGCACCAGATCGAAGAGGTCACCGGCCTGGGCGTCTTCGTCCGCGAAGATTTCGAGATCCTGCCCAGCGTCGAGCTCACAGGCGGCCTCCGCTATGATGCGTTTTTCTACGACGTCAACGTGAAAGTTCCGACCGATACCGGCGACTCCGGCTCCCGCACCATGGATCGCTGGAGCCCTTCGGGCGGCATCCTTTGGACGCCACAATCCGATATCTCCCTCTTTGCCACCTACGGCACGGCCTTCCAGGTACCGACGACGACCGAACTCGTAAACCCCGGCGGCGCCGGCTTCAACGATGACCTGGAACCACAAACAGCACATAGCTGGGAAATCGGCAGTCGTTACGAGACCGCGGACCTGAAATTGGGGCTCGCTTTCTTCTTCATCGATATCGACGACGAGCTGATCCCCTTTGAAACCGTGTCGGGCCGGGTCGCTTTCCGCAACGCGGGCCGCTCGCAGCGGCGCGGCCTCGAAGCCGAAGGCAGCGGAGAACTTCCCTGGGGCTTCCATTGGGTACTTGCCGTCTCCGCACTCGACACCAAATATATCGACTACACCACCGAGGGTGGTCGCTTCGATGGCAATGATGAACCGGGAATCCCGCCTTGGCAGGCCTTCGGCGAACTCAGCTGGCGCAATGAGACCGGCCTCTTCATAGCCACCGAGGTCCAGGCCGTAGGCGCAATTCCGGTCGATGACGCCAACTCCGCCGCGAGCCCTGCCTACACCACGCTTGGCGTACGGATGGCCTGGACCGGGAAAATCGCCGAGAAATGGACCGTGCAGCCCTTTGTCGGCGTGCGCAATATCACCAATGCCGAATACGACGGAACCATTCGAGTCAATGCCCGCGGCGGCCGCTATTACGAACCGGCACCAGCCATCAACTTCTACGCCGGTATCGAGGCGAGCTGGGGCTGAGCACTACCGGGTACCCGCACCACTACAGAATCAGCTCCGCACAATCCGCGAATAGGGGTTATCCCCTATGGGGTGTTTTTCGTGTTTCTCCCGTTGCATACGGGAGCAATATGGACGACCATAGCGGGGCTGGCTCGGCATTTGTGCGGGCGGAGGTGGGGTTGTTGATGGCAGGTGCTGGAACCGGTGTTGATTTCGCGCGCGAGCGCGGGCAAGCAACGCGCGCGCAAGATGCGCGCGCGCCGATGGCTGTCCTGCGCGGAATTCGCGCCGCAACCATGGCGGAGCTGGCCGGCTGCCGGATCGTTGCCGATGCCCTGGCCGGGCGCTCCCGCAGCGAAGATTATATTTCGTACCTGACGAGCGTTTTTCATTACGCGCGTTTCAGCCCGGTCATCATGGCCGCGGCTGCATCGCGCTGCTCGCAATCGCATCCGGAACTCTCTGCCTACCTGCTCAAGCACGCGGCCGAGGAACAAGGGCATGACGTCTGGGCGCTCGAAGACCTGGCCAAGTTGGGGGTACCCGCCGACCAAATACGGCGCGCCCGGCCTGCGCCGGCCTGCGCCGCGCTGGTCGGCTACGTCCACAACCTCGCGACCATAGGCAATCCCATAGCCATCTTCGGCTGGATGTATATCCTCGAGGCCGTTGGCTCCGATATCGGCGTGGCCGCCGGCGAGAAACTCGACGCAGCGCATGGCGGCGCCGATGCGCCGATTCATTTCGTTGCTGGACATGGCGAGGCCGATGCCGACCATACCGTCGAGATTGAAGCTCAGATCGAGGCCCATCTCGAGCACGATACCGACCGCGCAGACGTATGCGAGACCGCACGCGTCGTTTCCTGGCTCTATACGACGATGTTCCGTCAAGTCGGTAACGAAACGGCACAATGGCAATCACCATAGCGCGAGCCGAGAGCGCAGCAGAGATCTCCAAGGTCTGCGAACTGCGCTACCGCATCTATATCGAAGAATTGCAGATTCCCACGCCGGAAGCGGACCATGAATGGCGCTGGCTGCGCGACCCGCTTGAGGAACATAGTATCTCCTTTGCCGCCTGGAAAGACGGCGAAGCGATCGGCTCTCTGCGATTGACTCTATTGCGCGACCTGCCCGACCCACAGCCCCTGCTATCGCGGCTGAATATGCACCCCGCCTTCGCCGCGTTCGGCCCCGAGGCGATCTGCACCACCAGCCGCTTCATGCTCGACCCGCGCATGCGCAACGGGCGGGTGATCTACCCCCTGATGAAGGCGGTCTACGAACATGCACGCGACCGCGGCGTTCGCCTCAATTTCGGGGATTGCAGCCCGCATCAGTTGCGCTTCTATGAGCACCTCGGCTTTCGCAGCTACGAAAACGGCTTCGCCGACCCGGCCTATGGGTTCAAACTCCCCCTGCTGATGCTGATGGGGGACCGCGAGGAATTCGCATCACGACGCACGCCCTTGGCGCGTGTCGCCAACGCCTACCCCCGCGATGAGGATGCCCGGCGCTGGTTCGGGGAAATCTATGCCGGCGAGGCCCCGGCCGTAACCGGGAACTCCCTGGGCAAGGGCGGCGTACAGCAGCGCCTGCGTGAATGCCTGAACGACGAGCCGACCCGGCGCTGCGGCCTGCTGCGCGGCGTCGCGAGCGAAGGCCTCGATTTCATCCTGGATGGAGCGACCGTCTTTCGCGTACGCGCCGGCGACCGCATCACGCGCCGCGGCGAGCCCGCGACCGCCGCCTTTCTGCTGGCCGCCGGAGAGGCACACGCCCAGGGAGCCGAGCGACGCCACGCGGTTACGCCCGGCGGCCATTTCGGCCAAACCGTATCCTGCCATTCCCCCACCCATGCCGAAACCGTGATCGCCGAAACGCCCAGTACCGTCGTCGCGATCGCATCCGATTTTTTCGCCAAGCTGCGCCGGCAGAAGCCCGACCTCGCCGCACGCCTCGACGCCAACCTCGCCAAGCTCCCCTCGGCCAGGCTCGGCGGCCTGACCCGCGAGGCCGCTGCCGGCACCGCATGAACCAACAACCGCCTACAGGCGGCTGGCAGGAACGCGTCGCACAGGCCGTTACGACTTGGCCGCGTACAACATTGCTCCTCCTCCTTGCCGTCGT
>JAYGCM010000025.1:0-96920 GCA_046583355.1 Deltaproteobacteria bacterium
CAAGGCCCGCCGTCAGGTCGAAATGCGATTTGATGACGGTAATTACGAGCTGCCCTCGCCGATGCTGCTCGACGCATCGCCAGTGTTCGACGATTCGGTCGACGAAGAGACTTTGATTGCCCGCGCTCAGCTTCTCGAAGCGAAGCTGGGAACCTTTGGTGTCGAAGGAGAGGTGAAGGGGATCCACCCCGGTCCGGTCATCACGACTTATGAATTCGAACCCGCACCTGGCGTGAAGGTCGCACGCATTACGCGCCTCACGGATGATCTCACCATGGCGCTGAGCGCACGGAGCCTGCGCATCGTGGCACCGATCCCCGGGAAATCCGTGGTGGGCATCGAGGTCTCCAACGCCAAGCGCGAGATGGTCGCGATGCGTGATATCGTCTCCGACGATGATTTCACGTCATCCAAGGGGCATCTCGAACTCGCCTTGGGCCACGACACCACCGGCCTGCCTTTTTGTACGGACCTGGCAAAGATGCCGCATCTTCTCGTCGCGGGTGCGACGGGCGCGGGTAAATCGGTCTTCTTGAACTCGCTGGTTACGAGTCTGCTCCTGCGTTGTACGCCTCGCGATGTCCGGATGGTGCTGATCGATCCCAAGCAGATCGAGATGGCCCCCTACGAGGATATTCCGCATCTCCTGGTGCCGGTGATCGCGCAGTCCAAGCCCGCCGTGATCGTATTGAATAATCTCGTCGCCGAAATGGAAATTCGGTACAAGATGATCAAGGACAAAGGTGTCCGCAGCATCGACTCCTACAATAAGAAAATTGCGAAGGAAGAGGAGGAGGGCCTCGTCAAGCTCAACGCGGACGGCGAGGAAGAGGTCTCGATTCACCAGCATATGCCGCGCATCGTCGTGATCGTCGACGAATGGGCCGACCTTGTCATGACACGCAAAGACGCCGAAGAACCGATCACGTTATTGGCCCAGAAGGCACGCGCCGCCGGCATTCATCTGGTGCTGGCAACCCAGCGTCCCTCGGTGGATGTGATCACCGGCATTATCAAGGCAAATTTTCCCGCGCGGATTGCTTTTCAGGTGCGTGCCAAGGTCGATTCGCGCACGATTCTCGACGTTATGGGCGCCGAGCGCCTTCTGGGGATGGGCGATGTGCTCTTCCTCTCGCCCGGCGTGGGCGGGTTGCGGCGGCTGCACGGCGCCTTCATCTCGGATGACGAAGTCGGGCGCATCGTTGAGCATGTGAAAGCGCAGGAAGAGCCGCAATACGAGATGGTGATGATGGAGGATTCCAGCGTCGATGAAGACGGCGGCGGTTCTGGCGGCGGTGGCGACGAAGAACTGGATACGCTCTACGATAAGGCGCTCGAGATCGTCATCGATTCGGGCAAAACGTCCATCTCGTATCTCCAGCGGCGTCTGCAGATCGGCTACAATCGATCGGCACGGATCATCGAGTCCATGGAACGCGAAGGGGCGCTCTCGACTCCCGACCACCGCGGCATGCGTGAGATCACGGCGCCACGGGTCGATTACGATAACCCCGAGTAGCGGCCGGCTTCGTGTAGGATAAGAGCCGAGGCGGATCGGAAATGCGGCAGACGAAACAAGCGGCGACTGGGCAACTCGGCTGGGGCGTGCTGACCGTGCTGGCCGTGCTGGTTCTTCCGTCGGGTGCATCGGCCACTGAGGTTGGTGTGGCCGCGCCGATCGACGCCGCGGCCACCGCAGCGCGCGTACAGGCCCGTTACGACGAAACCCGCACGATGAGCGGGCGTTTTGTCCAGGAGGTCGCGTTGGGCGCCAGCGGCCGTGTGCTGCGCTCTGAGGGGACGATGCATTTTCGTAAACCCGGCCGTATGCGCTGGGAATATGCCACGCCCGAGCCGCAGACGCTCATCGCCAACGGCGAGACCTTGTGGATCTACCAGCCCGAGGAAAATCAGGTTTTGCGCGCGAAGCTCGCCGGGGCCTTCGACTCGCAGACGCCGGTATCGTTCCTCTTTGGTGTGGCACGCCTCGAGCGGGATTTTCGCCCCGAGCTGCTCGCGCCTGCCGCCGATGGCAGCCTGCGGCTCAAATTGGTGCCGAAGAATGCCGCGGAGAATTCCGCTCACGCGCTGGTTTTGGAGGTCGACCCGGAGTCCTGGGATCTGCGTGCGGCGATTGTGCGCGACGTGCTGGGCAACCAGACCCGCGTGGAATTGCTCGATGTGCAGCGCAACTTGCCGCTGGCCGATGCGCTCTTCGAGTTCAAGCGTCCGCCGGGTACCGATCTGATCGAGGCGCCGGGCGGCGGCTGATCGGACCGGACTCCAATCTTTCGGCTGCTGCTGTTAGCCTGCAAGCGGCGCCAGGTCACGGCTTGGTGCCAGATTGCGAAGGAAGCCAATGCCATCATTCGATATCGTCTCCACCGTAGATATGCAGGAAGTCGCCAATGCGTTGCAGCAGGCCAAGCGTGAGGTGGACCAACGCTACGATTTCAAGGGCTCGGATACTGAGCTTGTGCAGGAAGACGAGGGGATCAAGATCACCTCGAGCGACGATTATAAGGTGCAGGCCGTGCTCGACGTGCTGCAATCGAAGATGGTGAAGCGTGGCATCGATCTGAAATTTCTCGAATACGAGAAAATCGAGCCGGCCGCGGGTGGGCGGGCACGCCAGCTGGTGAAGCTCCAAGGCGGGCTCGATCGGGACGCCGCCAGGGAGATCGTAAAACTCATCAAGGCAGAGAAGCTGAAGGTGCAGGCGCAGGTCCAGGACGATCAGGTGCGGGTTACCGGCAAGAAGCGCGATGATCTGCAGAGCGTGATCAGCCTGCTCAAGGGGGCCAGCTTCCGGCGTCCGCTGCAATACGTCAATATGCGCGACTGAGGTCTGCGGGGTTGGTATTGACACTGCTGCTCTGAAACCATAAGGTTCCGCGCCGCCGGGACATCACCGGGTGGTGGTGATCTATGAGAAAAGTCTTTCTGAAGAAGCAGCAAAAATCCCTCCTCGAAACGCGTGAACAGGTGCTCGGCGAGATCGCGGAAAACGCCAAACAGAGCATCGAGTCCGAGAAGGATGATGGCCGCGATACCTACGATCTCGCCAGCGACGAGCGGGACCGTGATATCGGCATGATTCTCTCCGGGCGCGATCGCGCCAAGCTCCAACAGATCGATGCCGCTCTGACGCGCATCAACAAGGGCGCGTACGGCGAATGCGAGGAATGCGAACTCGAAATCGCCGAAGATCGCCTGAAGGCTCTGCCTTTCAGCCGGCTTTGCGTCATCTGTCAGGCCGACCAGGAGAAGGAAGCGCGCCAGACTCGTCGTCCGGACGAAGAACGCAGCTATCGCCGCATGGGCGGCGACGGCGAGGAAGCGGGCGAGTAGGTCCGCAACCGCGCCCACGCGATCGGAACGGCGTTTTATTTCGGTCCTAGGGTGGCTCGTGCCGTTATACGACTTGACAGATTCGCCGCAAAATACTAGCTTCTGGGTGTTCCCGGTAGTACGGTGTAGTTGAAACCCGGTTCTCCACAGGCAAGCTTATATTGTTTGCCGCTTGGGCAGTTGGGGTTCGGCAAATCCGTGACACCGGATTGGTTCTTGATCCTGGAGGGGTGCCCGAGTCATGCAGGAAAATCTTCCCGATAAGCAGACCATGGCCGAAATGCTTGATGGCTATGGCTTTGGTCGTATTCAATCCGTTTCGCAGGCGCCCTCGGCGTGGTCGCCAAACACCCTGGGGCGCCGCGATCTTCTGGTCGCGGCCGGCCGGCGTAAATATATCGTTCGCTTTGAGGCCAACCGCGCTGAAATTGATGTACGGCGCGAAGTCGACCTGCAGGTTTTCCTCAACAAAAACGGCTTTCCCTGCCCGCAGCCCTTGCCCGACAAAAGCAGCCGTCATCTGAAGGCTTTCGGCAATGAGCTCGTCGTGGCCTACCGCCATATCGACGGCCGCGAGCGGCGCTCGGCGGAGTTGAAGCCGGTGCAGGTCGGGAATATCGGCCGTTCCCTCGCCGAGTTGCATGTCATCGGCAAGGGCTACAAAAAGGGTATCGACTCGCGCTTCAGCTACGAGCTGGTCGCGCAATCGTATTTCGATATCCGCGACTCTTTGCCGCCCTATTTCAAGAAGATCAAACGCGCACTTGATGAAGAGGTCGAGTATCTAGGGGCCTATCTTGAGGGCAAGCTACCCAAGGGTGTGATCCACGGCGAAATGCTCGACGCGGGAATACTCATCAAGGGCGAGCGCCTGGTGGGCGTACTCAATTTCGCTGCGGCCTGCCGCGGCAAGCTGATCTACGATCTGGCCTGCGCGGTCAATGCGGTCTGCTTCCTGGACAATGCCTACGATCTCAAACGCTTCGAGACGGTCATTGCCGGCTATGAGGAACTGCGCACGCTCTCGCTGGCCGAGTGGGATTCCTTCCCCAACGAATTGCGCTTCTCGGCGTTGCGCTTCGCGGTCGCCTTCCTCGTCGACCTGACCCGGCTGCCGGATGCCGGGAATCGATTGGCGGCGATCACCGAAGAGCGGGTCGGCGATTTCGACCCCGAAGATCCGATCTCGCGAAAAATGATCGGCTTCGATCAGTATTTCGCGCGTCTTTCCATCCTGCGCCGCGAGCGCGATGGTGGCATGGAGCCGCTGCTGCTTGCGATGGCGACGGGCTACGATTATCGGCGCTATCAGAAGGTCAAAGCCATCACGCGTGAGGCCAGGGCAGCCAAATAGGCTCCCAAGCCAGGCCACGCAGACAGGATCCGTTCAGTCATGGAAGAGCAGTTTCGCGCCATTCTCAAGGCGCTCGGAGAAGACCCCGAACGCGAAGGTTTGCGGAAGACCCCCGCGCGCTGCGCCAAGTCGCTGCTGGAGCTCACCCGCGGCTACGCCGAGGACCCGGAGACGATCATCAACGGAGCACTCTTCACGGAAGAGTATTCCGAGATGATCATCATGAAGGATATCGACTTCTTCTCCCTCTGCGAGCACCATATGCTGCCGTTTTTTGGCAAGGCGCATATCGCCTATCTGCCCAGCGGCAAAATTGTCGGAATCTCCAAGCTGGCACGGCTTGTCGATGTTTTTGCGCGGCGCCTCCAGGTGCAGGAGCGTATGACGACGCAGATCGCGGAAATTCTCATGAAGAAGCTCGGTGCGGAGGGGGTAGCGGTCGTGGTCGAGGCAGAGCATCTCTGCATGCGGATGCGCGGTGTCGAGAAGCAGAATTCCTACGTTGTAACCTCCTCCATGCTCGGTGTTTTTCGCGAGCGGCGCGAAACCCGGGAGGAGTTCATGAATCTCCTCGGCCAAAGGCGCCGATGAGCGTGTGGGAGCGCTCCTCGCGCTTCTCCTGACTAGCGCCACCGCGTCCCCGGCAGCTCGCGAACTCCGTGAGTCGCGGGTGCCACGACCAACCGCGGTGCAGAGATCGATCTCAACCGCCGGCTTGCAGCGGTGCTTTCGTTACGCGAAGCTCGGAGGCCCGGGCGGATTGCGCGGGCAGTGTTCCAAGCGAGGGGTTTTGACTATGATGAAGACAGGAATCCGCCTTCTGGTGCCGGTGCTGATGCTGGCCGTTTCTGCCTGCAGCGCGCAGCGGGCCATTGTCGATTTTGATCCGAACGAGAATTACGCGGCGCTCAAGACCTGGGCCTGGATACCGCGCGAGGCCAAGAGCGTCGAGAATCTGAAAGATCGAAATGATCTTATCAAGCGCCGGATCGAATCTTCCATCCGTGAGGATCTGACGACCAAGGGCTATCGCAAGGTCTACGAGCAGGAGGCGGATTTCTTCGTCGCCTACGATACCGTCGTCGACGAAAAGGCCGATGTGCGGACCACGGGTGGTGGCTACGTCGGAGGCTACGGCTACCCCTACGGAGGCTACGGCTATGGCCGCTACGCGGGCTACGGCTACGGTCGCTACGGCGGCTACGGCGTCTCGATCCCGCCGTCGACCGTCGTGCGCAAGTACAAGGAAGGCACGCTGATCATCGACCTCCTCGACCCCCGCGACAAGGAGCTCTTCTGGCGCGGCCATGCCTCGACGAAGCTCTCAAAAAGGCCGACTCCGCAGGATACCACGACGAAGATCCGGGAGACCGTCGCCGAAATCCTGCAACATTTCCCTCCGGGCTCCTGACGCGGCGGCCCCCGGCCTCAGAAGCTCCACCAGGGGAAGTCGGTCTTGCCGCGTGGGGCGATCTCGACGTTGAAGCGGTCGAGGATGGAGCCTTGGGAGCGTTCGAAGCGGGCCAATGAGTTGTTGTAATCGATGACGGAGCGGATCTCGGCCAGTTTCGAGCTGGCGACGTCGTTCTGGAATTTGAGCAGATCCGTCGTTGTGGCCATGCCGACATCGTAGCGCTTGGATTGGTTGCGTAGGTTCTCTTCGCTGAACTCGCGCGCCACGCGGGTGGCCTTCATCCGCTCCAGATTCGATGTCAGATCGCCGAGGGATTGGCTGACGTCGAGTGCGATATCCGAGACTTGTTGGCGGTAGCGCGCGGCCATTTGTTCGCGCACGATGCGGGCTTGGCGGAAGTTGGCCTGGGCGCCGGCGTTGCCGATCGCCACCTCGATGCGCACGCCGGCGGCGTAGGAGTAGTTGCGCCCGTCGATCATGCGGTTCAGGGACTGGCTGTAGCTGCCGGCGAAGTCCTGGTTATAGGGCTGGCCGGAGAAGGGGTTGTCGCCCGTGCGCACCACGCCGCCCAGACCGTTCACACCGCCCATGCCGTAGATATCCACCTGCGGCAGGAGTTGGTTCTTGTTCATGGCGACGTTGAGTTCGCCGGTGCGTACGGCAAGGCGCGCTGCGTGGATTTCCGGGCGCTCGGCCATTGCGGTTTCAATGGCGGCCTCTAATCCAGGCACCTCGCGTTCGGCATGGGTGGGGTTCTCGATCGGCGTTACGCGGCGCGGGAAGAACTCGCTTTGGCCCGGCAGGTAGACGAGGTTCTGAAGATCGCGTTGGGCATGCTCAAGTTGGTTGGCGGCGACGATGACTTCTTCGTGGCGTCGTGCAGCCTCGGCCTGGCTCTCCTTCACCGCCACGGGCGGCAATACTCCTACGTCGACGCGCGTGCGGTTGTCGCGCACGGTCTTCAGGGCGAGTTCATAGGAGCCTTGCAGGACGTCGCGTGTCTCGGTCGCGAGCACCACGCGCCAATAGGCGCGGATCACCAGGGTGATGAAGTCGGCTACGTTGGCGCGGTAGCTCTCGATGGCGGCTTCGGTGGCCGTCTCGGCAAGTTTGATGCGCAGGGTGGAGAAATAGAGGCCGAAGTTGCGCAGCAGGGGTTGCGCGATGGTGATGGACGCTTCGGGTGTCAGCGTCGGGTTGAGGTCGAAGAAGGTATTGTCGGTTTTGAAACGGCTATTGGTCCAGACCGCCTCGACCATAGCGCCGGAGCGCAGCATCTTCTTCAGCGAGAAATCCCAATTGGCGTAGTTCTGCTGGACCAGATTGGCGCCCTGCAGCAGGCTGGAGGAGGGCTCGGTGGCTCGCCCGAAGTTGAGATCGGCACCGAGTATCGGATCGAATTGCGCGGTTGCCGCGAGAATCCCTTGTTCTTGAAATAGCGGAGTCAGCGACTCGCTGAGCAGGGCCGGGTTGTTCGCCAGGGAGGTCATCACGGCCGCGCGCAGCGTCATCTCGGCCGGCCCCAGCATCGTGCCGGGGATATGAGGGCGCGGTTGAGGCCGGGCGGGGTACTCCCATTGCGCGCGCAGCGTCGCCCAGACCGAGGGGTTGCGGGTGAGAGCCGCCTTATCCTGGTCTGTCGCTCCGGGAACGAGCAGCGGAGTTGCGTTTTTTTCTTCCGTGCTCTTGTCTTCTTCCGCAGCCAGCACGGGTGCTGCGAGGAGCAGCAGAGCGAGCGCCGCGGCGAGATGAGCACGGCCCTTCAGCCGAACATCCTCTAATACCACGCTTTTCGGCTACAGCCGGCCCGAGTGCATGTCAATTGATTGTGGGCGCCCTGATCCTCGCTTCGGGCGGGCCTCCTGCTTGACCGACTTCCGGGGTCTGCTAGCCCCACAAGGGCCCTAGCGTTGGAGCGGTCTTCCTTTTGTGGAAGGCTGCATGTGCGCTACCCGAGAAGGCCGGTTGCATTGCCGCAGCCGGGGGCCGCTTTGAGGTTGGTATATATCCGATGGCTTATCGCGTTCTCGTTTCGGACAAACTCGCCCCTGAGGGGCTCGAAATCCTGGCTGCCCAGAAGGGTCTTGAGGTCGATGATCGGCCCGGACTTCCGGCCGACGAACTGCTCAAGGTCATCGCCGACTATGACGGCTTGGTGATCCGCAGCGCAACCAAGGTGACGGCGGAAGTGATTGAGGCCGCAACCCGGCTCAAAGTCGTCGGTCGCGCCGGCATCGGTGTCGATAACGTCGATATCCCGGCCGCCAGTCGCCGCGGCATCGTCGTGATGAATACGCCCGGTGGCAACAATACGACGACGGCCGAGCATGCCATCTCGTTGCTGCTCGCCAGCGCACGCCATATTCCGCAGGCTCATTCGTCGCTCACGGCGGGGAAATGGGAACGCTCGAAATTCACCGGCACCGAGGTCTCCGGCAAAACGCTAGGCGTGGTCGGCCTCGGTAATATCGGTCGTATCGTAGCCAACCGCGGCGGCGGTCTGGCGATGAAGGTCATCGCCTATGACCCCTTCGTCACGCCGGAGAAGGCACCGCTTGATGCCGAGATGGTCAGTCTGGACGATCTCTTCGCCCGCGCGGATTTCGTGACCGTGCATGTGCCCCTGACCAACGACACCCGCGGTCTCATTGACGCAGCGGCGATCGCCAAGATGAAAGACGGCGTGCGCATCATCAATTGTGCCCGCGGTGGCATCGTCGACGAAGACGCATTGGCCGAGGGCATTCGCTCGGGCAAAGTGGCCGGTGCCGCGCTCGATGTCTTCGTCAAGGAGCCGCCGCCGGCCGACCATCCGCTGCTGCAGCTCCCCCAGGTTGTCGTCACGCCGCACCTCGGCGCATCGACTGGCGAGGCCCAGGTGAATGTTGCCGTGGCGATTGCGGAACAGATCTCTGCGTTTCTCCAACGCGGTGCCATTACGGCGGCAATCAATATGCCCGCGCTCACTCCAGAGCAGCGCGAGGTGCTGACGCCCTATCTGGACCTTGGCGAGAAGCTCGGCTCGTTGGCCGCCCAGCTTGCGGCCAACGATAGGGGCGCGCCCGCCGGCACGCCGGTCAAGGTCGGTATCGAATATCAGGGCGACGCCATCGACCTCGGCACCAAGACGGTGACGTCGGCGATTCTGCGCGGTCTGCTGCGTCCTTTCCTCGGCGATGATCTCAATTATGTGAGTGCACCGGCCGTGGCGCGCGAACGCGGCATCGATGTCGAAGAAACCACCTCGATGAAATCCAGCGATTTCCGCAATCGAGTCTCGGTCAAAGTGGAGTTTGCCGGCGGTTCGAAGCATGATGTTGCCGGTGCGGTATTTGCCGGGCGCTTCGGTCGCATCGTGAAAATCGACGATTTCTTCCTCGAGGCAGAACCCGAGGGTACGATTCTCATGTTGCATAACCGCGACGTGCCGGGTGTTGTTGGTAAGGTGGGCACGTTGTTGGGCGAGAACGGCGTCAATATCGCGCGCCTTGAGTTGGGCCGGAAGGGCGAACACGCGGTGTCGCTTTTTCATGTCGACGACGAGGTCCCCGAGACCGTGCTGGAGCAACTCCGGGCGGCCGAGGAAATCATGTCGGCGGCCGTGATCCGCTTCTGAACAGGAATCGAATTCGATGTCGAGTCTGGTAATCGTAGGCACCCAATGGGGTGATGAGGGCAAGGGCAAAGTGGTCGACCGCTTCGCCTCGCATGCCGATGTTGTTGTGCGCTATCAGGGCGGCAATAACGCCGGCCATACGCTGGTGGTGGACGGCGAGAAGACGGTCGTGCACCTGATTCCCGCCGGTGTTTTGCACGCCCAGACGGTATGCGTGCTGGGCCCGGGCGTCGTGATCGACCCCAAGGTCCTGATTGGCGAGATCGACGGCCTGCAGGCCAAGGGGCACCTTCAGGAGACCGCGCAGTTGCGGATCGACGAGCGCGCGCACGTGATTCTGCCCATTCACCGGGCTCTGGATGCCGCCCGTGAGGCCACGGCGGCAGGCAAGGCGCTGGGCACGACGGGGCGCGGTATCGGCCCCTGTTACGAGGACAAGATGGCGCGCCGCGGCGTGCGTATGGTCGATCTCATCGACCCCGAATTCTTCCGCGAGCGTGTCGCCCATATGCTCGAAGAGCGCAATGTATTGCTTGCGTTCCATGGGGCCGAGAAGCAAAGCCTGGATGCGATCTGCGACGAATACGCCGGCTATGCCGAGCGTCTCGCGCCGCATATCATGGACGCGGTTTCCTATGTCGAAGGCGAAATTCATGCCGGCCGCCGCATCCTTTTTGAAGGTGCACAGGCGGCCATGCTCGATATCGACCATGGCACATATCCCTATGTGACCTCGTCCAATACGCTCTCGGGTGCGGTCGGCACCGGCGGCGGCATCGCCTCACGCCATGTCGGGCGCGTACTGGGAATCGCCAAGGCTTATACGACGCGCGTCGGCGCCGGTCCTTTTCCGACCGAACTCGATGACGAGGTTGGCGAGCTCCTGCGCAAGGCAGGTGGTGAGTTCGGCGCGACTACGGGACGGCCGCGGCGCTGCGGTTGGTTCGATGCGGTGGTGGTCAAGCAGGCCGCGCGCCTTTCGGGTCTCTCGGGCATCGCGCTGACCAAGCTCGACGTGCTCTCGGGGATGCCGAAGCTCAAGATCTGCATCGGCTACGATTGCGACGGTGTGCGCTACGACCGCGTACCGGGTAGTGTGCGCGCGCTCGAAGCCGCCAAGCCGATCTACGAAGAAATCGACGGCTGGAGCGAAGACCTCTCGGGTGCTCGGGCTGTCGAGGACCTGCCGGCTGGTGCGCGACGCTATATCGAGCGCATCGAGGAGCTGACCGGTACGCCGGTGACGCTGATTTCGGTCGGTGCCGAGCGCGACGAGACGATCCTTCTGCGCGACCCGTTCCCGGTCTGAGCGCGCTGGCTTGTGGCTTGCGGAGGGAGTCTGCCAGTTTCTCGCGAGCGGCCGGCGGATGGAACGATTGAATGTGCAAGGCGAGAGCGGTAGGTCGGAGGAGATGTCCGCCGCCGTCGTGACGAAGGATCTGCGTCGTACCTACGACGGCCGTGAGGCTGTCCGCGGCATCTCGCTCTCGATTCCCCAAGGCGAGATCTTCGGCCTGCTGGGGCCCAATGGTGCCGGCAAGACGACCACGCTCTCGATGATCTCGACGCGGATCTGGCCGACTTCGGGCGATGCCTGGGTCTGCGGCAAGCATGTCGTCAAAGAGGTCCATAGGGCACGGCGCTTTCTCAACGTCGCGCCGCAGGAAGAGGCGCATTATCCGACCCTGACGGCCGAGGAGAATCTGCAATTCTTTGCCCGTCTCTACGGTGTGCCCAGCTCCGAGCGCGCCGAGCGAGTCGAGAAGGCGCTTGCGGTCGTCGAGTTGCAGGGCCGGCGCCACGACCGCGTGGGTACCTTCTCGGGCGGCATGCGCCGGCGGCTGAACCTCGGTTGCGCGCTGGTCTCCGCACCGCGCGTTCTGCTTCTCGACGAGCCGACGGTCGGCGTCGACCCGCAATCTCGCGCACATATTTTTGAAGCCGTTCGCAAGCTGCGCGAGGACGGCTTGACGATTCTCTATACGACGCATTATCTGGCCGAAGCCGAGGAGCTTTGCGACCGCATCGGCGTCATTGATGAAGGGAAAATCGTGGCGCTGGGCACCATCCCGGAGCTATTGGCCGGCTCGAAAACACGCGAGGTCGTCGAGTTGCGCTTCGAGCACGAGATGCACGCCTTGCCGCTCGCTGAGAACCACCCGGCCGCCGAGAAGGTCGAGTTCCATGGCCCGCTGGTCCGCATTCACGCGCGCCACGCCGAGCCGCTCCTGGCGACCCTCTGCGCGCCTGGCGCGTTGGACGAGAAGATCGTGCAGATCAAGGTGACTCCGGTGTCTCTTGAGACCATTTTCCTGGAAATCACCGGCAAGGAGTTGCGCGATTGATGATCCAACGTAGCCTGCAGATTTCAATTCTGATGTTCCTTCTCTTCCTGAGCGCGAGTGCTTGGGCCAAGGCGGTCTATGTGGTCGACGGCCCGATGCTGCAGACGCAAGCGATCCTGCACGCGTCCAACAAGATCGTGACGGGGCCGGGCGACCGTGATGCCAAGCTCGTGCAGTTGAAGGTATTGTTGCGCGACTTTCTCGATACCGATGCGCTCGGTACGCGCTCGATGGGGCCGCACCTCGACGAGGTTACGGCCGAGCAACGCCAGCGCTTTCTGGAGCTCTTCCGCGACCTCTTCGTGCGCACCTATGTGCAGCGTCTGCTGCTCTTCGATGTGCCCGAGTTCGCCTACGGCGATGAGCGCATCGCGGGAGAGGCGGCCGAGGTCGAGACCGCGATCGTGACCGAGCGCGACCGCTTCAGCGTCGACTACGATCTGAAGAAAAAAGGCACCGTGTGGGCGGCGACCGATATTCGCATCGAGGACGTGAGCCTGGGTGCGAACTTCCGCTCCCAATTCGACCGGGCGATGGCGAGGAATTCTTTCGACGTTCTGATGGACAAGCTGGCGCGCAAGCTGCACGGAAAGAAGTCGGCCGCGAAGTAGGAAATGATCGCTGTCTTCTGGAAGGATCTGCGCCTCATCCTGCGCGACCCCTTGGCGCTGGGCTTCGCGCTCGCCGTACCGATCTTCGTCATCACGATCGTCGCCGGAGCACTCTGGTCCGACGGTGATGATACGCCGCGGATCACCATTCCCATCGTGGACGAAGACCGTGGCCCGGTGGCCGGTGCCTTCCGGAAGTTGCTGGCAGAGCACGCCATTCTCGAAGTCATGGACCGCCCGGCGGCCGAGCGCATGGTGGCCGTGCAGAACAGGGCACCGGCGGCGTTGGTCTTCCCGCCCGGACTCAGCCGTCGCTACCTGCAGGGCCGGCCCAGCACGATTGAACTCCTGACCGATCCGGCCGCGGCGGAAGGCGTGGCCGCCGTCAAGGTTCTTTTGCTGCTGATGGACAAGGAAGCCGCGGCACTCGCCGATCCTCTGAGCGATTCGCTTTTCAATATCACCGAGCGCAATCTCACCGGCAACCGCACGGCGGTAACGGATTTCGAAGCCAATGTGCCGGGCTTCACCATCATGTTCACACTGCTCGCGATTCTCTTCGGCGTGTCGATGGGGCTGCATGATGAACGGGAATGGGGGACTCTGCCGCGCCTCCTGGTCGCCCCGGCGGGTTTCACCTGGATGCTTCTGGGCAAGCTCGGCGCACGCTTCGTGCTGGGCTTTGCCCAACTCGTCACGCTTCTTCTCTGGGTCCATTTCCTCTTCGGCGTCTCGTTAGGCCCGTCTGTTCCGGCCTTTCTCGTACTTTGCGCGATGATCGTTTTTTGCTGCGTGACGCTCGGTCTGGTGGTCGGGGCGCTGGCAAAGACGCGTGAGCAATCCCCGCCGCTCGGCCTTGGCTTCATGATGGTCTGGTCGGGTATGGGCGGTCTTTTCTGGCCGTCCAACGTCACTCCGGATTGGATGCGCACGGCCTCGGAGGGCTTCTTCACGACCTGGGCCATGCGGGGGATGAACGATCTCGTGCTAAGAGATGAAGGGTTGGCGGAGATCGCCGGGACCGTCGGGGTACTCTTCCTCTTCGGCTTGGGGACTCTGATCATCGGCTTGCGGCTCTTCCGCGCGCGTCATAGCGCGCGCTAGGCAGCGGCCAAAAGAACGCTTGATGAGATGCAAGGGCTTTTCCGAATGAGATGCGCGGCCGGGTGGGCGCTTCTGCTGTTTTTGCTGACGGCTCTGCCGGCTTCGGCCGCGACCATCGAGCCCGGCGCCGTCGATATTCGACTGGCGCGGCGCAGCCTGCCGGAGTGGATCAGGGGCGCGCTGGCCGCCGCCCCCGAGATGGCCGTGGCCCGCGCCGAGGTTGCCGTGCGCGAGCGCAGGCTCGGTGCCGCGCAGGCGGCGCGTTTTCTGCCGGAATTCCATGCCCTCAGCATCGGCGGCATCGCCAGGCGGGCACGCGGCACCGTGCTCGAGCCGCTCGATTCGACCAGCGTAAACGCCTACGGCCCCTTTACCCAGGTAGAGGTGCAATTCGTGCAGCCGCTATTCACCTGGGGCAAGATCACCTCGAGTATCGAGGCAGCGGCGCATGCCGTCGAGGCCCAGCTCGCCAGCGGCGAGCGTACAGGCAACGCGATTGTCGAGCAGGCAAAAGATCTCTACTTCAACGTGCTGCTCGCGCGGACGCTCTACGGAATCGTTGCCGAGACCGCCGATGGCTACGACGAGGCACTCGTGACCGCGCGTGAGCGTCGCGACGACGGCGACACGGAGATCACCGAGCTCGATATCCTCTACCTCCGGGTCGGTCGGGCCGAGATCAAGAAGCAGCTACCGCGGCTTCAAGTCGGTGCTGAAATTGCGTTGCAGGCATTGCGCATCCTCGGTGGCGAGTCACGCACGGCGGCGTTGGATGTGGCCGAGCGCTTCCTCGACCCGGTGCCCGCCACCGTGCGTGCGATTTCCTGGTACGAGGAGCAGCTTTTCGAGCAGAGCCCGGATTGGCAGCAGCTGCAATTCGGCATCGCGGCCCAGGCCCGGCAGCGCGATGCTCTTGAGGCCGATTATTATCCCAGTCTATTTCTCAGCGGGACCTTTGCCTATGCCTACGCGCCGCGTCGCCAGCGCCAATTGAACCCTTTCGCCTTCGACCGATTCAATTACCTCCGCGGCCCGGGCGGCGTGCTGGGTGTGCGCTGGCCGCTGAATTTTCACCTGACGGCGGCTCGCGTCGCGGCGGCTCAAGCCGAAGTCGAGAAATTACAGGCCGAGAGCCGGCGCGCACGCAGTGGCCTGCGGCTGCAATTGCAGGAAGCCTACGACGGCGTCACCCAAGCCCGCGAATCTCTCGAAGTGCTCGAAGACGGTCGCAAGGCGGGGCGGACGATTCTCACCTTCGCCGTGACGAATTTCGATATCGGCATCGGCGATGCTTCCGAGATCCTCCAGGCGCTGGGAAACTATGCCCGCGTCTCCTCGAGCTATTACGATTTCGTCAAGCAATATGATATGGCGCTGGCGAGACTCACCCGAGTCACCGGCGAGGAAGTCATGCACCTTGAAGGCATCACCCCCGGCCACCGCTGGGAAGCCCCGGGACTGCGTTGATGTGCCGTGGCTGAGCATGCGCCGCTCTTGCCGTCCGGTGCGGTCGTCCTGCCCGCCTACCTTGCGGACACCGGCGCCTGCGAGGCTCTCCTGCGTACCTTGGACGGACTCCCGGCCGCGGCCACGACCCGCATCGCCGTCGTGCAGCCCGGCCCCGCGGGCATGCCGGACCTGGCCGCGATCCGCTCGCATGCCGGCCTGCTGGTGGTCGAAGAGAAGCAGGGGATCGGCAAATGGCCGGCCTTTGCCGCCGGCGTGGCGCGCCTGCGCGGCGACGAGGCCTGGGTTGCCGTGGTGGACGCCGACAACGCATTCCCCGGTGCCTCGGTCGAGCGCGTGGCCGCCCGTCTTCTCGAGGCGGCGGTGCCACACGCGATCGGTACGCGTACGCCGGAGGCGATCGATCTGCGCGCCATCGACGAGACCAGCCCACACCAACGCCTCCATGCCGAAGCCTTCTTCAATGCTTTGACTCTGATCGCACTCGGCTGCGAACACGACCCGACCTACCGCGGCGCCGACCTGCAATCCGGCCTGCACGTCTTCACGCCCGAGCGCCTCGCGGCCCTGGACCCAGCGGCCTTGCCCTTCTACGGCGGCGAGTTGCAGTTCTTCCACGCGACCTTGGCCACCGGCGCCGCGGTCGCTTTTGCTCCCGTCGAGGTAAGCGCCAACCCACTCTCAGCTTACCGTTTTGCCGAGATCGCCAACGAACTCCTGGCCTTGCCGTTCTTGGCCTTTACGACCGAGGCCGATCGCGCCCGCGCCTTGGCTGAGGCAGCCACGATGTACCAGCATTGGCCGATGGACCCCCGCACCTTTATTGCCGACGTGCACGCCTTCTGCCCGCCAGTCGTTCCCTAGGGGGACGCGTACCGAGGCTGTTCCCTTGAGAGAACGCTTTCAGGTCTGGTCGTCGTACTCGGGGGGGATGCGGCGTTCCTGGGGCTCGGGGTCGGCGGTCGAGAGCTTCCAGATGAGGGCGAGGCCGGCGACGAAGCCGACCAGAAGCAGGGTGATGGCGGTTGTTGCCATAGGTTCTCCTAGATTCCGAGGATGCTGAGGCCGGCGTCGACTTTGAGCACCTGGCCTGTGATGCCGGCGCCGCCGTCGCCGGCGAGCAGGGCGGTGAGTTCGGCGACGTCCTGGGCCGAGACGTTGCGGCCGAGTGGGCTGCGGTTCTCGGCGACCTTGAGCATCTCGCGGAAGTCGCGGATGCCGGCGGCACTGAGGGTCTTGATCGGTCCGGGGCTGACGGCGTTGACGCGGATATTCTGCTGGCCGAGGTCGGCCGCGAGATAGCGCGTGGCGGATTCGAGCGCGGCCTTGGCCACGCCCATCACGTTATAATTTGGGATGACGCGCTGGCTGCCGTCGTAGGTGAGGGTGATGATCGAGCCACCGCCGGCTTTTTCCATCAGCGGCAGGGCACCGCGGGCCAGCCCGATCAGCGAGTAGGCGCTGATGTCGAGCGCGAGACGGAAACCGTCGCGCTTGGTGTCGACGAAACGCCCCATGAGATCTTCGCGGTCGGCGAAGGCGACGGCATGAATGAGAATGTCGAGGCCATCCCATTTGGCGTCCACCGCGGCGAAGAGGGCATCGATCTGCCCGTCGTCGCTGACGTCGCAGGGCAGGACCAGCTCCGCGCCGATCTGCTCGGCGAGCGGGCGGACCCGTTTCTCCAGCATATCGCCGAGAAAGGTCAGCGCCACGCGGGCGCCCTCAGCGGCGAGTTTCTGTGTGATGGCCCAGGCGATGCTGCGCTGATTCGCAACGCCCAGGATCAACGCCCGTTTTCCCTCAAGTGAAGCCATACAGGCTTTATCGCGTAAAGAGCGCGGGGGTTCAATTTGCCGCAGCGCGAGGCTTATGCCCCAACGTTTACTTGGACTTACGGAAGGTGGGGTCCGGCGGCATCATTCGTTTGCTTTTGCCGCGCTTGGCGTAGATCGGCTTGGCATTCTGGTAGAAATACCGGCCGCGGCGCGTATAGTCGCTGCCGCCGCGTTTCTTTGGTGTCGGGTCGGGGATGAGCGCCCGGTTGGTCGCCGGCTGTTTCATTTTGGGCTCGGGAATCGGTGCCCGGCGCATGCGGCGGCCGCGTTCTTTCTGGGTTTTTTTGGGGCGCAGATTCTTCGGGTTGCCAACCCGCCCGCCACTGCCAGCCAGAGCGGCCGCCGGGGCCGCGAGGAAGACCGCCGCCATGAAAATCGCCAGGAGTTTAAGGGGTTTTGTCATCGATGTACTCCGAGGTCGGCTACGTCCTCGTCGGGTAGGCCAGCGGTGCCCAGCGCCGAGACGGTATCGACGCCGCGCGCCGACGCGTCCCCGGAACCACGATCTATAGCGGGACTGGCGGGGTTCAGGAAGAGCAGATCATCGGCCCAGCCGCTGCCGCCGGCAATATCATCGGCGCCATCGCTGTCGAGGTAAAGCGGGTTGGTGGCGAGCTGCATGCCGGCGCCGGCAGGGAAATCGGCCGGTGCCAGATCGATTGTGTTGGTGCCCAGGAGGATATGGTCGAGGGTGGGAGCCTCGCCGCTGCGGTGGCGTGCGTGAATGCCCCAGCCGGAATGGCCGGTGATGATCAGGTCGCGCACGGTCAGCTCGGCGCTGCGACGGATCCGCAGGCCGATCCGGCCGGCGCCGTGGATGGTCGAAAACTCGATTGTGCCGCTGCTGCGCGAGATCTTCATGCCGCCGCGCCGGCAGGCCGTGATGATCGCGTTGCGCACCAGCATCTCGCTGGCTCGCGAAGCATAGAGGCCGGTGCCGCCGCAGCCCGTGATGGTGACCGATTCCAGTGTCGTACGGGCAGTGCGGCGCAGTACGATTCCTTCGCGTCCGGAATTGACGACGACGAGGTCTTCGAGACGGATATCGTCGGCGTGGCGGAAGAGCGAGATGCCGCGCCGCGCCCCTTCGATTACCAGATTGCGGATCTCGACATCGGCGGCGCGGATACGGATCGCGTCACGGTGCCCGCCCGGTGCGACGATGGTACTGCCCAACGAACCGGCGCCGAGAATCGTGATGCCGCCCTGGCGGATATCCAGACGCTCGGTCCAGGTTCCCGTGCCCAGCACCAGGGTGTCGCCATGGACGAGGCTGCCCAGCGCATGCGCCAGAGTCTTCCAAGGGGTCGCGGGCACAGCGGCCTGGGCGCGGGTGCGGCCATCGTCGCCGTCAAGCGAATCCACGTAGAGAATCGCCTGGCTCCCGGCGCGGAAGGTCGGCGCCTGTGGCGCACGCTCGCCCCTGCCGTAATGGAAGCCCAGGTCGGCCATGCCGGTATCGACATCGCCGCTGGTGGCCGTACTTCCGACCAGGCCGAGCGCAAGCGCCTCCTGCGAGCCCGCGTCAACCGCAGCACTTTGTTCGGTCTGGCCCGCGCCGATCTGCGCGAGACGGAAATCGTCGTCATGGTAGCCGCGTGAGCCGAAGATCAGGTCAGCACCGCGCGGTGCGATGAAGCGCGGGTCGGCCCATAGATTCCCGCTGCAGCCAGCGCAGAAAAGGGCGTTCGCAGGTTCGATTCTTGTTGTATCCGTGGTCTCATCCCACAGTCCGTTATGCAGCAATGTGGCGGGGGAGTCCTCGATCTTGAGACCCATGCCGGGGGTATTCGTGAGCAGGTTGTCGCGCACGAGGCCGCTGGTCTTGTCGAGGCGCAGGTTGCCCAGGCCGTTCCAGGAAATCGTATTTGAGGCAACCAGGTTGCCCAGCGAAAGTGGCGGCGGGTTGGTGTCGCTGGTGCCGGAATTGTCGAGCGTCACGCCCCATTCGGCGTTGCCGTAGGAAAGTACATTGCGCACGGTGGCCGCACCGACATTGCGCAATTTGATGCCGGAGAAGAGGTTGGTGCTGGTGATCGAGTTCTCGATCAGGATATCGCTCGCGTCCTGTACGCGAATGCCGTCGCCTGCGGCGTCGTAGACGACGCAATTCAAAATCCGCAGGCCGTTGGCCGTCGCCAGCGCCGAGATGCCCGTGCTGCCTCCCTGGATGATCAGGCCGTCGAGGGTGACGTGGGCACCTTCGATGGTGAAGCCGGTCGTGCCCTCGCCGCTGGCTCCGGCTGCGAGCGAGGGATCGGCGATGATTAGCGGTTTGATCAGGACAGTCCCCGGAGTCTCGGCGCGAATGGTGAGATCGTCGCGCGTGATGTGAATCGAGTTGTTGTAGATGCCTGGTAGCACGACCAGGGTAGCGCCAGGTTCGGCTCGGCTCACGGCGTGGCGGATCGAACCCCAGGGCGTTGCCGGGTTACGCGCGGTCGCGGCTGTGCGGGGCTCGCTTCCGTTGCCGTCCTCGCCCCACGCCGAACTCACGAAATAGGTCGAGAGCAGCGAGTCCGGATCGAAGGGGGCAGGGGCGGGCTTGGTTCGACCGGCGCTCGCGCCCGTGTGGAAACCTGGGTCGGCGATTCCGCTATCCGGCGTGCCATCGCTTGCGGTCGATCCGTCAATATCAAGTACGGCCACCGCATCCGAACCGCGATCGATCACGGGACTGTCGACAATCTGCCCCGTCTGGATCCGGCCGAGGTTGAAATCGTCATCCTGCCAACCACTGCCGCCGAGGATATCGTCGGGGCCATCGGGATCGACATATTTCGGACTGCGCCCGATATAGGCCCAGAAGAAAATCGTGTCGAAATCGAAATCGCGGTCGCGGTCGCGGCCGTTGAAGGCAAAAACGTTGTGGTGCGCGTAGATCTCGGGCCCGGCGAGGTAGAGGCCGAGGTCGAGATGGTTGGTGAGGATATTGTCGCGCACCTCGCCGCTGGCGCCCAGGACACGGAGGCCGTCGCCGTTGGCATGGAGGGTATTGAAGGCCACCAGGTTGCCGACGGATATCGGCGGTGCTGGATCTGCGCCGGGATCGTTGTCGAGGGAGATGCCCCAGCCGCTGTTGGTGTAGATGAGGTTGTTGCGGATATGCAGCTCGTTGCTGCGCAGCAGCAGGAGTCCTTCGTCGCCCGCGCCCGTGATGACGGATGAGTCAATCCATGCATCCGTACTGTCGAGAATTTGCATGCCGACCGCAGACGCGTTGATGGAGGCAACTCGATGGATGCGCAGGCCGCTGGTGGCCTCGGCGCGGATCGATTGCGCGCCGCCCTCGATCAAGAGGTTCTCGAGCCGGATATCCGTGCGGTCCGAGATGACGATGCCCACGACGCCTGCAGGAGGCAGAATACGCGTATCCCCGAGCACGCCGCTGCCGGTGATGCGCACGCCGTCGCTCCGAACCGAGAAGGCTTCGGCGTAATCGCCGGCTGCAATGATCAAGGTATCGCCTGCTGCGAGTTGGCCCATGGCATAGCCGATCGTGCGCCAGGCGCCGCCCGCCGCCGCGGCCTCGCCGCTCCCTCGGGTATTGTTGCCCGTCGGCGAGACGTGGAAGGTGCCACCGGTCCCTACCACCACCCCATAGACCGGGCCCGCAAGCGGCCGTGCCGGAGTCGGCGTGGCGTTCTCGTGATGGCCCGGGTCGGCCCGGCCGGTATCGGCGGCGCCGTCGCGTGTCGTGGAGCCCGAAATATCGATCAGGTCGCTCGCTGCATTGGCCGAACCGCGGTCCAGAAGAGGGCTGTTTTGTGAATCTCCAGCTGCCAGGCTCTGCAGCCGGAAGTCGCCGCCGAGGGCATCGACGAAGAGAGGGGCGAGGGTCGAATTCGACCAGCGGCGCGCTTCTTTGTCGGATTTTTCGTCGAAAAGGAGCACGGCATGGTGGAGGTTATTATGGTGCACGTCGACTGGAGCTGTATTTGTCTTGACGGCGGTCGTCGTGATCGCGTTGACGATATTGTCGCGGATGGTCCCTGTCGTATTCTCGAAACGGATGCCGCCGATGCCCGCGCCGTTGATCGTATTGAAGGCGACCAGCGCGTCGCCGACCGTGGCTGCGCCGTCTGCGGTATCGAGGTGGATCGCCCAGGAGCCGCTCGCCACCAGTAGGTTGTTGCGAATATAGAGGCCGGCTGAATCCGTGGCATGGATCGACCGCGCTGCGGCGCCCTCTATTCGGTTGCTGTCGAGAATGGAATTGATCGAGTCGGAGAGCTTGATGCCGTTGCTGCTCGGTGAGGCAATGATGGTGCGACGCACCGTCAGGCGGTCGGCGCCGTTTCCGCGCACGCCATGGAGGGCGCCTTCGATTCGGAATCCGTCAATCGTAATATCGTCGTGCTCGACGGAGAATCCGATGCCGCCGCCTGCTTGCAGGATGACGCCTGGTTCGGCGAGTAAGGTCACGCCATCCAGGGTCGTCTGGACCGACTCGTGATAGATCCCGGCCCGCACGACGATAGTATCACCGGGCTGTGCGCCGGTTGAGCGCAAGGCTCGGTGGATCGTCTGCCAGGGTTGCGCCGGGTTGGTCGTCTCAGAGGAATCGTAGGCATCGTCGCCGAGTGTGGCGTCTACAAAGATCGTTCGTGCGTGCGCCGGCGGGGCGGAGGAGAGCGGCGGAATTATGGAGGCGATCGCGGCGCTCTGATGCTGGCCGAGGTCGGCCACGCCGGTATCCTGGACCGCATCGCTGCGCGTGCTGCCCGAGATGCCGGCACTGGTGGTCTGTCCGGATCCGGCATCGACGGCGGGGCTGTTTGCCGCATCGCCGGCGGCGGTTTGTTGGAGACGGAAATCGCCACCGGCAGCGTCGCGGAAGAGCGGGTCCTGGACCAGGTTTTCCCAGGTCGTCGGCAGAGCCGAGCTCTCGGTATCGTAGGCGACGGGGTGTGCAAAGATGAGGTTATGGTGGATCAGCACCGGTGCCGAATCGGTTTTGATACCGCGACCGGAGTTCTCCACGATGATATTGTCGCGGATTTCGCCGGTTGCGTTCTGCAGTCGCAACCCCCCTTGGCCACCGGTCGTGCCGTTGGCGTAGAGCGTATTGAAGGCGATCAGGTGGCCGCTGGTCATGGGCGACGGCGCTTCGCTGTCGATGTGGATGCCCCATTCGCCAGCGCCGGTGACGAGGTTGTTGTGTAGGTAGCTGCGCCCGCCGCCGGAGGCCGTCGAGATCTCATTGCTGACCACCGCGATTCCGGTCTGGGCGGCATCGCGGACCTCGCAGGAGTCCACGATCGAGTCGAAGGTATTTTTCAATCGGATGCCGTTGGTCGCGATCGCTACGGCAGCCGGGAGTTTCTCGACCAGCAAGCCGCTCAGGTGGATTCCGAAGAGCGAGGTATCGCTGTCTTCCGCGGCCGCGCGGATGCCTTCTTTGTCGGAGCGGATCAATAGGTCGGCCAGGGTGACACGGTCGGCCTCGATGCGCACTGCCGTCAGGCCCGTCGGTGCTTCGATGATGGCGCCCAGCGGGTTCTCGGCCTGCAGGCGTAAGTCGGCGGTTTCGATCTCCAAAGCTTCGGCACAGGTGCCGTCACGCACAATGATGGTGTCGCCCGCAGCGGCGTCCACGAGTGCTCGGCTGATGGTCGCCCAACCATCCCAGAGTCGGCCGACCTCCCAGCGGCTGCGCGTATCGTCTCCGCCAGCGCAATCGACGTGGATGCGTGCCGCGGCGGGTGGTGCGATCACGGCGACGCCGCCGCCCAGGGCGCTTGCCTGCGCGTGGTAGCCGGGGTTGGCACGGCCGCTGTCGGCGGCCCCGTCGCTGCGCGTCGAACCGTCGATATCGGCGATGCCGATCGGTGCGCTGCCTCGCCCGAGCGCGGGGCTGTCGGCCGCCTGGCCGGCGGCCAACTCGCTCAGTGCGTAGTCGCCACCGGCGGCATCGACGAAGAGAGGGTCGGCGCTGGAATTGCTCGACCAGAAATCGAATTCGCTTGGCAGACTCCAATTCTTCGTCCCGCCCGCGCCGTTATTCCACGAAATATTGTGGTGTACGAGGCTGGCGATACCGGGATCACTGACGCGAATGCCGCTGATCAGATTGTCGGTAACAATATTGTCACGGATCTCGCCCAAGGTATTGTTGAAACGGATGCCGCGCCGGTTTCCCTGCACCGTATTGAACGCAACGATATTGCCGGTCGCGAGAGGTGGCAGCACACTGGTGCTGTTCGGGTTGTTCTCGAAGTCGATCGCGAACGAGTCGCTGGTCGCGGAGCCCTGTGTGATCAGATTGTTGCGGACGTAGGCGTCCGCGGTGAAGCGCAGGTGAATCGCCCGACTCCCGGCGCCGCGGATCCGATTGTTCTCCACGGTCACGAAGCGCGCGTTTTTGATCGTGATGGCGTCGATCGCCATCGTGCCGCCCGTCGGTGGATGTATCTCAAGTGCACGCAGCACGAGCCCTTGCAGAAGGAGAGTGTCGTCCGAATGTGCGGCCAATACGCCGCGAAAGGAAGTCTCGATGACAAAACCCTCAAGCACGGTATCATCGGCCTGAATTCCGAATACGTTGGTGCCGGCCGCGCCGACGATGGTCACGGCGCCCGGATGGGCGGCACGAAGTTTGATGCCGCCGCGGTCGACCTCGATCTCGCCGCTGAGCACGCAAATGCCGTCCTGCACCGTGACGATATTGTCGGAGCCGCCGGTCAGGATGGCGTGGCGAATCGTCGCCCAGGGGGTGGCGGGATTGCGCGCGCTCGCCGCATCGCGGCTGTTGTCGCCATTGGCGCAATTGACGAAATACTCAAAACCGGAAACCTGTATGGGCGTCGGGGTTGGCGTGGGTGTCGGGCTGGGCGTGGGACTGGGGGGCGGTGTGGGTGTCAGATCCGGCGCCGGCATGCCCGCCGAAGGCGTGGCGGCTACGTGGTAGCCGAGGTCCGCGGTGCCGGTATCTTCGCTGAGATCGCTCCGGATGGAGCCCGAAATATCGCGCGTCGCCACCGGGCCGGAACCGGCATCGAGCGCCGCACTGCCCGCTTGCACTCGGTAGTCGCCGCCGCCCACCAGGAGCGGGTCGGCAGCCGTCGTTGCCCAGACGATGGGCGCTGCGTCGGTATCTTGATCGAGTGGAATGGCCTGGGCCCAAAGGAGATTGTGATGCACAAGGGTGGGTGCGGAATCGACCTTGATGCCCTTGTTCATATTGCCCGCGACCAGGTTGTCGCGGATTTCACCGGTCGCGTTCTCGAAGCGGATACCGCCGTTGGTCGTGCTGCTGCCGTTGTCGCTTACGGTATTGAATGCAACCAGATGTCCCGCAGTGGGGGGCACGAGTGTGGCGTTGCCGCCGTCAATTTCGATTCCCCATTCGCCGTTATGGGTAACGAGGTTGTTGCGCAGGTAGGCGCGCTGGCCGCCCAGGATGAAGATACCGCGCGAGCCATGGCCGGCGACGTCGGAGTTCTCGATCCGGACATCGTCGGAATGGGTGACATGTACCCCATTATGGCTGCCGCCGCTGACCTGACAGTCGCGGACGATGAGACGATCGGCGCCGTCGGCGCGAATCCCGTGCAGACCACCCTGGATGGCGAAGCTCTCGAGCACGAAATCGGCGTGGTCGATGTACAGGCCGGTCGTGCCGGCCGGCGGCGTGAGCAGGGTACCGGCCGCGCCGCGTAGCGTAATGCCTGCGTGTCTGGATTCGAGAGTTTCGCTGTAAGTGCCGGACGCGACATGGATTGTATGCGGTCCCGCCATGCTCTCGACAGTGTTCAAGGCATGCTGAATCGTCCGCCAAGGCAGCGCGGCCGATTGGGCGTGCAGGGGCGCGCGCGTGTCGTCGCCGATCGAGGCGTCGCCGTTGACATGGAAATCGAATGCCAGGGCGCGTTCGGATACCAGCAACCCGGGGAGTCCGCTGACACCCAGGAGAAGCAGCATTCTCAGGACGCTTCGTGCGAAGCTTCCTCGGATGCGTCGCCCAATGCTTTCTTCCTTGTCTTTCAATAATGCCTGCACGTTTCGAATGGGAATTCTGAAGTATTGGTTTTGACGTGGAATCGGCCACCGAATTCGGCAGTTCCTGTATTTCCACCCGATCGCGCCGACCATGCGTGGTGCAGCCATGCACCACGCATGGTCGGCCTCTCGGAATTTATCGTTGCCGGGTTATGGCCGTCCGCCCACGGTCGGCCTGCGGTGCTTGGCCGGCGTACCCTTGCCGGCCGGGCACTTGCCCGGAATCGCTACTCGATCTGCAGGGATTTCGTGTCCAGCGGTCTCTTCGTCTCTACCGGACGACGAGGCGCGCGAAAGCCGCGAGGCTCTCCAGCGGGCAATAGACCGCGCACCCGGACCCGAATCCGTGCTTTTCTACCTACTATCGGCAGTTCAGCCGGGGCGGATGAGCGGGTCGAGGGGTGGGTTCGGAACGCGGAGCTCCGGAAAGCCTTGCGTCGCGGGCCGACTCCCTCCAATGTGAAGAATCGGAGTTGCCGGGAGGGTCGCCAAGGGTGAGAAAGTCTTGCCGGAGAAGACGGTGTCGACGAAGGGCGGCGTTTCGGTCAATTGGCCGAGGCCCGCTGCCGGATTTGCCGCGAATTCGCTAGCATTCTGGCCCCCAACCACGTAATCGGGCATGGGCTGAACGAACACGAAACAGGCCAGCGCCATGATCGTCACGACGGTAGCCCAGGTCCTGATGAAACTTCGACTCATTTCTCTAACGAGATAGGAGCAAGGGAGAAGCCATGCAAGTACAGTTGAAACGGAACGAATTGGCCGCACGCGTATTGCAGTCTCGCACGGTCTCGCGGGTCTGCGAGAGTGGGCATCAGGCAAATGCCTTGTGCTTTGGTGTTTTTCTGGCGCTTGCCCTACTGGTCTCCAGCCTGATGGCCGGGCCAGCGGCGGCGCAGGGCTTCGGCCCCAACCACGGCGAACCGGATTCCGCGCTGGTGATGCCATTGGTGGCGAAGACCGGCTATACGACGTTTTTTGCCATCAGCAATGTGGGCCCTTCCGATGGCGAATCAGGCGGCACTTTTCCCGAGCCCATCGCGATCCTGTGGGAATTCTATGATGAGTCCGGCGAATTGGTCGCCGAGGCCGAACGCTATGTGCTCGGCGAGGGCGGCACCGATATCGTCAGCCCGGATGCCGTTCGTGCCAAAGATGCCGCTGGCAATCTCGGCCCTGCGACCTCTGTGGTTGGCCGCAACGGCTTTGTCGTAGTGAGCGCGAGCGATGACGAACCTCGTCTGATCGGCAACTTCACGGTGGCGAATATTTCGACTTCCGCGGCCTGGGGAGCGGGCGCGGCCGGCCTCGGTACGAATGGCCTGCTGGTGCCCGGTGATGCGGCGGTCGGCACGACCTTCGCCATCGACAGTCTGGATGACGATATCCTGATCGTACTCGGCATCGACGACCTGGGCTTCGTGCCGACCTCGCTGACCTGGGGCGACCCGCCGGAACCGGGCGAGGTGCTGATGCCTTTGGTCTTCTCGATCCATAATAATGGCGGGTTCGACCCGGCCACAGACGAGGCGACTCGCGGTGTCGAGGGTAGCGCGTTCTTTACCCGGCTGGCCGATATTCTACCCTCGGCGAGAACATCGACCTCCGGCACCATCTCGGTGGCGCCGACCGATAACGAAATCACCATTCTTGGTTTCTACGGCCAGGCGCTCGGACAATTCGGGGCTGGTCAGACTTTGCGGATGGTTCCCGCCGGGTGATCGCATTGACTATCGCCGGCTCGGACCCGAGCGGTGGTGCTGGCGTGGCGCGCGACCTCGAGACTTTCGCGACTCTCGGTGTTCGTGGCATGAGCGTTCTTTCGTGTCTGACGGCACAGAACTCACAGCAGGTCGACGCCGTCGAACCGGTGCCGGCGGCTTTTGTCGCGCAGCAATTGGCGACGCTGCTGCGAGACTTCCGACCGGCGGCGAGCAAGACCGGCCTGCTGGCATCGGCCGAGGCCGTGGTGGCGGTGGCTGATGTCGCCGGGCGCCTCGGGCCCCTTGTCGTGGACCCCGTGCTGGCTTCGACCAGTGGCTCCGATCTGGTGGCCGCCGGTGTGCGCGAGGCGATTCTGACTCGATTGTTGCCGCAGGCGGCACTCGTGACGCCAAACCTAGCCGAGGCGGGCGCTCTGACCGAGACCCTGGTGACGGATCTTGCCTCGATGCGGCGCGCCGCGGAGATTCTTCTTGCCACCGGCGTCAAGGCGGTGCTGGTAAAGGGCGGACATTTGGCCGGCGACCCGGTGGACCTGCTCTTGACCAGCGAGAGGAGTCGCGAGCTGCACGCATCGCGTATCGATGTTCCGCCCGTGCGCGGCACGGGTTGCGCGCTCTCGGCGGCCATCACCGCCGGCCTGGCACAGGGCAAAGGCCTGGAGGACGCGATCGACGCGGCGCGGGCTTTTCTCGGCGACGCGCTTGGTCGGGCCGAGAAGGTGGGCGGCGGCGCATGGCATCTCGGTCGCTCCGGCGTTTAGATCGGCCGTCGCCGGACCAGGAGGCCGGGTTCGCCAGCGCTGGTTTCGGCTCCAGCCGGCCCTGGCCGCGACGCTCGCGCGGAGCGCGTCGCGCCTGCTATGCAGCCCTGCGTGGCTCTCCACTCCCGCAAGGTGAAAATCGGTTTGGTGCAGATGGCCTGCACGGATGCCCCGGCAGACAATCTCGCGCGCGGCCTTGCGCTGGTCGAGCGCGCGGCGGCCGAGGGTGCGCAGATCATCTGCCTGCCCGAGCTCTTCGGCACGCGCTATTTCTGCCAGCGCGAAGACCATGACAATTTCGCGCTTGCCGAGGAAATTCCGGGTCCGACCACTCAGGCGCTCTCGGCCTTGGCCGCGCGGCTGGAGGTAGTGCTGGTGGGCTCGATCTTCGAGCGCCGGGCCGCTGGTCTCTACCATAATACGGCGTGCGTGATCGACGCCGACGGCACGCTCCTGGGCATCTACCGCAAGATGCATATCCCGGACGATCCGCTCTATCACGAGAAATTCTATTTTACGCCGGGCGATACCGGCTATCGTTCCTTTGCGACGCGATTCGGCCGCATCGGCGTACTCATCTGCTGGGACCAATGGTTCCCGGAAGCGGCACGTCTCACGGCACTCGCCGGAGCCGAGATTCTTTTCTTCCCCACCGCAATTGGCTGGCATGAAGAGGAGAAAAAAGAGCATGGCGCCAGCCAATATGACGCCTGGCAGACCGTGCAGCGTGGCCATGCGATTGCCAACGGCATCTTCACGGCTTCGCCCAATCGCTTCGGCCATGAGAATTCGGTCGAATTCTGGGGCGGCTCTTTCGTGAGCTCTCCCTTCGGCGAGTGCCTGGCGCAGGCGCCACACGACGAAGAGGCGGTACTGGTCGTCGAATGCGACCTGGGCCGGGTAGAGGAGGTGCGCCAGCATTGGCCGTTTCTGCGTGACCGCCGGGTCGACTCCTACGCGGGGATTCTCGAGCTTGCCGCCGACGGGAGCGGAAAGCTGAAATGAATCCGGCGCCAGGCGCCTGCGCCGCAGCAGATTCTGTACGACCGAAGGCCGAGGCTACCTGCCGCTGGCCTGCCGAATGGGAGGAACACGCGGCGACCTGGCTGGTCTGGCCGCATAATCCCGAGACCTGGCCCGGCCGCCTGGCGAGAATTCCGCCGGTCTTTGCGCGCATGGTCCGCGCACTACTGCCGGGTGAGCGCGTCGAGATTATCGTCGGCTCGGCTGCCGCACGCGCCGGTGCAGAGATTGTCCTGTCCGAGGCCCGCGCCCTGGGCCAGACGGTTGGTTTCCATGAAATTCCGACCAACGACTCCTGGATCCGTGACCACGGCCCGATCTTCGTGCAATCCCCCGCAGGGCGTCCACGCGCGATCGATTGGGGCTACAACGCATGGGGCGGCAAATACCCGCCCTGGGACCTCGACCAGAAGGCCGCGCAGCAAGTGGCCGCACTGGCAGCCGCCGAGCATATCGACAGGCCGATGATTCTCGAAGGCGGCTCGATCGACGGCGACGGGCAGGGCACCCTGATTACGACCGAATCCTGTCTGCTCAATCCGAACCGCAACCCGGATCTCTCGCGCGCCGATATCGAGCGCGAGCTGCGCGAGCAGCTCGGTGTCGCCAAGCTGCTCTGGCTGGCCGACGGCATCGCCGGCGACGATACTGATGGCCACGTAGACGACCTGACACGCTTCGTAGCACCGGGCCGCGTAGTGGCGGTGATGGAGGACGATGCGGCCGACGTCAATTATGTAAACCTGCACGAGAACCGCGAACGCCTGGCCGGCATGCGCGACGCAAAGGGCCAGCGCCTCGAGATCATCGAATTGCCGATGCCACGTGCACGGTACGCTGGCGCCGAACGCCTGCCGGCTTCCTACGCGAACTTCTATATTGCCAACGCGGCCGTGCTGGTGCCGACCTTCCAGGACGAAGCCGATGCCAAGGCCCTGGGCATCCTCGCCGAACTCTTCCCCGATCGCGCCGTCGTCGGCATCGATGCCCGTGACCTGGTGGCCGGCCTCGGCGCCTGCCATTGCCTGACCCAACAGCAACCCGCCTGAGCGCGGCTCCGCTGCGGCGTAGCCCGCGGGGCACTAAAGGCAGGCGTAGGCCGCGTCGATCAGGGCGCCGGCGCGTGGCGATTGCCAGCGTTCGCCGGGGCGGTTCATGACGTAGGCAAACGCGAGCCCTGTGTCGGGGTCGGCGAAGCCGAGCGAACCGCCGTAGCCGAAATGGCCGAAGGAGCGTGCATTCGGACCGATGGGACGCGAGTCCTGGGCGAGTTGGAAGCCGAGGCCGAAGCGGGTCGGGCGGTCCAGAATCCGATCGAGTCCATCGACCTGGGGGGTGCAGGCGTCGTCGAGCACACTTTGCGGGAAGAGGCTGCCGTCCAGCGCTGCGGCGTAGATGCGTGCGACGCCGCGAGCCGTGCCGTGGCCGTTGGTCGAGGGAATCTGCAACGAACGCCACCAGCTGGAGTTGACGACTCCCTGGCCGGTGATGGCGGACGGGTTGAAATAGGCTTTGAATTTCATCTCATCGGTCGCGGGATCGCCGCTCGGTGGCGCGACGAACTTGCGGGCGTGCGCGATATCGATTGGCCGGGCCATAACGCCGATGATATCGGCGCAGAGGCGGTGCGCATAAAGCGGCAGGCCGATATGGAACTCGGCATCGAGGCTTTGGGTGAGGACCTCGCGCAGGGCGCGGCGAAACGAGGGCGCGCCGCTGGCTCGCCGGGCCATCTCGCCGGTGAGAAAACCATGCGTGTTGACGTGGTAGCCGTGTGCCGTTCCGGGCTCCCAGAACGGTTCCTGCGCGGCCAATGAGGCGGTGATGCGCTGCCAATCGCTCAGGGCTTCGTCGGGCAACTCTTCGCGCAGGGCTGGCAGGCCGCCCTGGTGGGCCAGGATCTGGCGCAGCGTGATCTTGTCCTTGCCCGCGGCACCGAACTCGGGCCACACGGCCGTAACGGCTTGGTCCGGGTCGAGACGTCGCTGGCCGACCAACGCAAGCACGAGAATTGCGGTAATGCCCTTGCCGACCGAATAGGCATTGACGAGGGTGTTTTTCTCCCATGGACGCGTCTTTGCCTCGTCGCGCCAGCCGCCCCAGAGGTCGAGCACCTGGCGGCCCCCGATGTACACGGCAACGGCCGCACCTACCTCGTCGAATTGGTCGAAGTTCTCGCGGAAGGCCTCGCGCACCCGCTCGAACGCAGGGTCGCAAAAACCGTCGATCGGAACCGCGCTCGCCGCCATGGCTTGCGTCAGCTCTTCACGCGCGAGACGAAGCGCGAGTCGCGGGTATCGACCTGGACCAGTTCGTCGTTCTCGAGGTAGGCCGGCACTTGAATCTCGAGGCCGGTCTCAAGTGTGGCTGGCTTGGTTTGCGCCTGAGCAGTCGCGCCCTTGATGGCCGGCGCGGTTTCGGTGACCTGCAAGGTGACCGTATTGGGCAGGTCGACGCCGAGGACTTCGTCGCCCATGACCATCGAGCGGATGCCGGCCAGCCCTTCTTTGAGGAAGCCGGTTGCGCTGCCGAGCGCCTCGCCCGTGAGAGCGAATTGATCGTAGCTCTCGGTGTCCATGAAATGGTATTCGGTGCCGTCGGAGTAGAGGAATTGCACGCCGCGGAAATCGAGGTTGGCCTCATGGACTTTGTCGCCGCCGCGGTAGGATTTCTCCAGGACCTGGCCGGTGCGCAGATTGCGGACCTTGATCTTGGAGATCGAGGACGCGCCGCGGGCGGAGGGGCTCTGCATGGCCACGTCGAGGATGGTGTAGGGATCTCCATCGATCAGGATGCGGAGATGGCGCTTGAAATCGGCGGTGGTGAACATGCGCTTTGCTTTAACGGCTGGGGCGACACGCGGAAAGTCGGCTCTCGAAATCTTTCCTACCCGGATCGCTAGTTTGCGAAGCGGACGACCTGGGCGATGTCGCCGGTGGACCAACTGCCACCGATATTTTCGTCGAGGTTGGCAACCGATATCACGAATTTCACGCCGGATGCATTGCCCCAATCGGTGCAGCTCAGATTCGAACCCGTGAGAGAGACCAGATAGGGGTTGGCCGAGGAACAACTCGTGCCGAACAAGCTGCCGCCGCAGCGGCGCCGATCCTGAATCGTGGTCGTGGTCGTGCCGGTCACCAGCGCGAGGCGCTCGGTGGTGACCGAATCCCAGGACGCGGAGCCGACGGCCGGGCATGTGGACGTGCCGTTCACGCGCATGCGCTTGACGGCGACGCGCACCACGGCTGCTCCTGCCCCGTCGTCGCCCGACGCGACACCGGCCGCGAGCCAACTTGTGTCGAAGCTCGGTGCCGGCGGTGCGGCCGAGCCGTTGGAGTCGACGGTGAGGGTCGCATCGGCATTGGATCCGCCATCGCAATCGACGAAGCCGAGCGCCGTCGTATCATCCTCGATGCGCCAGCAGGCAACGCAGGAACCGCCGCAATTCGGCGCCTGGCTATTGAGTCCGGCAGCGATGACGACGGGTTGCGAGACGATCAGGTCGGCACGACCGGTGAGGCCGACCGGGCCGGCGGCGAGAAGGATCGGGCCGCCGGAAAAATTGCCGTTGGAGCCGTTGCAGACGGTGCCGGGGATGCCGCCGGTCGGGTTGCCCTGGGTCTTCAAGAACGAGCCTCCGGACGAATCGGATGGGCAATAGGCGTCGGAGCCGTCGGCGATATTCACGCTCATGGCGCCGAGGGGGTCGTTGGGGGTGGGCGAGGGGGTCGGCGCCGGAGTGGGCGTGGGCGTCGGTACCCAGCCCTGCGGTGTCTGCGTCGGCACCGGCGTCGGTACGGGTGTGGGTGTGGGCGTGGGCGCGGCGACGAGATAGGTGCAATGGGCCGTCACGGTGACGAAATGGCCGTCGGCGCTTTGGTCGCGGCTGCCGACGCCCGGGTAGTTGTCGGCGCTCATGCAGCCCGAGATGCCGTTGGGTTGCACGTCGGATTCGAGGCCCAGGCGCACAGCGCATTCGGCGCCGGTATCCCAGGCACCGCCGCGGCTTTTGCAGCTGGATTGCCAATCGAAGGTCAAGCTATGGGGCTGCGCGGTGCCGGTGCCGGTGCCGGTGATCGTCGCTGTCGTAGAGTCGGCGAAGGCCAGATAGCCGTCATCGCTCTGGTCGAGGACGCCGGCGGCGGCGAGGTCGAGGCTGCCCGAGGTGAAGGAACCGCCGGCATGGCTGCCGTCGAACAAGGAAATGCTCGCCGTCGCGCGGCCCGTGGTACCGAAGAAGGGTGCGTCGCAGCCGTCGTAATTGTCGCGGTTGATTGTCAGCGCGCCGGAGAGGTCTTGCTCGACCTGGATCTCGTAGGTGCTGCCGGCCGGACAGATAAGGTCGAAATCGATCGTGTAGGTGGCCGGCACGCTCGCTGTGATATTGCCGCCGCCGGTCAGCACGACCTCGCAATCGGTCGCGACATTCTGACGGTAGACGGTCGAGAACATGCCTTGGTTCGAGTTGAGCGCCGCGAGTTCGGTGTGGGTCTGATCGTAGCAATTGCCGAAGGCGGTATGGCTGGGGCCGTGGTTCGTCGTACCGTCCGCCAGAGAGACGACGTTCACGATCGCGGCGATCGTGGTGGCAATCGGCTCCGGTGTGGGGGCGGGTGTCGGCGTTGAAGTCGGCTCGGCGGTGGGCGTCGGGGTCGAAGTCTGCTGGGGCGTCGGCGTCGGCTCGGGGGTTGGGGTAGGCGTCGGGCTTGGCGAATTTGTCGGTTCTGCGGTGGGCGTTGGGCTGGGCGAATTCGTCGGCACCGGCGTCGGCACGCCGGGCGCGCCGATTGCCAGCAACTGGAAGCGTACGACCTGGGCCAGGTCGACGACCTGGTTCAGCACCGGCGCAAGGAAATCCATCGCGAAGAGCGGCGCCGTGAGGCTTGCGGTTGTCGTGCCCGGCTCGCCCCAAGTGGCGCATTCCAGTGGTACGCCGCCGAGTGCTGTCGTATTCGTGCCGGCGGTACCCGGCGCGCCGTCGATCCAATCGTTCTGCACGGTACTTGTCGCGACACCGCTGACGAAGGCCGAGGTGATCTCGGGTGCGCCCGAATAATCGAGCAGGCTGCAATCGGCGTCGTTGCTGCCCGCGACCGCCAGACGCAGGCGCACGCGCACGACGGCCTCGCCGGCAGCCGCCGTCGCATCCGCGTGGAAGCCGATCGCCAAGGTCGGCTGGCCGGCCACGCCGGCACCGTGCGAGTCGACGACGAGGTCGGCATCACTGTGGGTGCCACCATCGCAATCGATCCAGCCGGTGTTCGTGGAGTCCGGGTCGAGCTGCAAACAGAGGGTGCCTATCGAGCCGAGTTGTTGGGCGAGGTCCGGTAGCTTTGCGCCGATATGCACGCGTCCGGTGAGGCCGAGTTCGGCGCGGCCATCCGCGCCGGCTATGCCGCGGGCGAGCACGATCTCTGCGGTGCCGAAGTCGCCGTCGGTCGCGTTGGCAAAGGCATTCGCTCCGGTGAAATCGAAGACTCGCAGCCAGGTCGATTCGCCATCGTCTGCCGGCAGCAATGCGCCGCTGCCTGGGATTATCGAATAGGCAGCGCAGGTCATCCCCGGCGGGCAGAGCTGGCCATCGGGAGACGGCGTCGGCTCGGCTGCCGGCGTGGGCGTCGGTTCGGCTGTGCCGGTCGGCGCCGGTGTTGGTGTCGGTTCGGGCAGGCAGGCGATGGTGCCGCGATTGGCGACGGCGATGGTCGAGGTATTTTTCTTGAAGGCGGGGAAAAGGCCACAAAGTGGATCATCGTCGCCAATACCGAAGTGGACTTCCAGCGAAGGATCCGGTGCCAAAGGCAGGGGCGGGGGCTCGAAATGTACCCCCTTGAATTGCACTTGGAGCAGGCCCATACGGTATTTGACGAGTTTCACACCGGCGCGACTCGCAGCGGAATCTTTGTAGGTATACGCAGTCGGCGTGCTCTTCCAGAAACTACAGGGCAGATCGATTTTTCCTGTGTCGTAATCGCCGGTGGCCTTGATGCGCACCCAGGGTGCCTCGTCCGGGCAGAGCAATGGGTTCGTGAGAGGATCGATATTCGGATCCTTCACGAAGCGCAGGACGGCCAGATTTCTCGCGGGATTGATGGAGTTCTTGACGCGGGCGGTGCGCCCCTGCGAGAGGGTGGCGGCGTCGGCCCCGGCGGCGACCCCCAAGAACAAGACGAGTAACGAGGGAATGAGCTTTTGGATCATTGGTCGGAAACCCTCTGGCAAAACCATCTAAACGAGTGTTTGTTCGGGGGTCAAGTCTTGTCGTGTAAAGAGTCGGAGTTTCCTCGGCGGGCTGTCCTCAAGCAGGCTGGGGTGGCGTCTGACGATGTGCTTGGATCTGGCAGGTGACGAAGGACGCCGAGACATTGGTCGTCGTCTTTGCGCGTCTGCCGGAGGCGGGCCGGGTAAAGACAAGGCTCGCGCGCACCTTGGGCGACGCGCTCACCGCCGATCTCTATGCGGCGTTTATTACCGATCTACTCGCCGAGTTGTCGGACGGTCCGTGGTCCTTTCGGGTCGCGGTTGCGGGCGAGCCGGCCGCGTTTGCTGCGCGCTTCGGGCTTGCGGCGGGAGTATGCGTAGCCCAGAGCGGGGAAGGTCTGGGCGCCCGCATGGAGGCCGCCTTCTGCGTGGCTCTGGAGCAGGAGGGTTTCGCGCGCTGCATTCTGGTCGGCTCGGACCTGCCGCAACTGGCGCGCGCGCCGGTTGCGCAGGCCGCCGCGGCGCTGGCACTCGGTGCGAGCGACCTCGTGCTCGGTCCGGCCCTCGATGGTGGCTATTATCTCATCGCGATGGCCCGGCCGCAGGCGGTTTTTGCCGATATTCCTTGGAGCACAGCGGCCGTTCTGGCGCGGACGCGGGAGCGGGCGCGGGGGCTTGGCCTGCGCTGCGCTCTGCTCGATGAGGATTTCGATATCGACACCGAGGCCGATCTGATGCGCTTGGAGGAATGGCTCGGCTCGCGCCCGGCCACCTGCCTGCCCGCCACCCGCGCCGCCTTGCGCCGAGCGACTTCTTGGCGTTCGGGGGAGGGATGAAGCAATCCTCGCGAATCCACCGCTTTGAGGTGGCGGGCCTGGTCGTTCTCTTTGAGAGGATGGAGAGCCCGTTGGTCGCCTATTGTCTGAGCGTTGGCGCCGGCTCGCGCTTTGACGGCGACACGCCCGGGCTCGCGCATTTCAGCGAGCATATGCTCTTCCAGGGCACCGAGAATTTCGACCAATTGGCGCTCAACCGCCGTGCGGCCGAGGTGGGCGGAAACCATAACGCGTTTACCGGCTATGATTCGCTGGCGCTGAACTTCGAGTCGTTTCCTGAAGATACGGCGGGTGCGCTCGACCTTCTTTTTGAACAATTCTATCGTACCCGCCTGGATGCGGGCCGCTTTCGCAAAGAAAAGCGCATCGTCCTGGACGAAGTGCGTGGCGTGCGCGAAGATCCTTTCGAGAATTTGGCCGAGCATGCCTGGCGCGAATTTTATGCCGACCCGATCGGCAACCCGATTGCCGGCACGGCGGGCTCGGTACGTGCCATTCGTGTCGAGGACGTTGAGCGTTTCTACAAGCGCCGCTTCGTCAACGCCAACGCCGTACTCGCGGTGGTGGGCGACCTGGACCCGGCGCGGCTGCGCCGTCAGTTGTGCGCGCGGATCGACCCACGTCGGGTCGGGCGTCGTGTGAAGGCGCGCCCCGTGCAGGCCGGCACGGGGAAGTCGTTTACCCGCCGTTCGCGCCAGGCCGGCCAATCCCATGTCCATCGGTTGCATGCGATCGACTCCCGGCCGCGCCCCTTTCTCGCCGTCGAGATCGCCCTGGATCTGGTCGGGGCCGACCCGGATAGCCAGCTCTTTCAGGCTGTCCGCGAAGATCACGGCCTTGGCTACGATGTCTCGGCTGAGGCCGAGTGGGGCCGGGGCTTTGCCGCGGCGATGGTCTCGGCCAGCGCCGGGCCGAGTGAAGGGCGGCGCCTCGGTGCTGTGATCGAGGAGGTCCTGGCGAACTCTGTGGAAGCCGGTTTTTCCGAGGCGGATCTGGAGCGGGCCCGGCATAAGCGCCGCTATTCGCATGCCCTGCTGGGCGAGCGGCGCCTCGACCGCGCCGTTGCGCGCGCCGAATCCGAACTCACGGGTTTCCCCTCGCTCGAAGAGGCTCGCTGGATTCTGGATGATTTGAGCCATACCGAGATCCAGCGGGCGTGGAAGCGGGCTGTCGAGGGCCGCTGCCTGATTGCGATCCGCGAATCCGCTCGCTGAGCGGCCGAGCGGCCCGGCCGGACCTCTTGTGCTGCGGTGGCTGTTCGGGTGGTCGCCTGCTTAAATCCGCCCGTGGAAGAACGTAATCAAATGGCCGTCTTCATCGATTTCGACAATATCGAAATCGGTGTGAAGATGACTCTCAACACCACTCTTGACTTGGCCCTTGTGCTCGACGCGCTCAAAGAACGCGCCGAAGTTGTATCGAAAAGCGCATATGGGGACTGGGCAAGGGCGGGCAATCATAGTCGTACGCTAACCGATCACGCGGTGCACATGGTGCAACGCAATGTCACCCCTCGTGGCGACAAGAACGGTGCGGACATCAACCTCGTCGTCGACGCTCTGGAGATGTGCTTCACACGCCCGCACATCAACAGCTTTGCGATCGTCGGCGGTGATTCGGATTTTATTGCGCTTGTCGAAAAACTGAAACAATACGGCAAGCGAGTCTTTGTAGTGGGCGGACGTGCCTTCACCAGCGGTATCATGGCCCGGAATTGTCACGAGTTCATCTCGTATGAAAACCTTTTGAGTGGCTCGCGTGGCCGCGGCGGCGGTCATGGCCGCGGTGGTGGTGGTGGTGGTGGTGGCGGAAGCAGCAGTAGCCGTATCTCGCTGGAGAAGGGCTTCGCCATGGTCCAGCGTGCGCTCAAAATTCTCGCCGACCGTGGCGTTCAGCCGCAACTCGGTCCGATCAAGAGCACCTTGTTGCAGCTGGATTCGACCTTCAGTGAACGCGATTTCGGCGTCTCGTCGTTCCGCGAGTTCATTCAGCGCTTGGCGGATAAGAAGTTCCTTTCGATGAAACGCATCGATCAGGGTTATCTCGTTGAGTTGGATGGCGACGGCCATATCGAGTCAAGCGAAGGTGCCGAAGAGAGCGCAGAGTCCAAGACCGACGAGAGGCCGTCGCGCCGGCGCGGCTCGCGGGGCGGCTCGCGCGGCGGGGCCCGGCGCGAGGCGAGCAGCGAGGACAGCGGCTCGGAGGACAGCAGCTCGGACAAAGCGGCGTCTCCGACCAGCGAATCTCCTGGCGAGGACTCGGCTTCTGCCGAAGCAGCATCAACTGGCCCTCTGGTGCCGGCCGATGGCCTGGCTCTTCTGGGCAAGGCTGCGGGGAATCTCTCCGAGAAGCGCGCGGGCAAACCGGTTTATGTGCGCCACTTGGCACAGGAGCTACGCGCGATCGGCGGCGAGTTCGACGAGACCCGCTACGGGTTCCGCACGCTGACCGAAATGGCGCAGCAAGCGCAGAAGGCCGGCTTCCTGGTCATGCAGCGCGATCGTGTGGGTGCCTGGCGAGTCGGCCTCCCCGAGGGCGGTGCACCACCGGTCGAGGGCAAGTCCGCCGCGGAGTCTGCCGATGCAGGGGCCTCCACCGAGGCGGTAGAAGCGTCGAGCGCAGAGCCGGCCGAGGAGGGCGGCGAGTCCTCCGGGCTGGCGAGCAAGAAGACGGCGGCGAAGAAAAAGTCGACTACCGCGAAGAGGGCTCCGGCCAAGAAGGCCGCAGCGAAGAAGACTACGGCGAAAAAGGTCGTAGCCAAGAAGACCACGGCGAAGAAGACCACCGCCCAAAAGACCACGGCGAAGAAGACCACCGCCAAGAAGACTACGGCAAAGAAAACCGTCGCGAAGGCGTCGGACGTATCCGAGGGTTAGCCTGAAGGTCCGGCCGGGAGCATATTCTGCTTCCGGCCGGACCTTCTTTTGGGTCGGACCTCTAGAGGCACGGCCGAAAAGTAGGCCTGCATCCGGGCGCCGCGTCAGCCGAACGCGATGAGTTCGCGGATATCGGCTTCGGTGAGCCGCGGAAGTGCGGTCTCGCCATCGTCGAGAATGGTTCGGGCCAGCGCACGCTTTTCTTCCTTCATGCGTTGGATGCCTTCCTCGATCGTGCCCTCAGCAATGATCCGGTACACCGAGACCGTTCGGGTCTGGCCGATTCGGTGGGCCCGATCAGTGGCCTGGTCTTCGACGGCGGGGTTCCACCACGGATCCATATGGATCACGACATCTGCCGCGGCCAGGTTGATGCCGGTGCCTCCGGCCTTGAGGCTCAGGAGGAATACCGGCATATCGCCGTCGCGGAAATTGTCGAGGACTTTCTCACGGTTGCGGGTGCGGCCGTCGAGGTAGGTGTATTCGGTGCCGCTGGACTCGAGCTCTTTGCGCAGCAAGGTGAGAAATTCGACGAATTGGCTGAAGACCAGGGCGCGGCGGCCGCTGGCGACGACCTCGGCGATCAGTTCGCGGAAGGCGCCGAGTTTCGCCGAATGGTCCGCCTTGAAGCTTTTGTCGATGAGGCGCGGATCACACGCCATTTGGCGCAGGCGCAGAAGAGCGGTGAGCACCAGCATGCGGTTGGAGTCGAGGCCGCCGTCTTCCATGCGGCCCTCGAGGTCGGCGCGTGTCGCGGCGGCCAGAGCCGCGTAGGCCCGGCGTTGCTCGGTCGTGAGTTCTACAACGACATCGCTTTCGATTTTTTCGGGGAGATCGGTTTGTACTTCGCGCTTGGTGCGGCGGAGTACGAAGGGACGGATACGCGCGCGCAGGGCGGCGGCCTCTTCGCTGGCACCGGGTGCCGGGGCGGCGCGGTTTTCACCGGCCTCGACCACCGCCTCGGTGACCGGGCGCTCGTAGCGACGCGAGAAATTCCGCCAGGTGCCGAGCATGCCGGCATTGGCAAAATCGAGGATCGACCAAAGTTCGAGCAGTCGATTCTCAACCGGCGTGCCGGTCAGGCCCAGGCGGGCCTCGGCGTCGAGTGCTTTGGCCGCCGCGGTGGTCGCGGCCGTATGGTTCTTGATATGCTGCGCTTCGTCCAAGACGACGCAGCGGAAGGGGATATTTTTGAGCCGGTCTACGTCGCGGCGCAGGAGGGCATAGGTTGTGACGATGAGATCGTGGTTGGCGACCTCGTCGTAGCGCTCGTGGCGCTCGGCGCCGTGCAGCAGCATGCCCTTGAGGCCGGGGACGAAACGCTTCGCCTCGCGAATCCAGTTGGGGGCAACCGAGGTCGGCGCGACGATCAGGGTCGGGGCTTGCCCGTCGCGGGATTTTCTCCAGTCGAGCAGGGCCAGCGTCTGGATGGTTTTACCGAGGCCCATATCGTCGGCGAGGATGCCGCCGAGTTCCAACTCGGCAAGGAATTGCAGCCAGGCCAGACCGGTTTCCTGGTAGGGGCGCAGCTCGCCTACGAGGCCGGGTGCGGGCTCGGGCTTGGCGGCGACCTCAAGTGCACGCAGGCGATGGATCCATTCGCCCACCTTCTCTTCGAGTTCGACGGAGTCTGTGAGTTCGCCGAGATGCTCGATTTCACCGAGGGCGGTGCGGGCCAGCTCGCCGCGGCCGGTTTCGGCCAGCGATTCGGGCAAGGAGGCGGCCAGGGCGGCGACTTTCTCGCCGAGTTCGGCCACGCTGCCGTCGGAGAGTTGGACCCAGCGCCGCCGCGCTGTCAATGCATCCCGGACTGCCTGGACGTCGGCTTCGACGCCATCGGCGGCGATCTTGAGCGCGACATCCAGCAATCGGCCACGCCCGAGCCGTACGCTCATCGACGAACTCAACGAGCCGCGGGCAACCATTTGTCCAAGGTTGGGTGGTGCGAGCACCTCTTGAATATCGCCGTCAGCGCAGGCTCCCTTCACCAGCGCGCGTAAATCGTGCAGGTAGAAGCGCACCGCGCGGTCATCGCGTGCGCGCCAGGTCGCCTCGTCTTCTGGCGTGGTATTGGTGCGTTTGCGCCGCGAGGGCGCGGGCAGGCGAAGGGGGGTCGCACTCAGCATGCTGAGGGCGCGGCGCTCGCGGTCCGGATCGCGTGACTCGTCGTCAATATGCGCGACGGTGGTCGGGCTGAGTAGGTAGCTTCCCGTTTCGTAGGTTGCGCGCAGAACGGCGCGTGCCTCAAAGGCGGTGCCTTCGACCTCAAGCGAAATCCGTGGCCTGGGCAGCGGCGGCAGCCCGAGTGCTTCGCGCTCGGGCAGGAGAACGCCTTCTTCTTCGAAACTCTGGCGCAGCAGGACGGGCAGTTCGCGGATTTCGGCCTCGGTGAAGGCCACCCAAGTCTGGCTGGCGAGCCGTGAGAGGGCAATTGGTCCGACGTCTTCTGCGACCCGTGCGAAGGTGCGGCGCACGGGCGAGTAAATCCACGAGGTCGAGCCGCGCAGGAGTATGGCCTCCTCGAAGGGGATGCCATCGCTGCCGTCCGGGCGCTCCCAATGCGCTTCGAGGACGAACGTCTTGTTGTCGGTCTCCTCATGCTCTTCGTCTTCGGGGATGCCGAGGAGGCGCGCGAAGGCACGGCGACCGATCGGGCCATCTTCTTTTTCGAACGCGGCTCGCGCGCCCTCCAGGCGATCTTTTTCCTCGGCGATCTCGGCGCGTCGCTCAAGCAGGATCGGGTGCCCGTGCGCTTCGCCGGGTTCGGCGTCGCGGAAGCTCAGGGCAGGCCGGCGGACGATCTCGTCGAAGGTGACGGTACCGGCGTCGCCCGGTGCCTCAAGAATGAGGTCGGCCTCGGATGCCCGTTCCAGAAAAAGACAGGCGTTTTCGGTGTCCGCGATGAAATCTCGCTGGCCGATGGGTGAGCGCGTGAGGCTCTCGAAGATGCGCCATTCGCGCGCCGGCAGCCGTCGGCCGTCGAGGTCGTCGGGCGTGAAGGGACGATTTTCTCCCGGCGGGTGGACCTCGATGAGGAGGCGGGCGGGCTTGTCGAAAGCGTCTTCGCCGGGGGGCTCTACTCGCAGGACGTAGCGCGCGTCGCCCAAGGGGCGCAGCGGGCCACGGCGTCGCCATGCCTCGAAGGTCTCGTCGAGGAAATCGGGGTCGCCAGTGGCGGTAGCGTCGTCGGCAAGCGCTTCAAGATCGACCGAATGCTCGTAGGCTTTGCTACGGGCGAGGCGGCGCCTTTCAAGCTCCTGGGTTTCGGTCAGGGCGGCGGGCTTCTGGTTTTTCTCGGCTTGAGACATCGGAACCTACAACCGTAGCTGCGGGCCCGCGGTGTCACAATACGGGCCCGGACTTGCACCATGGCGCCGCATGGCGCAAACAAGGAGGGGTGGATATCATGATGGAAGGAACTCGTGTTCTGCGCATATGCTTGGTGGGCGCGCTGATCGCCTTGGTTTCGCTGGCGCTACCGGGCGCAGCGGTGGCCGGGGATCTGGAACGTGTTGACGCGAAACGCGTCTGCATGGTCAACGATACCCTTTTCCCGCGCGATCAGATCCCCGTCGAGGTCGACGGCAAGACCTATTTCGGCTGCTGCGAGATGTGCAAAGGTCGCCTCGCCAAGGATGCCGCCATTCGCACAGCTACCGACCCCGTCACCGGCAAAAGCGTTGACAAGGCGATTGCGGTGATTGGCGCGGCGCCTGACGGTCACGTCGAATATTTCGAGAGCGAAGCGTCGTTCGCCCTCTACTCCAACAATTCCTAGGGAGAGGGGGCGCACATCATGTCGGCGGATCGCCGCAAGCAGACCGAGACGGACGCCAATTCTGCGTCGAGTGGCGATGATGCCGATTGGCTCGACGCGATCAGCGATGTCGACGAGATTGATGCTGAGACGCGCGGGCCGGATTTCGTCGCCAGCGAACCGACAACCGGGCTCGCCGAGCATTTTCGCCAGCGCCAGCATGTCGAGCCGACGATCACCGAAGATCCAGCCTTCGCCATCGACGGCCATACGATGGAGCGCATTCGGCGCGGCAAGGTACCCATCAAAGCGCAGGTCGACCTGCACGGTTGCACGCAGGAAGAGGCCTTCGCTTCCGTCAATCAATTTCTCGACCAGCAATGGCAGGCCGGCCACCAACTCGTGCTCGTGATCACCGGCAAGGGCACGGCGCGCGATGGCGGCGGCGTATTGCGCACCGCCGTGCCGCGCTGGATCACAGAGGGGCGCTACCGCGATTGCCTGGTCGGCATCGCGGCGGCCGAGTCGCGCGATGGCGGCGAAGGCGCCATCTATGTGATGCTGCGCAAGCAGCGCTGAGGAGTCGGTCGCACGGGCCCCTATCGTCTGGTGGCGGGGGGACGATAGAAGTAAGGAAGTATCCCGCATTCACCCACGTCGCCTGATTCCGGGGAGGCGCCAATCAGGGCCGATCCAATGTCACGTTATATAGATCTCTGCGAAGAAATCCGCTCCGAACCCCGCCGCTGGCTGGTGACGGGTGCGGCCGGTTTCATCGGCTCCCACTTGGTCGAGAATCTGCTCGGCGCGGGTCAGGAAGTGGTGGCGCTCGACAGCCTGATCACCGGGCATGCCTATAACCTCGACAAGGTTCGTGCCTTGGTGGGACCTGACGCGGCGGCGCGGCTCACTTTCATCGAGGGCGATATCTGCGACGAAGATACCTGTCGCAGAGCCTCCGAGGGTGTCCGGCATGTGCTGCACCAAGCGGCGCTCGGCTCGGTGCCGCGCTCGATCAAGGATCCGATTGCCAGCCACAGCGCCAATGTCGATGGCTTCCTCAAGATGGCCAACGCGGCACGCGAGAACGGCGTCGAGTCGATGAGCTACGCCTCGTCGTCCAGCGTCTACGGGGACCACCCCGCGCTTCCCAAGGTCGAAGACGAGATCGGCAATCCGCTCTCGCCCTATGCCTCGACGAAGCTCATCGATGAGATCTACGCCGCCGTTCTGCATCGTTGCTACGGAATGCGGATCGCCGGTTTGCGCTATTTCAATGTGGTCGGTACTCGGCAGGACCCCAACGGCGCCTACGCAGCCGTGATCCCGCGCTGGGTTCGCATTTTCCTCGATGGCGGCACCCCGGAGATTTACGGCGATGGCGAGACCTCGCGTGATTTCTGCCCGGTACAGAACGTCGTTCAGGCCAATCTGCTTGCGGCCACGACCGAGGCGGCCGGCGGTGAAGTCTTCAATATCGCATTGGGCGGTCGCACGACTCTCACCGACCTCTACTTCCACCTGCGCGATGCGCTGGTCGGCCAGGGTGTCGATTGCGGCAGCCGCGAGCCGATCTACAAAGAATTCCGTGACGGCGATGTGCGCCATAGCCTGGCGAATACCGACAAGGCGCAATCGATCCTCGGCTACGTCCCGGAGGTCAGCCTGGCCGATGGCCTGTCGATGACCGTGGCTGGCTTCGTCGATACAGAGAATTGAGGGCGGCGGAGGTTCGCCCCTGTCGATTGTCGTCGCGCTGCGGTAGGTAGGTCGGGGCGATGGCGGAACGCGAAGAAGCGGGCGGGGCCGAGGCCGGCTCCGAGAGCAATCCCTCCGTTACTCCACGCGTTGCGCGCCGCCAGATGCGGGATTTTCTCCGCCATCATGAGCAACGCCGTCGCCAATTGCCGCGTGCCCTGCTGGTTGGCTTGCTAGCGGGCCTGGTCGCCGTCGGTTTCCAGTTCACGCTGGAGAAGGCCGACCACCTGCGCAACTCGGTCATCGGCTTTTCGCAGACCCTCGGTTGGTGGGGGTTCTTGCTGCCGATGGCCTTCGGCGCCGTTGGCGTATCGATCGCTCTGATTCTGGTGCAACGCTTCGAGCCCGATGCGGCTGGCAGTGGCGTACCGCACCTCAAAGCCGTGCTGCACCATCTGCGCGGGTTCCGCTGGCGCCGCATTTTGCCGGTGAAGTTCCTCGGCGGGGTATCCGCAATTGGCGCTGGCCTGGCGCTGGGCCGTGAAGGGCCGACCATCCAGATGGGCGGCGCGATCGGCCAGATGGTCAGCGGCTGGTTCAAGAGTACGCCGCGCGAGACCCAGACGCTGGTAGCGGCTGGTGCCGGTGCCGGGCTTTCTGCTGCCTTCAACGCGCCGCTGGCCGGGTTGGTTTTCGTTCTCGAAGAAGTCCAGCGTGATTTTGCCCCGGCGGTCTTCACCGTGACCCTGATTGCCTCGGTCACAGCCGACATTACGGCGCGCTATCTGCTCGGCCATCTTCCGGTCTTTACGGTTGGCGAGATTCCCATTCCGCCACTCTCGTCTTTGCCGATCTCGCTGCTCTTGGGCGTGGCGGCCGCGGGGGTCGGCATTTTGTTCAACCGCACGCTGGTCAAAACGGCAGACGCCTATCAGAAGATCGCGCATTGGCCGCGGTGGGTGGTCGGCAGCGTGGTCGGCGGGGCGATCGGCTTGGTCGGCTATTTTGTGCCTGGCGCTTTGTCCGGTGGGCACTCTTTGGTGGAAGCGACGCTGGCGGGTCAGCTCGGCCTGATGCTCTTGCTGAGCTTCTTTGTGCTGCGCTTTGTTTTGACGATGGTCAGCTACGGCACCGGCGCGGCCGGCGGCATTTTCGCGCCGATGCTGGTGCTGGGTGCGGCCTTGGGCAGCTTTGTCGGCCAGGTCTCGCACACGTTTCTGCCTGAAATCGTGAGCCATCCCGAGACTTTTGCGGTGGTCGGTATGGCGGCGCTTTTCACCGCGGTCGTGCGCGCACCGTTGACCGGCATCGTCCTGATGGTTGAGATGACCGGCGAATATGGTCTGGTGCTGCCCTTGCTGGTGGCTTCGCTTACGGCCGGTGGTCTGGCCGATTATTTCGGTGACAAACCGATTTACGAAGTCCTGCTCAAGCGCGACCTGACCCGTTGGCAGGAGAAGCCGCAGCTGGCCGAGACACTTCTGCTGGAACTCGTGGTGGCGCCCGACGCGCCCTTCGATGGTCGTGAAGTGCGCGAGTTGGGGTTGCCGCCGGGCTGTATTCTGATCACCGTACATCGCGGCCTCGACGCCGAGGTGCCCACCGCGGGCTTCAAGCTCACCGCGGGCGACCGTATTACGGTAGTAGTCGCGCCGCAGGCCGCCGAGGCCGTCGGTCTGCTGTACGAAGGAACCGGCTCCGAAGACCACGGCTAGAGGCCCGGCTTCCAGATCGACGCATTGGCATGTAGGGGCGGGGATCGCCAGAATGTCCTCATGCATGAGCCACAGCTGCATAGTTTGAACGAAGGCTTCGATTGGACGGCGCCCGCAGGCGCCAAGCGCCTGGTCACCGAAGCCCAGGCACGTTCTTGGGACGAGCAGGGTTTCCTGGTTGTTGAAGACGCCTTTGACGCCGCGACGATGCAGAAGGTGATCGCCACGATTGACCCCTTCGAGGCGCAAACCGAGGAGCTGCTCGCCCGGATGAAGGACGGCAAGCTCTTCATCGCGCGCGCCGGCGAGATCACCTTCACGACACATCTGGTGGCGCGCTCTGCGTTTCTGCGCGACTTCGCCGGCGGTTCGATCTTTCAGGATCTTTGTCATGATCTGGTGGGCGACGATGTGCGCCTCTATTGGGATCAGGCGGTCTACAAGAAGCCGGCGACCCTGGCCGAGTTCCCGTGGCATCAGGACAACGGCTATACCTTCGTGCGTCCGCAGCAATACTTGACCTGCTGGGTGTCGCTGACGGATGCGACCGAGGAGAATGGCTGCCCCTGGGTGGCTCCGGGAATCCACCGCTCTGGCACCCTCAAGCATCATATGACGGACCTGGGCTGGCGCTGCTTGGAGCAGCCCGAGGGGGCTATCCCGGTGCCCGTGCGGGCCGGCTCGGTGGTGGTCTTCTCCAGCCTTACGCCGCATCGCACCGGCCCGAATACCAGCGAAGGTACCCGTAAATCCTATATTCTACAATATGCGCCCGATGGCGCCCGGTTGATCAACGGTACGGATGAGGCTCTTTGCGACGCCTCCGACCGGCAATTCTTTGTGCTGCAGAGCGGCCAAACTCCGCGTTGAGCCCGCTCGTGGCAGCCAGCCTCAGAAGGCGACTTGGAAACGGCATTGCCAGATATTCTCGCTACCGGTGGGCGCGCGATCCGTATAGACGTAGTTGAGCGTGACGCGAAAGGCTTGGTTGAGGTACCAGTTCAGGCCGAGCGTGGTGTTATTGAGCTGGCCGCCGCGGACGGGGCCGGAGTCGTGATCGAAATGGCTGTAGCGGGCGGCCACCTGCACGGCGCCCCAGCCCGAGCCCGGACCGAGGTCGAAGCTGCGCGCAGGTTTCACCTGCGTGAAGATTCCTTTTTTGCGATTGAATGGGCGGTACTCGCCGGTGAGGAACCAGCTCACCTCCGCAAACCAGGCGAGGAAGCTGACGTCCGGGCCGCTTGGCGAGTCGATGAAGGCTTGCGAGTACTCAGCCTGTGCCGAGAACGGGCCTTTGACGACCGCGGCGCTGAGGTTGACCAAGTCGTTGCCGTTGGTCGGGATAGCGCCGGTCGCGATGAGGGTCGGTCCGAAGCTGGTATTCGGACGGGCCGAAAAGCTCACGTCATCGTCGTTGCGGAAGTGGTGACTGTAGGAACCGCCGAGGTAGAACAGTTTGCGGCCCTCGTCCTGCCACCAGGGCAGGCCATAGACGCGCATCGTGACGTTGTACTCGGACTCCATGCTGAAGACCGAGGCGTCGCCATCGGTATTCAGGTAGGCGCCGAGGTCGACGCCGAGGTGGTTGCCTGCGAAGCGCGGGTAGATCGTCACCCCGGTATTGCGCGCGGAGTCAAGCGTAGCGCTGGCCCCGCGTTCCATGAAGGTGATGTGGTTCGAGCTGGTGAGTTGTTCGAGCGAGTAGGGCTCCTTCATATGACCGACCAGGATGGTGTCGATGAAGGGGATATCCTGCATGCCGAGATAGAGGTCCCTGATTCCGACACGCCCCCCGGCAAAATCGTATTGCGCCTTGAAGAGGAAATGTTTGTAGAGTGTCCCGGAGAGGAAGAGGCGGGCGCGCCGGATCTTCCCGCCGGTGATCGGCGAGCCCTCATCGAACGCGTCCTGGATCGCGCCGCTGGGCAGCAGAATGGCCCAATCGTTCTGGATCCGGCCGCCGAGTTTCAGCGCGAAGGCCCCATCGGGTGAGACGAAGCGAAGACCGTGTTTCCAGTAGACCCGGTAGTCGGTGGCGGCTTTCTCCGCCGCGCTCGCCTCGGCGCCGGCGCGCACCTTCAGCTCTTGATATTTCTCCTCGCTGACGCGGCCGCTCTCTTTGAGAATCTCGAGAATTTCTTCGCTGACGGATTGGCTGGCCCCGGACGCTACAGGCAGGGCGGCGAGCAGGAAGGTGCAGAGGAGCAGCGCGTGTCGGAGCTGTGATCGGAACATGGTGAAATTCTCTCTCGGAGCGGGCACCGGGTGGCCCCAACGTTCGGATTCTTTCTAGAGGTCCCAAGTGCAATGGTCGAGTCGAGCCCGGTGGGCGTTGTGGGCGCGTTACGTGGCCTCTAGAGGTTTGGCGTGGCTTTTCCCGAACCCAATGCGGATGTCGCCGTAGCGATCGTGCGTGACGACGGTGAAATTTTTGTCGTCGACAAGACCAGCGGCCGCGTGACGATGCCCGGCGCGGGCCACGCGCGTGACTCCGTGCAGAACGGGGTCATGGCCGTGGCAGGCGAGCGCTTGCGCCACCTCGGTGCCGCGCGTGACTACGGACTGCTGCATAGGCTCGACCGCGCCAGCAGCGGATTGTTGCTTTTCGCCCAGACGGTACCCGCCTACGAAGGGCTGCGCGGCAGCTTTCATAAACGCGAGGTGGTGAAGGATTACCTGGCGATCACGGCGCGCGTACCGGAGCGACCGCGTGGCTCGATCCGCGCGCGTCTGGCCGAGGTGCGCACGCATGACCGCAAGCTCGCTCGCATCGATGCGCGCGGCAAGGCTGCCGTGACCCATTTCAAGGTTCTTTGCCGCGGCCATGACGGGACGGCCTTGGTCGAGTGCCGAATTGAGACCGGCCGCCTGCATCAGATCCGGGCGCATTTGGCCTCCATCGGTGCGCCGCTGCTCGGCGACCTGGTCTACACGCCGTCCTCGCCCGATGGCCGCGCCTCGGTCGCGCGCCAAGCCGACCGCGCTATTCTTCTGCACGCATGGCGCCTCGCTTTTCCGCATCCGGTACAAGGCAACCGCGTGAAGCTTGAAGCGCCTCTGCCCGCGCGTTTCCGCAAAGCCTTGACGGCGCATGGCCTCAAGCTGCCGAGTCCCACCAAGCGTGGCCTGCTGCCCAGCCGCGGATGAGCCGGCTGGGCTGGTCTTGGGGCACGGGCCTCTAAGCGCCTGGAAGCAGCGCGCGGATGCTGGGGGCGGAGGCGATGGTGCGCTTGGTCTCGAAGGCTTCCTGGTTGGTTTCGAGAGCGGCGGTATCGTATCTATAGTTGACCATGAGGCCGAAGGATTGGCGCAGGCCCTTGGCGGAGGTGTCGGCGGCGGTATGGATCGCCTCGATGCTCGCGCCGTTGCGCAGATGAAAGCGCGCCACCGGGTCGATCGGGGAGCCGTCTTTGCGGGTGGCGTGGAAGTAGCGGGCGCATAGCCTGCGCAGGGGCTCGGCGAGGCGGTCGGCGAGCGGCGCGTCCAGTACGGATTCTCTGTCGGCCAGGATGTGTTCGAGGTCGGCGCGGTGGGAAATTTCGCCTGCCAGGAAAGAGTCACCGGCGCGCGCGAGCGAGGTTTTGAGCCAGACCCGGAATCCGGGGATGGGCGAGAGGGTCGCGAAGGTATCGAGGTGGGGCAGGTCGTGGTGCAGCGTGCGGGCGGCGCCGCGGATCAGGTATTCGCCGAAGCTCACGCCGCGCAGGCCCTTTTGCGGGCTCGAGATGGAATAGAAGATTGCCGTATCGGCCGCCGCCGGGTCGCCGACGGGTGCGTCTTCATCGAGCAGGCGCTGCACGGAGTCGGCCAGGCCGCGCACCAGGGCGACCTCGACAAAGGCCAGCGGTTCGCCCGGCATCGAGGGGTGGAAAAGGGCGTAGCAGCGGCGGTCGGAGTCGAGACGGTTATGCAGGTCTTCCCAGGAGCGGATCGCGTGCACGGCCTCGTAGGCGACGAGTTTCTCCAGCAGGGTCGCCGGGGAGTCCCAGCTGATGCGCTGCAATTCGAGGAAGCCGAAATCAAAGAAGGAGCGCAGAACGAAGACCAGGGCGTCGTCCAGGGCGCGCAATTCCGGGCTCTGCGAGGCGATGCCGAGCAGGTCGGCGCGCATATTCACGAGGAATTTGACCCGGTCGGGGACCGCGTTGAATTGCGTGAAGAGGCGGCGGTAGGGCGGGCGCAGGGCACGGCGCAAGATGCGCTGGGCATCGATTCTTGCACCGGGCTCGTTGGCTTCCTGCCAGAACGCGATCGCCTTTCGGATGGCTTCGGGCTGTGGCCCGAACTCATCTGCCAGGAGCGTAAGGAAGCGGTGGCGTCCGTCCAGGTCGAGCCGCTGCCATGTCTCGGCAAGTTCGACAGCGCGCAGGCGGGAGACCACCTCGCTGCCGGAGGCATCGAGGCAGGCTCGGATCGCGCTGCGCCAGCTTTCGGCCTCCTCTGCCATGGCCGTTGGCTCCTTAGAAGCCCTTGGTGCCGGCCAGTTCGGCGAGCGAGACTTCGGGGCGTGCGCCGAAATGCGCGATGATTTCGGCAGCGGCGATGCCGCCGAGGCGGCCGCAGCTGGCGAGGTCGCGGCCGGTGCCCAGGCCGTGCAGGAAGCCGGCGGCAAATTGGTCGCCCGCGCCGGTGGTATCGACGACCTTCTCGACCGCCTCGCAATCGATCACGTGCAACTCATCGCCGTGTACGATCACGCTACCCTTCTCGCCGCGGGTCAGGGCCGTGAGTGTTCCGGTGGCGCGCACCGCTTGCAGGGCCGCGTCGAAACTCTTGGTTTCATAGAGCGACATGATCTCGGCTTCGTTGGCGAAAAGAATGTCGATGGATTGATCGACGAGTTCGCGGAATTCCTCGCGGTAGCGGCCGACGCAGAAGGCGTCGGATAATGTCAGTGCGACTTTGCGCTTGGCGCCATGCGCTAGCTGCATCGCCTTGCGGAAGGCTTGCTTGGCGGCGGGCGGATCCCAGAGATAGCCCTCCAGGTAGGTGATGGCCGAATCGCGTACCATCGTCTCGTCCACGTCTGCCTCGGTGAGAGTGACGCACGCCCCCAGGTAGGTATTCATTGTGCGCTGCGCGTCGGGTGTGACAAGAATCAGGCAGCGCGCCGTCGGTGCGCCGGTGGTCGCCATGGTGGTTGGGAAATCAACGCCCAGAGCGCGGATATCGTGTGCGAAGGTCTCACCCAATTGGTCGTTTTTCACCTTGCCGATGAAGGCGCCGCGGCCACCCAACGAGGCGAGCCCGGCGATCGTATTGCCGGCCGATCCGCCCGAGGCTTCCAAGCCCGAGCCCATCTCCCGGTAGAGGGTCTCGGCCTCTTCGGCATCGATGATGCGCATCGAGCCCTTCTCGAGCTTGCGTTCACTGAGGAAGTTCTCGCTGGTATTGGTGAGCACATCGACAATCGCGTTGCCGATTCCGAGCACATCGAATCTGCAGTCAGGCATGGGGGGGATGAACCACGGATAGGGCTGGATCACAACGCATCTTCGTACTACCCACGATGGGTATGAGTGAAACGAAGATATCGATTCCGGAGGGTTTCCCCTCACCTTGGGACGCCCAGGCCGGGCTGCGGATCGTCGAGGCCTCGGCCGAGCGCGTGGTCGCCGAGTACGTGATCGAGGAGAAGCACCACCAGCCCTACGGCATCGTGCATGGCGGCGTCCATTGCAGCGCAGTGGAAACCGTCTGCTCGATCGGCGCCGGCATGTCGGCGCTGGAGCGTGGGACAGCAAGCGGCGCGGTCGGTCTCGAGAACCAGACGAGTTTCGTGCGCGCCGTGCGCTCGGGCAAGGTGCGGGTGGTCGCGACACCTCTTGCGCGTGGTAGTCGCACGCAACTCTGGCAGGCCGAGGCCCGCGACGAGGAAGGCCGATTGATTGCGCATGGCAAGGTGCGTGCGCTTTGTTTGCAGGACGGCACGGTGTTGGCCGGAAAGAATTTTGAAGGGCGAGAATGATGGCAGATCGAGAAAAAGACCTGGAAGCAGCGATGGACGCCGTGCGCGCGGCATCGAGAATCTGCCGGGCGGTACAGCAGCGGCTGGTCACGGCCGATACGCTGGAGAAAAAAGACAAAAGCCCGGTGACCGTGGCCGACTTCGCCTCGCAGGCGATTGTTTGTGAGGTTCTGCAGACTCGCTTTCCCGACGATCCGGTGGTCGGCGAGGAAGGCTCGGCCGATTTGCAGGGCGATTCGGTCGCGGCCTTGCGCAGTTCCATCGTCGAGGCGGTGGCCGACGAGCTTGGCTACGAGCCCGAAGAAGATGAAGTCCTGGCCTGGATCGACCGCGGCGACGCCAAGGCCGATACCGCACGCTATTGGACGATTGACCCAATCGACGGTACCAAGGGCTTCCTGCGCGGCGAGCAATACGCGGTTGCGCTCGGCCTGATCGAGAATGGCGAGGTCGTCCTCGGCGTCCTCGGTTGCCCGAATCTGCCCGGCCCCAAAGGCAAGGGAGCGATCTTCAGCGGCATCCCCGGCCATGCGGCGCTGGCCCACGAGGTCGACGGCGAGGGCCTGGTTGGTGCGCCGATCGCGGTTGCCGCGCCGCCCTCACTTGCCGAGGCGCGTTTTTGCGAATCCGTCGAGTCGGGGCACTCCGATCAGGGGGCGTCGGCCAGGATTGCGGCCGAACTCGGGATCACCTCTGAGCCCTTTCGCATCGATAGTCAATGCAAATATGCTGCGGTCGCCCGCGGTGATGCCTCGATCTACCTGCGCTTGCCGACTCGGGCCGATTACGAGGAGAAGATCTGGGACCACGCCGCTGGCATGGCGGTGGTTGTTGCCGCCGGCGGGCGCGTGACCGATATTACGGGCCAGTCGCTCGACTTCCGCCAGGGCTGCACGCTCAAGGCGAATCAGGGGATCATCGCGACCAGCGGCGGCATCCATGACGCGGTGGTGGCAGCCGTGCAGAAGGTCCTCGCGGCCGGGTGAGCACGGCAACGCCGCTGGCCGGCAAAGTATGGGCGGCCACGCGCGCCCTTGCGCGTGCGATGGACGGCCTCGAATTCGCCGCGCCCGTAACGCATGTCTATAATCCGCTGGATTACGCACGCGCATCGCACCGCGCCTATGTAGAGCGCTTCGCCGGCACTCCCAAGCGCGTACTCTTCCTGGGCATGAATCCGGGGCCTTTCGGCATGGCGCAGACGGGGGTTCCTTTCGGGGAAATCGCGGCCGTGCGCGATTGGATGGGCATCGAGGAGAAGGTTGGCCGGCCCCCAACCGAGCATCCGAAACGTCCGGTGCAGGGGTTTGGTTGCACGCGCGCGGAGGTCAGCGGAGTGCGGCTTTGGGGTGCGGTGGCCGAGCATTGGCAGACTCCGGAGCGCTTCTTCGCGGACCATTATGTGGTCAATTATTGCCCGCTCCTTTTCATGGAGGAGAGTGGTCGTAACCGGACGCCGGATAAATTACCGGCCACCGAGCGAGCGCCGATCTATGCGGCCTGCGACAAGCATCTGCGTCGCCTGGTCACGCTGCTTGAGCCGCGCTGGCTGATCGGCGTAGGTGCGTTCGCGACCGACCGCGCGCGCCGCGCCCTTGGCGAGGGGGGGCCGCAGATCGAAACCGTGCTGCACCCGAGCCCGGCCAACCCGCGCGCCAACCGCGGCTGGAAAGAGGCCGCTCGCGCGCAACTCGGGGCCATCGGAATCTGCGCCTGACGAAGGCCGAACGGGGTTCCCGGAGGGAAGCTTGGGCAGGTTTTGGCTTGCTGCGGGCGACTTGTTTCCGACCGGCTTCTATATCTGCGCGTTGGCGTAGCGGTCGAGTAGAGGCAGGATTTCTTCGCTGCCCGCGGCGGGGAGCATGAAGATGGCGCGTGATACGCCGGCGTCGCGGCAGCGTGCCAATGAGTCGGGCTTGGCGGGTGCGGCAAAGAGCGTAACGGGCAGTTCCGCGCGGCCGGCATCGCGGCACATTTGGTGGAACTCCTTGATCTGCGTGGCCAGGGCTTTGCCCGGGTTGATCGGCATCCAGCCGTCGCCGTAACGCACGGCGCGGCGCGCCCCATGCGGGAAAGTTCCGCCGACGAGGACCGGCGGGTGGGGGGTCTGGACGGGCTTCGGCCAGGAGTAGATGGGGTCGAATTGGACCAGGTCGCCCTTGTATTCGGCTTTGCTTTTGGTCCAGATCTCTTTCATCGCTTCGATCCGCTCGCGCATCAGCTTCCAGCGTTGCTTGAAATCATCGACGCCGTGGTTGCCGGCCTCTTCTTCGTTCCAGCCGCCGCCCACGCCGAAGAGGAAGCGTCCGCCGGAGATCTGGTCCAGGCTAGCCACGCTTTTGGCCGTCTGGATCGGGTCGCGCTGGGGGATGAGACAGATTCCTGTCGCCAGCTTGAGCGTGGTCGTCACGGCGGCCGCGGCCGCGAGTGTGATGAAGGGATCCATCACGTCGTAGTACATTTTAGGCAACTCGTCGCCGCCCGGAAAGGGCGTCGCCCGGCTGGTGGGGATATGGGAATGTTCGGCTACCCAGAGCGATTCGAAGCTGCGCTCTTCGGCGGCGCGTGCCAGCTCGACCGGGGAGATGGAAGAGTCGGTGAAGAAGATCGTGATGCCATAATCCATGCCGCGGGCATACCAGCGCTCGCCGCACGGAGCGAGGCGCCGCGGCGGGACAGGGCCGCACCTCCAGGATCAGCCGATTGCGAGGATGCTGGCGGCGAGTACGAGCTGGCCCGCGAAATACAGCGGCAGTCCCCAGAGGCGGTTGGTGATCGACTTGGCGACGAATTGCTGGCGCGCCACGGCGAGGTCCGACACGTAGAAGAGCAGGGCGCCGATCAGCACGCTGGCAGCACCCGTCTCCGCATAGGCGCTGGCGGCAAAGAGAACCATGGCGGTGATGACGATCGTATAGGCCGCAACGGCGGCCCGCATGGGCCCTTCGACATGCGGCAGAAGCCAGCGCAGGGTGACGGCGGCGACCAATGCCAGGACGAGGGCGGCACCCAGGAGGGCTGGCATATTGAGGCCGAGTTGTCCGAAGGCGACGGCGTAGGCGAGGTGGCCCAGCAGGAAGGAGACCAGGCCGGCGAGAAGGGTCTTCTCCGAGTCGCGGGGGATCAGCAGCACATCGCCGACAAAGGAGAGCACGAGGCCGGTGAGGATCCACGCTCCGTAGCTGGTCTGAGGGGCCGAGACGGCCAGCGCGGCGCCGAGGAAGCCCAGTGCTGCGACGGGTTTGGTTAACCAGACTCCGCGAATTTCGTTGCGCGACTCAGCAATCAGAAGAGCGATGGTCGCCAGCACCGTGATGGTGACACAGGCGAGGAAAAGGGGCGGCAGCTCCGGCATGGAGTTGCCTACCATAGAGAACCATCGAGGCCGAAGCCGGCGTCGTCGCTTGCCGCAAAGTCCCGATCGCGGCATTGCTCTGCCCCGATCCCTTGATCGAGTTCGGCCCCAATGCTGCCCCGTTCGGGGCCTCCAGGGGCCGCACGACCGCACTTTTCTTGCACAATGGTGATTGGCGGCGTACTTTTGGAAGCCGGATTTGCGTAATAGAGGAGGAGTCAACGATGAGTAAATTTCCGTTTCTGAGCGATGGCTGGCTGGATGCCGTGATTGCCTTGCAAGGGGAGTACGGAGGCCAGTTGCCGCCCGCTTCCATCAAGATGAAAATGAACCAGATTGTGAACGGCATGCCCTTCGGTGACGCCACGCTTCATTTCCATCTGGACTCCAGCACCGGGGAGGGGCGTCTGGGCAAGGGGCATGTCGAGGTTGCCGACGTGACGGTCACGACGGATTACGAAACCGCCCGCGCCCTGGTGGTCGAGCCGGACCAGGCCGCAGCGATGCAGGCCTTTATGTCGGGGCGCATCAAGGTCGCCGGAGATATGACCAAGATCATGACCCCGCAGCCGCCCAAGAATGATGCGCAGAAGGAACTCGACCAGAAGATCCAGGACCTGACCGAATAGCCTGACGGCTATTCGGCGAAATCGCGGCCCTTGGCGCGCGCGACCTCGCGTGCGCTCGGGTTGACCGAGGCGCGGAAGGGGACCTCGGCGACCTCGGCGGCGACCGGCACGGCGCTGGTCTCTGCGTATTCGTCGGGGAGCGCGACCTGCAGGGCCGTACCGACGGCCGCATGAGCGACCGGCACCCAGCCGAGCGCGATATTCGTCGCCAGCTCGGGCGACCACCAGGGCGAGGTCACATAGCCGATCGGCTCACCTCCGGGTGTGGCGATCAACCAGAAATCGGGCGCGTAATCGTCGATCTCCTTGCCGCCCAGGCGGAGTCCGACCATCTTCATTTTGAAGGGAAAGGCGCCGCCGTCGATGATGCCGCGCTGGCGCTCCAATTCGGCCTTGCCGATATAATCCGCTTCTTTGTTGCGCGGAACCTGGTAGCCGAGGTTCACCTGGAAGGGTGAGTTCTCAAGGTCCATATCCTGTCCCCAGGACAGAATCCCGGCCGCGATACGGCGATGGTGGGCCGGTGCGATTACCTGCAGGCCGAACTCCGTGCCGGCGGCGAGCACGGCATTCCAGACCGTCTCGGCATGTTCATGGGCATCCTTCACGTAGATCTCGTAGCCCTTCTCGCCGGTGAACCCGCTTTGGCTGATCAGGACCTCGGCGCCTTCGACGCGGGCATTCATCAGCCCGTAGTAGGGGATCTCTCGAACTTCCTCGCCGACGAGTTTCGCCATCAGGTCGATCGAGAGCGGACCCTGAATCTGCACGGGACAGACGTCGATCTCGTCGATTGTGACATCGTAGCGGCAAGAGATATTGACCCCCTGCAACCAGAGCATCACGTCGCTATCCGAGATCGAGAACCAGAATTCATCGGCCGCGGGACGCAAGAGTACAGGGTCGTTCAGGATACCGCCCTTGGCGTTGCAGAGAATGCAATATTTGCCATTCATCGGCTTGATCTTCGTCGCATCTCTGGTAATTACATAATTGACGAAGGCCTCGGCGTCGGGGCCCTGGATACGGATCTGTCGCTCGACTGCGACGTTCCACATGGTGACGCGGTTCACCAGGGCGTCGTATTCCGCCATCGCGCCGCCGTCTTCGCGGCGCACGTAGCCGCGCGGGTGGTACATGCGGTTGTAGGTGGTCGCCCGCCAGCAGCCGGCTTCGATCGAAAGTGCCCAGAAAGGGGATTTGCGGATGCGCGTCGAGATCAGCATCTCGACCGGCGTACGCCCGCTCTGGCGCAGGTTGTAGGGAACTAGGCGATCGCTCTGGTCGACACTCGGAAAGTTGGGATGTTTCATTCTGTTTCCTGGGCGGGCTTCATTGGCGAACCCGCCGGTTTTCGGGGTCGTAGAGCGACCCGCGGCCAGCGATGCGGACGGTCATCGGGTAGAGCCCATCGCCGTCCTCGTTGAAGTATTCGAAGAGAAGTTTCTCGCCGACCCGGGCCTGGGCCGGGGGCAGGTAGCCCATGACGATATGACGACCGATGGACGGACCGTACGCGGTACTGGTCGCGTAGGAACGCCGGCCCCGGGCGTCTACCAGGACCTCGTTTGTTCCGGGATCGAGGATGGGGCCGATTCCGGTGGGGAAGCGATCCGGGCCGCCATGCGGTGCCTGCGAGTCGAGCGTCATCGTGCATAGGAGTGCCGTCGGCGCCTCCTCGCGGTGGCGCAGATGCGCCGTTTTGCCGATGAAATCCGCTGCCTTCACCGCCGGCCGCTGCACGGCGGATTCGCAGGCATTGTACTCGGTCTCGAGGTCGGCACCTTGCAGGCGGAAGCTCTTCTCCAGCCGGCGGCTGTTGGCGTAGGTCTCGATGCCAACCGGCACGACACCGGCTTCCAACAAGGCGTCGAAGAGCGCCAGCCCGCAATCGGGTTGGTTGGGCAGGTAGAGTTCCCAGCCGCTCTCGCCGACGTACGAGATACGCACGGCCCATACCGGCAGCTTGCGTCCCCCCGGCAGGTCGAGTGTGAGGTTGCGGGCGGTTGCGAAGGGAAAGGCTGCATCGGCAAGCGTTGCCGGGTCAGCGAAGCGGCGCAGGAACTGGCGCGCTTGCGGTCCCCACAGCCCCAATGTCGCCAGGTCATGGGTGCGGATCCGAATCTTCGCATCCAGTGCCTCGTCGTCGCGGTGGTTGCGGATCGTCATCCAATCGCGGTTGCCGTCGGCGCCGCCGGTGATCACGCGGAAGCGATCTTTGCCGAGGCGGCAGATCGTCAGGTCGGCATGCACCGTGCCTTGCGGGGTCAGGAAATTGGTATAGACGGCGCGACCTTCCGGAGTATCGCCACCGATCTTGCCGACCGAGAGACTCTCGAGCAGTCGCTCGGCGTCGCGGCCCTCGATGTCGAAGATCGCGAAATGCGAGAGGTTGATCATTCCGGCCGTATCACTCATGGCGAGCTGCTCGGCGCCGGCGAGTTGGTAGGGGATATGGCGCCCATCCCACTCGTTTTCGCGCCGGGGTACGCGCCCGATGTAGTCGCCGAGGCGCTCCCGGTTGCTCTCGTAGGCCAGCGCGCGTTCCCAGCCGCCGATCTCGTTTGCGAAATGCCCGTCCAGTTCCTTCTCCCGCTGGTGGAAGGGGCTGAGATAGATGTCGCGCCCGCTGAGGAAGGGCTCGCGTGGATGGACCGGCGGGGTGTAGATCGATTGGGCGTTCTCGAAGACGCGGCCGCGCACGAACTCCTTTTCCTTCTGCACCGGATAGAAGCGCGCGATATCGAAGGAGTGCATATCCATCTGGGCGTGGCCGGTGGCCATCCACTCGGCGCAGAGCCGTGCGGCGCCCGGGCCGTCCTTGACCCAGACGGCTTCGCAAAGCCAGAATCCGCGCACCTCGGGGCTCTCGCCGATCAGCGAGGCGCCGTCGGCCGTGACCGAGAGCAAGCCGTTGAACGAACTGCGCTCGTCCCAGCCGAGTTCGCCGAGAATGGGCACGGTATCTGCGGCCTTCGCAAGCGCTTCGCCGACCTCCTCCAGAGCGAGGTGGCGCATCGAGGGCGAGGTCATCGTCTTGTCGGGGTTGCCGATATCGAGGGGGTCGACGAGGCGCGGGTTCTTCTCCTCGTAATAGCCCCATTCGAGCATGCCGCCATCGATGCGACCGGTGTCGCGCACATACGCCGAGTTGCCCTGGTCGCGGAAGAGGGGATGTACGATGAACTCCTCGGTGCCCTGGATGCTCGGCAGCGGACCGAAGAAGAGCAGGGGATGCTCGACCGGCCACAGCGGCACGGGCACATCGACCATATCGCCGAGGAGCGGTCCCCAGATTCCCGAGGTGAGCACAACCTTCGGCGTCCGGATGATTCCGCGGTCGGTATGGACGCCCGTGACGCGCCCCTTCTCGACGACAAAGCCGGTCGCCGGAGTATTCGTGAAGGTCTGCAGCGCGCCGACGGCCTGTGCCCGGCCGATGACCTCGCTCACCACATCGAGCGAGCGCGGTGTCACGAGGCCGGCATCGGGATCCCACATCGCACCGCGGATGGAGTCTTCGTCGAGGAGGGGGAATTTCCTCTTTGCGGCGGCGGCGTCGATCAGGCTCACGTTGGTGCCGAAGGCACGCCCGGACGCGACCTTGCGCTTGAGTTCCTCCCAGCGTGCATCGTCGCCCTTGCGGCAAACCTCGAGGCCGCCGCGCCGGGTGAAGAAGCCGTTGTCCTCGTAGAAGCGGCGGCTGAAGGCCGTCGTCCAATTACTCAGCTTGTCATGTGCTGTATTGAAGATGAAATCCGAGGCATGCGAGGTCGATGAGATATCGGAGGGAATCGAGCCCGCCTTCTCCAGGCCGACGATATTGCGCACGCCGAGCTCGGCGAGCCAGAAGGCGAGCATCGAGCCGACAATTCCGCCGACGCCGACAATGACGACGTCTGCTTCACTGGGAAATTCCGTGGATGGCAAGATGGTTCTCCTCGCGCGGCAAGGGGGCAGCCGCTCTTCCTCGGTGGTGATTAACTATACCGTCCGGACTGTCAAGTGGGAGGAGCGTTTTCGGCATCGGGCCGTCCGGCGTTGCGCCGAAGCGCCTACCTCTGGCAAGCTCAGGGTGTGGAACCGAAGCACCCGATGAAGCGATTTTCCCCGAGTCCCCGGCGCCTGAGCTCGCATCGGGTGCCGGCGTGGCTGGCCGGACCTTTCATGCTGATCGCAGCGCTGGCGACTCCTCTGCAGGCATGGGCGGCGGAATCGCTGGCGGCGACGCCTGCCGGCAGCGAGATACTGGCTCGGATCTACGCCAATGCCTCGGTGGCGGAGTTGCTGTTTCCGGGGCATTCCAGCCGCCGCGAGATCGTTCGGCGCGACTACGACACCGATGATGGCGCCTTGCGTTCGACCTATGTGGTCGAGGCCGATGTATGGGGCTGGCTTGGCGAGGCAGATCGGATGAAGGTCCTGAAATGCGAACGCAACGGCAAGGCGGTCGATCTCTCCGATTGTGAGCCGAAGCTCGAGGGCGATCCGCTCTACCCGATGTTCGGTGAGAGTGGGCGCGATCATTACCAGCTTGAGTTTGTCAGGGAGGTCGAGCGCAACGACGTCGCCAGCTATCAGGTGCGCGTGGTCCCGAAGCAGGAGACCGCCCGTCATTTCAAGGGGGATCTTTTCTTCCGCAAGGATACCCTCTCCTTGCTCAGTGTTGAGGGTGGCCTCGCGGATCATCCCTTCGGTTTGCAGAAGTTCCAGCTGCGCCTCGACTTCAAAGACAAGGACGGCCGCAGCCTGCTCGTCTCGGGAACGTCTGATGCGACCCTTTATGTGCTGTTTCTGGTCGACACCCGCATTGTCACCGAATTCGAGGCCTCGCGGCAACGTCTTCTGGCACCTGACGAGAAGCCCGCAGGCTGAGGCCGGAGGCGGTCGCTGATTGTCGCCTGATGTGGATCGCGCGCCGGTTTTTCAGTTCACGCGCTCGAGGATGCTGGCGTAATTTGCCACAGCGGCACCGCCCATATTGAAGACGCCCGCGAGATTCGCATTCTGTACTTGCAGAGCGCCGGCGTCGCCGCAGAGCTGCATGGCGGCCATGATATGCATGGAGACGCCGGTGGCGCCGATTGGATGGCCCTTGGCCTTCAGGCCACCGGAGGGGTTGATCGGCAGGTGGCCGCCGATTTCGGTTTGTCCCTCTGCGATGAGCGCGCCTGCCTGGCCGGGTGCCGCCAGCCCCATGGCTTCCATTTCGATCAGCTCGGCGATGGTGAAGCAGTCGTGGGTCTCGACCAGCGAGAGGTCGTCGATCGTGGTGCCGGCCGCGGCGTGGGCCTGGGACCAGGCTTCGCGGCAGCCCTCGAAGAGGATGATGTCGCGGCGGCTCATGGGGAGAAAATCCTGTACATGGACGGCCGCGCGGAAGCCGACTTGCCGGCTTTTGCCGGCGGCGGCCGCGGGTGATTGCAGCACGAGGGCGGCGGCACCGTCGGAGACCGGCGAGCAATCGGTTCGTTTCAGCGGACCGGCGACGAATGGATTTTTATCCGACGGGTTCAGGCAAAACTCGTAGGGCAGTTCTTTGCGGAAATGCGCCAGGGGATTCTTTGCGCCGTTCTTGTGGCCCTTGGTCGCGATACGCGCGAGAGCCTCGGTCTGGTCACCGAAGCGCTCGAAGTACATCGACGCGATCCGGCCGAAGACACCTGCAAAACCTCCGGGGATATCGGCCTCTTCCTTCACGTAGCTGGCGCGCAGCAGAATCTCGCCCACTTCGCGGCCTGAGACGCCCGACATCTTCTCGAAGCCGACGACCAGGACGGTCTCGGCACTGCCCGCGGCGATCGCCTGCAGGCCCTGATGGACGGCGGCCGATCCGGTCGCACATGCATTCTCGACCCGCGTGGTCGGCTTGAAGCGTAAATCCGGGTCGGCCTGCAGGACCAGGGAGCTGGGAAAACCCTGTGGGCTGAAGCCCTCGTTGAACTGGCCGACGTAAATTGCGTCGACCTCGGCCGCACCAATCCCCGCGTCGGCGAGCGCGCCGCGCACCGCTTGCACGGCGAGTTCTTCGACATCTTCTTCGTGCTTGCCGAAAGGTAAATGGTGCCAACCGACGATTCGTCCGGAGAAATCCATGTCCGAGCTTAGGCCAGGCCACCGCTACCTTCCAGCCGCGTGCGCGCGCGGGGTTCAGGCGGCAGCTACGATGCGTGCGCCGGATGCAATGCGGCGCGCCTCCTCGGCCAGCGCACCGATGCGCTCGTCGAGAAGATGATTGGCGATGGTGGCGGCGTCGCCGATGCGGGCGAGTTCGCCGGCCGTAGCGGGCTCACCGAAGACCCAGCGGATCGGCGGCGCCTCGGCACCCAGCCGGGGACTCAATTTGCGCCGAACTTCGAGTGCGAAATCGTTGGAGAGTCCCTGCATGAATAGGGGAACGATCAAGGTCTCGGGGTGGGCCTGCTGGATCATCTGACCGATGCCGGGGCGCGCCGGGAGCAGGGAGTAGGGGTCGTCATTCTTGTTGCGCGCGCCTTCGGGGTGCATGCCGACGCAGGTGCCGGGTTCTTCGAGAGCTTCGAGGATCTGGCGGATGCCGATCGGGTTCAAGGCACTACGGCGCTCGTCACGAAAGACCGGTGGCCACATCGAGAAGCCGGAGAAGAGTCCGCAGACCACCGGGCCGAGAGGGTTGGTGTAGAAGAAGGGCGCGCGCACCGGGAAGAGGAGATTGCGGTACATGCCATGCTCGATGAAGAGCACCGAGAGGGTCACGAACATATCGAAAAGCGAGCGGTGGTTCGCGACCAGGATCGTTCCGCGCTTCGGTGTGACTGCTTGGACGCGCTCCAGGTGGTGTAATTCCCAGCGATATTTTGTGACCCAGCGCACGAAGGGGCCGGCCACTCCCCTCTGCCATGCAGCGACCTGCTTGCGTCCTGCGGGCGTCTGATTCATCGCTTCATTCAGGCGCACCAAGGGGCCTTCGAGCCCGTGCAAAGCCTCCTGCGGCATGCGCGTACGTGCCTGATTTTTATTTCGCTCTGCCATGAGATCCCGCCGCTTGTCTGCCCTGCCTATACCGAGCGAGAACGCGCCCGAAAAGCCGCCCGGCCAGGAACCACGAAGCTGGCGTTTCCTGCGGACGGAGCCTAAGCCCGGGGATGGCTGTCTCGAAGGAATACGAAGACCTGCTGGCTCTACTTGAGCCGGGGCTCGCGAACCCGGCCGATTCTGTGGCGGAGGTTCGTGCGAAGATGGCGGCGCTGCACGGCCACCCGGTCGGTGAAGATATGGTCATCGAGGGGGTAGACCTACTCGGTGTGCCGGCGGCGAAGATCGCCACGCCGGAAGCGCTCGCCTCCGATACGCTGGTGCTGCAATTCCACGGGGGCGCCTTCGTTTCCTGCGATCTCTCGGATTATCTATTCTACGGAGAGAAAATCAGCCGGGCCTGTGCGCGACCGGTACTCGAGATCGGCTATCGTCTGGCGCCGGAATATCCGTGTCCGGCGCCGGTCAAGGATTGCGCGCAGGCATACCGCGGCCTGCTATCGCACGGGATCGACCCTGCGAAAATCGCGTTGATCGGCGACTCCTGCGGCGGTGGTCTGGTGGTCGCAACTTTGGTGATGCTGCGCGATGCCGGCGAGCCTCTGCCGGCTTGCGCCGTGACTCTGAGCGGCTGGTTCGATCTCGAAGCGACGGGCGAGGCCGCCGTCCATCCGGTCGGCAAGGACCCCTTCCTCGACGCGGCCTGGCTGCGCGCCCGCGGCCGCGACTATGTCGGCCCGGACGGCGACCTTCGGGCACCGCTGGCCTCGCCTCTCTATGCGGACCTGCACGGGCTACCACCGCTTTTGCTTCAGGCCGGCAGTATCGATCGAACTCGCGACGATTCCGTTCGGCTTGCCGAACGCGCGCGCGCGGCCGGTGTGACGGTCGAACTTGAGATCAGCGAAGATATGATTCACGGATGGCATGGCCTGCCGGTGCCGGAGGCGGACGCAGCACTCGAGCGTGTGGCCGACTTCCTCGCAAAATATTTGGACTGAAGGGCACGGGCCTTGCGGCTGGCGATACCGTCGGCCGGGACGGTAGAGCAAGCGCAGAGCACGCACCGGGCCTCGGTCGTAGCGGAAGATGAATCAAGGAGAAATCATGGCGATTCGCGAAGAAGAAGTGACGTACCGGGCGGGCGATACCACGCTCAAAGGATTCTTGGCGCTCCCCGAGGGCGCTGGGCCGCATCCGGCCGTATTGGTGGTGCATGAGTGGTGGGGGCTGACGGATTATATCCGTGGCCGAGCGCGCCAGATGGCCGAGCTTGGCTACGTCGGCTTGGCGGTCGATATGTACGGCGCCGGGCAGGTTGCCGACGATCCGTCGGCGGCTGGCAAGCTCATGGGCTCGGTCACCGAAAATATTCAGGTCGGCGAGCTGCGCTTTCGTGCCGCCCTGGATCTCGTGGATGCCCGCGACGACGTCGCTTCTGGCAAAATCGCTGCGATCGGCTATTGCTTCGGCGGCGCGATTGTCCTGCAGGCCGCCAAGGTCGGCATGCCGCTGGCGGCCGTGGTCAGCTTCCACGGCGCGCTGGGCTCCTTTCACGCGCCGGCTGCGGGCGAGGTGAAAGCCCGCGTTCTTGTCTGCCACGGAGCAGACGACGTTCTGGTGCCGGATGCCGATATCGAAAATTTCAAGAAAGAAATGGATGCGGCCGGTGCGAACTACGCATTCGAGGCGTATCCGGGCGCGTTGCACGGCTTCAGTAATCCCGAGGCCGATGAACGGGCCAAGGCCTACGGTATGCCGATTGGCTACGACCCGGCGACCGATAAAAAATCCTTCGCCGCCATGCAGGCACTTTTCCTAGAGGTCTTCTGAGCCAAGCGGCGGCCGGCGCGTGGTCGCGTGTCGGGTGCGCATCGGATAGGCAGGGGCTCGATGTCGACCACAGCCACTCCAAAGAGGCCCGAACTCCCCAACCCGAACGCCGATCATTACCGCATGGAAGGCTCGCCGCGTCCGATGCCGCGGACGACCTCGGTGATTGACAGGGGTATCGGCAAGCCTTTTTTGACGAAATGGGCGGGCAATCTGGAGCGCCGCCGGATTCTGGCCGAGCTCGGCGATGCATTGAGCGAGGAGCTGACAGCCGAGCAGGGCGCGGCGGTCCTGGGGAATCTGAAGAGCCGGCTCGCACCGGACCCCTATTGCGAGGTCGAGAAGAACACGGCCGGCGCCTTCGGTACGGCCGCGCACGGATTGGTCGAGGCCTACCTGCACCAGCGGCTGGGGCATGAAATGGCTGCAGCGGATGAGGCTCCGGCACCCTTGGTGGCGCGCGCTGCCGGGTTGGCAATCGAATGGTTCGAGAAGGTGGAGTTCGAGCCCGATCCGGACGGAATCGAGGAGCGGCTCTGGAGCGAGGACAAGGATCTTTGGTCGGCCGGGACGGCCGACGCGTTCGGCACCGCCAACCTCGGCCTGATGGTCGCGCATTCCCGCTGGAACCGGGCGCCGAAGGAAGCGATCGACCCGGCGCTGCGGGTGCCGGTTCTGGTCGATCTCAAGACCTCGAAGTCGATCGGCGTCTCGCATAAGGTGCAGACGGCTGCGTATATCACCTATTTGATCGAGCGCGGGCGAATCGAGAAGGCCTGCCATAGCTGCATCCTGCGGGTGGCCAAGACCGAAGAGGATCCGCATCCGACCGAGGCGCTCCTGATGCACCCCGACGAGTTTCTGCGCTATGGGGGCGCCTTCCGGTTCATCCGTCGGATCTTCAATTTCCTCTCACAGGAAGAAGAGTTGGAACAGCGCCATTGGCGCGAGAAGCGCTCGCGCAGCAAAGCGCGCTAGCGCGCCGGCGAGCAGGAGGCCGAGAATCAATGGCGGAACAACACGGTAACGTCACCTACCATGTCCCGGAAGACGGCTATTTTGAAAAGCGTGGCTTGAAGAAATCGGCCGGCGTCTTCTCGCTCTGGGCGCTCGGCGTCGGTGCGGTGATCTCGGGGGATTTCTCTGGCTGGAATCTCGGCGTCGGGCAGGCGGGCTTCGGTGGCTTCCTGGTCGCGCTCTGTGTGATCACTTGGATGTACCTCGGCCTTTGTTTTTCGATTGCCGAGATGTCGCCCGCCCTGCCGCATACCGGCGGCGCCTATTCGTTTGCCCGCACTGCGCTCGGGCCTTTTGCGGGCTACATTACGGGGCTGGCCGAGAACCTGGAATACGTCATCACGACGGCGGTGGTCTGCTATTTTACCGCGGCCTATTTGCAGGGAATTTTTCAGACCCCGGACGGCTTCCAGCCGGCATGGTGGGCCTTGCTCTATCTGCTTTTCGTCGGCCTGAACATCTGGGGCGTCGAGGAGAGTCTGCGCTTCGTTGTCGGCATCACGCTACTGGCGCTCGCGATTCTCGTAGTTTTTTATCTGACGGCGCTGCCGCATTTCCGCTGGGAGCTCTTGTGGAATATCGAGCCTGCCCCCGGCGGCTCGACCTTCCTGCCTTTCGGCTGGCGGGGTGTGGGTGCGGCGCTGCCCTTTGCGATCTGGCTCTACCTGGCAATCGAGCAATTGCCGCTAGCCGCCGAGGAAGCCATCGACGTGAAGCGCGATATGCCGCGCGGTCTTCTCTGGGGCCTGGGTACTTTGATCGTGACCGGCTTCCTGATTACCTTTCTGAATATGGGGATCGGCGGTGGGGCAGCGCATTTCGGCACGGCCACCGAGGAGCCGCTGCTCGAGGGGTTGACGATCACGCTCGGGGTGACCAGCGGACGCGTGCTCGGGCTGGTTGCTGTGGCTGGCTTGATCGCCAGCCTGCACGCGATCATCTACGCCTATGGCCGCAATATCTACTCGCTTAGTCGCGCCGGCTATTTCCCCAAATGGATGTCGCTGACCCTGGGCGAGCGCAAGACGCCGCATGTGGCGCTGATCATCGGCGCTCTGCTCGGCTACGGCGTTTTGATGCTGCTCTACCTGACCGGCGATAGCGGTGTTTTCGGTGGGGTGATCCTCAATATGGCGGTCTTCGGAGCCGTGATCGCCTACGCGATGCAGATGGCCGCGTTCATCGTTCTGCGCCGCGACTTTCCGGATATCGAGCGGCCCTACGTCAGCCCGCTTGGCCTGGTAGGCGCATGGAGTGCGCTCTTGATCGCCCTGGGCACGCTCGTGATGCTTTTCCTGAACCCGGCCTTCCGTCTCGGCGTGATCGGCGTGGCCGCATGGTTCGTTGCCGGGATCGCGTATTTTCAGTTCTACGCGCGCTTCCATATGGTGCTCTCGCCCGAGGAGGAGTTCGCGATTCAGCACCGCCGGACCTCTAAGGGTTGAACTCTCGCGAGCGTTCCGGAAGGATCGCCGCGATGTCATCTGAACAGGCCAGCGATCCGGAGCGACCGGGCGAGTTTTCCAAGTCCTATACGCGCTTCGCGCTGGGGCTTCTTCTCCTCGTCTATATTTTCAATTTCGTCGATCGCCAGATCGTTGCGATCCTCTTGCAATCGATCAAGGAAGATCTGGATCTCAGCGACACCCAGCTTGGGTTCTTCTCGGGCACGGCGTTTGCGCTTTTCTACTCGACGCTGGGGATTCCCATCGCGCGTTGGTCGGACCGTAATTCGCGCACCAAGTTGATCGCCGGGGCGTTGCTGGTGTGGAGCGCGATGACCACTTTGCAGGGCTTTGCCAAGAGCTTCGCCGTGCTCGCTGCCGCTCGGGTGGGTGTCGGCGTGGGTGAGGCCGGTTGTAGTCCGCCGGCGCATTCGATGCTGGCCGATTTTTTCCCCGTCTCGAAACGCGCGACGGTATTTGCCGTCTACGCGCTCGGCATTCCGATCGGCAGCGCCATCGGCTACGCGACGGGTGGTTGGGTTGCGGAGAATGTGGGCTGGCGCGCTGCTTTTGTGGTCGTCGGCGTTCCGGGGATCGTGCTGGCCGCGATTGTCCGACGCACGCTCAAGGAGCCGACGCGCGGCTATTGGGACAATGCTGCGAAGGTCCAGGAACAGGAACCCGTTCGCGTGGTCGCGCGTTTTCTTGCCGGACGACGTTCCTTCGTCCATCTCGCCTTTGCGGGCGCCCTGCATGCCTTCATCGGCTACGGCGCAGGTGCCTTCAACCCGGCCTTCTATGAACGCCTGCACGACTTTTCCCGCGCCGAACTGGGCTATGTGCTTGGCGCGGTATCCTTGACCGCCGGTGTGGCGGGCACCTTCGCCGGTGGTTGGATTACGGATCGGCTCTCGAAGCGCGACATTCGATGGTATGTCTGGTTTCCTGCCTTGACAACCGTTTTGAGCGTGCCCTTCCTGGCTCTTTTTTATCTTGAGCCGGACCGCTGGACGGCGGTGGCTTGGAGCCTCCTTCCGGCCTTGTTGGCGGGCGCCTATCTGGGTCCCACCTTCGCCTTGACGCAGAATATGGTCCCCGCACGCTGGCGCTCGCAGGCATCGGCGCTGTTGCTTCTGGTGCTCAATCTGATCGGACTCGGGCTCGGACCCCAATTTGTCGGCTGGGTTTCCGATATGCTCGCGCCCGAGTACGGTTTGGAAAGCATCCGCCAGGCATTGGTGTGGACCACGACCATCGGCGCTGCCTGGGCGACGATTCATTATCTCCTTGCGGCGCGCACTTTGAGCGTCGACCTGGAGGCGCAATACCAGCTTGATGACGAGAAAGGCGAAATGGCATGAACGTTTCGATGTGGGGCAAAGCGCTCACCGTGATGCCGCGCATCACGAAAGAGGATTGGGACGGGCTCGATATCGTCTCGCGCTGGCTGATCGCCTCACGCGCGGCCGTACTCGTGATGACTTTGGTCTCGGCCGCTTTCGGCGGCCTGCTGGCGGCCAAGGCGGGCGTCTTCTCTTGGGGGCCTTTCCTGCTCTGCGCGCTCGGGCTCTGTCTCGCGCATGCGACCAATAACCTCGTCAATGACCTGACCGATTATTGGAAGGGCGTCGACGAGGATAATTATTTCCGCACGCAATACGGCCCGCAGACCGTCCAGGCCGGTTTTCTCTCGGTGCGCGGCCTGATGACCTACGCCGCCCTGACGGGATTGGCGGCGGCCGCCGTCGGCGCCATGCTGGTGGTGGAGCAGGGCGTAGGCGTGCTCTGGTTGATCCTTGCGGGCGCCTTCTTCGTGCTTTTCTATACTTGGCCACTCAAATTCATCGGCCTCGGTGAGCCGGCCGTGCTGGCCGTCTGGGGTCCGCTGATGGTGGGCGGCACCTATTACGTGATCACCGGTACTTGGAGTACGGAAGTGGCGTGGGCCAGCATCGCCTACGGCTTGGGTCCGACTGCAGTCCTCTTTGGCAAGCATATCGACAAACTTGACCTCGATGAGGCAAAGGGAATCCATACTTTGCCGGTGCTACTTGGCGAGAAAGCCTCGCGGATGGGCGTGCTGGTGATGCTCGGCTTGCAGCTGGTCGTGACCGCCGGGCTGGTCGCGAGCGGCTACTTCCTCTGGCCGATGCTGCTTTGCTTCGCCGCTATTCCGTCCTTGCCGAGGGTATGGCAGATCTACCGCAATCCGCGGCCCGCCGAGGCACCGCCGGAGCTGCCCGAGGGAATCTGGCCGCTTTATTTTGTTGCGATTACCTTTTGGTATAATCGGCGCTTCGGCCTGCTTTTTGTCGCCGGCCTGGTGGGCGACCTCATTCTAACGCGCTGGTAGTCTTGCGCCGCGCCAGCAGCAACGCGGCGCCGGAGACCAGCGTCATGGCGAGCGCGACCCAGAAGATCTGCGGTAGGGGACCCCAATAGACTCGCGTCTCATGGTCGACACGGATCGGCTCGAGCAGCGTGCTGGACGCCGAGAAGAGGAAAAGCAGCCAGAGGCCGAGTTGCCCGACGTAGCGGCGCCGCGGACGCAGCCAGAGCAGGAAGGCTGTAATCGAGAGTGCTGCGGCGGCAAAATAGAGCGGTAGGGGATGAATCGGCAGCGTTTGAGCGGCGTCGCGTGCCAGCAGGCCGTATTCGACTTGCGCATGCCAGGTATAGCTCTCGGGTCCCAAGGTAACGGCCCAAGGCAGGGCGCAGACCTGGCCGTAGCAGCAGCCGTTGAGGAAGCAGCCGATCCGCGCCAGCGCGATGCCGACCCCGACGGCCGGTGCGAAGCCGTCGACCAGAGCGCCGGTGGGGAGACGGAGTAGGCGCAGCCCGGCGGCGCCGCCCAATGCCAGGCCGAGAATCGCGCCGGGTGCGTGCAGGCCACCGCTGGAGAGCCGGAAGAGGCGCCACGGATCGGCCTCGAAGAAATGCCATTTGGTCAGCGCGAAATGTAGACGTCCACCTGCGAAGACGGCGACCAGCAGGATCGCCAGCGCAGCCAATACGCGCCCGAGCGGAAGTCCTTCGCGGCGTACGCACCAAAAAATGCCGAGCCCGCCCGCAAGGAGGACGGCCAGGCCGACCATGAGGTCATGACTCGGCAAGGGCCCGATCAGAGGCAGGTTTATTTTGGGATACATGGCAATCGTACGCCATTGCTCTACGGCTGTAGCAGGTGCTCCCCGGAGGCGGGGCAAGCGGTCGTGCCGACTTCCGCCAAGCGCCTGGCGCGGGGCTGCGCGAGGGGCCTCATAAGCTGCAGGCGCACTCTCCGCCGGAGTCCAAACAGGACCCGCCGCATGCCGAGCATGCCTCGCCCGTCCGGCAGCTGCCTGCGCTACAGATACCCGCCGTGCAGATATCATTGGTCGTGCATAAATTACCATCGCAACCGGCCGTGCCATCAGCCTTGAATTGGCAATCGGAGGCGCAGCAGCCGAGCCCGCCTTGGCCGTTCGCTTCGCCCGCGTCACATTGCTCGCCGCTTTCGAGGGTGCCGTTGCCGCAGACTGCGGGCGGCGGAACCTCGCCTGTGGCCTGCAGGCACCAGCCGTTAAGTATGCCGGTGTCGGCGCCGGCCGAATCCGCGACGATAAGCGTCCATTCGCCGCCGATATTCTCGCCGTCAAAAGCACTCAGGGCCTCGTGCGGTATAAACACCCCGCTGATCGCCATTGGCCCCGCAGCGTCACATTCGTCTTCGACGTTGCTCGCGCCCTCATCGTCGAGGACGGCTTGGATATCATCCAATGAGCAACCGAACGAGCCGGTGGCTGGGTTGCCCGGGCGGTCGAGGAGGATGACGCTAGTGCCTGTTTCCGCATGCGTCAGCGTGATCGTAAGATCACCGACCCAGCTATGCGCGATCTCAAGTGAGACATCGAGGTCGTCCAATTCGATGCCGGGCGAGAGGTGGATGCTGTTGGAGAGCGAGCCACTGCCATCGGGGATGGCGGCAAAGGGCTGGCTGCAGAGGCCGGCAGGTGTCGGGGCCGGTGTGCCGGTCGGCTTCGGGCTCAAGGTCGGGGCCGGCGTGGACGTGGCTATAGGAGTCTCCGTGGGTACCGGAATATCGGTCGGCTCGGGTGTTGCTGTAGGTACGGGCGTGGGTGTTGGTGTACCGGTATCGCCTTCGCAGGCGTAGACCTGCACATCGTCGAGGTACCAGCCGATAATCCCGTTGCAGCCGTCCACGCCGAATTCGAAGCGCAGCGCTACGGTATCGCCGGCCGTCGCGAAGCCGGCCAAGGATGCCTGGGAGGTTCCCCAGCTGCCGCCGTTGGAGCCGCCGTCGGTGCCGGTGAAGGCATCTTCGCCGCCGAGCGGGTTGTCGCTGGCCGAGAGCGTGGCGTTGTAGGCGTTGAAGCTGAAGGCCGAAGAGGGCAGGAGCGTCCAGGTGCCTCCGTTGACCGAGACCTTCACGTTGGCGCCATCCCAGCCATCTTCGGTGGCGACCCAATGGTCGAAGGCGAGAAGGGGTGTGGTTACATCGCCGGGGATCGTCACGCTGGGGGACTCCAGGACCAGGACGCCCGCTTCGGTATCGGTCTGGCAGTCGCCGATCACAAGATCGGCCACAAACGCACCCGCTCCGGCACGGCTGCTGGGCAGAGGACTGACCACGGCCCAATCGGGGGTATCGAAGGTGGCAGCATTCGCAACGGCGCGGGTGGATGCGGTCCAGGCGCCGATGCCACTCTCCCAATCCTGCAAAAGCAGGGAGTTGGGGGTCGCGCCGCCGCAGAGCGCGGGTGCGCCGGGGCTGAGCAAGGTGGTGAAGCTACAGGAAGGTAGGGTGCGCAGCTCGGTCGCCGCGATGGCATCGCTGACTTCGGTACAATCGGACATCGTGATGGCGGCACCCATCGTCCCCCAGCTGGCAGAGCCGGCGGTGGTTACGTCGTAGAGCGCAACCCCGACGAGGTCGGCGCAGGAGGCTTCGAGTGCGGTCGCCAGGTCATGGAAATCACTTGCCTGTACGAGGTAGGTGGCCCCCGCGCGCCAGAAGAGGTGGGCCGCCTTGTTGAGTCCGAGCGCGATGATCGTGCGGCCGTTGTAGGTGCCGCCGTCGGTGATCAGGGCGAACGCATGGTTGGGAACGCCGGAGTTGATATGGACTCCGCCACCGTCTCCCGAGTCGCACCAATAATCCGAAGAGAGGACGCGGCCGGGGTCGCCATAGCATTCCGGGCGCCACATATCGCGAATCGCGCCACCGAAGGCGGGGTCGTCTTCGCCCGAGATCCAGCGATACGACGCATCGCCCTTGGGGTTGCCTTGGCCGTAATCGGAGCAGATATCGCCGCTGCTGGCGCGCAGGCCGCCTGGCGAGTCGGTGCCGCGGCCGTTGAGCAGGTCGACCACCTCGCCCCAGATATCCGAGTAGGATTCGTTCAGCGCACCGGATTGCCATTGGTAGATCAGGTTGCTGGTGTACTGCGTGAAGGCGTGGCCCCATTCGTGCGCGACGGTATCGTCGCCGGTCACACCATCGCAATAATTGGTGGAAGTGCCGTTCCAGGAGGCGTTCGGGCAGCTGATATTCGGGTCGTTATTGACCGTGCGCATGGTGGCGTCAGCGCTATCAAAAGAGAGCCAGGCGCCGTTGGTCAGGCTCGCGGCCATATTATAGGACTCGATGGCGCCGTCGATCTCATCCTGCCATGCGCTGACCTGCTGAACCGAACCATTCGCCCAGCCTGCGCTGATCGGATCGGGGTCGCCTTCTTTCCAGACGACGTTGCCGATTGTCGACTCCGAGACCTGGCGGTTCACGGTCTCGAAGATGCCGGTGATCTGCTCGACGCGGTCGCCGTTATGGGCATCGATGAAGACGAATTCGCGGATATTGGCGGCGGTGTCGGCGACCTCGACCTCGTAGACCAGGCGGGGTTGCACATCTTTGCCGCTGAGGAGGCCGGTGGGGAAGACCTGCAAGCCGTGGTCTATGGTGGTGAAGAAGGAGGCATCGGCGGCGCGCTGGCCTGCAACGATATCGCGCGCCAGGATGGCGGCCGATTCGGGTGCGAGCGAGGGCGTCGTACTGAGAATGGCCGGAACCGGGACAAAGGCCCCGTTGAGCATCGAGAGACGGCCTGCGGCATCGAGGTGGGCTTGCAGCGAAGCCCCGTGGACATCCAGGCCGCGGAAAATCTGCTGGTAGGCGATTCGGCGGCGGCCCAAGGCATCGCTTTGGTCCGAGACTTCCCGTAGTTCCTCGGCGGGGTTCCGGATGCCGAAGAGCGAACCCCAGCGGCCGAGGAAGGCATCGGCTTTGGCGCGGGGCGCGGCCGAGCGGCTGTCCAGCGGTGCGAGATCATTGCCTTCGGCGACCCGCACGAAGCGGGCGGTGCCTGTCGCCTCGCGCGTCGCTGTCTGGAGGCTCGCGCCGGCGCTGCGGCGCAGCTGGTCGAGAGTCCCGGCGCTTGCGGCGGCCGCAGGCATCAGGATGAGCAGGGCAGCCGCAGCCGCTGTGGGGAATGTCACTGGTCTCATTGGGATCCTCCGTCTGGCCTGTCAAGTTTACGCAAACAGATATCCTTTGGGAAGACGCCGCTGGAAAAAAAAGGTCGGCAATTCGGCTGGGAAACTCAAGCTCCGGGCCTGCTTTTCGGCCCTACCTCTTGAGGTACCGGATTATCTGAGCTGTCAGACTACGCAGGCGCAGCTGCCGCTGGCGGCCGTGCAGGCGCCACCACAAACCGAACAGGATTCTCCGTCGCGGCAGGGCCCCGTCCCACAGACGCCGGCGGTACAGGTGCTGTTTGTGCAGAGGTTGTCGTCGCAGTCTGCCGGGCCGTCGGGCACGAACTGGCAATCCACCGCACAGCACGAGGCGCGCGCGACACCGTTGTTGGCGCCGTCGTCGCATTCTTCACCGGACTCCAGGATGCTGTTGCCGCATACCGGGGCACCGGGGAAGCTATTTGGATCGGCCGGGTTCGTCCCGGCGTCGCGCTCGTCGGAGTCGAGGAAGGTATCGCCGTCGCGATCGACTCCCATCCGCTCGCCGGAGCCCGGCGGGACGCAGGTATAGGTGACGCTTGCGCCGAGCGTATTGGGCAGGTTGCGAATCGTGGCGGCGGCGACATTGGCTTCTGCGGCGCGGTCGGTGCGGAAGGTATTATCGCTCTCCAGGACAGAGCCGCGCAATTCGCCGTTGACGATACCCTTGGCGATCAGGTCACAATTGCCGGCCAATGCCTGGGCTTGCAGCAGGTCGACGCGGCTCGCCATCGCCGCGGTATCGCCCGGATGCTCGGTGAGTTGCTGACCAACGGCGGGCTTGAGGTTTGAGTCGAACGCCAGGACGAAGGCCTCGAGTTGGCGTTGCGCGCTCGCCGTGAGCGAAAATACGCCGGCGCCGAGGAAGCTGTTGAGGGTGTCGAGGCTGCCATCGTGGAGGAAGCCCGAGCCGCGTACCTGGTCGCCGAGGAAGCCGGTATCAGGTTCGCTCAGGAAGGGAACTTGAGGCAGCCCGAACATACCGACCTTCTGGTACATATTGCGCAGGTGGGCGATCTTGAAATGCTGTGTTTCGTTCTCGAATGTCGATTCGCCATCGGTGCCGAAAAAGCCGGCCGCCGGGTCCAACGTATGGCAACCGTCGCAGGTGCGGACCGAGTCGGTGACGGGGCCGAAATAAATCGTTTCGCCGGCCGCCTCTTGCGCCGTCAAGGAGTCGTCGAGCGCACGAATGGGGTTGGGCGGATAGGCGATTGTGAGGGCGAAGTCGGCGAAGGCCTGCATATCGCCCGCGCTGAGTTGTGCGTCGCGGCCGACCAAGCCGACAAATGCCGGATTGAATTGGAGGAAGGCGCCGTTCTCATCGAACGCACCGCCGTTGGGTTGGATGCTCGGCTCTTCGGCCCCACGGGTGCGGTCGCCGCGCCAATGCATCGGCCCCTGATTCGCCATGCCGCGCAGCGATTGCGTCAACATGGGTCCCTTGAGTGGGTGGAATTCCGGCGTCCCGGAGAGGAACTCAAACGGGTTCGGGTTGGGCCTATTATGCTCGTCGGGGTTGCCGAGATCCCAGGAGAGACTGTCGAAGTCGCCGAATACGTGGCAGGACGAGCAACTTGCCTCGCCGTTGCTTGAGGTGAACTCGGCGTTGTAGAGCAGGCCGCGCCCGGCGCTTATGTGACTCGGTTCGGGGTTGTGCAATGTCTGGTGGGAGGTTTCGACCGCCGCTGGCAGGTTGACGACCGAGAGGCCGTTGTCGAAGCGCGTGTAGACGTAGAGAGCCTCGCGGGCTTCGTCCAGCACGATGCCGGATGGGCCGCCGGCGCTGAGTTGGATATGGTCACCTGCGTCGGGCACGAAAGTTCCGGCTTCGATTGCGGCGGTATCGAAGACGCCGATTTTGGCCGAGCCGAAGGCGGCTACATAGAGGGTTTGGCCGTCGGCCGTTACGGCCATCTCCAGCGGTGTGGCGAGGCTTTTGGCCCGCGTCGTCGGGTCGCTTGGCGTAATGCCGTAGTTGATATGCGAGTTCAGGTGGCGCGGTGTCACGATACCGGTCGTCGGGTCGATGACGGTGATCCGAGTTTCGTGAATATGGCCCTGTACGGTGGAAGAACGTGAACCCGGTCCCTCGAAGCGCACCTCATTATGCGCTTCGGTATTGGACACATAGATCATGCCGCTGGTGGGGTTCGTCACCATATTGAAGAGAATCGTGCCGACTCCGGCGAAATCATCGACCTGAATCGGTGGCGTCGCGGTCGCGTCGATCGCGAAAACATCGAGGTCGGGCAGGGCGAAGCGCACGGCATTGCTCCAATCACGACCGAGGCGATCTTCCCAGGCGCCGCTCATGGAATTCCAGCGGACGATCAGCCCGGTCTCGGGTCCGAGATTGCCAACGGCGTCGTCATTCGGTGCGGGCAGGCCGCCGGGCAGGCTGTTGCCGCCGATGGTGCAAGCCATGGCTCCTGCGCCGCCGTCGCAGACCAATCCCTCGTTGACGGTGGTCGTCTGATTACCCGAGTGGAAGGCCCCGGCATAGACCGTATTGCCATCGGGCGAGACGGTGAGCGCGCGCGGCGTATCGCCGAAGAGTTGCACGATGGTCAACGGGTCGGAGAGCAGGGCACCGCTGGTCACGGCAGCATCGAAGACCCAGACATCGGCGCGGCCGATGCCCTCGGTTGTGAGCTGCGCGTTGCCGGGCCGGTTCTGGCCGCGGTGCGCGGTGGTGATGAACGCGCGGCCGCCGCCTGTGCCGGCAAAGACGATATCGCGCGGCTCGTCGCCGACCACGATGGTGCGCGTCACGCTGGGCGTTCCGGCAGCGCAGGTCGAGAGGTCGACCACGCTCACACTATCGGAGAGGTGGTTCACCACCCAGACCTCGTCGTTGGTGCGGGCGGCCACGGCCACCGGCTCCAACCCGACCGAGACACTGCATTGGAGGGTGGGCGCTGCGCCGCCGAGCGTGAAGACCTCCAGATAGCCATCCGGGACATTGGTGACGAAGAGGCGGTTGCCATCGGGTGAGATCGCCATGGGGCGCACCGGGCCACTCTCGAAGTTGACGAAATTCTGCGCTGCCGCCGGCAGAGCCAGAGCGAGAAGGAGAGGGACGCTGCCAAGCGCAGCTACGGCGCCGTTGCAAATTTTGAGCACATTCATCTGAGAGGTTCTCGTTTCTCGGTTGGTAAAGTTGCGTTGTTGGCGGCCTGGCATCGCTCTTTATGCGCTTTGATCCTATCACAGGTGGCCATGGCGGTCTGCCCTGAATATCGCATTCGAGCTAGCCTTTGCGCCGATTGTGGTGGTTTTCTCGGGCGGATCGCTGCGGCCATCAGGCTCAGCCGGGCATTTGCAGGAGTTCGACGACGGCACCGCCCTGGTCCTGCGGGGCTTCGAAATAGGCCCAATGGATGTTCATCTCGGGCATGCCATGCTCCCAGATGGCCTTGAAGCCGAGGTCTTCGAGCTTGCGGCGTGGCTCGGCGATATCCTCGACGCGGAAGCGGATATGGTGCACACCCTCGCCGCGGCTATCGAGGAACTCGCGGTGCGGTCCGTCGCCTTTGAGCACGGCGATCAGTTCGATCTCGAGCTCGCCGGACTTCCCGAAGGCGATATCGAGCTTCATATCGGTCTTTTTGCCGCGAAAGATCGAGCCCTGAATCTCGGATTCCATCCGCGTGAAGGCCCCGAAGATCGGCTCGAAGCTCAGAAGAGCCTTGTCGATATCGTGGACCAGCCACGCGACCTGATCGACCGGGGGCAGTCCGAGAATTTCCGCTACGCTTTTACTCATAGGCTTGAGTACCCCGGCGTCGCGGATTTTGGAACTGGTGGTGGCGGCGGCTACAGCATCGGGATGCTGAACGGAATGGTTCACCCGGCTTTTGCTGCGGTTGCTGAGACCTTGCGACGGATTCTGCCACGCGAAGAAGTTGGCGGTGCCGCGCTCTGCGTCTACCATCGCGGCGAGAAGGTAGCCGATCTATGGGCAGGCACGCGTAATGACGCTGGCGATCCCTGGCAGGAAGATACTCTTAGTATTTCGTTTTCGACCACCAAGGGCGTGGCCTCGACGCTGCTTCATATCTATGCCGATCGAGGCCTGATCGATTACGACGCGCCGGTGCAGGAATATTGGCCGGAGTTCTGCGGTGGCGGCAAGGAGGCGACCACGGTGCGTCAGTTGATGTGTCACGAGGCCGGTCTCTACGCGATTCGCGATATCGTCGAGCACGCCTCCGAGATGCTCGATTGGGATCAGATGATCCACCGCCTCTCGGTGGCTACGCCGCGCCACGTACCCGGCGCCGCACACGGCTACCACGGTTTGACCTATGGTTGGCTGGTCGGTGAGTTGGTGCGGCGAGTCGATGGTGGCCGGTCATTCGCCGATCTGATCCGCGCCGAGATCGCCGAGCCGCTCGGGCTGGAAGGCCTTTTCTGTGGCATGCCGGAGTCCGAGTTGGGGCGTTGCGCACAGCTCAAGGCCAAGGGATTTGATGGTCCGCTCGAGCAGAAGCGGGAACGTGCCCATAAGGTGCGACGCAATGCTGCGCGCTTCGGCCGCCTGCTCTCGGCCGTTGGGGTGAAATACGATCCTCTTGAGTCGATCGATGCGCTTCTGGCGCCCGGAATGGAGGAGCTCGATTTCAACTCGGCCGAGTTCCGCAAGGCATCCATCCCGGCCGCCAATGGTCAGTTCACCGCGCGCTCCCTCGCACGCCTCTATGCCTGTCTGGCGGGCGGTGGCGAGATCGACGGCGTGCGCCTTCTCTCGCAGGAGGCCGTGCGCAACGCCGCCCGGGTGCAAAATACCGGCGTCGGTCGGGTGATCCCGGTCTCGATGCGCTGGCGCCTGGGCTATCACCGGGTCTTTGCCTTGCGCGCCAAGGCGCCGGGCGCGTTCGGACATTTCGGCTTCGGCGGATCCGGGGCCTGGGCTGACCCAACCCGGAACCTGGCGGTTGCGCTCACGGTGAATAGTGGTGTGGGCACGCCCTTTGGCGATGCTCGCATCGCGCGCATCGGTGGCGCCGTGATCCGTTCGGCCGATCGTCTTTAGGCCGGAGCCTCGTTTTCGGGCAGCCGTGCCGCACGAGTGGGCAGGGCTGCCCGGAACGAAGGCAGGGCGGTTTGAAATCCCCTGTGGAACGCCTATGCTTCGGTTCGCTCGTGATGGCGCAGTTGTTGCGTTCTCTGCGGGTGTTCAGGAACATTTTTTCAGGGCCCGTGCGCCCCTAGCCGAATGGCCGCCTTGGTGCAGCCAGCGGAATGGACTCTCCCGTGTCGGGAGCGTTCTCCGATCTATTTGAGGAGCAAGTCGAGAGATGAAGACAAAGTTGGAGTACATCTGGCTGGACGGCTACAAGCCGACCCAGAGCCTGCGCAGCAAAACCCGCGTCCAATCCGATTTCGGTGGAACCCTTGAAGAGTGCCCGATGTGGAACTTCGACGGCAGCTCGACCGAGCAGGCCGAAGGCAATGCTTCCGATTGCCTGCTCAAGCCGGTTGCGGTTTTCCCCGATCCCGGTCGCAAGAATGCCTACCTCGTGATGACCGAGGTGATGAACGCCGATGGCACGCCGCATGAGTCCAATGGCCGCGCGACCATCGCCGACGACGACGACGATTTCTGGTTCGGCTTCGAGCAGGAATATTTCCTCTGGGACCCCGATACCAACCTTCCTCCGGGCTTCCCGACCGGCGGCTACCCGCCACCGCAGGGCCCCTATTATTGCTCGGTTGGCGCCATGCACGCCTATGGCCGCGAAGTGATCGAAGAGCATCTCGACGATTGTCTGGAAGCCGGCATCAATGTCGAAGGCATCAACGGCGAAGTGGCCGCTGGTCAATGGGAATTTCAGGTCTTTGCCAAGGGTGCCGCGCGCGCCGGCGACGAGACCTGGGTGGCCCGCTACCTGCTGGAGCGCGTTGCCGAGAAGCACGGCTACGGCGTTAATTGGCATCCGAAGCCTCTGGGCGACACCGATTGGAACGGCTCCGGCATGCACGCGAACTTCTCGAATACGGCGATGCGCGAAGACGGCAACGAAGAGATCTTCACCAGGATCTGCACGGAATTCGGCCGCCATATCGAACGTCATATCTCGGTCTATGGTGCGGAGAACAATCAGCGCCTGACCGGCCAGCATGAGACGCAATCGATCGATCAGTTCAGCTACGGCGTATCCGATCGCGGTGCTTCCATTCGGATCCCGATCCAGACGGTCGATGAAGGCTGGAAGGGGCGTCTCGAAGATCGCCGTCCGGCTTCCAACGCGGACCCTTATAAGGTGGCGGCCGCGATTGTGAAGACATCCAAAGAAGGCCTGGCCTGATCGTTCTTCCGGTCAACCAGGAAAAAAACGGGGTCGCGCAAGCGGCCCCGTTTTTTCGTTTCAGCGCCAGCCGCCTTGGAGTTGGCGAATCATCTCCGACATCGTCGCGTAGCGCTCGCGCGGGTCCTTGCGCAGGCAGCGCGCGCAGATGGCCTCGAGCCCTTCGGGGATGAGATATTTCGAGACCTTGGTCAGCCTTTCGGGATCTTTGTGCAGGACGGCGTCGATGATCTGGTCGGAGTTCTTGCCGGGCGAGGGCAGGTGTTCCGAGGCCAGTTCGTAGAGCACGGCGCCGAGGCTGTAGATATCCGTGCGGCAGTCGATGTCCGGATCGCGCTGGATCTGCTCGGGCGACATATACGCGACCGTTCCCTGCAGCTTGCCCTGGCTGGTCATGGAGAGGTCCTTGTCAGCCAGACGCACGCCGGTGTCTTCGGGCGGTTCCTTGGAGAGCCCGTCTTTGCCCCATACCTTGGCAAGACCCCAATCCAGGAGAAGGACTTCGCCGAAGGGGCCGACGAGAATATTCTCTGGTTTCAGGTCGCGGTGCACGACGCCGTGGGTATGGGCGTAGTCGAGCGCGTAGGCGATCTGCACCAGCACGTCGACCAATTGAACCAGGTCATAACGGTCGCGGTAGTTGAGTACCTCGCGCAGGGTGTAGCCGTGCACCAGCTTCATCGTGAAATAGAGGTGGCCGTGCCCGTCGCGACCGACCTCGTAGACCGGGACCGTATTGGGGTGCTGGAGCATTGCCGTGACCCGCGCTTCGCGCAGGAAGCGCTGCTGCTCGACCTGGTCGTGTTTCAATTCTTTGCGGATCGATTTATGGCAGATCGTTCGCCTCAGGTGCAGGTCGCGGCACGATTGAATCAGCGATTTGCCGCCCCGCGCGATCGTCTTGAAGAAGGCGTAGCGCGTATGGGTGTCGATCGTGGTGGGCAGCGGCTTGTCGGTATCCTCCATGTAGACCTGCACCAGGTCTTCTTTGGGTGGTTGAGGGAACTCCATCGGCAGCCTCCAGCTTCCCATAGATCTCGTCTTGTCGCGATATCGGCCGCTTGTGCCTTGGCGCGGCAAAGGAGAGAGGACAAGTCTGCGTTCCCCAAAGAGGAGAAGTCCGATGAAGCGTCTATGTGAGAATCGAGTTGCCATCGTCACCGGTGCTGCGCGCGGGATCGGTCGCGAATATGCCTTGATGCTGGCTGCGCATGGCGCGAAGGTTGTGGTGAACGATCTTGGCGGCACACGCGACGGCACAGGTGCCTCCCCGGGGCCGGCCTCCGAGGTGGTGGCGGAGATTCGCGCGGCCGGCGGCGAGGCCATCGCCAACGGCAGTGATGTGAGCGATTTTCAGGGCGCGCGTCGTATGGTGGAGGAGGCCGTCGATACCTTCGGCCAGCTCGATATCGTGGTGAACAACGCCGGCATCCTGCGTGACCGGATGCTCGTGAATATGGAAGAGGAAGAGTGGGACTCCGTGATTCAGGTGCATATGAAAGGCACCTTCGGCCCGGCCCACCACGCGGCGAAATATTGGCGCGCACGGGTAAAGGCGGGCGAGTCGGTCGATGCGCGCCTCATCAACACGACCTCGGTCTCGGGCATCTATGGCAACGCAGGCCAGACCAATTACGGTGCGGCCAAGGCCGGCATCGCCGCCTTCACGATCATCGCCTCGCGCGAGTTACGGCGCTACGGCATCATGGTGAACGCGATCGCGCCCGGCGCGCTCACGCGCATGACCGAAGACCTGCATGCCGGCGAGATCAGCGACGAGATGCGCGAGCGCTCCAACCCGCGCTGGGTGGCACCGATCGTCACCTGGCTTGCGAGTTCCGAGTCCGCCGGCGTAACCGGCCGCGTATTTGAGGCGTCGGGTTCCGTTCTCGCCATCGCCGAGGGCTGGCATCGCGGCCCGAGTACCCGGCCCGTCACCGAGCCGACCGAGTTGGGCCCGATTGTGCGCCAGTTGCTTGAGGAGGCGCGGCTCAATGCGGGGATGAATGGCGAGGATCTCGACGGCGGTCTGGACTGAGGGCCGCGCAAGACTGAACGCTGTGCGGTAGCCGGAAAATCCGGCGCAAAGTTTTAGTGGGGTGACAGCCAGCGGCCCTTGCGGTAGAATCGCCGGTGGTGGCCCGTCTCCAGATCATGCGAATCCTCGCCGCGGTCGCGCTTGTTTTCCTGATGGGGACGCCTGCGCTCGGTGCGGCCGGCGAGTGCGGCGGCACGACCGTCTGTGCCTGCGGCGACCGGGTGGTCGAGGACTACACGATGAGTGCCGATCTCGGGCCCTGCCTGGAGGCCGATTCCGGCGGCGAGATCGTCGGGCTGCGGCTGAAATCCGACGTTGTTCTGGACTGCGCCGGCTTTGCGATCCTCGGCCCCGACGACGCGCAAAAAGAAGAGTTCGGCATCCGCATCGGCACGAAATCCGGGCCGGTCTCGGGCGTTGGGGTTCGGGGCTGCGAAATCAGTGGCTTCTGGTGGGGGATCTACGTCGCCTCCTCGAGCGCGATCGTGGTCGAGGATAATTATATTCACGATAATGGTTGGAAGGATCCGAATGCGAACGGAACCGGCTACGGCATTGATGTGGCCAGGTCCTCGGACGTCCTGGTGCGCGCGAACCGTATTGAGGACAACGGCAACGAGGGGATCCACCTCTCGGCGTCGCAGGCCGTGGTGGTCGAGGGCAATACCTTTGTCAACAACGGCTTCGAGCAGATCTACCTGATCAACGCCGACGAAAACGAGATCCGCGGCAATACAACAACGGGCGGCACCCAGGGCCTCGAGATGCGCGACTCCAGTCGCAACCAGTTTTCCTACAACCGTTTCCTCGGCTCGCCGAAGCAATGGCTGGAGAACGACAATCATGAAAACGAGTTCGTCTACGACGAGTTCGCTGGTCGGGTCGATGTCTCTGCGGATTCCACCGGCAATCGATTTTCGCATGGCCTTTTCAGCAACCCGGAGGGAACCTGTATCCGCGTACGTGGCACCGGCACGAGCCTCGATCGGGCTTGGATGCACCAATGCAAGATAGCGGTCGATACTTGGACGGCACTCACGCTGGAGCGCACGATGGGCGCTGCCAAGATCAAGCGCAAGAAATTGATCGATGTGGTCTCGCCGGGCTGCAACGCCGACCTGAACGGCGATGGCTTGGTCGACGCGGTCGATCGCGCGATGGGGAGTGCGCCGCTTGGTCTGAGCGTCGGTGAGGTGGGCTTTGACCCGGCAGCCGACCTGGACCGCGACGGCGTCATCACGCTGGTCGACCGCGCCTATTTCGACTGGCAGGCGGGCGATTGCCCGCGCCGTTCGCTCAAACGCCCCCCGGCGTCGCTGGCAATCAAGGTGCTCGATAACCGCCCACGCGGGGAAGCGGACCGCGTGCTTTTCACTGCGGCCGGGACCGGCGGTGCGGAGGAGCGGGTGGTTGCCTGGACGCTGGAGGTCAGGCAGTTGCCGCTGCAGACCGTGCTCTTCGCGCAGCAATTCGGCGACGTGGCGCGCGCGACGGTCGCCGTCGAGTTGGAGCTAGCGCCCGGCCTCTATCAGGCTACGTTGACCACCGAAGGGCCCTTCCACCGCAGATCGCGTACCCGCAAGGGCCGCATCCGCGTCCGCTGACGACCAGGAGCCTGCGGGCCCTTCTGCCGCGCAGGCTCCTCGCCTCAGCGGGCCTCGGCGGCGCGCTTCAGATCCGCATTCATCTGCTCCAGACCGGCGTCGATCCGCGGCCGGTAGACCCACTCGATCACGCCGGCAAGCGGGCCTTCCATGATCTCATGGTGGCGAAATTGCGTAGCGTCGCCGACGGCTTCGAGGTGGCGGCAACGCGTTCCGCGGGCCAGGAATTCGTACCAATTCATCGAATGCCAGCAGAGCGTCCGGCCGGGCTCGACGAGGGTAACCAGGTTGTCGACAGTCTGAATTTCGCCGTCGAGATTGGCGTCGATCGTGACCACCGCGCCCTCGCGCAGTTCACCTTCGGCGCGCGGCGAATAGGTATTCCAATCCGCGTAATGCGGCAGGTCGCTGAGCACGGCCCAGACGACCTCCGGCCTGGCCTCAATGCGGACTGAACGCTCCGTCGTCCAGCTGCCGCAACCGCCCAAAGCCGCAACCAGCACGACCAGCGCCCACCGGCCCGCCCGTTGCGCGCGTCGGATGCCGGTCAGGTCATTTCGTGAACCCATCATGGGCCGGACCTTTGCATCCGCGGCGCGGCCGGCCAAGCGGAGGGGCCGGTCACCGGAGGAACGCCCTGTTTCAGCCGAGACGTGCGTCGAACCCGAACGGCTCGGGCTCGTCGATCTGGATCATGTTCATTTGTTTGTGATCGACGTTCAGCAGCACGCACCACTCGTGGCGGACCACGGCGCTCGGCACGCGTAGTCCGAGCTTGCCACCATCAAGCCAGGTTCGGCCGATCCGTTGCAGAGCAAGGGGTGGTACCGGGTTTGCCCAGCTATCGGGCAGCGGCAGGGCGACGTCGCCGATGAGGCGGTCGGGCACGGACACGCGAAACAAGACGAAGGAGTCCAGGCGCGTGGCACGCCCAAGATGCACCAATACCTCCATGGCCGGGAGCGCCGGGGAGCTGGCGAGATAGACCCCCCGTTGGCCCGGCGGCGTCCAGCGTCCTCCCACCCGTCGCGCGCCTTCGCCGGAGAACGCCTCGCCGGCTCGTCGGCGTGCGACGAGCCGCCAAAGCGTCAGAAGAATACCCCGTCTTCCATTCGCACGAGCAACGCCTCGACCTCCCGTGCGCCGACCTCGGTCTGCGCGGCAGAGACCGGGGTGCGGCCGCCGAGGGCGCGGCGCTCCTCGCTGAGCCAGTCCCGCGCTTCGGCAAGGTCGCCGTTGAAGAACTCGGTCGCAAGTCGAACGACTCGTGCCAATCGCACGATTCGCTCCGACTCCTCGCGCGTGAACCGCGTCCCGGCGCGCCTGCGTGTCAGCGTCCGGCTGGGGAAGCCCAGGTCCTTGCCCAATTGGCTCTCCGACGTGTCGAGTGCCCGTACCAGTTGGCGGAAGGGTGCCAGGCCAAGCCCGCGCTCGATCCATCCCACGAGCACCCAGGGCTCCTGTTCTTCAAGGATTGCTGTAGCCATATGGCGCATGATAGCGCGCCATGTGGCGGCAGCGCAGGGCTCCTATGATGCGGCCTGCGGCAACCGGGTGCATTCGGCTTGCGTTTCGCTGCTCCGGTGACACGATTGTTTGCAAGGGAAAGGAATCGCATGCAAGAGTTGATCGAAACCGTCTTCGCGCATTCGGAGAACTGGGGGAAGGTCTGGTTCGGCATGCTCTTCTGGGGAAGCGTAATCGGGGCAGGGCTGCTCGCGCTTTTTCCGATGCTGAGTCCGGTAGTTGTCTACGCGGGTGCTGCCTCGGTCGGTGCGACCATCGGGCTGATCGGCCGCGCACGCGGGAATTGGGTATGAACGAGGTCGCACCAGAGTTCTCGCTGGCGCGTGAGCGCGCCGTGGCGCGCCGGCATATCGGACGCATCGAATGGGAGATGCTGCTCGTTGGCTTCGGTCAATTCACGGTCTGGCTCATTGTTTTCATCCTCGGCATCCGCGGCGAGATCTCGCTCTGGCTGGGCTTTCCGCTCGCGGTCCTTTGCTGCTGTGTCGCCTACCTGCCTTCGCATGAGGCGCAGCACGGCAATATCGCGGGTCGCCGCGAGTACCTGAGGTGGCTGAATGACCTCCTCGGCCATGTGAGTCTTCTGCCTCTGAGCTTCCCCTATGGGTTCGCACGCGCGACCCATATGAAGCACCACGCGTTCACCAACGACGCGGAACGCGACTTCGACCATCATTATGTGCTTGAGTATTGGTGGCAGGCCGCGCTCGCGGTCCACCGCGACCCGCCGCGCGAGATGCTCGAGCAGGCCATGGCGGACGATCCCGTCTTCCAGAAAGATCTCATGCAAGGCGCGTTGGTGAAGAAGCTCTTCAGCTTCGTCATGGTCGGCGCCGTACTTCTCTGGCCGTTACCGACCTTCTTTTTGTGGTGGCTGCCGCAGAAAATCGGCATGAGCTACCTCACCATTTTCTTCTCCTGGATGCCGCATAGGCCGGGTGTGGAACGCGGCCGCTACGAGCATTCGCAATTCTGGCGCACCCGCTTCGTGCCACGCTACTTCGTGCAGTCGATGACGCACCACGCGCTGCACCACCTCTACCCGCGCATTCCCCATTGGGGTCAGCCCGCCGCCCTGAAGGATCTCAAGCCCTTCATCGTCGCACGCCAGATGAAAGGCGCCGAAATCCTGGCCGATTACCGCTAGCGGCTCGGCTGGCGCGCCGATGGCCTGTTGTTGCTGGGCTCGCGGCGCGCTAGCGACCTTGCATGGTTGAGGAAATCGACGCGAAGGTGGCAGCAGTCCGGCTGGCCGGCGAGACCCCCCCCGTCCTGCTGGACGTGCGCGAGGATCAGGAGCTGGCTATTGTCGCAATTGACGGAGCACAGCATATCCCCATGGGGGATATCCCCTCAAGACTCACGGAGCTGGACCCCGACGCGTCAATCATCTGCCTCTGCCACCACGGCATGCGCAGCGCCCAGGTCGCCGGCTTCCTCGTCCAGCAGGGTTTCACCAAGGTCGCGAACCTGAGTGGCGGAATCGACGCCTGGGCGGCCGTCGTCGACGAATCCATGCCCCGCTACTAGCCAGCGCCTTCGTCCCCTTAGGGGGACGCGTACCGAATTCCGTCCCCTTCGTGTCCGATGCCATGGGAGGCCGAGCGTACCGCTCGTCGAAGAAAGCCGCGCGATTTGATGGTCCGTATAGAGCTGATACGCGAGAGGTCATGCGAAACGCACATTGGGCGAGGCTCCCGCATCTGGTGGTGGTTCTGGTAATGGTGTTCGGGCTTGCTGCCTGTAGCTCTGATGACGACTCGCCGAGCCAGCAGATTCAGCCCGGTCTCGAGGTAGAGCTCGACTCGGGCCTGTTGCTTGGTGTCGAAGAAGAGAGCGTGCGAGTCTTCAAAGGAATCGCCTACGCAGCGCCGCCGGTGGGCGAGCTTCGGTGGAAGGGCCCGCAGTCTCCCGACTCATGGACGGGCCTGCGTGACGCTACCGAGTTTGGTGCGGTCTGCCCGCAGGATGACCCTCTCGGTCTGATGGGGGGAGCGGAGCAATCCGAAGACTGTCTCTTTCTCAATGTCTTCGCGCCGGGCGTGGCACCTGATCGTGTTCTTCCTGTCATGGTATGGATTCACGGCGGCGCGTGGATCACAGGCTCGGGTAGCCAGGATTTCTATCAAGCGCATACCATCGTGAACGACGGTGGGGTTGTCGTGGTAAGCCTGAATTATAGGCTCGGAGCTTTTGGTTACCTTGCACATGCGGCGCTGACGGCCGAGAGCGAATACGCGGCTTCGGGCAACTATGGCCAATGGGATCAGGTCGCCGCGTTGGAGTGGGTACAGCGTCATATTCGCGCGTTTGGCGGGGACCCGGGCAATGTGACGATCTTTGGCGAATCGGCGGGCGGCAATGCGGTATGTACGCTGATGGCATCGCCTCTTGCGCGCGGTCTCTTTCATCGTGCGATCTCGCAGAGCGGCCTTTGTGGCGCGTATGGGTTCGAAGAGGGACTGGCTAGCGGTGAGACAACGGGAGCCCGCTTTGCCGACAGTCTTGGCTGCTCGGACCTGGCGACCACAGCTTCCTGCCTGCGCGGCAAAACAACCGAGGAGGTGCGCGCCATCCCGACGCTGGAAGGCAACTTGCGTGCATGGTCGGGCGGAGCTTTCTACCCACCTACGGAGAGTGGGTTCTATTTCACTCAGCGCATCGTCGACGGCTACGTGCTGCCGCGTAGCGTGACTGAGGCGTTTGCCACAGGCGATATTGCGGACGTTCCGTTTCTGCTCGGCTCGAATGCCGACGAAGGGACGCTATTTCATTCGCCGCTTCTGGCTGTTTCGGTTGCTGACGAGGCGGGGTATCGAGCCGCGCTCGGCAGGACATTCCCGGGCAATGTCGATGCCATCATGGCCGAGTACCCGGTGCAGGACTTCCCCTCGGCGTCGGCCGCATTGACCGAGGTTACCGGCGATGCCTTCTTTGTATGTACGGCACGGCAGATCGCGCGAGATGCCGCAGACGCGGGGCTGCCGACCTTCCTTTACGCCTTCGAGCTCGTGCCCGATGCGATTTTGCCCGGTCTGGGCTCGCTCCACACAGCCGAGATTCCCTTCGTCTTTGGCGTAGATGCGTTCTCGCTGGTCACCGAGGCTACGCGCCCGCTCCACGATGCGATGCTGGGCTACTGGACCCGATTTGCCGCCACCGGCGACCCGAACAATGAGGGCACCGACGTGTGGCCGGCCTTCGACACGACCACCCAGCAGAATATGATCCTGGATCTGCCGCTCGCCACCGGCACCGACCACAAGCAGGCCCGCTGCGATTTCTGGGATTCCATCCTCTGAGCGAAATAGTGTCCCCTTGAGGGGACGTGTACCGATTTCCGTCCCCTTGTCCCCTTCGGGGGACTGTCCCCTGAAGGGGACAAGGGCATCGGCCGGGCCTCTAGCCGCGGTAGCAGCCCATGACGTAGGGGAAGGTGCGGGTTGCGTGGTAGCGGTAGGTGCCGTCCGGGCCGACCCGGCCGTTGCATTGGTCGAGGACTGTGGCGTCGGCTTCCACACCGACGAATTCGTTGTTCTCCCAGGAGTAGTTACGCGGGGAGCAGGCGGTCGTCAGCGTGCCTCCGAGGCGGGTGAGCGCACAATAGAAGCCCTCGCTGCACGGCGCATTTGACGTACACCCTTCGGTGCCTGCTTCGGTGCCCGTATTCTCCCAGCCGCTCTGCATCGTGCGGATATCGGTGCAGTCCGTGTCAAGGCAAGCTTGTGGGCCGTAGATAGGAAAGCCATCGAGGGCCCAGCCGAGGATCGGCGAAGGCTGCTCGCTGTCTGCCTCGCCGCCGAGGCACGCGTCCCAGAGTTCGTGGTAATGGTAGATTCCGCCTCGCGCAGTATGAGCGCCGCAGACGTCGAGGATCGCGTTCACGATCGGATCGCCGAAGGGATCGGGATTCGGCCCTTCATTGGGACCGAAGATTGGCACGCCGTTCACCGCTACTGCGATCGTGCCCAATAGGGGAAGTTCGGAGATCTCGGCTGCCGGCTGGGCACCGAGCGGAATCCGGTACTCCTGTTCGTTCACCTCGAGTTCGTTCGGCGTGGTGGCCACGAACTCATAGGGCGGAATCCCGTTGCTGTGCACGACCATTGTATCGTCTTCGCATGCAACCGAGAGTTCGGTTGGGGCATAGCCATCACCCGCTGCGGCCACGCCGTCTACCGCCAGGAATGTGTCGCTTGGGCATGCACCGGCAATTGCGGTCGGGGCAGGCGTAGGCGTTGGCATCGCGGGCGCAGGGGACGGCGAGGGCATAGGTTCGTTGTCGCCGGTGTCGCCAGGCCCGCTTCCGCCACAGGACGCAAGCAGGGAGACCAGGAAAAACGCGAAAGCCGAGTTGGGCCATACGGACATCTTCAGGATCCTACAATCATTTGGGGCAAAAATCCCGCCGCGCCTTCTTTAACCGCGGCCAAGCACGGAGTGGGATCCTCCTGCCTGCTGGGGTGGTCAGCGGCCTTTTGCGCCCGTTGGCTGCGTCTATGCCCTCAAGGCTCCGGCATGAGTCGGACGCGGCCCCAGGGGGTGCCGTAGTGAATGCGTCCGAGCTCGTCGAGTTCGGTGCCGGAGAAGAAGGGGTTGTAGCGCTGTCCGCCGATTTCGGTGTGGTACGCGGAGTGGCCAGTGCTCCAATCGAGTGCTTCGAGCGTCCAGCGGTTGTCGCGAGCGCCAATGAGGTAGACGCGCTGGCTGGGGTAGCTCACCACCGGAACGCAGCTTGGCGAGCTGACCTCGCGATTGACCCATGCGTTGCGTAGCGTGCGCGCGTCGGGATCCCACTCGAATTTCTGTACGCCGAAGGGCTGGTAGCGCGGCGAGCTGCCGAGGTAGCCGATGAGCAGGCTTGCGGCTCGCTCGGGCAAGTACCAGGGGACGTTGCGCGCGCGGTTGTTGACCACCAGCGCACCGTAGCCGGCCACCACGACCGATTGCTCGGACTGGATCGTCTCCAGCTCTGGATCTCCCAGGTTGGCTGGCAGCATTCCGGCGATCCGCCGGTCGGGGGAAAGCGGAAGGCGTTGCCAGTCCTCGGGGATCGAGTCGCGCCAGAAGAGCACGACGTTCATGAGTGGCGAGCCGTCGGTGATGACGACGAAGCGGTCTTCGGCACCGAAGCCCATCAGGCTCGGCGTCGCGCCCGTCCCGTGTCCCCAGCCGTTGAGGTAAGGCGCCGTCCAGGCGCCGTCGGCCGGGTCGGTTGAAAGGGTGTCGCCGGTCCAGATCAGCTTGTGCATATGGTCCTGCGAGGCGATGTAGATCCCGCCGCGCTTGTCGAGCGCCACGCCGTTGCGCACCCAGCCGTAGCCGGTCGGGCGTGTTGCCTTTTCCTCGGCGCCTTCGCTGTGGCGCATGCGGATGACCCTATGCTTTTTCAGGTCGCGTGAGATGGCGAGGACGTAGCCGTGCTCGGTGGGTACGATCAGCCATCCGTCAAACGTCATATTCATTCCGACCGTCAGGCCACTCACGCCTTCGGGTAGCTGGAACACGGCCTTCTTGACGATCGGCGATGCCGGATCCGTAGGATCCGCATCCGCGTAGGCGGAGATCGAACCGTCTTTGTTGGCGATGTAGTAGGTATTGTCGGCGCTCAGAACGGTGTAGACGCCCGAAAGGTCGCGGAGTTTGGACGCGTCCTGGAACGCCTGCCAGATCGCGAACACGCCTTCGTTCGATGCCTCAAAGCTCGCGATCGACGCATCGGCCTCGGCCTCGGTCCAGCGCGGCTCCTCGACAAGCCAGTAGGTCGCAAGTACCTCGAAGGTCTCGAAGTCGACCTTGACGATACGGTCGAGCCCATTGCTCCAGAAGACGCGGCGGCCGTCCGCATACGGGCTCGAGGTGGCAGCCCCGAAGTGCGCCGGGCCGACGTGTGCGTATTGGATCTGCGATGTCTGCAGCGATGCCCCGGGGTCTTTCGGCCCGGGTACCGGCAGCGCGTCCTGCTGCGCGGAGTCGCCATGACCCAGAGGATAGACCGAGTCGGCCAGGAAGGGGTTGCGCGGCGGCTGCTCGGCCGCGTCCGCGAGACCGCCGGGCAGCGCCAATGCCAGCGCAAGCCACAGCCCCGAGTGAAGGATCGCCCGGTGCATCCGGTGCCGGGTGGCGGTCGTCAGAAGGTTGTACTCGTGCATCAAACCGAATCTCCTTTGGTCCGGTGGCAACCGGTATCCAGTATCGCAGCTCTTGATTTCATTCGCCTCGGACTGAGTCAATTCGGGCGTGGCGCGAGGATCATTTCGGTGCAGCGAAACAGCGCCATGAGCCGTCCGGGGGCGAGTGGCGCGAAGAACGCGTTGAGTTCGTCGATAGTCATGCGCTGAGTGTAGCGGAATACGCGATCGTCTCCGACCGTCGCTCCCGATGGAAGCGACGGCGGCCCGACCTGCCCAGCCGCGATCAGGAAGCTCGCCATGCCGGGACCTCTCCAAGCCGTTCGCGTGGTCGACGTAACCACCATGGTCTCAGGTCCGGTGGCAACCCGCATACTCGCCGATCAGGGGCCCGAGGGGCGGTTACCTTGATCGGCATCTCTCGATCGACCTGATCGTCACTTCCACGGAGCAATTCGGTCCGTGTTGACCGAGACTCGGAACGCCGCAGTTCGGCCGCCCGCTTCCCGGCTTCGACAAGAGGCTCGTCCGGGAGAGCAGCGGTGGTCTTTATTCGGGAAAGTGGATTTCCATAATCATGGGCGTGTAGCGGAATAAAGCGGGTTTGTGGTTTGGGGCTGAGAATACATTTGACACAGCTCTGGCATGGGCTAATCTTTCACTGTTGTGCGAAGCCTACCCGCGACCTTTTTCCTGTTCTGGATTCTGCTCTCGGGAACGATAGCCGGGGCGGCGTCCTCCGAGCATCCGCCGGAGGCGCCGGCATCGAGTGACGGCGACACGGAGATCGATCTGGATCTGCTCGGGAGTTCCGCCTGGGGGGCCGATGCCGCACTTGCCGAGAGGGTTGGCGAGAACCTTCGCTGGGCCCTCGACGGCAGCGCGCGCGTCGGGTGGTCGAGCGGTGATGCCGATTGGATCGGCGTCGAAGCGCTGGGACTCGATCTTTTTACCATCATTTCGGGAAGGACGCGCGACCTGGTTCGCATCAATCTGCAGCTTTACGGGGTGCGTACGGATACCGGTCAATCCCACCCCTATGCCTTCAACGGAGATGGCAAGTGGAAATTCCAGCCACGGAATTCATTCGTTGATTTGCTGATTCTTCCGCGCGGTCAGATGACGTTGCGCGCTGGCCATTTCGAGCTGCCCTATGGAATCGAGACATATGTCGACACGAACGGTACGTTGCGGCAATATACGATCGGACGCGAGCTCGGCGAGAAGACCGATTGGGGCGTGGCGCTGACGGGGTCGGCAGCCCAATTCGAATGGATCGCCAGTCTCTCGCGCGGCAGCGGCAACGAGTGGAATGGTAGCGGCGACCCGTGGCTGGCGCTCGGGCGGGTGGCCACGCCGGTTGAGAGAGCTGCGGGGATCGGTTTCACGGTAGCCGGCGGGGATGTCCGAGTGGGAGGCAAGGGCCCGCCGAGCTCGCGTTGGCGCGCGGCCGTCGATGGCCGCGTCCATTTTCTCGGTTTCGATCTGCTTGGCGAGATTACAGGCGGTTTTAACGAGAAAAACCCGCAGATCAGTGGTGTCGTCGAACTGGATTGGACCGACGCAACGGGCGATCTCCTGACATATTTTCAGGCCTTTCCCCAGTGGCGTCGGCAGGACGGAAAGAGCAATATGGGCGCAGAGTTTCGTGCGGGGCTGCTCTGGCGGCTGCTCACCGGGCTCAGCCTGAGCGCGGAGGTACGACAGGTTGCGGCTCCGATGGGAGACGGCGGGCACCCGACGACGCTCTTCACACAGGTTCGGTACAGAAGGTGACTTCTCTCACAATCATGACAAGGCGGGCGAACTTCCTGCGGAGTTCGGTACAAGCTCTGGGCACGGGAGCTGCTCTTGTCGTATCTCTGTTGCTTGCAGCCCCCCACTCCGCCAATGCGCAGGCGTATTGCGCGCTGCGCGACCCGAGTACGGCGATCGCGGAACTCTTTCCCGAATCTACCTCGTACCGCACAATTGTCCGTGTGCTTGGCGAAGAAGCACGCCTCGAGATGCGCCAGCGCTTCGCGCTCGACCTGCGTGCAAATGAACTCGGCCAGCATTCGGTTTACGTCGTGTTTGCAGGGGAGGAGCCGCTCGGCTTTGTGCACGTACGGAGCGAGAAGGGGCGTTGGGGTCTTGTCGAGATCGCCTGGGCCATCGATCTCGACCTGCGAATCGTTGATCTGCGGATCCAGCGCGGGCACGATGACGCTGCCGCGCAGCTGCTCGAAGGGGACTTTGTCGACCGACTCCGCGGCCGGAACCTGGGGGAGTATGAGCGTGCGCTCGGCGACGAAGCGCTCCTGGCCGCGGATCTGCCCACCGGACAACGTGAGTTCGCGCTTCTTCTGCTTCGCGCCGCGCCGCGTACAATTGCGGCGACGTGGATCGGCTGGCGCAACGAGATCGCGCAGTTACGCCAACTCGAGCGAGAACAAGCCGCTATCGCGGTGAGCCGTTCTGGGTAGAAATGCACCCTTCGATCCGGCAGCAACTCTTTGCGGCGATCGCAATTGCGGGGCCGTTCGCCCTCATCGTCGCGGCAGCGATCGCTTTCTACGGCAATCAGCTCGAACGAGCCGCGCGACCGATGAACCGGGTCAGTGGCATTCTGCGCTCGCTCGACCGAGTCGAAATGCAGGTTGACGATCTCCTGACCAAGGGAGATCTCGCGATCGGTTCGGACCTCGTCTACCTCAAGGCAACCGCGGCGCGTAGTGCGGAGATGCTCGCCGAAGATCTCGTGAATCTTGGCCCCAAGACTTTCAACCCGGAACAGCGGTCCGATGTCGCGCGCGCGCGGCGTGCGACGCACCAGATAGAAAATCTGCTTGAGCGCGATTCCCCGAATCCGCCGGTAGGCGATCCCCCCCTGGAACGCTTCGATATAGCGGCGAGGCAGCTTGTGAGTGCCGTGGAAGCGCTACGTGCGAGTACCGTGAGAGAACTTGAGGCGCTTGACGCCGCCCTTGAGACAAGCCGCCGGAGGCTTGACCGCGGGGGTGTTGTCCTAATCGTTCTTTACATCGCGTTGCTTGCGGGTGTGTGGCGCTGGAGTTCACGCCGTATCGTGGAGCCACTGCGGAACCTTGAACGCAATGCTGCCAACAGCCTGTCGAAGAACGAGAGTTTTACGGCTATCGAGGGTGGCGGGGCCGAGGTCGTTTCGCTCTCCCGCACCGTACAGGCATTGGTCGGTTCGCTGGAGGAACGCGTAACCCTTCGAACGACTGCGCTTGAGCGCCAGACCGTCGACCTTGAATCCGAGGTCGCCACGCGGCGCCGTACCGAGCGGGAACTCGCCCTCGCTCTCAAGGCCGCACATGCGGCCCTTCACACCAGAACCGAATTTCTCGCGCAGATGAGCCACGAACTGCGCACACCGCTCGGTGCCATCCTTGGCTATGCGGAAATGCTTGGCGGAAACGACCTCAACCAGGCAGATCGCCCGAGCATTTACGAGGCTCTTATCCGCAACGGATCCTATCTGCTCGGACTCATCAACGATCTTCTGAGATTGACGGAAGTGGAGTCGGAGGGGCAAACGCTCAATATCGTTGAGCTCAATCCCCGGAAGCTGGCAACCGAAGTCATCGAAACCGTCGCAATCGAGGCGGAAGCAAATCGCAACAACCTGGAACTTCGGATCACGGATGATGTAGCGGATACGATCTTCACCGACGACCGGCGCGTAAAGCAGATCCTCGTCAACCTCCTCGGCAACGCGCTCAAATTCACCACCTCAGGAACTGTCGAGTTGTGTCTTTCCTGGTCCGGCGAGAGTGAACACCCGCTCGACATTTCCGTTCGCGACTCCGGAGCGGGAATCTTACCCGGAGACCTCGAGAAAGTCTTCGACGCCTTTTTCCAAGCCAACCCGACGAGCCCGCGCGGATTGCACGGCGTCGGTCTCGGCCTTGCCATTTCGAAAAATCTCGCGGTTGCACTTGGCGCCGACCTCACAGTCGAGTCTTCGATCGGAGTGGGCACCACGTTCCATCTCCGGCTGCCACGCAAGGCTCCGGAGGGCTCTGCGAACCGGAACCAGGCGGCACCTTCCGCCCCCATGAAATCGACTGCGACACGTCCCCCGCGTCGCTCACGCGGCACGCGCTGAGGGGCGCTCATCAGTTCACAATCGGCGAACCCTGATCGGCAGTGGAGTGCGCGAGGGGTAATTTCAACTCGAACGAGCTTCCCTGGAAGCCGGCACCGCGCCCTACGAACTCAACGAAACGACAGTTTGTGCGGCAGGCGGAGTATGGGACGAAATCCTGACGATGCGCAGCGCGGTGCCTGGCAGAGGCCGACAAAGCAGGGGCCCGGGCCGGATGAGGCCGGTTCTGTGGTAGGCGGGCGCAGAGCTGCGTCGCACGCCGAGTGACGCGAGACGAAGCTGCGAAGTTCTCAGCCCGGGGACCAGGTCCGCCCGGGTGGCGGTAACCGCCCCCCGACACCGCTCGTCGTAGAAGCCAGGTCGGGGCCGCCGTAGTGCGAGAGGGGGGACTTGAACCCCCCCAGGTGGTACGCTCTGGCCCGCTTTGTCCCGAAAAGCCAGAAAAAGGCATATGGCAAAATCGTGGTTCGGGCCAAAGCGGGCCACAGGATCGGCACCCAAACCGGCACCCAAACCGGCACCCTAACTGGCACCCAAACAGGGTGCCGGTCCCCTTGGGTCCAGGTCGTGCGTGGCGTGAAGCGCAGCACGGACGGACACCCGAAGATGTTGGAGCTGATGGACCAGCTCGGTCTGCGGAAGTGGGAAGCTCCCGGCCTGATGAGTGATGGTCGGCACCATGCCGCACCCTCCACAACCTGCGCCCCGCCTCGCCGCCCCCGGGACCTGGTTTCTCGGCGAGTCTCCGAAGGCGCGCCTGATGGCGCATTGGAACCGGCGCAGCTTTCGCCTACTGCAGCGTACCCGCGTGCATCTGTCGCCACTGGTGGACGCGACCACGTCGGCCTCCTGCCGTCACCTGAAAGGCCGCGGCGGCGTCAAGGGAGCCGTGCGTTCGGTTTTCAGGTCCTTGCCGCGCGCCCGTTTCGTCGCCCGCTTCGATATCCAGTCCTACTACGAGAGCCTGCGCCATGATGTCGTGCTCGGGCAGCTTGCCGCTGCCGGCGCGGACGCGGCTTGCCAGTCGGTGGTGGGCGACTATATCCGGCTGCCGGACCGGCTGGGCAGCGGACGCGGGATCGTGGCGGGCAGCTTCCTCTCGCCGCTGCTGGGCGCTCTGTATCTAGCGCCTCTGGACCGCGCGATGGAGCAGCGCGTGTCGCAAGGCCGTCTGGTGTCCTACGTGCGCTATATGGACGATTTCGTCCTGCTGGCGCGCACGCGCTGGCAGCTGCGGCGAGCGATCGCGGAGGTGCACGCGCTGATCGCGCCGGTCGGTCTGCGCATGCACCCGCACAAGCGTTTCATCGGGTCGCTATCACGCGGCTTTGATTTCCTCGGCTACCAGTTCCATCCCGGACGCAAGCTTTGTCCCTCCCCCGAGAGTCTACGCCGCCTGCGCGAGCGTGCTCGCCGGCTTCACGAGCAAGGAGGCGACCGGCAACGCCTTCGGCTGTACGTGTTGCGCTGGTGGCGTTGGATTCACGGCGGATTGGGCGAGGGCCGGGGGGCATTGGTCAGCCGACAAGGAGGGTACGAGCGCACCTGGTCGCAGGTACGGATCCATCTCGATCTCCACCGTCCGCCTTGACGTACAAACGCCGCGCCCAGCCCGCTTCATGAGCAGGCCGCACGCGGCGTTTGGAGACTTGATTTGTATTCGTCGTCGTTTTTCAAACAGCCCGCAGGCGCGGGACAGGCGGGGTGCGCCTAGTTACTCACATAC
>JAYGCM010000038.1:0-41895 GCA_046583355.1 Deltaproteobacteria bacterium
CACTCGGAGCAGAATCGCGGTGAGAAGTCCCGGCTAGTTTCCCGCCGTGTAGGGCTCCGCGCAGGTCTTGCACGGTTTTGGCGTGCGACCATTGATCTCGAACGTGCTGGGCCAGTTGCGGTCGCGTTGCACCCTCGCACCGATCGGAAGAACCTCGCTGTAGGCGATCCGGAATCGGCCGTCGGCGGAGCGGCCATCTACCTGCGCGACGCAGCCGGCCTGGATCTTCTGGCCCTTGCGCTTGCGATGCCCGAGATCGACGTAGCCACATTCGAAGCGCGTGAGGTTGAGGTTGGAGGAACTCTGCAGCAACGGAACTTCCGCACGCGCAAACTCCGCAAAACGTTGGCGAACTTCGTCGATCTTCAGGGTCGCCTGCCTCTTGCGCAAAACCTTGTAGGGCGGCCAATCCACGTCGAAACCCACAAGGGCGCCTGTGCCGCTGAAGAACAGCGCAACCTTGGACCCCGGCCCGACAACGGGAATCCCGTTGATCTCTCGTCCGAAGATGGCGATGTTCGCAACGACTCGACTACTCGTCACGCCTGTCTGGATCTCCGTTTCCGTCTCCGTCATATACCGGGCGCCGAGAAAGACGGGCTGATCGCCGCCGGTGGTCGGCACGATGGCTCGGAGTTCCGTGCCCAACACCTGGCGGCCACGCGCCTCAAGCTCGTTGAGCGATGCACGGTCGGGCGACGCCATCTGTTCGACAAGGTCGGTCCCGGCACGAAAACGCACCTTCGAGGCGTCTCGATACACCTCGAAATAAGCGTCGTCCTCGCCGTAAGCGATCAGTGATATCGAATCACGCGCCCCGGCGGCCAGCGTGCCCGAAATGGGCGCGACGATCTCCGCGACCTGCTGGAAGCGCGCACGGGATCCTCCCTTTGGGCGTTTCGCTTTCATGATCGGCACGGTTTGCCCTCCCAATGCCGACGAAAGGGATTTGTCGATCTGTTGCTTGCGGTAGTCAGAGTCTGCCGCTTGAACAGCAACCGCAACTCCGAGAAGCGTGGCGAAAGTAAGTACTTGAAATACGGGTTTCATGATTATTCCCCTTCCCTTCAGCCTTCAATGCTCGAAGTGCAATAGTGTGTGATGCTCGAATCCCGTCGCCGCGTATAGTCGAAGACGTTATGCCATTTGATGCGATTGCGGCGGTTACGACAGTTCCTCGAACTGACTCCGGTAGCCATCACGCGGAGATCCTGGTCGGTCCACCAGTCACTGTTTCCATCAAACCACGCATTCTTCACAGACTTTCGTTTCTGGAGACCGTCCGCGTAATCCTCACCAACTTCATCCGTCGTAATGCTGCTATAGATCTTGTCGTAGCTACCCGTCGCAACGTAGAGACCTCCTCGGAAGGCCGGCCCGAGTCGTGTCCAGAGACCACCTCCGGTCTTCGACAGAGTTTCACAGGCGTATTGTGAGAAAATCGCAACCTCGTCATCATCGTCCCCGAAACGCCAATTACTCGACCAGGACATGTCGCCGTCGTCCCACATGGCCAGAATGGCATTGTCACCAGAAACTCCGCCATGGGTGTGTACATAAAAAAGATCGACACTATCGACACCGCCGGCGCTGCCTTGATCGTCGCAGCTGTCGAACCCGCAATGCGGGAATTTCAGGTTGTAATAGAAATCCTTCGTGTCAGTGTCGTCCAACTCGCTGTTGAAGCGGCTGCAGGTCTCCCACGCCCATGGCTGCGTGTCTTGCCAGCCGTCCTCGAATGCCTCCTGACAGCGGGTGCCAAACTGCGCAGCGGCGGCATGGTCCGGTATGCCAGAGGCGAACACGAACACTCCAAGGAAGCAGCCTCCGAGCCATGCCTTGCAGCTCTTGTGCGAGGTCGATCTCCAAATTCTTCTCATTTCAGGTCTCCCAGGGGGCGATCAGCCGGAAGTCGGATCAAGCTATCGGGTCGATGGCCGACCATGCCGACCCGGGCTCTACGTGAATGTTGATGGGATTCGAAATAGTCCAAGAGTAGACTATATCTAGTTCATATTTTGGTCAATCGTACAGCATGCCGTCGGGACCTTCGGTTTCTCAAGGAGGCTTGGCAATGAAGCATTTATTGGTGCTCTATCACTCGCAGGGCGGCGGCGCGCAGCGCATGGCTGAGGCCGTGCTGCGTGGAGCGCGTCGTGAAGAAGCGGAGGTTGAGGTCCGCGAACGACACGCGCTGGAAGGCACGCTTGACGATCTTCTCTGGGCCGATGCCGTGATCTTCGGTACGCCCGAGAATTTCGGCACCATGTCCGGCGCTTTGAAGTATTTCTTTGACGAGACCTTCTACCCGGCGCAGGGCAAGGTGCAGCAGAAGCCCTACGCACTCTTCGTGAAATGCGGCAACGACGGCAGCGGCGCGGTACGCGAGGTGGATCGCATTGCCCTCGGCTACCCGATGCGCCGGGTCGCTGAGCCGGTTCTCGGCCGCGGCGAGCTCGACGAGGAAATCCTCAGTCGTTGCGAGGAGCTCGGCCAGACCCTCGCCGCCGGTCTCGCCATGGGCTTGTGGAGCTGAGGTCGTCGCTTCTGCGGTTCTGATCTATGGGCAGGTGCCGTCGTGGTCCTTTTGCAGGGCGTCGGCCTGGCGGTCGCAATCGTTGCCGTAGGTGATGCCGTCGCAGCCACAGACCGGGGCGTAGATCTCCGCACAGGCTTCCGGCTGGCGGACGCAATTGCCGAAGAGGTCAGCCGAATTGCACTGTCCTGCGGGCAGCTCGCAGAACTCGCCGCTCGCGCAAGGCAAGCCGGCGAAACCGCCGCAGGTTGTCGTGCATTCGCCCGCGCTCGCGACGTTCATGCCGCCGGCAGCCGCCGCGCAGGCATTGCTGTAGGTGGCGCTGTCGCAACCGCAGACAGGGTTGTATTCGAGAGTGCAAAATTCGGCGTAAGGCATGCAGGTGCCCGGCGCGCTAGCGCAGACGCCGGCCGGACGGCCACAATAGGTGCTCTCGAGCCACCAGCAATCGAAATCCGTGAAGCAGCTGTCGGTGTCGATGGGCTCGCAGGTGTCGTTACAGCCATCGCCGTTCGTATCCGCGGGCAGGCCGTTGGGCGGGCAATCGATTTCCGGACATTGTTCGCAGCTGTCAAAGCAGCCGCTGCCGTCGGTATCGATGGGGAGCGCGCCCGGTTCGCAGAGGATCGCGGGGCAGGGAAAGCAGGTATCGTCGCAATGGTCGCCGTCGGTGTCGACCGGCACGGCGTTCTCGGTGCAGAGGATCGCGAATTCACAGCCGCGTGTTGCGGTAGTTCGCATGCGGCTGCGCGGCCTCTTCGACCGGATGACGACCTTCGCCTCTTCGCAATCGGCCGATGTCCGCAGGCTGAGCTTGACCCGGCGGGCGACATCACCGCATGTTTTCCAGGCGGCCCGGGCGACCATGCCCCTGGGGGTATTCTTGACCTTGGAGCGCGGTGCGACACCGCAGGGTTCCATCGAGATGGTATTGTTGGCAATGACCACGACGGTGCGGTCGAGGTCGAGCGGCGAGAAGGAGAGACCTTCCTCGATGATATAGCGCCCTCCGTCGCAAACCTCGGCCGGGGCGAGGCCCGGGATGAGCAGTACGGAAATGATCGTCAGAAGCTTCAAGGCGTTTGCCATGGCGGATGCCCTCCTGGAATCCTTTGTGCCGCTTCGCCGGCCCGCGGGCAACCCGGGAATACGGGCTGTAGGGAGCACGTGATCGATCTGCTCATGGCTCGCACCATTATTACTTTTACCTATTATTGTTCGCTCCAACTCCGCGAGCGTGATTCGGACGGCCTGGTTTCCCATGCCCCCCCCCCCTGTCCACACCCGCGGCCAGAAGCGGTCACTTCATTTGTCAAAAGGAGCGGACAGATCACGTGCTCCCTACAAATGAAGAAAGTAGGGTTGACATAAAGTGTTAGTAGGGGGTACTTTCTCGGTGGCTTGCTGGGCCGTATGGCCCGCGACTGCCTGCCCCCTCAAGCATACTGGAGAAATTTATGATGCCTTTCCGGGACTATGATACTCATAAAGGATGCCGTGCCGCGCTCGCTGCGGCCTGTTTCGTGGTGTTCGGGTTGGCTGCACCGTCGGCATTGGCCCAGGTGGGGATGCCTGACGCGGCCTTTGGGCCCGGCACGTGCGGCGGTGGTTATATCGGCTTCAGCCCGAGTTCCTACGGCTGGGGCACCTGTCCGGACGGCGAGCCATCTCAGCAGCATTCCTATGGGCGCGGTGTCGGGGTCCAATTCGACACTGGCGTTACCTATAATATCGTGGTGGCCGGCTGGGAACATCACAATCCAGTGGGGCCCGCCCCGCAGGATCTATTCGCGGTCTCCCGCTACAAGGTGAATGGCAATCTGGATGGTGCTTTCGGAGGCGGTGACGGCAAAGTCACCACCGCTTTCGCATTGTCGGCCCGTGCCTTCGATCTTCTGGTACGCTCCGATGGATCGCTGATCGCGGTCGGCGGCGACGGTAATGTTATGCTGCTTGCCGGCTATACAGCAGTCGGTGCTCTCGACCCCGCCTTCGGGTTGGGCGGTATTGTGACGTCCACTGTTCCGGCATCGTTCGGGGCGCGTGGCGTTGCGCAGATGGGCGCGATGGCAAGCGATGATATTGTCGTGGTCGGCACAGACAACTCAGCCGGTTTCGATGTAATCGTGGTGGCACGTTTCGACAAGATGGGGACCTACGGGGGCCACGTCGTTTTCGATAATTCGAAGCTGGGTACGGTCAACCTCAACTACCGTGCCTTTGATGTTTTTGTCGACCTCAGCAGCCAGGCGATCTACATCGCAGGCGAGGTCGAAGACTTGATTGCAGGGACCAAGGAGTTCCTTGTCGCAAAGCTCGACCCCGGGCTGGGCGTCGACGGGAGCTTTGGTGGTACCAGCGCGATGGTGCCTTCGCCCGGTTTTCAGACGGTGGGCTTTGCCGGCTGGGCGCATGCCGGTGCGCGTGGCGTCGAAGTTGCGGTTGACCGGAACGAAGCATTGTATCTTGGCGGTACGGTGGCGAACGGTGGTTTTACCGAGTTTGCCATGGCCAAGCTGGACAAGCAGCACGGCTTGATCCAGACGACAACGACCGGTGGCCCGGGGTGGTCGGTTGGTCGGGAGATCGCAATCGACTCGCGCAATCGCATCGTCGTGGTTGGAGAGGCGGCGGCATTGCCGCCGCAGACGCCCAAGTTTGCCCTGATGCGTTTTGACGAAAATCTGGTGGCCGATGTCAGCTTCGGTTCGTCGGGGTTAGGCTGGGAGAGCAGCGCGGCGGCCTCGGGTCCGAGCCGCGCCTTCGATGTTGTGGTGCGCAAGGAATTCGACGGCGCGCTGCTGTTGGCCGGCGACTCGGTTATCGACCCGGGGTCGATGCCGCCCTACGTGACGAATTGGTGGCAGACCGCGGCGCGCTTCGAGGGTGGACCGGTGTGCGGCAATGCTCTCCTCGAAGCCGGCGAGGATTGCGAAAATCCCTTCCAGGCGTGTTGCTCGGACTGGTGCAGCTACAGTCCCGCTGGGGAACTGTGCCGCGGCTCCGTCGATCAATGTGATGCGGACGAGTTCTGTGCCGGCGCGAGTGACCTCTGCCCGGCGGATCTGCCGGTGGCCGACGGGACGGGCTGTGACGATGGTGAGTTCTGTAACGGTGCCGATTCCTGTCTGGCCGGTGCTTGCGATACGCACGTGGGAGACCCCTGTTCGGGGCCGGATGCGGACGGGGATTGCAGCGAAACCTGCGACGAGACCGCAGATAATTGTTTGGCTGTGGATCCCGACGGGTCTCTTTGCGACGATAGTAGCTTCTGCAATGGGGTCGATTCCTGTCTCGCGGGCGCCTGCGTCGTCAATGCCGGAGATCCATGCGCCGGAGCCGATGGTGACGGGAATTGTTCCGAGACCTGCGATGAGGGCGCTGACAATTGTCTGGCGGCCGATCCGGATGGCTCGGTCTGTACGGATGGCCTCTTCTGCACCGGCACGGATGCCTGTCTGGCCGGCCTGTGCAGTAACCACACGGGGGATCCCTGCAGCGGCCCGGATGGCGATGGGGATTGTTCCGAAACCTGCGATGAGGGCGCCGACAATTGTCTGGCGGCCGATCTGGACTTTTCCGCCTGTGACGACGGTGTCTTCTGCAATGGCATCGACCAATGTGCCGGCGGTATTTGCTCGGCGCACGCGGGTGACCCCTGTGATGGTGCCGACGGTGATGCGAATTGTTCCGAGACTTGCGATGAGGGCGCTGACGATTGTCTGGCGGCGGATATCGACGGTTCGGCCTGCGCGGATGGCCAGTTCTGCAACGGCGCCGATACCTGCGCTTCGGGTAGTTGCACGGCCCACGCTGGCGACCCGTGCGCCGGAGCCGATGGTGACGGGAATTGTTCCGAGACCTGCGATGAGGGCGCTGACAATTGTCTGGCGGCCGATCCGGATGGCTCGGTCTGTACGGATGGCCTCTTCTGCACCGGCACGGATGCCTGTGCCCTCGGTGTCTGTACCGGCGCGGGCGACCCCTGCACCGGACCGGATGCCGATGACGATTGTTCCGAGACCTGCGACGAGGGCGCCGATAATTGCCTTGGGAATGATGCTGCGGGCTCGGCGTGCCTCGATGATGGCGACGCCTGCACGGATGATGAGTGCGATGGTGCGGGTGCCTGCGCCCACCCGGTCGTGCCGGGAGTCGACTCGGATGGCGACGGAGACGACGACAACGACGATGATGGGATTTACGACCTCTGCGATAATTGCCTGAACGTTTGCAACCCGGCGCAAGAGAACTCCGACGGCGATACCAACGGTGGCGATCTCTGTGACGCCTGCCCGGCCAGCGACCAGAGTGCCGAGGATCCGGGATGCGCGACGGCCGACTACACCTCTACCCTCGAATGCTGCCGGAACACGGGGGTCTCGGCCGTTGCTGTCGATGCACTGGGTGAGTCCGCGGTCTGTGGCGGTCCGGCCGGTGATGTCATTCTCGACTCGCATGACGGGTTGAGTTCGATGCAGATTCCGGCTGGAGCGGTTGCCGGCGAGGAGACGATCTCTATCCAGGAGAACTCCAAAGGTGGGCGCGAGTACTTCCTGGGCGCCGGTAGCGGGCAGGTGGTGCAAAGTCTGGACCTCTCGCCTGACGGGATCTCCTTCGTCACGCCGGTCACGCTCTGCATGAGTTGGGTGGATGCGAACGACAACGGCTTCCTGGATCGACCGCCCTATACCGCTCTCATCCGTGAGCGCAGCATCCAGCCGCATTACTACGACGAGAATGCGCTGCCGACGCCGACGACGGTAGCTCTGGCAGATGCCTGCCACTCCGTCCCCTGCGGCGCTCTCGATGTCGATGGTTTCCCCACCGATTGGGACGGCAATTTCCGTTACAATCTGGTCGACACCGTGGAGGATGAGTCGCTGCTCAGTGCGTGCTGCGACATGGCGGAGAACACCTATTGTTGGGAGACCTCCACGTTCAGCTCCTACGGATTGCTTGTGCCAGATGATGGTCCGGTTGCGAAAACCAAGATTATCGTGAAGCGCCTGGACCGCGGTCCCGAGCAACAGAAGCTCATCTTCAAGGGCACGGTCGAGACGGCCTATCCCTTCGAGCCGGCCTTGCTGCCGCACGAAGATGGAATGCGCTTCACCCTGGAGAACGCAGCAGGCGTGGCGCTGGTGGATATTGATCTGCCAGGTGGTCTCTACGACCCGGTGGCCCGTGAGGGCTGGCAACTCGCGCCGAAGAATCTCGACCTGTCCGATCCCCCGAAGACGTACAGATTCCGCTTCCGCAGTCGCAACGGGATCGACGGCATCACCAAGGTTCTCGTGAAGGTCAAACGGCCCGCCTCTTCCGGGGCTGCGACGATCACATTGGTGATCAAGGGCAAGGACATGAGCATTGAGGTCGGTCCGGACGATCTGCCACTCCAGGTCGGCCTGGATTTCTCCCGTGCCGTGTTCTCGGGGCAGCGCTTTCTAAGCGGATTCGAGGCATCCAATTGTTCTCTTGTTGGCGGTGGGAAGACCGCGAAATGCATGTAACGCTGTGTTGATCTGGCCTGGAGGTCCGGTCGGAAGCCGGGCTTCCAGGGCGACGAGTTAGTGCACTCCCGGTGCCGGTCGGGTAAGTTCCGACGTAGTCGGACCATGAATTGGAAGTGGCGGGCATCCAGGAGGTGGCGGCGGCGCTGCGCGAGCCTGCCGCTCGATACGAACCACGTCGAGCGAGGTAGGCGGACTTTGGCCCTGGGCCGTAAAATCATTACGGATCGCGCTCGCGGCGCGGTACGCAGGTGTCGGCGATCTGCTACAATCTGGTCGAGACCGCCAAACTCGCTGGGGTGGAACCCGCCGCGGACCTGGCCGAAGCGGGACGTCGCGCCATCGCAATCTCGGGTACGGTCACGCTGCCCTGGGATCTCCTCGTCGGCTGATTCCCGCATCGCTCGCCGTCCACATCTTCGCTCATCCTACGAAAAATTTCGCGACGGGCTGCGGCTGACACGTACGAACAAACAGTCTAAGAGTCGAATCTGAGCACAATGCGTGCGCTGGCTACGCCAGAGGCGCTGCCGCCACGATTGAACATCTCGGCACCATGGAACTCAATAAGCTTTGGCCTGATTTGCGTCCGGCTCGGATTGATGCCGAAAAACTCTCGCACCTCCGCCTCGACGGTAAGCCCATCGGGATGCCCCAATGTCGACTTGAGAGCCAGCGCGAGGTATAGCGACGGCGCGGCGTAAATCGCGCCGAGATTTCCTTGAAACTTGTCGATCGTATTGGGATCACCGTCGCAGCCCGCATTAAAGAGAGAGTTCTCCGGGTTGCGCGGTATCACGGCGACAAACACGGAGCCCAGTTTCCGGCCCTTGTTCAATCGTGCATAGGCGCGCATATTGCCCTCACTCGGCTCCCCGCTGAGCCAATGCTGCGTATGCGCGCCGCGAATGGTGCAGGAATGCTCCCCGATCAGAGTGAGGTCAGGAATGATAAACCAACTCGAACCAATCCAGGCGCTGCGCGGTAGGTCGAATGTGACGACAGCATCGAGCACATCCCCGCTGGGATTCGGCGCCAAGACAGCCGTGCCCTTCAGTTTCTGCGCCGCTGCGGGCGCAGCCGAGATCAGAGCGGTGATCACCGCAAAGGTCAGAATTCGCGCACATCCAGCGAGGGCCGCTGCGGTCGAGCACGTTGATTTTGGATTTGGGTTCTCGAGTGCTGGCATGTGGAACTCTGGGTTGGGAGAAGCGAGTTTCAGGTTCCGCGTACTTCTACTCCCCATTATGCGAGAGCAACCATCCGTCGGATAGTGAAATATGCCGCAACCCGCCGCGTTGGGCAATGCCTATTCTCAACCCGCGAGACGAACCCGCAGGAAAACCTTGGTATGTAGCGGAATATTCGACTCTTGGTCAGTTTGTTCTACTGGGATTGGCAGTGGAACCGTGGTGGGATTTGAGGCTCAGGGCAGAGGGTTGCAGATGAAATGGCGGCGCCGCTTGTGCTCGCATTGGCTGATGCTCGCAACCCTGTCGATGCCGCCAGTCCCCACCGAAATTTCGACCGGCGTCGCAAGCAAAGTGGTGATATCGAGGTTGCGAAGCTTGATCTTGAAATCGTAGCGCTCGATCTCCCCGGTGTCTCCCTTGCGGTGGCGGAAGATCGCGAGGCCGAGACGTGACGGGAGGCGGCATCTGTATCCATTGCGGGTCGCGGCACACTCTTGGTGCGTAAAGCGGACAGTATGGTCGCTGGTATTTGCATCGCCGCGAAAGCGAACCTTCAAGCCTGCACGCGGATCGAAGATATCGGCCGCACCCTGTACGCCGATGGGAAAGGAGCCGCGCGCGATAACGGAGCCCAGCTTCCAAACGAAAGTGAAGCTGATCTTCGCATGATGTAGTGTGCTCGCGGCGTCGTTTTCATCGCAATTATCGGTCGTGCCATCGGCATCCAGGTCGGGTCCATCGCATCCGCAATAGCCTTCGAGACAGATATCTGGGCCGGTGTCGGGATTGCCATCAGTGCATATTTCACCGTCCGGGGCATGGAGGTCTACGGTACAGATGGGGCTCAGACCGGTGCATAGTTCGGCGTTGTCACACTCTCCGGCAGCCGCGCGGCAGGTGTCGCCAGCGGGGCGAAAACCGTCCTCCGGACAATCGACTGCGGAGCCACTACAGCTCTCGGCAGCATCGCAGCCGCCGGCGGGTTCACGGCAGACGATTCCCGCGGAGAGAAAGCCGTTGGAAGGGCAGGCCCGAGTCGTACCGTCACAGCGTTCGACGACATCACAGGCGCCGCGTAGCCGCCGGCAGCGGCGCCCGGCGTTGTGCAGTTGGTCGTAGGGGCAGTCAGGAGCATGGCCCGAGCAGAGCTCGGGGATGTCGCATGCGCCGTTGCGGGGGCGGCAGACCTTGGTGTCGAGCGCGAATCGGTCGGTCGGGCAGCCCGGTGAAACACCGTCGCAGGTCTCGTGGATATCGCATTCGCCGATGCTGGCCCGGCAGATAGTCCCCGATGGCTCCACGGTGCATGTGGCCGAGCAGCAATCGCCGTCGTACGTGTTCCCGTCGTCGCAGGCTTCGCCTATCTCGACGATACCGTCGCCGCAGGCAGCCACGGCGAGCTGCGGTGACGCCATCGCCAACAACGACATCGAGAGCGCCAGAAGGAACTGTCGCGAGACGCTCAAGGCGCGAGCCGAACTCGTCGGATCCTGCACTGATTTCATGTGTAAACCTATTGTTCTAGAACCGGGAGGGGAAAGGGGTTGCGGTCGCACGGATTCTCAGCGCAAACGCCACCCGCGACGACGCTGTGTCCAAACCGAATCATCGGAGCCTTCATTGTTGCCTATGCGCCACGTGGCGGTCATTTGTGCCTGGTCGGCGGCGTCAAACTGCCCTCGTGCCTTGAGGTCGAGGCGCCATTCGCCGGTCGCGGTGTGGATCAAGCGCAGCCGATCTACGCCGGTGGAGGGCTGTCGTTCCCGCGTCTGGAAGAGGGTCGTGCCGTGCGCGTAGAGTGAGCCTGCGGGAACCACCGCACGGAAGATCAGGCTGTCGGCATCGCCGAATTCGAGTACGAAATCATCAGTGTTTGGGTCGATCTCGGTGGTTGTCCGGAAGGTGAAGGTGAGGCGGATCTGATCGTCGTGCCGGTCTCGGCGCGCGAATTTGATGCGCCCCCGCCGCCTGGCGCCGCCCGCGCCACCTCCAGCGCCACACCCTGAGATGCATGGGGAGCCGCCAATCACGCTGACCGAATTACCATAGGGAACGAGATCGCCGTACTCACGCTCGGAGTATACGCGGCAGCCGTCTACGCTCACTCCCGACACGCTGTTGTCGTAGGCTCCATCGAAAGCAAAACAAGTGCTTGCCTTGAGGACGGATCCACCGGTGATTTGATTGGTATGCGGGTGGGTCCACCCCGCATCCGGATCTTCGAATGCTTGAAAGGTGAAACGCCCCGCGGCGAGCTGATTGTCGGCAAAAAGGTTGCCGTGTGAGTCGCCACGAACCACGACCGAGCGATCCGTGATGTCGTTGCTGCGGATTTCGTTGTTGTCCGCATGCTTCAACAGGATTGTCGGCTCCTTGCTCGTCCCGAGTGTGTTGTTCAGGATCTTGTTCCCGGACGTCCTCAGCAAGTAGATATTTTCCCGGCCACTTTTGGACACCTGGTTGCGCAGAATGAGCGTGTCGCTTGTTCCGCTGCCGAGATGAATTCCTTCGTCGTCGTTGTCGCGTACGACGTTCTCGATGATGCGGGTGCCGGCGGCCGATCGTCCGACCCAGATCCCGTGCATGTTGTTGAATATTTCGTTGGAGCGCACGAGCGCATCCGTGCCGCCATCAACCAGAATTCCGTCGCCAAAATTACGCAGCCGGCAATTTTGGACGGTGATATCGGATCCACCGTCGATATGCACCCCGGTGGTGTCGGAGTGGTCGCCCGGTCCGGAAATCTGATGGCCAGCGCAATCCAGCGACCCTGCGACCAGGCGCAGACCATCATCACGACAGCCGTTCAGGTCGCCGCTCAACACAGTGTTAGCGATCACCGTATCGCCGCAAACGCACGGAACCGCACCGCCGCAGGACCCCGCACGAGCCGGCGCAGCCGCAAGGAGGGCGAGGAGGCCGGCAACGCACAGAAGTGCACCAAGGGTGCGCCGCCGCGCGGGAGCGGGAGACGAAATAAGGGGACATCTTGTAGAAATAATATTTTTCATGGCTATGGCATGACTGTTATCGTTACTTGGTCGCAGCATCGTAAGGTGTGATCAGCAAGATGAGTACCAGAAGGTAAGGATTTTGGGGCGACTGGTCGAAGTGGGAGAGTAGTGGAGCGGTACGGTAATAATGGTGGAGAGGTTCGGGGCTGCGCAATAGGGAGATTGAGTTTTCCGCACTTTGCGGCTCGGCAAGGCGCTTCGGCGTCGTCCCATATTGCGCCGGGCAGTGGCTGTGAGGGCACCGCTTGTACTCTTGCATTGCTGCAACGAATTGCGATGGTGCAAGTCCCCTGGCGGGCGGCACAGGTCAATCCGCCTTCCAAGTCCCCGTTTTGCAAGGTGGGGGCTGGCCGCTGAATTGCTCTAAGTTGTCCTGACTCCCTGCACCGGAAATTGAAGGAGCCACTGCACTGGCCCCGCTTCACCGATTTGACAAGACCGCCACGCTTAATCCGATCCAACGCACGAATGCACGTTCCCAGGCATCCCAGCAACGGATGGCCTGCGAAGGAATCCAACCCACAATGAAGATGCTCCGTAATGTTTCCAAAGGGCTGCGCACTGGTACGTCCCGTTTCCGTGGCACACTCCTGGCGCTGAGCCTCGTCGTGCTGGGCGGCGGTCTGCTGCCGGCATCAGCCACCGCGGACCGCGAACCGCGAATCCGCGAGTTGATTCTCGCCCCCGAGCTCCTCACGCTCGCACCCGGCGAGACCGCCCAACTCGAAGTGATCGGCGTCTATGATGACGGTTCGCGTGTCGATATGACAAACCACGTCGAGTACACCGTGCGCAGCGAGAAAGTCGCCGAGGTGAGTGCGTCCGGGTTGCTGCGGGCGCTCGGGGCGGGACGTACCGATATCGATGTCCAGGATCCCGTCTCGGGTGAGAAATCACGGAGCGCGGCCAAACTTGATGTGCCCAAGGTCAAGCGCCTCTCGATCGATCCGGTCGCGGTGCGCTTGGAGGTCGGAACCGGCTATCAGCTTCGTGCGTTTGCGACGACGGACAACGGCTGGACCGGCATCGATATGACCGAGTTGGTCGAGTGGACGTCGGATCGCGGATCCCGCGCCATGGTCGGTGACGGGCGGATTGCCCCCAAAGGCTTCGTCGAGGCGTTTTCGCGCGGGGAAGTCAAGATCCGAGTCAAAGATCCCGTGACGGGCATTCGCAGCGATCGCGATTCCGGAGTGATTGAGGTCGTCGAGCCCGGCCAGGGGGGGATCGGCACTCCGATCGACCCCGAGACCGGCGGTGGCGGCGAGACCGGCGGTGGCGGCGAGACCGGCGGTGGCGGTGAGACCGGCGGTGGCGGTGAGACCGGCGGCGGCGGTGAGACCGGCGGCGGCGGTGAGACCGGCGGTGGCGGTGAAAGTTGGCCGATGGACGATCTGGAGGAAATCCGCATCGAGCCCGCAAGCAGTGACCTGATTCCTGGAGAAACCGTGCAGCTCCGTGTCGTCGGCGTCTTCAAGGGGCAGGCCGAACGCGACCTCACCGAGCGTGTCGAATTCTATTCGCGCAGCGAACGTATCGTCTCGGTTGATGCGCAGGGCCTGGCGACTGCCTGGACGGACGGCCGTGCGCGGCTCGAAGCTCTCGAGCCTGAGACACGCATGAAATCGCGCGATTCCGCCTTCGTGACCGTCGGCGAGTTGACCGACCTCGCCATCGAGCCTGCGGCGCCCATCGTGGTGCCTGGCGCGACGGTGTCGCTCAGGGCGATTGGGACATACGACAACGGTCGTACCGGTATCGACGTCACCGAGATTGTCAGTTGGACGTCGAGCAAATCCCGCGTGGCGATTGTCGGCGATACCGAAGAGGCGAAAGGACTTGTCTACGGCCGCGAGGAGGGCGTCGCGCTGATCAGCGTACGCGACCGAGACTCCGGCGCCAAATCCGGCAGGCATGTCGGGATCCTCACTGTCCGCGCTGAGGGATCCGATAGCGGCGGCGGCGAGCCCGGCGAAGGTTCCGGCGGCAGCGATGGCAGCGAAGAGACCGTCGACCCGCCGGCCGGCCGGCTTATGGATCTCCTCTTCGAGCCTGCCAGCCTCTCCCTCCTGCCTGGGGAAACCTCGTCGGTGCGTGTAATGGGCCTCTACGAGGATGGTTCCCGCTTCGATCTGACCGATCACGTAGAGTTCCGCTCCCGGCGCACCCGGATTGCCGATGTCGGGGCGGGGGGCCTGGTGCGGGCCGTCGCCTCGGGTGACGCGGACGCCAAGGCGCGCGAGCCGGCTTCGCGCCGCCAGAGTCGCAAGGCACTGAAGATTCATGTACGCGAAATCGCTTCGATTCGTCTCGAACCGCAGGAAAAAGTTGTCGGGGTAGGTCAAGAGGTGCAGTTCCGCGCGATCGCACTCTACGATGATGGCGTCTCGGAATCGGATGTGACCGACGCAGTCGAGTGGAAATCGAATAAATCGTCGATTGCAGATGTCGATGACGATAGCCAAAAGGGGCTCGTGCGCGGGCGCAAAGAAGGCGAGACCATAATCATCGTCAAGCATCGTGATGCGGGCGTGGAATCCAGCAAGCTGGATGGCATTACTCGGGTGGTGGAGTCGAGCACCGGTGGGGGATCGACCACGCCAACCACGCCCGTGTTCGATCCTGACGAATTGGTCGAATTGTCCGTCCTGCCCAATCCCGTCTCCGTCCTGCCCGGCTCCAGTCTTCCTCTACAGGTGTATGGAGTCTACGGGGATGGCCGCACCGTCAACATTACAGCTCAGGTATCGATCCGTTCGCGGGACTCGCGGGCCCTCAAGGTAGTCAACGGCAACGAGCTCGTCGGACGCCGCTCTGGCAGCGTTGAGCTGCGGATCTCCTACAACGCAGCCGGACTCACCCTTGAGGTGCCGGCGCGGGTCGCGGCTCTCTCGCGGCTGACCGTTCATCCGTCGGTGGCGGGGCTGCGGGTCGGAGGAGAAGTCCAATTACGCGTCTTCGCCGAATTCGATGACGGCACGACCGGCATCGATATCACAAATGATGTTAGCTTTCGCACTCGCGAAGATGACGTGATCGAAATCCAGCAGCGTTCCGATGGCATATATGCGGTGGGCCTCAAGGGTGGCAAGGCGCTCGTGGAAGCCCGCCACAATACCACTCGCATGCTCTCGGACAAGATGACCGGACAGATCGAGGTCGTCGCAAACCTGGAGCGAATGTTGGTCTCTCCCTCGCGCGTGGCTTTGCGCGTCGGCGAAACCAAGCGTTTCAAGGCGTGGGGCGTCGCACCAGGCGGTAGCTTGATCAACATCTCCTCGGCAGTGCAATGGTCGGTTTCCGATGCCTCGGTTGCCTCGATTGACAACTCCGGCAAGGCCAAGGGCCTCGCGCCGGGCGAGACGCTGGTCGTTGCCCTCGATCCAGTATCGGGCCTGGCGAGTTCGGACTTTTTCCCTGATCGGCCCCTCCTCGCCGTGGTCGGAGGACTCATTGGACTGCAGGTCAATACAACGAGCCTACGCTTTTGGACCGTGGCGCCGCAGGTGCTTCTCGCGGCCAGCGAGACCAAGGAATTGAAAGGCCTGGGCCGTTTCGCCGGACGCGAGGATCCGTTCAAACAAAACGGTCTCACCTGGAGCTCAAGTGACCCGCGCGCGGTTCCCGTCTCGCGCTCCGGAGTGGTCACGTGCGCCGAGCCGGGCGTTGCCACCATTGCTGTCTGGGAGCCGCAGAGCGGTCTCACCTCGACCGCCACTCTGGGTGACGTCGAAGTGGTTTGTGCGGGTAATATTCTGGCATTGGTGATCGAACCGCCGAGTCTTCTCCTCGATGTCGATCGCACGCGTCAGGTACGTGCCTACCGCATCATGGAGGATGGCAGCCGGATCGACGTAACTCGCAAGGTGGTCTGGAGTTCGAGCGACGAGAAGGCCGCGCGCATCAATGAGTTCGGCAGCAAGGGCGGATTGATCCTCGGACGTAATCAGGGTGAGACCACGGTATCGGCCTTCGATGCCGCTTTCGGCATCAGCACCAACGATGGCGGTGGCGTCAACTTAATGGTCACCGTGGCGCGAGTGCCGACCTCGCTACGCATCTTCCCCGTCGTGGCCCAGCCCGGGCTCGGAGGGAATCTTGAGGGTGCCGTCGATGAGATCCTGCGGCTGAAGGCCAAAGTCACCTACCGTGGCGGAGCAACCGAAGGGGTCAACCGGACTGTCATCTGGTCCTCGTCCAATACCGACGTGGTGCGGATGGGCGTGGGGTCCGAGGCTGACCCGGTCAACTGGGCCACGCTCGTGGGTACAGGTGACGCCACCATCACGATCACCTACCCCGGCTTCCCGAATACCAAGGGCACAATTGAGGTAAAGGTCCTGCCCTGATTTCCCCCAGCGCGGGGCCCGCACCTTGCTGGCTGCCTTTGAGCAAAAGTATTAGATGACGAAAAATCAAAACCAAGGCATGCGAGCTTGCTGGGCGGGGCCGGCTTGCCTGGCCGTTTTTGTCATCGGTGCCCTCTTGGGTGCATCGGCCGAGGGGGCCTCCGCCGACGGCAATCGCGACCTGCTGAGCTGCGGGCGCCAACTCGCGGCCGGTGTCCATCGCTACGCGACGGAAACGGTCCACGTCCTGGCCGAATGTGAGGCCGATAACGCCAAGGATAACGAGAAGACCGACTGCCCCACCGACCCAAGCGTGCTCGACGATCTCAAGAGTCGCGCCGAGAAACTCGGTCGTCGAGGCAAGAAATGCAAGGAGCCCGTCTTCAAGGCCCTGTGCCCCTTTGAGGTCCGACATCATTCGGAACTCGTGCCCGCCCTCGGCACGGCCGAAAATGGCGTTTCACACCAGATTCTCGACATGACCAACGCCCTCTTCCGAACCGATTTCGGCGGCAGTTGCCTGCGCCCGACCACGGCAGTCTCGCGCGAAGCGGCAGCGTGCGCAGATGGCCTCGCACGGACCGCCGAAGAGGTGCTCGACGACGTGCTGAAATGCACCATCAAATGCGAAGTCGGAAACCTGATTCCCTCGCGAAATCGGGGGCCTTGCCTGGACAAGGCCACCGGCGAGCCGCGCCGGGAGAAGATCGAAGTCTGCTACGACCGCGCCATCGAGGATATCTCGGATTCGCTCGGTAATCGCTGCAACGATTTCCTGCTACGCGAACTGGGCTGCCCCATGGGCGTCACGGATCTGCCCAGCCTCACCGTGGATCTCTTCGACGCAGTGCGCGAGATCACGGTCACCGCCACGCTCGGCGCCTATCGCTCGTCGTGTCGCAAGAATCTCGATTACGGCACGACGGAGGCCGCCACTCCGGCCAAGGCCACGCTCTCGCCGAGTGGACGTCAGGTCGAGATCGCCTGCGGTGACGTGCTGGACAGCGACTTCTTTGCCGGCGATACCGTTGTGGCCTTCGACTCCGATCTCGACTGCCGTGAGATCCGGGCCGAGGTGGGCGGAATCTCGGTTGCACAGTCCGGCGTCACGATTTCGGGTCGATCCAAGTACCGAATTCGAGGGCCACAGAAAAAACAATACCAAACACAATTCGGAATCTTCTTGATGCCCGGCATAGACGACGTGACCGTCAAGAGCTTCCGTTCGATCGAGCGGTTCGGCATCGGGATCGGCAACTACCTGGGCAACCAAAATCTGCGCGTCAGGGATCTGACCGTGCGCCGTAATCGCATCGCCGGCATCGGCCTCAATGCTCCGAACTCTGAAATAGATGACGTACGCGCCGATCGAAACGTGATCGGAATCACCCTCACCGGCCACGGCTCAACAATTCGGGACTCGCGCGCAGAGCGCTCCGAGCCCGCACCCGGCATCGGCATCCACCTGCGAAGTCTCGATCCGGATGGACTCGACGCGATTCGCATCACATCGACCGAGATCTCCGGAAATCTCGTGGGGGTTGTTATCGAAGGTGGGCCTCATTTCCTCGAGGAAAGCGTGATCCGGGAAAATCTTGGCGATGGCGTCATCCTGCGGGCTCGCGACGCCAAGATGGAGTCCAATTCCATCAAACGCAACGGCGCACACGGCGTTGTGGTCGAGGGCGATGCCAATCTGCTTACGGCGAACCATTCGGACGAAAACGCAGGGGCCGGCTTTGTCATCCTCGGTAGCGACAATTTACTAGACAACAATGACGCCGGAACCCTGACCGACCGCGGCAACGCAGGACCGGGCTTCTGGATTCTCGGCCCAGGCACCTTCCTCGATTCCAATACCGCAGAGGCCAATGCCGGCAGCGGCTTTCTCATCGAGGCCACAACACTGTCCATCGCCTCGAATAATGCCCAGAAAAATGGAGGCGCCGGCTTCGACATCATCGCGGCCGGAAACGCGCTTGACTCCAACGTAGCCGCCGAAAATGTCGGCTTCGAGTTCGCCATCGCCAGCGGCAACACCGATGTGCGAGGCAATCGCGCCAACGGCCGAACCATCAGTTTTCCCGAAACCGGAGCGAATATCGAGTAGTGGATTGAGGCCCGTTAGGCACCTGCATTTGCGCGTATCGACCGCCCTGTTGCACTGGGCGAGACGTTTGAGCGATTTCTACTTGCTGTCCGGAGCGGCGGTGTGCAATGAGGTTAACTATGCGTGTTTCCAGATTCTTGTGCTTGGTTGCCGTTTTCTACGCGGTGTTCCCGCTACTACGGCCCTCCTCAGCGGTCGCAAAAAACTGCGGCGGTGCTGTGGAATGTGCTTGCGGCGACCGGGTTGTCGAGGATGTGGCCCTCTTCAAAGACATCGGCCCGTGCAAGGGAGACGGTTTACGCCTCCAGGCCGGCAACCTCGATTGCCAAGGCTTCCGCATCCTCGGGCTGGACAACCGCAAGGATTACGACGGGATTCGTGTCGATTCTCCGCTTGGTAGTGCCATTCGGAACTGCCGTATTTCCGGTTTCTATGACGGTGTCTACTTCGACGGCTACGCCGGCAGTTCGATGGCGCAGAGCGAATCCATCGGCAATTTCATCGGGATCCGCACCGGTGACGGCGCCTCCCGCATTCAGATTTCGGAGAATTACGTCCACCTGAACCGCGGCCAGGGGATTCACATTGGCGGCGGTTCGCACCAGGTGGAGGTGCTGCGTAATATCCTTGGCGACAATGGCGAGGAGGGCATCTTCATCATCGAAGCCATCGGCACGAAAATCCATGGCAATACGATCATGCGCGCTCGCGATACCGCCATTCTTTTCAAGCACGCGCGGAATTCGACGGTTACCAACAATACGATCGAGGAGCGCTCGATCTATATCCGCGGTCTATCCTTCGGAAACGTCTTTGAGGGCAATGTATTGAAGCGCGGGCGGTTCACCTTCGAGGGTATTCGTGAAGACGGCCTCTGGAGCTTCCCCCATCATAATACCGTAACCGGAGGCAAGGTGCTGCGGGCCAGCCGTTGCTTCGAGTTCAGCGGCGCGCACGACAATATCATCACCCAGGTCGAGACCGATGGTTGTACGCCCTCGATCGAGAGGGAACTCGGCGGGCGTCTGCCGAGCGGTAACATAATCGTGCTTCTCGGCGACGAGACTCCCCCCTTGCCTCAGCCGCCCTCGCCCATAGGTGGTAGCGGCTCGGGTGGATCCACCGGTGGATCCCATGGCTCTGGCCAGACCGGCAGCGGCAGTGCGGGCGAGGGCATGGCGGAGAGCCCCGAAGGCAAACTGCGCCGCGGTGAGATCCGCATCAGCAACGATGCCCGCCGCGAGGACCAACTCAAGATTCGCGCGGACTTCTATCCCCCCGCCGGTTTCCGCGTCCAGGGAAAGCGAATTACCTTGGCCGTCGCAGACGGTGCACGGCCCGTCTACCAATCCGTCGTCGACCCCGAGATGCTGCGGCTCAGCAGCCGCGGCGTCAAATTCGGCGATGCACGGGGCCGCAAGGCCAACGGACTCCGCATACTTCAGATTCGCGAACAGCGAGATGCGCACGAACTCTCGGTCGTAGTAAAATCGAAGTTCAGGGGTTCGGTTTCCAAGAACCTCATCATCACGCTGCATATCGGCGAGGAGCGCTTCGAGTTGGCAGGCCAATGGGAGAAGCGCGGTAGCGGCTACCAGCTGGCACGCCGACGCTGAACCAACCCCGCCCCGCCAGAGACACCCGAGCACCATCTGACCGAAGGCGGCCGCGCCTCCAGGCCTCGTTCCGGCAAGAATCATGGACGTGAATCACCCGGTGGCGTAGCGGTTGGCTCTGCGCATCGAGTCGATATCGTTGAACCGGACGCCGTTCTCGCGCAGGATGCGATGCGCGGCGGCGGCCGAGAGTTGGCGCATATAGAACGGCTCCGGGACGTAGAAATGGTGAATGCTATGGGTGCTGCCGAAGTTGGCGCAGAACGCCTGTAGTGGCAGCATATACCAAGGGGCCAGAACCTGCGTCTGCTTGACGGCGCTTGCTTACGCGGCCGCTCTGGCGGCGAGCAGGTTGCGCAGCGAGGCGGGGTCGAAAGGGGCGGGCTCGGTCTGCTCGATGAAGTCCGCCAGCGCGGCCGCAAACCGCGTTGGCTCCTCGACATGGAGGAAATGACCGGCCTTCTCGAAGATCTCGATTCGGCAATTGTCGATCCGATCGGCCGCTGCGTAGGCGTGCTTGACCGGGATGATATCGTCGCGCCCGCCCCACAGGACCAGGGTGGGGATGGCGCCAGCGAGGTAGAGCCGATCGTTCGCACTCACCGATTGTCCGCCAGGGTCGATCACCGCACGCACCGTTTTGATGAACGCGTCACGACTCTCGCCGTCTGCCAATGTCGCATAAGCGCGCCACATCTCGGTTGCGTGCGGTGCGTGCAGGCCGCGATCGTACAGGAAGGCCGCCAGCCCGTTGCCGGCGTCGCGGACGAAGCGCGGGCAGAGGAATGGCAGCAGGAGCTCGGCTCCCGGCAGGGCAAGGAATCGCAGGATCCAGCTCACCTCGCGGCCGAGCCCGCCGCTGCCCGCCAGCACGAGGCGCTCGCAGATTTCCGGGTGCTGGTAGGCGAGTTGCATCGCCACGCCACCGCCTAATGATTGTCCGACCACGGTGGCTTGCTCGATGCCCAGCACGCCCACGAGCAGATCGCGGATGCGGCTTGCCTGTGCGCCGAGCGAGTAGTCGCCCATCGGCTTGGCCGAGTCGCCGTGCCCCAGCAGATCCGGCGCCACGACCGTGTAGTCGCGTGCGAGAACCGACATGACGTCCAGCCAGGTGCGTGAGCTACCGGCCATGCCGTGAATCATCAGAATGACCGGCCCGTTGCCTGCCATGCGGTAGCCCACCTGGTGGCCATGCAATGTCGCTCGACGCACGCGCAAATCGATCGACATCATGAATCTTCATTCTCGTCGGCTGCCGTCTCATCCTTGGCCGCCAATGACGCCACCGCTCGGGCGCAGAGCCAGGCGCGCGGCTGGTCTCCGGGAGTGCTCAAGTCTGCGAAGGCTCGGCTGCCGCGCGGCAGCTCGGCGCCGCATTGGGTGCAGGGAGTCGGTTGGTTGAGCACGACCTCGCTCCAGGCCTGCACGCGTGCGAGCCGGTCCTCGCTGGCGGGCTGGGAATCGCGACAGGGCGCGGTGAGATCCTGGTAGGCATCCTGCCCGAGCTGGCCGATTTTGCGCGCGTCCCGCCCGACCTGTTGGGCGAGTTCAACCGAGCCGCTTACGATCTGGTCGACGCTCTCCACAACGCCATCGACGAGATCAAATGTGTCCTCAAGGACGTTGCGAATCATCTGGGATACGGTGGTGCGCCGCCGACGTGCCTCGTCCTTGAGCGTCGCCTCGAGCTTCTCGGGCACGCGCGTCTGGACCAGGCGGTTCTTGGGTTCGTTCATCGTTGGCTGCCGCGTCGCTACTGGGCGCCGAGGTCGGGATCCAGGCTACGCGGCGCCAGGAGATCCGACAGCAGGCGGGTGACCTGGCGGTTCACGTCGCGAACCAAGTCGTAGGTAAAACCGATCGAGCGCTCTTGCACGTCGCTGATTTCCTGAGCCGTCTGTTCGAAGAAGCCGCTTTTTTGCATCAATTCCAGGGGGGCCCCCGCAATCGACCGGTGGAGCTGCTCTACGCTCGTCGCGGTGCGCTCGACCGCCTCGCCAAGCCAATCCAATTTACCTTCTGCTTCGTGTCGTTCCGTCATCGTCCTGTCCTTTGGTCGCTGTCGTCCCACACCGCACGATGCGACGCCCGACGACTTCTCCGTTCTCGTATGTCATACTTTGTATTACAAAGCAACCCTGAATCCTGCCGGGGCTCCCTCCCCCGAATTCTCCAGCGCCACCGGCCCTTTTCATTTTAATCGGGCGGCAGCGAGCAAAGTATGCGCAGAACCAAAGCCCGATGTGCTAGGTTGCGCGGGAACGATTCGATCTGCGTCCCTAGCGAGGCCCGATTCTGAAGGCGATCTCGATTCTTCTGCCTCCACCCCACTGGAGCCTCCCGTGCGTCAAGCTGTTTTTGGTCTACCCCTCTTTTTGTCGATTCTCGCCGGCATTACCTTGCTTGGCGGAGGAACAGCGGCCGCACAGACGTCGCTCTTCGTTTCGAGTGATCCTGATGTGATCTGTACGACGCTGCTCGTCCAGGGTGGTCAGGTAATTTTTGAGGGCGATATGATCGTGGGTCGCTGTGAGCAGGACGCCCGCGGAGCATGGAGTTTTGCTCCGGAAGGGCCAATCGGCGACGCTATCATCGGCCATGCGCCGCGGGCGGCGTTCCGCGAAACGGCCACTTGGCCGCGCGGCATCATGCCCTATGTGATTGATTCTTCGCTGGCTGCGTCGCCGGACGTCCTCCAGGACATCGGCCGCGCGATCCGCCACTGGAAGGACGTGGCCGGGGTGGAGCTGATCCCGCGCACGACGGAGACGTCGTATGTGAAATTCCAGGCTGGTAGTGGCTGTAGCTCCGCGGTTGGACGAACGGGTTCGGAGCAGCCGATCAATCTCGCGTCCAATGGCAGCTGCGGCTTCGGTGCGACGGTTCATGAGATTGGACATGCGTTCGGATTTTGGCATGAGCAATCACGGCAGGACCGAGATGATTATGTGGCCGTGGCTGTCGGAAATGTCAGCACGACAGCCTGCGGCGGTGGTGATTGTTCCCACAACTTCAACAAATACGGGCTGAACTGGGGACAGGATTTTTCGGGCTATGACTACGGGTCGATCATGCATTATTCCGGGACCGCTTTCGGAATCGGCTCGCCCGCAGCGGATACGATTGTTCCGCTTGAACCTGCCTTTGCCGATTGGCAGGCGATCCACGGCAATATCAAGATTGGATTTCGAGCCCACCTGAGCACGGCTGACGGCGCGGCGGCACAGAACTTCCGGGAAGCATGTCTGGGCGGGACAGCCACCGGGGCGGCCCATTGGGAAACCAGCGCATGGAGCGGTTGCTCAACCGGGTGTCCCACGGGGCTTCGCACGCGCGAGGCCTATTGCATCGATGCTGCCGGTGGCTGCGTAGCGGAAAGTAATTGCGTGGAGGGGATGCCCGAGCTGACAGATGAATGTACGGGGCTTACGCTCACCTGTGATTTTGAGAATGACGCATGCGGTTGGGACCATCGTGAGACTGGCGATGGCTTTGATTGGGTAGTTGGACAGGGCCCGGGTGAGAGCCGAGGTCTTGCCGGCATCGCTTCCTACAGCAGTGGTCCGGCGGCCGACCATACGGTGGGGACCGACGACGGAACGTATTATTATTTGGACACCCTCAGGCGGTTCAAAATGGGTCAGGAGCCAGCCGCCGGCGAGGAAGCTCATCTGACTTCCTACCCGCTCGATATTCCGGCGGGTGCTACCCTATCGTTCTGGTACCACGGGCACGGCGCACAATGCCGAAACGCGAAGAGCCAGGCTTGTACGACGGATGCCGATTGCGCCCTTTGGACCGGCCCGGCGATCTGCGATGCGATTCCCGGTGCGGAGTTGCAAAGCATCTCGTGCAGTACCGGTGTGCCGGAGGTCCTCTGGAGTTCGCAGAATGAGAGCCCCGTCAGTCAGGATTCGTGGCGGCAAGCTACGGTTACCCTCAGCGCTGGCGAGGGTTTGCGACTTCGTTTCGTCGGTGCCGCATTGCCGGGCTACGACCACTACACCTGCAGCGAGGGGGGCAACAAATGCACCGGCGACAACCAGTGTTTCGGCGGCTCCACGGATCTCTGCGTACTGAGGGGAACGCGGACATCCTATACCGATAGCTTCGCTCTCGATGATATCGTTCTGAGCCCCGAGTCGAGTTGCGGCTCGAGCCAGTGCCAGACCGAGGTTGCACAAACCAAAAACCAACAGAAATGCATCAACACGATGAACGCATTCGCCCTCAAGGTGGCGAAGCTGCAAGGTAAGGAATCGCTCGGCTGCGTGAAGAATGCGGGCAAGGGAAAATTGCCCACGGGCCAGACCATCGCCGAGTGTGAGGTGGCCGATGCCAAGGGCAAGATGGCGAAGCTCGCGGCGAAATTGCAGGTCGCCCAGGACGGCGAACCGGACCATCTGGACAAGACAAAATGTCCGGCGCCGAAACCCGACTTCGCCTACGTGGATGGCGCGGTGCTGGTGGCGGCCGTGGCCGAACTCGAGCGTGAATTCGCAAGCTCGATCCTCGGCGACGATGCGGACGCGGTGGTGATCGACGTGACCGATAAAGCCAACAAGAAGCTCGGCCTCTGTCAGCAGACAATGCTGAAATCGACCGATAAAATCCTGCAAACGCAGCTCAAGGAGTTCATCAAGTGCAAGAAGATCGCCTTGAAGAACCAGACATCGCCGGTCCTCTCGGCGGTCGGTCTGGAGATCTGCATGGCGGCCATCGGGGATGACGCCAAGGGAAAGGTCGAGAAGGCCCGTGTCAAGACAGACGATCTCTTCGCCAGGAAATGCACCGAGGAAGGCCACGCGCTCGACGCGGTGCTGGCGGGCGCTTGTGCGGCTGGTGCGGCGGATATCGCATCGTTCTCGACCTGCGTCGTGACCGAGGGTGCGTGCATCGCGTGTCGCATGATGAACGCCGCCGACGACCTGAACGCCGATTGCGACCTGGTCGACGATGGGGTGGATAATGCCAGCTGCGGCGAGCTCACCAGCTCGCCGAGCGGGAGCTTTCTCGATTACTCTCAACACGGGTGGCGTCTTCCCCTCCCCCTCGGCTCCAACCGAGGGCCTTGTGGTTTGAACTCATAAAGGAAGGATACGCCGTCTTTTCACGTTTTCCAGAATCCACAGAATTCGGTAATATCTCGCTTCGTGGCTACGCCGGTCTTTGTGATTACGGACCCGGAGTGATCCCGTCGGCTTCGGTCATTTGGTGCCGCCAGCAGCTCTGACAATGCATAATTCACCGACAGGAAAAATGCCCCGGCCAGGCTGGGCCGTGCTCGGGGCGATCCTCCTCTGCGCCGGATGGCTGCGGTTTACCGGCCTGGACTTCGGTGGTCCGGACATCCCCGCGCGTCCCGATGAGGGTGGCTTTCCCTATACGCTCGACGCGCTCTCGCGCGGAAGCATCTTCCCGCCACTGCCGATCTATGGCGGGGGCTTTTTCTTCCCCGCCTACGGCTTCGTTCGCGTCCTCGACTGGCTGCAGCCGGCCGACCTCGGCATCGGCGACCTGCATGCGACCATCCTCGCGGGGCGGGCGTTCTCCGCCGCGGTCGGTACGGTGACTATCTTCCTCGTCTGGTGCATCGCGAGGCGCCTCTACGATTGGCGTGCCGGCCTGCTCGCCGCGCTGGCTCTCGCCTTCAATCCGCTCGCCGTGCGCGAAGCGCATTTCGCCAAGGCGGATACCGCGGCGGCGCTGGCGATCGCGATCTTTTTGCTTTGCCTGGCGACCGAGTGGCGTACGCTTCTGCGCCGCGCCTGCGCCATCGGCGCGGGTCTGGCGATCGCCCTCAGCACGAAGGCGAGTATCGGTGTCCTGCCGGCGGCCGGCCTCGCGCTACTCGGACGGGACGTCGGCGAATGGCGGCATTTCAACCGTCGTACGCTCTTGGCCGGGGGATTGGCGACACTTCTTGTTTTCGTCCTCCTCAACCCCTTTTGGCTGACTCATCCGAGGGATTCGTGGAGCTTCTGGATGGCGACGATCGACGCGCTGAAGTCGGGCTCCTGGTTTCCCGGCACGGCGCCGAGCACCGGTCCGCTCGCCTACCATTTCGGCGTTACCGCGCGGTACGGACTCGGCTGGGCCGGCACCATTCTCGTCGCGCCGGCCCTGATCTTCGGGCTGCTGCGCGGGGGTGCGGCGCGCCTGATTGCGATCGCCTGCCTCGGCCAGATTGCGAAGCTGTCTTCGAGCCCGATGGCGCTCGCGCGCTACGCGTTGCCCATCGTGCCGGGTCTGCTCGTCCTGAGCGCGGTCCTGATCGTGTACATCTGGGATCGGATTCCATGGCCAGCGATGTGGCGTGCGGTGACGTTGGGCCTCGTCGCTTTGCTGCTCGTCCTCGAGCCCGCCGAGAGAAGCGTGCGCCTTGCCCATCTGCTCACGCTGGCCGATACCCGTGAACTCGCTGCGGTGTGGGTCGCGGAGAACCTGCCGGAAGACGGCATCGTGCTCAGCTGGGGTGCGCCGCCGCGAGCCCGGGATTGGGGCCTGCCGCCGATGGGCCGCCGCCGCGTCTTGCGCGGCCTGCTACCCGCCGAAGCATACGCGCAGGGTGCGCGATGGCTCGTGCGGCACGAATACCCCACGGCGTATTCCACCGAGCCGCTCGTCCCGGTCGGACGACTTGTCGCGAGCTTCGACCCCTACACGGGTGTCGGTCCGGCTCCCGTGGTGGAAACCTTCGACGCCTTCTATTTGCCGATCGGCAATCTCGAATCCGTTGAGCGCCCGGGGCCGCGGATCACGATCTACGCTCTTGAGGCGCCGCGCGATCGGCAATGAGGACCCGGCGCCGCCGGCCCGGGTTCATTCGACGTAGCCGAGCACCCGCAACCGTTCCATCAGCGCCTCGGCTACCGAAAGTGCTTGTGGCGCGGCGTCGAGTCCGGTGGGCACGAACTCGAAGGACCTGAGCGTGCTCGGACCGGCACCGCCCCTGATTCGGGCCTGGAAGGATCTGCCACGGACTTCAATCACCCCCAGCGCCAGGACCTCACCGACAAGCTCCTGCATCGAGTTGATCTTGGTATCCATCTCCAGTGCCCGGCCGGCCGTATTCAGCGTATGTCCGCCGGCCTCGATCATGAGGTCGCCGAGCACCACCGCGGAGACGTGATACCGACCATCCGGCATCGGAAAGTGAATCTCGAGCGGCTCGGCGTCAGCCCCGGCCAGGAGCTGCGTGCCGCGCCCCTTTCCGTAACGCAGCCAATCGTTGAAACCCGCCACCCCGGGCGCCGCCTGCGGCGCGACGCGCTCGATATCGCGGCTTGTCCGAAAACTGGCAGCGCCGATCGCGAAGGCTTCTTCCGGTACCTTCTGTAGGCGTGCCTGCTGATGGCGATCGAATCCCGGTGTCATCTTTTCGCGGTACGCCGCCAGGAGACGTCGAACGACCTCCGGCTTCTCCGCGAAGAGATTCTTCGTCTCCGCGGGATCCTCCTGCAGATCGAAAAGCATGCCCTGCAATGTCGCCACGTCCGGCGTCTTGCGACCGAGAAGCTCGCGGTCGGGTTGCTTGAAGAGAATCTTGTAGCGCGGGCCCCGCATGCTGCCGTCGGGCCCGAAGACCGGGCGTGTCATATCCGCTCGGACCCGCGGATCGACCAGGCTGCGGCCATCCGGCATCTTGCCCGGAGGGAAGGGAACCTCGAGCAGTTCCAGAATTGTCGGAGCTATATCGATATTGCTGGTCAACGCCTGCGTCCGCCCCGGCTCGACGCGTCCTGGGTAGAAAACGAGGAGGGGAATCCGCGCCACCTCCTCGAACCACGGACCGCGATGTTCAAGGCGTCCGGGTGTCTCCCAGAGATTTTCGCCGTGATCCGCGGTGACGACGATCAGAGTATCGTCGAGTTCATCCCTCGCCCGCAGGTACTCGATCAGGCGGCCGATCTCCCGATCGGCGTAACGCAGGCTGCCGTCGTAGAGAGCATCGAGGTAGCGATGCTCGAACGCGGTCGCTTCGCGAAAGAAGTCCGTCGGCCGACCCACGGGACCGAAAGTGTCCGGCGGCTCGGCGTCGCCGAAATATTCTCGTGCATCCGCGTCGAGGAAATGCGGGAAATGCGTATCCATGAAATGCAGGTAAAGAGCGAAATCCGGCGACGAATTCTCATCCAGCCAGGCGATCGCCTCATCGACGACCTGCGCCGCATTCGGGTAGCCGCGTTCGACCGGGAATTCGACCTCGGCGGAGAGATTGCGAAGCTCGGGGAATTCGCTCGCGAAGCGGACGCCGGCCTGCAGCCAGATCGTCGCCGAGAGCGCCGTCACGCGGAAGCCGGCATCGTCGAGTGCACGCGGGAAGCTGATCGCCGCATCATCGACGGGGGCGTGGAAAACCTCGATGGGTAGCGAGATGGCGCGCGGGGATGAGGCGAGTTTCTCCAGCGGCTTGGTGAAGTAGCGCGAGAAGAGTAGCGACGGCAACGAGGCGCGGGTGAAGCTCGATTGGGCGTAGTGGTTCTCGAAGAGCATGCCACGCCTCGCCAATTCGTCCATGACCGGGGTGGTTTCCCGCTCATAGCCGTAGGACGAGAAACGGTCCGGTCGGGCGGCGTCGAGCATGATGAAGATGAGCCGGCGCCCGGCCGCCTCGGGTGTCGGCTCAGAATGTGTGGGCTCAGAATGCGTGCAGGAAAGCCCTCCAACGAGGAGCGCTATGACGAGCAACGCGAGAAGTGGACGCGGCAGTCGCCGCCCGCCCCTTGGGACCGGGTACAGAACTCTATTCATTCAGCCGTGTCTCCAGCAGCTCGGCGAGGTTCGCCCGGCGTGCCTCGTGTGCCGGGTCGAAGGCGAGGTTGTGCAATTCGAAGGGGTCGGTGTCCAGAGCGTAGAGTTCCTCGAACATGCCGGAGCCCATCGGCGTTGCGATATACTTCCAATCCTTCGTGCGGATCGCATTGCTCGGCCGCACGATGAAATCGGTCGTATTCTCGATGATGACATCCGCCCTCTCTGCGCTCTGGCCTGTATGCGTGGCGAAGATACTCACACCTCGTCCGGAGGGGAAATCCACCCCCGCCGCATCCGCGAAGGTCGCCGACAGGTCCAGCGTCGAGACCAGGGCATCGTCCACGTGGCCCAGCGGGTAGCGGCGCGGGTAGCGCAGCACGAGAGGGATGCGGATGCTCTCCTCGTAGCTCGTCATCTTGCTGTTCCACCAATGCTCGCCCCAATGCTGGCCATGGTCGGATGCGAAGACCACGATGGTGTCGTTGGTCAAGCCCAGGGCATCGAGGGTGTCCAGAATCTCTCCGACGATTTCGTCCACACCGAGCAGCGATTCCAATTGCCGGATACGCAGCCGGTCGGTCGGCTCGGCAGCCGAATCCATCGTCTTCATGAATCGAATCCAATGCGGCTTGAGCGACACATCCTGATAGCGGAAGCTCGGCGGCCGATGTGGCTCGAGTCCGGCGAATGCCCCGCTATGCCTTTGCATCGGGATGGCCGGGGCATGCGGCGCGAAGGGGGAAAGTTGCAGGAAAAAGGGTCGGTCGGCGTTGCGTCGCAGAAACCGCACGGCGGCGTCGCCGAGACGGTCGGTGATCGTATCGTAGGGGGCACTCGGGAAATCGACGAATTGGCCGTTGTGGTTGAAGCGCATCGCCGGCACCGCGTCGCCGGAACTCCGATCGGCGGAATGAAATGCCAGCCACTCGGACCACCCGGGGGGGATGGTCGTGCCCAGCGCCTGATTGCCACTCAGATAGACGCCGAAGAGACCGGTCTGATAGCCCGCGGCGTGCAGCGCCGGGACGAAAGAGGATGTGGCATCGAATACCGTTGCGGCACCGCCGTTTCCGATGACGCCATGGGAATGCACCGGCAGGCCCGAGAAAAAGCTCGCGCGAGACGGACCACAGATCGCGGTCGCGGCAAAGGCATTCGTGAAGCGGATGCCCTGGCCGGCAATATCCCGCAGCACCCGCGGCATGATGTCGAGCGTATCGGCGCGTTGGTCGTCCGTCAGGATCAAGACGATATTGGGCTGCGCGACGGCCGGAACTACCGTGTCGAGCAGCACTTCCGTGCGGGCGGCCAGGCAGCGCGCGAGACGTTCGCCGGAGGGTGTCGACCCCGCGTAGAGATCCGCGCAGGCTTCGGCCACGGCGGGCAGTCGGCCGTCCGCCAGGCGCAGGACAGCTGCATCCTGACAGCGACCGGCCACGCGGGAAATCAGCGATGATAGAGGGGCCCCGCGTCGGCCTTGCAGCCGATCCCGAATACGCTTGCGCACATACCGGGTGGTTTCCCTGGCAATCACCCGCTGGCAGCGGAACTCCGCCGAGCGGAAGTCGGCGATGGCCGAGGGCGCGGCGCCGTAGACCAGGTCGACCAGGCCGGCCAATGCTGCGCTGCCGCAGTCCGGGACTCGCGCATGCAACTCGCTCTCGACGGCGGCTTCGCGGAGTTGCCGGTCGTGGGCGCGAAACTCCCTGCGCAGGGCACGATCGAAACGACGCGCTTCGCGTGGCGGGCAGATGGACGATGCCGGGTTGCCTGCCTTGGCCAGAATAGGAAGGGCCAGCCCGCACAGAGTAAGGACGCAGACGAAGAGGCGAAGCGGTTTGTGCAAAACACGAAGCATGGAAGAGCGCATCCGAGCGAGAGCCTACGGCGACAATAGACCGCTCGGCACATGGGAGGCAAGAGAGTTAGAGGTGCGGCCCTGGAGCCGGTAGCTTCAGCTTCCTGGCGTCGTGACGACAAGCGCAGGGATATGATCGAATCCGCTTGCACCGAGTTGGCGCAGGCGCCATTCGATCGTGCCCTCGCGGCTCACCCAATGGGCCGGCAGCTTGAGCCACACTTCCGTCGCCTCGCCGGGGCGCAGGTCTCGCGGCAGACGGAAACGCTGTGGCTCGCCGACCAGGCGGCCGGCGGCGTCGCGCCGCGACGCTTCGAGGACGACGAGCCCGGGCCGCTCCTGGTCGGCCCGCACCAGCGCCGGCCAGGTGACCGAGCCTTGGTTGGCGATGCCGAGCATCAGCTTGCCGCCGCCGAGGAAGGTCGCCTTCCGGGGCGCGGCAAGGAGCTGCAGCGAAGCGGCGACGTTTTCCCTTCTCAGCGGGCGGAGCGGCGTGCCGAGTCGTGTCGCTTCCGGACCGGGCGGGTCGGCGCGCAAGTGCTCAAGCCAATCCGTCTCCCGGTCGCGTTCGACGGCAAAGAGGATCTCCGAATCGTCCGTGTAGAGCGTCCGCAGCCAGGGGATGCTCTCTCCTGCCGCGAGCCAGTCGAGCCATCGTCGCCCACCGATTTCGTGGCGATGCACCAGTATATGACGCGCCCCGGTCAATTCAATGGCCGCAGCGAGGGCCTGCGGGTCCGGGGTGCGCCGGATCTCGTGCGAAAGCGCGCTCCACCACCAGGGAATATAGCCCGTATGGCCGCCCGCGATCGGACGCCAATGCGTGGTGCTCGCGACCATATGCGTCCCCTGCGACCAGCGCCGCGCCATGTGGATATGCGCCGGCAGCGGCCCGGGAATCTCCAGCAGAACCCCCAGGGGTTCCTCTTCGAGACGATCGTAGGCCGCAGCACGATGCTCGCGCTGCGGCTGGGCGAGAAATTCCTCGCGATCAAAAGCCCGCACGGGGGCGAAGATCGCGAAGAACGCGAGCAGCGCGGTAACGACACCGACGAGAGCCCGTGGCAGGCCGCGTCCGGCGAGCCTGTGCCCGATGAGATCCAGACCGATTGCCGCGAGGCCAGCAACGCCGAGCTGCGTCACGATCAGAAATCGGGGTGTCGCTCGCAGCACGCGCAGGAAATCGAATTCGTTCGCCCAGCCAAGCGGCATTGGTAGAGTCACGCCGAAGAGCACGATCCCTTGTCCGGTAGCAAGGAGCGTTCCCGCCAAGGCGAGAAGAAGAAAACGAAGCCACGTGGAATCCGCCGTGCCGCGGCGCAGCAATGGCGCCGCGGCACCGAGCAGGGCGAGGGCGAGCATTCCGAGAGTGGCACCGAATTCCGGATCGGTCGGATCGATATAGCGAAGGAGAAGCCCGGTCGAGACGATCGCTGGAAGTACGCCATTCTCGCCGGGCGGCAGCACCCGTTCGACATGCGCGAAGTAGGGCAAGGAAAAGGCGACAAAGAGAAGACCTGCGGGTATCGTCGCGCCGACCAGGACCAAGCCTCGTCCGACTGCATGCTCGCGGCAAGCAAGGAGAAACTCGACCGCGAGGACGAGCAGCGCCATGGCGGCAATATAATACGAGCCGAAGAGGGCGAGCAGCGTCACCAGGGAAATCCACCACGCGGATCGACCGCGCGCATGCGAGCGTATGGCGAGGATCAGCGCCGGCAGGAGCCAGTGCGGCAACTGCAGAATACGTAGATCCTCGGGAACCAGAAAGGGAGCGAAGGTGAAGGTGGCCGCTCCCAATGAAGCCGCGACCACCGATCGCCCGCAATCGCGCAGCAGCACCCAGGTCAGAACCAGAGCGAACCAATAGCTGCACCAGGCGACGAAATTCGCCGCCAACACGGCGTTGCCCGTGAGCAGGTTGAGCGGTGCGGCCAGCAGGGCGGAGGTCAACAAGGCCTCGGATCCCGTGAGCATGGCGCCGGCCGGGTAGAAGATGTTGGCATCGAAGAACGAAAGTGGCTGCGTCACCAGGGCGTGGGCATCCCAGGCGAGAATCCACACCAGTAGCTGCGAGTCGGCTGCCGCGATATGGGTGCCGATATGCCCGAAAAGCGGTGATTTCACGGGGATCCCGTCGGCACCAGCGAGCAGCCAGTGCGGCGTCATAACCGCCAGCAGGATTCCCGCCAGGACGGCCGCGACGATGATTTCGCGCCGGGTCATGCGGTGGAGGCCTACCAGACAAGCACGATGCGGAGAAGTTGTGGGCGCGCCGCCCGAATGGGATTCGCTTGAAAGATCGTGCCGCGACGTCCGGCTGCTTCTCGATACGCAGGTGTTCCTCTGGTGGCGGGCGTACGCTGCTGCTCACGGCGGCGCAGACGATCGCCAGAGACTCTCCGCTACTGGCGATCAGCTCAGTTGGCGTAGCGACGAGCAACATGGGCTTGGCGTCTGGCAATGATCTGCTGGCGTTGGCTGGCATCGACCAGTGTCGTCGAGGCCGGGAGATGCTGCTTGAGCTCATTCAAGGGTACGCGCTTTGTTTCGGGTCGCTCCGGAATATTGTCGGTGGTGACGCGCCAATTCAGGTAGCCCGTCGGGTGGCCGCTGATATCGAGCCAGTTGGCGACGCCGGGATCGGTGTGGGCGAGCACGATTCGCAGCATGCCGTCATCGTCCGCTTTGGCCTGCGTGTGGTTGAGGCTGGTCTGGCGGTTGGCGTAATCCAGGGTTTCCGACCAGGGGTTGTAGAGCGTCCAGCCCCAGTAGCGGGTGGCATCGGGGATGGGCATCTCGATGACCAGCGCTTCATCTTCCTTGATCTCGTAGCCGCCAAACACAAAATATGAGCCGTAGGAGGCGATTTGAATGATGCGTGGCTTCGCGAGCGTGTTGGCGGAGATCCAGCTCAGGCTGTCGCTGATACTCAGCCAGTAGTCGAGGATATGATTGATATCATCGCCTGCCCGGATATAGCGGGCGGCCATCTCGGCGGGGCCCCTGATCTCCGGGCTTTCACCGGCGCTGCCGATGCGCTCAATCTGGTATGTACCTTTCTCTTCGCGGTCCCAGTCGGCAAAGATCTGGTAGATGGTGATGCTGGTTGCGCCTTCTACCAGGGGCAGCCAATTGCCTGGCTGGGGTTGTTTGCTGAAGATCAGCTCGAAGTTTCCCTCGGCATCGGTGATCAGGTCTTCGCCGTAAAAGCGCTTGCCCGCTTTTCCCTCTTTGGTGTCGCCCGCATAGCTGCCGAAGGTGGTTTGGTTGGCAGTGCCCAGCCTGCCGCGGATTCGATAACTGTAGCGGTCGTCAATCAACGATGCGAGATAGACATTATCGGGGTTGGAGAAGCCCCATTTGTTGCTGAGGCCGACTACGCGCAAAAGGTGAGGAAAGGCGGGGTCGCCAAAGGCAATATGCTTGCGCTGCGTCAAGCCAATCAACCCAGCCAGATGCCCGTAAGCATCGGCCTGGGCCGCGGGGTTGGTGAAATACTTGCTGCTGCGGATCGTCTGCTCGGCTCGGTCCAGGCTGGCCGTATAATGCGCCCAGGCACCAGTCAGATCCGCCGCGGGGGGTTCCGGGCTGCTGCAGGCACCGAGCGCGGCGAGACTGAATACCAGGATCCCGGCTGACAATCCCGTCCGTGTCCCGGGGATTGCTCGGCGTAGGGTAGATGAGATGGTGGATATCAAGGATCCATAGCCGTGCTTGATGTTGCCCATAAACGACTCCTGTTTGTTCCGCTTCTTCGTGAGGACCGCCAATATTCGTGCGGCATTTGCTTTGCCTAACATGTTAGTTTAGCGTTAGGCAAATGATGAGCACGAGTACGCATCGGGGGCGCAAGGGGGGCAAGGGGCTCTCGCGCGACCGGATCATCGCCGCAGCGACCAGGATTGCGCGGCGACGCGGTGCCTCGGGACTGTCGATGCGCGCGCTTGCAAATGATCTCGGAGTCGCGGCGCCCTCCCTCTATTGGCACTTCCGGACGCGTGAGGATCTGCTGGCGGCAATCGTGCGTGGCCTCCTGGAGGGCGTCGAGGTCACCGACCCGGGCGGGCAGTGGACCGAACGTGTTCGTGCTCAGGCCCATGCAATCCGCAACGGCGTCTTTGCGCGTCCCGAGTTGCTGGATCTGCTGCGCGACTCCCGTCTGGCGACGGCGACGCTGGCTCCTCTCGGCATTCGCTTGCTGCTCCTGCTGGAGGGGGCGGGGTTCGAGGGCGCGAGCTGCGTTCGCGGTGCCCGGCTGCTCAATTGGCAGATCTGGAGCTTCATCATGCACGAGATCCGCCTCGGCTGGCCGGTCTCCGACGCGGGAGAGTCGGCGCACGTCTACGAGTTTCCCCTCACATCCATCTCTGCCGGGGACCTCGCTCAGGCTCCCGTCCATCTTATGCCGCATCTGGCGCGCCTCGACGCGAACGAGCTCTTCGATGGCGCTCTGGATGCAGTCATAACCCAGCTTGCGAGCGAATTGAGGTCGGCGCGGGCAACGGAGGATCCATCATGAAGTTCGCGCTCTTTCTGGCGATTGTATTGACGCTGCTTGCGATGGGAGGCCCCGCTCGGGCCGAGAGTGAACCGGCGGTATCTTCCGCCTCGCCGGCAAGTCGGGTCCTGTCGGGCGAGGCATGGGAGCAATTCTGCGACCGGCTGAAGGCGGCCGGGAAGATGATCACCAGCGACGGGGTTCCCGACACCGAGCTCGACCGAGCCGAAGGCTATCGGTATCTTCTCGCGTCGCTCGCCGCCTCGATCGACGCCTCGCTTTATCGTTCGGATCTCGACGACGCCCATCTCTACTACAACGTGACGAAGTTCCGTTCGCCGGCGATGCCGAGCGCCGACGCGCGATACCTTGGCGCTGAGATCACGGGCAAGGGCTTGTATCGGCTCTCCGGGACGCTCGGCAATTCTCCGCATATCACCATCCAGGAATACTCCGGGGTAGAATCGCAGGGGAGTTTCGACCTGCGCAAGGCGGCTGATGCGCAGGGGCGCTTTTCCATCACGATCGGTGGTCCGAGCCAGGATGCCGACTGGATGGAGCTCTCGCCACAAGCCAGCCTGTTGTACTTTCGCGAATATTTTTCCGATTGGGACGCGGCGCGCTCGTCCGAGCTGCTCTTGGAACGTCTTGACCGCCAGGAGCGGGGAACACCGCTTGCGCCGGCCATTCTGGCACGTGTGTTGGAGGAGACGGCTACGAAGCTCGAGCAAGAGCTCCCCTATTGGAAGGGACGTCTCGACCAGATCCGGGCAAGACAGAAGAATCTACTCGGACCGCCGGGCACCTTGGGCGGCGTGGGGCTGGGAGACATCATCTACGGCACCGGTTGGTTCGACCTTGAGCCGGAGCAGGCACTTCTCATCGAACTTTCCCCGCCCGAAGCAGCCCATTGGAGCTTTCAGCTCGGAAACTACTGGGGCGAGTTTCTCGATTTTGCGAGCTACACCTCAAGCCTCAATGGCAAACAGGCGAAGCCGAGTAGCGACGGCGGCTACCGCATCGTGATCGCCCGCGAGGATCCAGGTGTGCCCAATTGGCTCGACACGGCCGGGCATCGCGAGGGAATGATCTTCTACCGCTATCACCTCGCGAAGACGACGCCCACGCCGAGCATGAAGTTGGTAAGCATTTCGGATCTTGTCGATTTACTGCCGGCGGATACGCCGCGCATCACTCCGGAGGAGCGGCGTTCCGACATTGCCCGTCGTCGCGCGCACGTGGCGCGCAGGTGGGCACCGTGATCAGACCCGCGGCAGCCGCAGCGGGGCGCAACCCAACCCAACCCGCACTGGAGGTGGAGTAGTATGTCGATGAGGCGAAAGGTCGCATTTGTGACCGGCGCAAGCCGTGGTATAGGGCGTGCCTCGGCGCTGGCACTGGCCGAGAAAGGCTTCGATGTCGTCGTGACCGCGCGCACCGTGCGCGAGGGGGAGGGCGCGGATTCCCTCCCGGGCAGCATCGAGACCACCGCCGCCGAGGTAGAGGCGCTTGGCCAACGCGCGCTTCCCTTGCGGATCGATCTGCAGGACCGAGCCTCGATGCAGGCGGCGGTGGCCGAGACCGTGGCGCGTTGGGGACATATCGACGTGTTGCTGAACAATGCCATCTACAAGGGTGCGGCCAGCATGCAACTCGTCCTTGACTTGGATTTGGAAGAAGTTCGCAGGCTCTTCGAAGCCAACGTGATTGCGCAGACGTATCTGATTCAGCAGGTGCTGCCCGGCATGCTCCAGCGCGACAGCGGCCTCGTCCTCAATATGGTCTCGGGTTCCGCTGTGAGCGACCCGCCAGCGCCGGCCGGGCAGGGCGGCTGGGGCTTCGCGTATGCGGCCAGCAAGGCCGCGTTGCTTCGCATGGTCGGTGTTCTCGCGGTCGAGCACGCGGACTCTTCGGTACGTTTCATGAACGTTGACCCGGGCCTGGTCCTGACCGAGTCCATGCGGGCCAAGGCGCGGAGTGCGGCGCTATTGAAGTACCACAAGCCGGCACCGATGGAGGTGCCGGCCTCGGCGATCGCCTGGTTGGCGACCGATGCTGACGCCGCAAAATACAACGGCCGCACCGTGGACGCCCAACCCCTTTGCCTGGAGCTCGAGCTTCAGCCGGATTGGCGGCATGGCTAGAGGCGCGCCCACGGGGCGTTGCCTATCGCAAACCAAACGAGGTTCTCGCCGATGATGAAACAGTTGCTGTTCAAGATCTTCGTCAGCAAATTCGGTACCCATCTCGACAATGCGTTGGTGCGTTTCACGGGCTGGTCGTTGATCACGAATCTGGTGGCCGTCCAGCAAAAGATGGCATATCAGCCGTCGCTCCTGTTCCAGACGATAGGAGCCAGGACGGGCGAGATCCGGCGGTGCGTGCTCCCTTACCAGCGCTACGGCGACCGCTACTTCGTCGTCGGTTCGAAGGCCGGGGCGAAAACGGATCCGGCATGGGCAATCAACATCCGACGGAATCCATCGTGCTGGTTGTACATCGATCGCCGACGGGTTCCCGCGCGCGGCTATGTCGCCGAAGGCGAAGAGCGTGAGCGGCTCTGGCAGCAGCTGATGGACGGAGGGGCGCAATTGTACGCCGAGTATCAGGAGAAGGCTCGTCCCAGGATCCTCCCGATCGTCGTGCTCGAGCCCCTCGACGGGCGCCCTTCCGGACCCACTCGAATTCCGGCGCGGCAGCCCGACGGCGCGACTGAACGATGAAGAAGCCTGGACCGGACTTCGCGCGCCGATACGGGCCGTGGTCTCTCGTGATCGGTGCTGCCGAAGGCCTCGGCGCGGCCTTTGCCGAGGCGTTGGCGGAGGTAGGCCTGAACCTGGTCCTTGTCGATCGACAATCGGAGAAGCTGGCCGATACAGCGGATCGGCTGCGTCGAGCGTATGGCCACGAGGTCCGGGAGGCAGTCGTCGATTTGACGGAAGACGATTTCCTCGTGCAGATTTCAGGGGCGACGCAAGGCCTCGAGATCGGCTTGTTGATCTGCAACGCGGCGCTCGGCGAGGTCGGCCCGTTCGAGGATTCGGACCTCGCCTCCCTGCTCGCGATCGTTGACGTGAACGTAAAGGCGCCATTGGCGCTGACCCACACCTACGGCCGCGCCATGGTGCAGCGAGGGCGCGGTGGAATCATCGTGCTCGCATCCAACTCCGCCTATCATGGCACGCCTTACGTCGCGCATTACGCGGCAACCAAAGCCTACAACCTCGTGCTGGGCGAAGGCCTCTGGTTTGAGTGGGCGCGCTACGGAGTCGATGTGATGGCCTTCGCTCCCGGCGCGACCAACACACCGGGCTTGCGCCGAGCGAAGCCCGGATTGATCGCAGGGCGAAAGTCGCGCGGAGTGATGCAGCCGGAGGACTCAGCCCGAGCCGCGTTGGCGGCGTTGGGGAAGGTGCCGAGTGCGCGACCCGGAGTTCTCGAAACTCTCCAGACGTTTTTCCTGACGCGAATCCTGGGTCGGCACCGCGCGGTACGTGTCGCGGGCGCGTACATCCGCAAGAACCTCGAGAGCACGAAAACCTGAGCGAATCAGGGGAGTCAGAGGTCATTCCCGGGTGGCGCGAAAGCAGCGCTACCACAACCTCACGATCGTCCGTCCGATAGTCTGGCGGTTCGCGAGGGCATCGAGGGCGGCGGGGAGTTCTTCGAACGCGACGACGCGGCCGATCACCGGCTTGACCTGCTTGCTCAGAACGAGTGCGTTGATCTCGCGCATGACACGCTCTCCGAGTTGGTCCGGCACGAAATTCCATCCGATCGCGCGCTTCAGGAGGGGGGCAATCGCGTCTGACGCGTAGGCGAGCATCACTCCGCAGAGTTTGAAATTGCCGCCCGACACGCTGCGCGGAACGATGAACTTCTGATCCACCACGCTTTTGTCGGAGGCGAAACCCATCATCAGATAGTGGCCGTTGTAGGCGACGCATTTCATGGATTTTTCCATGACGGCCTCGCCCACATTGTCGAATACGACATCGACACCTCGCCCGCGGGTCTCGTCGAGCACGATCTCCGAGAAGTCATTTTCCTGGTAGTCGATCACGACGTCCGCACCGAGCTCACGGCAGAGCTCGAGCTTTTCAGCCGAACTCGCTGTCGCGAATACGCGCGCTCCCCTGTGCTTGGCAATCTGGATCGCCGCCGAACCCGAACCTCCGGCCGCGGCGTGAATCAATACACTTTGGCCGGCCCGGAGATCGGCGCGGTCGAGGAGGCCGAGCCATGCCAGGTGAAACGGGAAGTAGAGCGCAGCCGCACCCGGCAGGGGAATCTCGGCTGGCATCTCGAACGCGGACTCGACGGGGCATCGCGCGTATTCGGCGAAGCCTCCGTTTGCCTGCTTGGGTAGCGCGACGACTCGCTTGCCCTGCCAGCTCTCCGTGCCTTCCCCGCAGGCATCGACGATACCCATCACTTCCATCCCCGGAATGGATGGAAGCTCGGGCCGGACCACCATATTGCGGCCCGTGACACGATCCATATCGTTGAGATTCAGGGGGATCGCCTGCACGCGCACGCGTAGTTCACCGGCCTCTGGCACGGGCACCGGCACGTCATCCAACTGAAGTACGTCCGCGGTCGGCCCGTACTCGTGTACCCTCCAGGCACGCATGATTTTCGGATTGCTCATCTTGAACTCCTCGCGGCCTGGCTATTCGGGCTGCAGGCCGAAACGGTCGATATAGGTCTGGAAGTCGCGCCGGACCTCGGCGGGATTCACGCCGAACTCCTCGGGCGAGTAGTTGTGCGTTCCGTGCTTTCCCTTCGGATTGTCGGTGACGAAGGCGCGCATGCGCGCCTCGCCGTCCTGGCTCATCGGAAGAGCAAAGGCCTGGTAGATCTTCTCCACGGCGCCGAAGGGATCGGCGATGAAATCGCCGAATTGGAGGTCATAGAAGATCGCCTCGGGGTACACGCGCGCCTCGCGCACTTCGAGAGCATGCATCGCGACCCGGCATAGACGCGAGGTCCAGTCCCGGGCGATCTCGGTGCGGTCGACCTCGTCGCTGCCCATTGTGCGCACGAGCGAGGTGAGGCTCGCGTAAGAGGTCACCGAATCGACCGGCTCGCGGTGGGTGAACACAATCCGCGCGTCGGGATAGGTCGCGAGAAGATGTTCGAGGCCCCACATATGCGCTCCGGTTTTCAGAACCCATCGGTCCAGTCGGTGGCGCGATTGCAGATGTTGAAGCTGCTGTTTGTGAAAATTGTAGACGTGGCTGAAGTCAGCCTCGCCGTCGACCCAATCCTGGTAGCTCGGTACCCGGAACTGATTGTGAAAAAGAGGCGTGCACATCGCTTCGCCCATCATCGTGACGCATTCCTGGCTCAACCGAGCGCCCATCGGATGCATGGCCTTGAAGCCCGGCATCTGGGCATCGATGTCCGGAAACAACGACTCGCAAACCTCGATGCGTGGGTCCATGTCAAACGTTGCGGTTTCGGGCGGCGGCGATGGAAACATCGTCTCCCAGGTCATCGGCACGCGGTTGGTCGGGTCGTGCGCGAGGATATCGTGCAGAATCGTGGTCCCGGTGCGCGGCATGCCGATGATGAAGATCGGCTGAATGATCTCCTGCTCGGCGATTTCCGGAAAGAGCTTGCGATCTTCCACATAATGGAGACGATTGACGGTATGACCCAGGATTCGCTCTCGGGCGATGATGCGACCAATTGAATTCAACCGTGCTTCGTCTTCAAGCGAGGCGATCAGCCGGTTGAGAGGATCGACAAAGGGACCGTCGCCCAACTCCGAAAGCCCGCCCGAGCGCTCCTGCGCTTCCCTCAATAACCCGGTGGCGTCGAGACTCAATTCATTATCAGTCACGTTTTCTCCTCTCAGATAATACTGCGAAATTCAGTGCCGGTGATAGTCAGTCGCGGACTTCGCGAGGGACATTGTAGCGTTGCCGGTAGGCGGCGAAGGTTTCGTCGATCGCTTCGGGGCGGAGCCCGAAATCGGTGGCGTCGTAGCGGTGGCGCCCGAAGGCGCTCTGCGGGCGCTGGGCGAGGAAGGTGCGGATCCGTTCTTCTTGCGCGGGATCGAGTTCGTCGCCGAAATGCGCATAGACGCGGCGAACCGCCGCGACCGGATCCCGCATCAGGTCTTCGTATTGCAGATGGCAACACCACTTCGGATCCTCGGCGGCTGCGTCGAAGGCCATGCCGCGCTCTACGCCGACAGCCAGCTCGCGGTTCCATTCCCGCCCGGTGGCGATGGGGTCGGGGTCGCGGCTGAAGGTGCGGTAGAAGGCCATATTGAGGCTCGCCACGGAGGGCACGACCTTGCGGGGGTCGCGATGCGTCCAGATCACGCGCGCGTCGGGGTAGGTCGCGAAAAGAGCATCGAAGCTCCAGAGGTGTTGCGGCGTCTTGAGGTTCCAGCGCGAGGCGGGAAAATCAGCCTGCAGCGCCTGCAGGACGA
>JAYGCM010000043.1:0-28887 GCA_046583355.1 Deltaproteobacteria bacterium
CGGATATGCCTGCCGCAGAGAAATCGGATTTCGCCCCTACCCCGCGCTACTCGGCCTACGTACTCGGCGTGCTGGTTGCTGCCTATGTGCTGAATTTCGTCGACCGGCAGGTGCTCGCGCTGGTGGCCGAAGACGTCAAACTCGAGATGGGTCTCACGGACTCACAGCTGGGTTGGCTGCTCGGCCCGGCCTTCGTCATTTTCTATACGATCACCGGGCTGCCGCTGGCCCGTCTCGCCGACCGGACGTCGCGCAAAACCGTGGTCGCCGTCGGCCTGGCCGTCTGGAGCGGCATGACCGCGCTTTGCGGCGCGGCGGGAAACTTCAGCCAGCTTCTACTGGCGCGCTTCGGCGTCGGCATTGGTGAGGCTGCGGGCACACCGCCCTCGCATTCGCTGATCTCGGATTATTTCCCGCCCGAGCGGCGCGCCACCGCATTGGGGATTTATGGTTGGGGCATCTTCATCGGCACCGGCTTCGGTTTCGTGTTCGGCGGAATCCTGCTTGAAGCCTTCAATTGGCGCGTCGCCTTCTACCTCGCGGGCCTGGTCGGCCTGCCGGTTGCCCTGCTTCTCGCCTTCACCGTCAAGGAGCCTCCAGCGGGCGTATCCGATGGCTCGATCCAGGAGGATGTGCCGAGCATCCGCGAGGTCATGCGGACGCTATTCGCGCGCGCTTCCTTTCCCATGTTGATGGTCGCGGCCGCGTGCCAGGCCTTCCTCGGCTATACCGTGCTTTCCTGGGGAGCCACCTACCTGCGCCGCGTACTTGACCTCTCGGGGCGCGACGCCGGAATTCAATTCGGCCTTGCCGCCGCGATTGCCGGCGTGATCGGTGTCACCATCGGCGGCGTCCTCGCCGACCGTCTCGCCCAGCGCGACGAGCGCTGGTACGCATGGCTCGGCGCGATCTCCTCGATCACCGCATTACCCTTTGCGCTCGGCTTCGCCTTTGCCGGTAACGCAACCATCGCGATTGCCTTCTTCTGCCCCTTCTATTTGCTGAACAACCTCTACGTCAGCTCGCTTTGGACGCTGGTGCAGAACCTCGTCGCGCCGCGCATGCGCGGGGTAGCGGCAGCCACTCAGCTCGGCATTCTCAATATTGTCGGCCTCGGCGCCGGCCCGCTGGTGGCCGGCTATGTGAGCGAAGTCCTCGAGCCCTCCTACGGCCCCGACGGCCTGCGTATCGCGCTCGCCATCGCGGCGGTGGTCGGCAGCCTGGCCGCAATCCCCTTTCTTCTCTCCGCACGAACGCTGCGCGCCGACCTCGCCCTCGCCCGTGCCCGCGCGTGATCGCGGGAACTCCGGGAACGGTCCCCAGAGAGGGCGAAGAATATACAATCCGCGCGCTTATCACCCTCGCGCCGAACAAGAGTTGATCCGGACACGGGCTACAGGCGACACTGCGCTACATGAGCAGAATACGACTGAAGCCGGCTACCCTTGCATCGAGCAACGCCACAGCGGAGCGGCCAGCCTCCGCCGGAAACCCGTCTGCCACCGGACTCCTGGCTTGGCTCCTTCTCCTGGCTCTTCTTGCCGCCTGCGGTGGCAGTTTCGGTCAGGAACTCAGGGGCGAAACGGTTTTGCATTTCTCCGGCAAGGTTCCGACCGGCGAGGAACGCTTCTTCTTTCTTCCCTTTGACGTACCGCCGGGCACAGCCGAGATCGAAATCCGCCATGACGATCTCTCGGAGAAAAATATACTCGATTGGGGAGTAGATGACCCCGCCGGCTTCCGCGGTTGGGGCGGGGGCAATCGTGAGAATGCCATCATCGGACGCGAGGCCGCGAGCGGCGGCTACCTGCCGGGGCCCCTGCCGGCCGGCAAATGGGAAATCGTCGTCGGCAAGGCGCTCCTCGAGGAAGATCCCGCCCTCTACGAGGTCGAGATCACGTTGCGCGCGACTGCCACACGGCCAGCGCAGGCTGCACGCTTGCCCTATGTACCGAGCCCGGCCCTCGATACGGTGGGCCGGTGGTATTCCGGCGACTTCCATCTGCATTCGCTTGAGAGCGACGGCTCGCAAACGATGGCGCATGTGATTGACTTCGCCGAGTCCCGCGGCCTCGATTTCATCCTCTTCTCCGAACATAATACGACCAGCCAGTTGAGCTGGTACGCCGACCTGCAAGCCAAACATGCAGACCTGCTGCTCGTGCCCGGAACGGAATTTACCAGCTACCAGGGGCACGCCAACGCAATCGGCACGACCGGCTGGATCAACCACCGTATAGGCACCCGCCATGCGACCATCGCAGGCGCGATTGCCGAGGTGCACGCGCAAGGAGGCCTTTTCTCGATCAACCATCCTCTACTCTTCGTCGGCGACCTCTGTCTCGGCTGCGGCTGGGAGCACGATGTCGATCCGCAATCGATCGATGCCATCGAGATCCGCAACGCGATCTTCACGGCCACCTCGTTCTGGGAGGAATTATTGGCCGCCGGCTCGCATGCCGCGGCGCTGGGCGGCAGCGACGACCACCACGGCGGTACCCGCACGAGTGCGCTCGTCACGCCCGTCGGTACGCCAACAACCTGGATCTTCGCCCACGAACTGAGTGTGGCGGCACTCCTGGAAGGCATCCGTGCCGGCCGTACCTTCGTCCAATTCGCAGGCCCGGACGCGCCGCGCATCGAGTCCACCATGAGCGGGCCGCGCGAGCGCGATACCGTGCGCGCCGAATCGGCGATTTTGCACGCCCGGGTCGAAAACGGCCGCGGCAAGCTGCTGCGTACGATCCGCAACGGCGCGAGGATCGACGAGGTTCCGATCGACGCCGACCCTTTTGCCTATTCGATGGAAATCACCGCACCGATCACCGGCGAAGACCGCTACCGCCACGAAATCATTGGCGGCAGCGAGACCCTTGTCGTCGCCAGCCATATCTGGCTGCAGCGCTGACGAGCGAAGCCTCGCATCGCGCCGGCCGCGCGGTCAACGCCACCGCGGCTTGCGACGGCAGTGCGGCAAACGATAGAAAACTCCACCCTATGACACTGAATCCGTTGCGGGCGTATGCTCACCGGCGTTACCTGGAGCGGCTCCGCAAGGCCTGCTCGGGGCAGCGCATCCTGCTTACAGGCGCCTCTTCGGGGATCGGCCGAGCCTTCGCATTGCACGCGGGGGCGGCCGGCGGCCGCCTGGTGCTCGTGGCCCGTCGTGGCGAGGAACTCGGTGCTGTCGCCAACGAGGTGCGCGAGCGGGGCGGCCACGCGAGTGTCCGCGTCGCGGATCTCGGCGACACCGAGCAATGCCGGCAGCTGGCGGCGACGGTGCTTCGTGATGAGGGTTGTATCGACATTCTCATCCACAACGCCGGCCTCTCGCTTCGCCGCTCCATCGATGACTTGCGGGCCGGCGATATCGAGCGCCTGGTGGCGATGAACTTTGTCGGACCCGCCAACCTCACGATGGCGCTCCTTCCCGCCATGCTCGACCAAGGCCGGGGCCACATAGTCCAAGTCTCGACCATCGGCGTTCAGACGGGCGCTCCCAACTTCGCGGCCTACGTGGCCGCCAAGGCTGCGGCGGACCACTTCGCACGCACCGTGCGGCTCGAATGTCGCCGCCGTGGCGTCGATGTCAGCACCCTGCACCTGCCGCTTGTGCGCTCACCGATGGCAGCGGCCACGCCGATTTACGATGCCTTCCCTGCACTCGCACTAGAGAGGGCGGCCCGGCGGCTCGGGTGGGCGGTCGTCAAGCGACCCATCCGCGTGACGCCGCGCTGGAGCCTTGCGGTGGAGATGCTCCAAGTCGCGTCGCCTTCAGCCCTGCAGTGGCTCTTCGACCATTGCCACGACCCTCTCCACGACCTGATTGCTCGGCGCGCTCGCTCGCGCCGAACCGAGCTTGAGCATCGCTCCCGACCCGACCTCTGACGAGACACCGGCTGGCCGTCGTCGTCACCACCGAATCCACGAGGAAATGTGAGGGCGGCACTGTGCCAGGCTATCCGCTTCCTCCGTGCGTGACCGACGCCTCCCTGGATCTCCGACGATCGCTTCAGGGCGCATCTTCGTAGGCCGCGGGATAGCCGGGCCGGAATCGCGGAAGAATTGGACCCATGCCGAGGTATCGACGGTCTGCGGATCGCGCTCGCCATCGCCGCCGTGGTCGGCAGCCTGGCCTCGATCCCCTTTCTGCTCTCCGCACAAACGCTGCGCGCCGACCTCGCGCTTGCTCGCGCATGATTGGCGTACTCAATCGATGGCTCACCTGGTGGATCTGCACTCCATCTTGACGTGAAGTCCCTGGAGTTGTTTGTGTGTTGCAAATGTGATACGCCGGAACCGTGAAATCAGCTATCGTACACGCGCGAATGGAGCCGGAGACCAAGCGCAGAGCCGAGTCTGTGCTGCAGAAGCTCGGCATCACCCCCACCGAAGCCATCCGGATTTTCTATCGGCAGATCTCTCTGCGTGGGGGGCTCCCCTTTGCCGTCGAGATTCCCAATGAACGCACCTCCACGACCCTCGAGCGGAGCCGCCGCGGCGAGGAGCTCACGGAGTTCGACACCCTCGATGAGATGTTCGAGAGCTGGGAGAAGTGAGGCGGGTCTCGCAGACCCGCCAGTTTTCCCGCGACATCAAGCGTATGAAAAAGCGGGGCAACGATCTCGGCAAGCTCCGCGAGGTCGTCAAGCAACTCGCAGCCGGCGTGAGACTGCATCCCGGACAACGCGATCACGCACTTGTCGGTCCGTGGCAGCCGTCACGTGACTGCCATATCGAGCCGGACTGGATCCTGATCTACACAGCCACCGAGGAGACCCTTTGCCTGGAGCGGACAGGAACGCACAGCGATCTGTTCAGGAAATGAAGCCGCCTGGTGGAGGCGAGACCTTCCGCTTTTGTCCTTCAAGCGGTCGGGGCGCGCGCCGCGATGGCGGCGAGGGACCCCGTTGCCTCAAGTTACCAATTTTCGATAACCTTGGGTAAATTCGGTATATTCTCCGGTGGGAGCCGACGCCCGCCGGAAAGCCTTCGGGCCGCCCGGGGAAAGGTCGCAGGGCGGAAATATCCTGACCGCCGCCGAACTCACGGCTCAGGGGACGGAGGAGACCTTCTCGCAATGCACCGCCGTATCCTTGCCGCCGCCTCCGATACACGTATCCACGCCCGCATCTTCGAGACCGGAATGTGGTCCGCCTCCACCACCGTCCATACGATCGTTCCCCGAGCCGCCTACGAGGAGATCCTGGCCATGACCTCCACCGAGGAAATCGTCCCCGGCTCCAGCCTTCAAGCGATCCAGGCCAGGCCCTCCTTGCAGAGTATCGTTGCCTCGTCCGCCGATCAGGTAATCGTTCCCGGCGCCGCCGTCCAGATGATCATTGCCGTCCTTGCCGATGATTCTGTCGTTGCCGGGCCCGCCATGCAGGAAGTCGTCGGCCGCGCCGCCAATCAAGGTGTCATCCCCTTCGCCACCCTCCATGGTATCGGATCCGTCGTTGGCTGAGTTGCGGCCGATGAGTTTGTCCCGCCCAGGACCACCGTCCAGGAAGTCATCGCCGTCGCCGCCATCGAGGCGGTCCCTATCGTCTCCGCCAAAGAGTGTGTCGCGGCCCTTTTCTCCATAGAGCGAGTCCTTGCCCGGCCCACCCAGCAGAATGTCGTCACCAGGTCCGCCACGGATTCGGTCCTTGCCAGCGCCGCCGACCAGACAATCATCGCCGCCGAGACCGTCGATCCTGTCGTTGCCGCCAAGGCCGAAAATCATGTCGTTCTCAGGCGTTCCTCGCAGGCGGTCGTTGCGCGCCGTACCGACAATGACATTCGGCGTCGAGAGGAAGGGGCAGGCATCCTCGGAATCCGGCACGCCGTCTCCATCATCGTCGTCATCACAGATGTCGCCGATACCATCTTCATCCGAATCTCGCTGATCGTTATTGGAGAGCAACAGGCAATTGTCATTCTGATCGGCGATACCATCGTTGTCGTCATCGGGATCGCATGCGTCACCGATGCGGTCACCATCTGAATCTTCCTGCAGCCGATTGGTAATGGTCGGACAATTGTCTTTGAGATCCAACTGTCCGTCATCGTCGCTGTCCTTCGCCCATGCTTCGTCAACAGCGGCTTTGATCACGCCCGCCAGGGCGGCGCCGATCCCTTCGCTGGCGATGCCTGTCGTGCAGACAAGCGGATCTCCCGCCAGGACCTCATTGTCGCCATCGCCATCACAATCAGCGCCGCCCGCAGGCGCCAGCGCGCCCGTCGCCCTTGCCATTTGCCGCAGATCGGTGATCCCGCCACCTCCCGAAGAGACACCGATCACCATGGGCGGGTCCAATGCCAGGATGGCGGCAACCGTATCGGCAAAACTCGCTCCCGGGTACGGAATTCCTCCCCCGCTTCCCGGATCTCCCGGCAGATGGAAATCCGCATCCGTGAATAGAATTATGATCTTGACTGCGCCGTTGCGAAAGCTTGCATTCTGGCCTGCCGGAATATCGGCAACCTGGTTGGGTGCCGCGAATATCTGTCCCAGACCGGTAGCGCTCTGATAGAGAGCCGTCAGCTGGCTCTCTTGGAAATCCGCACCGTAGCGGACCGAAAGACCCGCGATCGCATTCTTCACGTCGGTTGCAGTCGCCGTGAGATCCACGAGCTGTTCGTAGGCCTTGTCTCCTGAAGGCGCATCGCCAAAGGGGGCGATCGGATAGTCCTCAAACCGCGCCAGGCCGAAGTGAATTGCACTGAATTGCGCATCGAGATCATCGATCAAGTCCGGAACTTCGATCTTGAACGTGGGCAGGTCATTCGAATAGCTGCCGGACAGATCGACGAGGAAATAAACATCGATGAAGGCCGCCGTATCGATGTTGCTCACCGGCAAGGGCATGTCGCGTTTCTGGGCATGAATCCAATTCGCGTAGGTGTGTGAAGACGCGTAGGTATGAAAGGTCCAGAAGACCGCGGTCCCGGCCGTCGTGACCGAGGAGAGGAAGTCGCCGCCCATATACCCATGAATTCCGTTGTGCCAGCCAGATTCTATGGTGCTCCGGATGCTGGAACCAACGCCAGTGCCCACCGCGGTATAATCGGTCGGGAGTGTGCAGGGTCGATCCCCGAAACCGTTTGCCGTCGGGATCACGTCGCACTCGAATCGGCCAAGGTTGTCGGCATGCAGGTTCGGATCGTTCGGATCGACGTCAGGTGTATTCGGCACCTCTCCGTTCGAAGGCCACGGATGGAAACAACCCGGCGTATCAAGAACGCTGTTCACGGAGCCTGCCGGTATGCCCAGATTCCAGCCGACAGGCAGGGGATAATGGAATTGTGGACTACTGCTTGACGGAGGGTTCTGGTTGAGAAGCCAGATCGGCATCCGACCAAAGGGAAAGGTGACGTTCAGGGGCCAGGCAAGGTAGATCCCCGAATTGTTCTGCCCGGATTTGAAGAGAACGGTCGTCATATCCTCGATCAGCTCCTTGTGTCCCGTCATGAAAGTCAGGGCATTATGAATGATATTGGCGGAGTGATAGACCATCATCCCCGACGGATAATCGTTCACCAGGCTGAGCGGCGGCGCGCTGGAAGCGGGGCGCAATACCGAAATCTCCTCGATGAGCCGCTGCGTCAATAGCTGGTTTTGAGCGTTGCCCAGATTGTCGATATCGCCACGGAATTTTGCTTGTTCGAAATTGGTGCGGTGATTCTCCATGATTTCGCTCCAATTCCCTGTTGCATTGTCGGGAAGGGCGGCGAGTTGAGTCGCGTCCAGAAGTTGCAGGATCGCGCGCGCATCCAGAAGTTCGATCGGGTAGGTCTCGATATCCGACCGATCCTGGATGACCCAGACGCCCCAGGTATCGTTCTCGATTCGCTTGTCCTCGATCGCATTGCAGGCAGGCGCGCCCGGCGGACAAGTCAGGAGTCGGAGGATGGGTGCCCGCGGAGCCGTAGTCGGGTGGTTTCGGATCACCAATTCGGCACCTTTGCCCGCTGTATCGTCGATCACCCGGACGTTCAAGACGAAATCAGGCGTGAGCCCTCGCCCGAGATTCATTTCCGAGGTGATCCGGTATTCCCCGGACCGGACTCCTTCGGAGTCCGTCGAGAGATACGGCACCGTATAATCGATGGCGTTCGGCGAGTTGTGTACCAACGGGCTGAACAACTCCAGATCGCCTACATTACCATGCTTGTCGCGGTATTCGCCGGCGCTGCTCAATCCGGGCAGGAGCAACACTCCGAAGAGCATCGTAAAGAGTCTGATTTGTAGTTTCATTCTCATGGTCCTCGTACCTCAGGTTATGCGCCAAGAATCCTCTCAATCATGACGATCGCTGTCAATAGGAAGATCTTCTTCCGCTCGGGTGGTATAGGGGAGGGCGAAAGAACCAACGACCAGGAATGTACCCCGGCCGAACTTCGGCCTCTTCACCGATTCCTGCCCCGACCGGTGGGGACGGATGTTGATGCGACGCCTCGTTATATCTCCATTGACCCGGACGCAGCGCTTGGCCACACTTGGCGTGGATGTTTCGGACGCTTGCATGGCTGCGATTGGCCCTGGGGATCGCTTTTCTCGCTGCCGCGGGTCCCGCCCATGCGGCGCTGCTTGTGGTCGAGGACGGAGGCTCCTTCGCCAGCATTCAGGCCGCGCTCGATGCCGCGCAGCCCGGCGACACGATTCAGGTGCGCGAGGCCGGTGGGCCGTGGAGGGAGAAGCTGGTCTTTCCGCGCAGCGGCACAGCCACCGGGGGGTTCATCTCGCTTGAAGCCTACCCGGGCGAGCGGCCCGTACTCGACGGCACGGATGTCGCCGGGGCGAATATGATCCTCATCGAGGATCGCAGCTATATCCGTGTCGCTGGCTTCGAGCTGCGCAACAACCTCGGCGTGAACGACGGCTCGGGGGTGCGCATCATCGGCGCCGGGTCGCATATCGAGATCCGCGACAACGAGATTCACGAGATGCGCGGCAAGCATGCCATGGGAATCACCGTCTACGGCACCCGCGCGCAATCGATCTCGGAGCTGATCATAGACGGCAACGAGATCCATGATTGCGACCCCGCCACCAGCGAGGCATTGACACTGAACGGCAACGTCGAGAATTTCGCAGTCACGAATAATATTGTTCGCGACGTCAACAATATCGGCATCGATTTCATCGGCGGGGAGACCGATATCCAACCGGACACCGCCAAGGTCGCCCGCGGCGGCGTCTGCTCCGGCAACACCATCATTCGCGCCAACTCAAGCTACGGCGGCGGCTATGCCGCAGGAATCTATGTTGATGGCGGCCGCGATATTCTGATCGAGAACAATGTGGTGCAGGGCAGTGACCTGGGCATCGAGATCGGTGCCGAAAACAGCGGCCTCGTGACCCGGGCTATCGTCGTCCGCAACAATCTGATCTTTGACAACGAGAAGGGCGGCATTGTTTTCGGTGGCTACAGCGCATCGACCGGGCGCGTGCAGGGTTCTGAATTCCGCAACAATACGCTCTACCACAACGATACCCTGGGTAGCGGCAATGGTGAGTTCTGGGTGCAATGGGCGAGCGGCAACACGATCCGCAACAATATCGTGTACGCATCCAGCCAGAATGTGCTGGTCGCTTCCTGGCAGAACGGCAACCAGAACAACGATTTCCATCACAACCTCTGGTACGCGGGCGCGGGCGCGGCAGCGGCAAAATTCATCTGGAACGAAAAACTCCATACCGGGTTCGACACCTGGCGCAACGCGACCGGGCAGGGCAGTGATTCGCTCTTTGCCGATCCGCTTCTCAGGGATGCTCCGGGCGCCGATTTTCACCTGCTTGCCCAGTCCCCGGCGATCAATATCGGCGACCCGCTGACCGTCGTCGCGCCGACCGAGGTCGATCTCGACGGCGCAGAGCGGCGCAGCGGACCAGGCATCGACATCGGTGCCGATGAGGTCAGTTGCGGTGACCTGATCGTGAATCCGGGCGAAGAATGCGATGATGGCAACACGGTCGACGGTGATGGATGCGACTCAAATTGTACCTTTACCGGATGCGGCAACGGCATTCTCACCGGCGCGGAGCAATGCGACGACGGCAACCTCGACGATACCGATTGTTGTCGCGCGAACTGCCTGCTGGCAGCCGACGGGGCGAGCTGCGACGATGGCCGCGGTTGTACCCAAATCGATCATTGCACGGCCGGCACCTGCGCCGGACTCACCATCCCCGATCCCTTCTGCCACCGCACCTACGGATCTACCGCGCTTCTTCTGGTGGCGCCCGGCCGCGTAAGCCTGCGTGACAAACTGGTCGTCTCATTGGGGCGCGGAACAATGACATTCCAATCCCTCGGCGACCCGACCCGCGAAGATGGCCCCAGCGTCGAATTCTGCCTCTACGACGGCAACGGCGGCGGCCTGCTCGGGTTTGACCTGGTCATGGAATCCCTCGTACCCGCCGGCGGACGATGCGACGGAAAGAGCTGCTGGAAGACGCTTCCTGGCAAGAGAAAGGGGTTTCTCTACCGCGACCGCAGCGGCGGCAACGACGGAATCACCAAGGTCCTTCTCAAGGCCGGGGATAACTCGGCCCGAGTACAGGTGAAGGGCCGCGGCACCAGGCTCAACCCTCCCACGCTTCCCCTCGCAGAGTCGCCCAGTGTTGTTGCACAGATCCGGACCTCCCTCGGTATCTGCATCTCCAACGAGTTCGCGGCACCGGCGCGAGTCAACCGCGACACCCTCTTCAAGGCCAAACTTCCGTAGTCGACCACCCGAGGGCGCGGCGGCGCGTTCGGGAACCTGGGGCGAATATGCCATGTCTTGGCTAACTCGGAGGAGATATGGAAAAAATCAAACGACCCGCATTTCTTACAGGCATGGCCCTGCTCTTCACTCTGCTCGCGATCTCCAACGCGACCAAATGGCTGCAGGCTGGCGCCAACCCCATCTCCGGCTTCGTCCTGCTCGGTGTGCGCTACGACACCCTCGCCATGAACCTCGCCCTCGGGCTGCCCTTCGCGGCCCTGCTGGCGGCCTATGCGCGCGGACTATGGACGATGCGCCGCTGGGTCACCTGGATCGCCGTACCCTATGCCTTCTATGTTCCGACGAACCTGGTTCTCTTCTGGTTCTTCGATGCGGCAGGCGAGCTCCCCCCCATCACCTTCATTCTCGGCTACCTCTTCTTGGCCTTGGGAGGCTCGATCGGCACCGCGCTCTATCTGATGCGCCACTACGACGACCTGGAGTAGGTTTCTGCTCGGAGCGGCACCCTGGGAGGCCCGTTCGATGTCGGCAGACAATCAGGCGGTCGGCTGGGGCACCCGCGAGAAGACTGCGATACCGAAGAGGTAGATCGCCAGGCCGACCAGCATCACGGTTTGGAAGCCCATCGTCATCGAGAGCAGGGTTGCGAGAACCGAAGCCACGACCGAGAAGAAGCCGTTCACGGCCCAACACCAGGCGACGTATTCCTCGCCATGGTCCGAGAGAACCGAAACCGTACGCAGACCCAGAGCCATGAACAAGCCCAGGCAGAGACCCAAGGGCGCCAGCAGCAGGAAGGCAATCCCCGCTCGCATCAGGAGCGGCAAGGTAACCCCGGCCTCGACGATCGGCGTGAGCGCAAACTGATAAAAGATCACCAACGCCGAGAGCGCCACGGCCAGCACCGAGAAGGCCCGGTTGCGCTGTGTCGCGAACTTCTCGCTGAGCAGGCTGCCCACGCCGCTGGAGAGCAGTAGCGAGAAAAGCGTCACTGTCAGCGAATAGGTTGGGTAGCCGAGAAATAAAGTCAACTGCTGAATCAGGCAGACCTCGATGAACATGAAGCCGAGGCCCAAGGACATGAAGTAGATACCGGACGGCGTTTTGTAAGAGATCTGACGCCAGATGTCGCGCAAGAAAATCAGCGGCGCAAGCAGGAAGATAGCCGCCAGCATCACCGCAGCGACCAGAAGAGCGATCTGGGCTTTCTCGCCCACGCCTTCTTCGAGGTTCATCGTAGTCGTGCCGTCGCCGCCAAAGATCACATCGGAAAAGGAGACGAAATGCCAGAAGAACGGTGAATTATCGGTGATCGGTCCGACCAGATAGGGGTAGGCATCGTAGAACGCCTTGCGCTCGGCGCCTTCGAGAAGGATCACCGAACCGACCCGTACCTCGGCGTCCGTCGCTCCCGGGCTATAGAGGACGCGGTTGCCCGTAAGGCTCGCGCTGGTCTGGCGGAAGGTTGCGATATCGGCCGGTGTGAAGGGAGTCTTCTTCAGCACGATGGTGACCGTCTCGAGCTTACCGAAGCCGGGCGAGACAGCAGCCATCACATGCGCGGGGAAGTCCTCGATGCCGAGTTCGCGAAATGCCTCGCGCGCCGTTGCCAGATAGCGCATGGTGCGGTTGGGCTTGTCGACGAATTCGATCTCGCCGAATTGCGCTGTGAGAAGACCGTTCGGCGTCAGATGCCGCACGACCGTCTCGATCATTTCGCGCGTATAGAGGTAGCTCTCGGAGAGCACAAAGGCGCCGGATGTCGCCGAGTTCATCGCGGCGTAACTATCGGGCGCGACCAGCCAGATCAGGTCGAAATTCTCGCCCGATCCTTCGAGGTAGGCCCGCCCCTCGGCGTTCACGATCGACACCTTGGGATGGTAAACCAAATTCCCCGTGAACTCGGCGAACTCCTCGTGCAAGAGGTCAACCGTAACCGGGTTGAGTTCGATGCCCGTGACATGCTCGGCACCGAAATGAAGCGCTGCCATTACCTCATTGCCACCGGCCGAACCGATGATAGCGACTTTGGCGCCCTCTCCCAGAATCCTGAAAGGATATTGCCGTTCTTCCGAATCGTAACGTGCAAGCGAGTCAATATCGCCGTCCCAGGAATGGATCGCGGAGCCCAGCGTGCCGTCGTGGATCAGAAAATTGACCGGGTAACCGTCGCTGGGAACCGGCACCACATCGACCCGGAATACCGGGCTCCAGGCCGTATGAACGGCGCCCTGCATCAAGCCGCCCTTCACCCGATCGCGCACCGGATCCGGCATAAGGCCTGGAGAAATTGCGAAGAAGAGCGCGACGGCACCGGTCGCCACCATACCCGCCTGCCATTTCACCCCGGCCTCTTTCGCCAAACCGATGCCGGCAATCGAAAAAAGGAAGCCGGCAAGCAGGACCACACCCGGCGGAGTGAACCAGACCAATGCCGGGATGATGAAGACACAGCCGAGGGCGGCACCGACGAGGTCGGCAAAATAAAGCCGCCCGATGCGCTCGGTGTTGGTGGCGAAGATTGTCGCCAAAGCGACGCCGGCGGCGGCAAAGGGCGTGAATAGGGTCAGCAGCAGAATCGCCAGCTTGCCGCCTTCGAGCGCAACGGTATCCCAACGCCCCTGGCTCGCATGCATCACCATGCGGAAGAGGTTCATCGGCATCATCGCGGTCACGAAGTAGCCGAGCGTCACGCTGATCGAGGCGATCAGAGTGCAACCGAGAATCAGGCGCGCCGGCGGCATGCGGCGCAACCAGGCAAAGAGCGCGACGAAAACACCACCGGCGCCGAGGCCGAGCAGCGAGACGCCGATCACCAGGTAGGTGAAATAATAGACCAGCTTGTAGGAGAAGACCCGCGTATAGCTCACCTCCAGAACGATCACCGCCAGGGCGATGAGGAAGGTTTCAAAATAGAGCTTGCGGTCTTTCGCCATGGGGGAACCTCGGATAGACCCGGCCGAAGCGGCGGGATGTTGCGGGAGAATTCTCGAATTTTCCTAACCCGTCGCCGGCACGGTGTCGACCAACCCCGGAGCTCAAGCCGCCATATCTCACCACGATTCGGTGCGAGAGTACCGAGATAGGCGGCTAGAACGCGTAGCTCAGCTCTCCGCCAAAGGTCCTCGGAGCCTCCCAGGCGCGGCGCACGCTGCCGAAGGTCCTTCCGAGATCGAGACCGGTGTCGAAATGCAGCTGGTTGATGAGATTGCGGCCCCAGAGCGCGACACTCGCGCGGTCGTCGAGAAAATCATACGAGAGCCGCGCATTCAGCAGGTTGTAGCCCGATTGTTCCAGCGCCCAGGTCTCCGGACCGGAGACATGGAAGCGCGAACGATAGGCCCACTCGAGCCGGGGCGTCAGCCAACCGCGCAGCCATGGCTGCACCGGGAAATTCACCGGCACCGCGTATTGCACGGCAATAAAGGTCTGTAGCGACGGCGAATTGTTCAACGTCTGTCCCGCGCGATCAATCACTTCACCCGTAATACTGTCGATCGCTCCGGGGAAGGAGTCGAAGCGGGCGTCCATATACCCCAGCGTGCCGCTGATGCGGAGGCCTTCTAGCGGCACGACCTGAAGCTCCGCCTCAAAACCCCGAATCATCGCCTCGGCTGCGTTCAATGTGAGACGGCGCACCGAGATCGTTCCATCGGGAAGCTCGGTCGCATCCGTTACGGTCTGTTGGATATCGGCGTAAGCCGATTGAAAAATCGCCAGATTGACCGTGAGACGCTGCTCGAACGCGACTGATTTGATGCCGATCTCAAAGCTATCGAGAGTCTCGGGACCGAAGGGCTCCAACTGGTTTCCCTCGGCCGAGGGGTCGATCACGGCATTGAAGCCACCGCCCTTGAAACCGCGAGCATAGGTGAAATAGCCCATCAAATGATCCAGCTCGGTACCGTCGAGAAGATCTTCCGGCGCCGAGACCGCGATGCTGCCCATCGGCGTCCAGGCGTTGAAGACCTGGCGGCCACTGCCATCGCGGGTCGGCGGCGTTTCGGGTGGCAGAAGGACATTGCGGTTGATCTGCCGCGCCCCCTTCTTGTCTTCGCTATAGCGCAGGCCGGCGGTAAGGCTGAGCCAGTCGGTCACCTCGGCCGTCGTCTGGCCGAAGAGTGCCCAGGTCCAATTATCCACGGAAATCTCGGACTCCGTCGCGTTGGGCACCCCCGGCGCGTAGACCGTATTGCCACGAGTTGCGTCCTCCCAAAAACCGAAGGCCCCGGCGACAAAGGAGAGCCTATCGTCCCACGCGCGGCCATCGAGCTGAAGCTCCTGCTGGATCTGCTGCGAGGTCCCCGGCACACCCTCAACCGGTCCGCCGCCCGCCTGGTTGATGGCGAGCACGGCGAGGCCGGTCCTGCATATAAACGCATTGGCCGTTGCGCCCGCGTGTGCGCGTCTTCCACCAAGTGCCCGTTACATCAACCGTGACATCATCGAGGGGCAGCAACCGCAGGGAGCCAAGGAATGTGATGCCGCCTGCATCGTCCGTGTACTCGTCGCGGAGGCGATTGTAGCCGTAGCCGCGGCTGTTCTCGGTGCCGACCGAGGCACGCAGAAAGAGCCGGTCGTCCAGCCAGCCCAGGCGAATCGGCAGGTTCATCATGAACCGCGTATGGATCGCCCCGAAGTTGGCGGGCCGGACGAAGACGGAACCCTCGATCTCTTCACTGGGCTTGACCGTGGTGACATTCACCGCACCACCAACCGTATTCTTGCCAAAGAGTGTCCCCTGCGGCCCGCGCAGCACCTCGACCTGCTCGATGTCCAGGACATCAAAAATCGACCCCTGGGCGCGCGGCAGAAAAACACCGTCAATATAGATGCCGACGCCGGGATCGAACGCCGCGCCCGTGGTCGACGTACCGACGCCGCGAATCTGAATCGTGGCGCTATTGCCCGGTGTCCCCGAGCGGAAGCTCATATTCGGGACCATCTCCTGGATCTGATCGATCCGGGTGATGCTTGACTCCAGAAGCGTCGTGGCGCTGAGCGCGATGACGGCCACCGGAGTATCCTCGATTGCCTCTGCGCGGCGCCGCGCCGAGACAACGATTTCCTCGACTCTTTGGCGGCGCTGGGCGGCGATACCGGCCGGCAGCGTCCCCTCCACCGCGTTCCCTTGCGCGATTCCGCCAACGTCACCGCTCGCCGGGATTCCGCTCTGTACAGCCGGGCCGCTACATGGAAGTGTTTCAATCGTGATTTCCCCTTACCGAGCAGCGCGATTTCTATTTCTGGCCGCGGCTCTATTGCCCTGCTTCGCCGCGCCGGCGCTTGCCGAAAAGCTGCCGGATGTGCTCGCCTTGATCCGAACGGGCAGAATCACGTCGACAATTCCCCTGCCCATTGATGCGCGACCGCATGCTCTGGTCTCACGAGGGCACCAGATTTTCATTGGCACGAACGCCCGTTTTGGTGCCGATTTGTTTGCCTATACCGCATCGGCGACAGGCCCCCCGATGCCAGATTGGCGATTGGAGACAACCAGCGGCGTAACCGATATCGCCTTTTTCGGATCGGATCTCGCCGTCGCGACGATGGCCCCATCTCCCCGGATTCTGCGTATCGACCCTGCCACCGGCGAGATCCACAGCCAACTCACGCTGCCAGCAGCCGCAGCGGCTCTTCGTAGTGGATTCGTGCTCAGCGGAGACCTCCCCGATGGGAGGGCGTTCTTCATCATCGAGAGCGAAGGGATCTGGCGGATCCATTTTCACGAGGGCGGGACGAGCGGCGACGTCACCTCCTCACGCTGGGGACTCCTCGCAACAAGGCCCACCGGCGCCGCCGTGATCGATCCGGGCCAAAGCCCCCGTGTGCACGTCTACACCGGCTTCCTCCCGCTTGGCTCCGGCTTTTTTTTCAACGACTCAAACCAGGACGATTTCTTCGACCTCGCATGCATCGGAGACTCGAATTCGTTTTCGGCCTCAAGCGAGGATTGGTGCTCCCTTCTGCCCGGAATGATTCCCGACCCACGGTTCCGCGTCCATAATTTTGCCAGCATCGGAGCCATCGCCGAGTCCGACACCGGGGCTCACGGCACCCTCCAACTCGCCCGCGCCTTGCGCTCTGCCCAGACAGACGCCGTAGTCGTCTCGTTCGGTGGCAATGACCTGCGCTGGGCGAATCAATTGCCGGCCGAGGTTCTCGAAGACTTTCAGGCGATGCACAAGCTGATTTCGCGTGCGGGGAAGGCCTTCTTCGTTACCACCGTTGCGCCCTACCTCGGTCGGCGCGAGGACACACCGGGCCTGATCCTGGAACTGAACGACCTGATCCGGGAGACCTTTCCCGCCCACCAGATCCTGGAGTTTCACGAAGATTTTCCGGTCGAGTTCATGGCCAGCGACGGTGTCCATATTCTTGCGCCGGGCCACCGCTTGCGAGCGGCCCGCGGGGCCGAGTTGCTCTACGGAATCCAGAATTGTCGGGAGGCGACGCCGTGCCAAGCGCCCCGAATCTGCTTTCATCCCGGCAACGACTCCCGGCTCCGCAAGGCAAGCGGTCAAAACTTCGCCGCCCTGCAGGGCCTGATGCCCTTTGGCGCCTGCGTGACGCCTGGCGAGCTTGCCGCAAAAACACAGCTTGCCGCGGAGCTCGCCGATACGGTCTGGCAGATCGAACTCCGCACAGAGATGGAGTTGCGCGAACACGATGCTCTCCTTGCGTGCGCAGCCTCCCCCTCCTGTAAGGAACTCGGCCATTGTGCCGCCGTATCCGACCCGGAAAACGCGAGTCGCTTCCTCTGCCGGCCGACACGTCATCTGCATTGTGCCGAATCACGAATTTGCGCAACCGAAGACCGTTGCCTAAACTGGTTTGGCGAATGCATTGCCGAGGACAATGTCGAAAGCTAGCACGCCGCGCGACTTTACCAGAACTTCGTCTGTGGCGTCACAGACCATGCCCACTTCATTGGCCGGCGAAAGAAAGGGATATCCACGCATGAGTTTCTCCAGACAACCACCCCGCCGATGGGTTTCCGCATTGGCGTGCGTTCTCGTCCTGCTCGCCGAGGCGTCGCCGCAGGCCCATGCCACCGAGACCATCACGGTCGATGCCGGCCTTGTCGACGGCATTGTCCCGGCGATCCACGGAGTGACCAACGGCCCGGTGATCAGCAACCTGCCGGATGAAGAGCCGCTGTGCCGGAACTTCAGCCCGGCCGACCATAGCGCTGCCTTTGTCGCCGCCGCGATCCCACAGACGCGCACCCACGGCGGCGGCGAGCTGGATATGCACCAGATCTGGAGGCCCTTCCCCAATTATGCCGGCCAAGACCCGACCAAAGAGGCCAATTACGATTGGACCCGAGCCAACCAGGCCCTTGAGCAGATCGTCGCGGTAGGAAGTATTCCCTACCTGCGAATTGGCAACTCCAAAAATGATCGCGACGGGAGTGTCTGTGATCCCTCGCTGGTCACCAATGCACCGCCCGATGATCCCGACATCTTCGGCCAGGTCACTCTGCACATTCTCAAACATTTCCTCGATGGCTGGGACAACGGATTCTATTACGACATTCCCTACCTGGAAATCTGGAACGAATTCTATATCGACGAATTCTGGAGCGGCACGGGCACTGAGGCCGCGATACTCTACGAGGCCGTGCGCAATGCGACCAAACCGGAGTTTCCGAATGTGATGCTCGGACCCAGCATCAACACGCCCTGGACCTCCAACCCGGTGCCTAGCGAATTCTGGACCTACATCATCAACAATAACGTTCCGGTGGACTTCGTAAGCCCGCATTTCTACGGTCCGCGTCCTGCCAAACTCGCCTCGCGCATCTACCACGCTATCCCCTCTGCGGACGACAAAAGTTGGGAGAACCTCTTTGCCATCGCCGGACTTCCCACAGATACTCCGATTGTCATTGCAGAATGGAACCGTGGCAGCGGCTGCTACAACGGCGGCACCGGAGGGACCATTCCCGGCGGTGCCTTCGTCGCCGCCACCTTGATGACGATGGCGGAACTTCATCCGGCGAACAGCGGCCATAACGTCATCATGTCGCACCTCTTCTCCACCCGATTCCAGATCTGGAAGGACGATCTCACGCCGCGAGGTCCGGGAGTCGGTCTTGAATCCTACGCACGGTTGGTAAACGAGACGCCGCACAAGCTCGCGCTCACCGGCACCTATGCCGATACGACCAGCATTGATTTCCACGCGATTGCCGGAAAGTCGGATGACGATAGCAAGCTCAACCTGCTGGTCAGCTACTACGATACCAGCGACACCGACTGCCCCGACAACACCAACCTCGGCACCATCGTTCCCCTGAATGTCAATATCAACAACCTGCCCTGGGGGAACGCGGAATTCACCTGGGAGCGCTGGATGCATACCTCCAACTCCGCGCTCGCACTTGTGGACTCCGGCACAAGCTCCGGCGGGTCGTTTTCGACCTCCCAGGATATGCACGCCAACGTGCTCGAACTCTACCTTCTCGCCGAGCATTCCTGCGGCAATGGCATGATCGGGCCCGGCGAAATATGCGATGATGGGTCCGCCAACGGGGGCTACGCCTCGTGCTGCACCAAGGAATGTACCTTCAAGACCGATGGCCCGGCCTCCTGCGATGCCAACCTCTGCACGACGACGGATACCTGCACCGCCGGTGTCTGCACCCCGGGCGGCTGCCGCGAGGGAGAGGCCTGTTCGGTCTGCGGTGGAGCATGCAGTAGCGCGGCTAGTGGTTGTGCCTGTGTTTATTGATGCTGCGGCGACCGGGCGGTAAAGGGCGCCGGCGCAGCGAGCGCCCGTCCGGGAGGGGAGTGGGGCTCGCGATTTACACGCACTCGTCTGCCCACTAAACTTGGCGAGTGACACAACCCCAATCGAACCGCAGGACCTTCCTCAAAGCTCTGGCCGGAATGTCCGCGCTGGCAATCTCGGCTTGCCATGATCCAGCGCGCTATTCGGACGCCGACGCCGCCAGGCTGGCAGCGCAGCGCCGCAAGGAACGAATGCGCTCGGGCAAGGGCCCCTATGGCAAGCAGGTTTTCCGCGGCTACCGTGGGTTGGCCGAACTGCCCTGGTACGAGCTCGACGCCGAGGGCCAGCTGCGCTGCACGGTGGAGAACCTACCTGCCGCCATCGATATCCATGCGCATCTCGGGATGGCGCTGCTCTTCGCACCCGATCTCGACCTGCAAGCCCGAACGCCGCGCGTAAGGCATATTCTCGATTGCGATGGCGCCGATCCGGGTTGCGCGTTCGACCTCGATGTCTACATCAACGCAAATTTCTCGGCAGCGGATCTATCCGCATTACAGAAGGGGGCTGTCGAGCAACTCACCTGGGGAAACGACGGAGCGGCCACGCATACCATCCCCAACCTGATTGCGGAGATGGATTCCTGCGGCGTCGGCCAGGCCGCGATCCTGCCGATCTGTTTCGGCCTCCCTTTTGGGGACCACCAGACGCCCGCCTGGATCGACGCTATCACCCAGAGCGGCCACGCCGATCGCTTCCTCATGGGCGCGTCAGTACATCCACGCGACAGCGATGCGGTGGCCCAACTCCGCGCCTATGCGGCGCGCGGCGCGCGCATCGTCAAACTGCACCCCGCCGGCCAGCGCTTCTTCCCGGACGCACCCGAGCTCTACCCGATCTACGAAGAATGCGGACGCCTCGGCCTGCCGATCATCTTCCACGGCGGCCGCGCCGGCATCGAGCCTTCCTATACCCACCAATTCACCCTGATGCGGCATTACGAAGGCGCCTTCCGCGACTTCCCGAACACCCAATTCATCCTCGGCCATGCCGGCGCGCGCGATGTTGCCGAGGCGATCCCGCTGGCAAAGAAATTCCCCGGCAATGTCTGGCTGGGCATCCACGGCCAAGGCGTCAGCACCTTGCAGCAGCTGGTCGATGAGGTGGGCAGCGACCGCTTGCTCTTCGGCACCGACTGGCCCTTCTACCACCTCGCCGCCACCCAGGCGAAAGTCCTCATGGTCTCCGCGCAGGACGCCGGCCTACGCCGCGCCCTCCTACGCGACAATGCCTTGCAGATGTTCGCCGCAGCCGGACGTTCCTTGCCCGAGGCCGGCCGAAAACAGACCTCTAGCGGGTGAGGCCGTAGCGCATCCAGCGCGCGCAGCCGGTGCCCGTGCAGCCACGCTGCACCACGCCGGAGGCAGACTCATGACTCACCTGCTGCACCCGCGGCTGTAGCGCGGCAAGAGTCACGGGAGTGGCCTTCGGGGCGCGGCGCGCGACCTTTGCGGGTGCCGGCTTGGGCGGCGCCACCTTGGCGGCGCGGGTCACCGCTGCTTTGGCTTTGCTCACCCGTGCCACTCGTGTCGGCGCGGCCTTGGCCGGCTTGCGGGCACGCACCACCTGGGTCTTCGGCAAGGCCTTGCGGCCATCGCCCTTGAACGCCCATTTCACCAGCTCTCGGGTGTCTCCCCAAAGGTTCTTCGAGCCGAGCACCACCACAATGACCTCGCGGCCCTTCCAGGTGGCCGCCCCCGCAAAACACTTCCCGGCGGCGCGCGTATAGCCCGTCTTGCCGATCACTTTGGCGAAATAGCCGTTCAGGAGTCGGTTCTTGTTGCGCACCGCAATGCGCTTGGTCTTGCGACCGCGGCGGACGCGGATATTGCGGCTGCTGGTGCTGGCGATACGACGAAAGCCGTCGACGCCAAGCGCGTCGCGCACGATCAATCCCATATCGCGTGCCGTCGAGAGGTGGCGGCGGTTGGGCAGGCCGTTGGGGTTGCGGAAGGTCGTGTTCTTCGCGCCGACCTTGCGGGCGCGTGCGGTCATCTTCTTGGCGAATTTGTCGACACTGCCCGAAACACCCTCGGCCACCACCACCGCGGCGTCGTTCGCGGATTTGAGCATCAGCGAATAAAGCAGCTCGCGCAGCTGCACTTTCTGGCCCTTGACGAGGTAGAGTTTGGAGGGTTGCTGGCGCTGCGCGCGGGTGCTGACGCGGAAATAATCGTTCATTCGCTCGGCTTCGAGGCCAAGCACGGTGGTCATGATTTTGGTGGTGCTGGCCGGCGCACGCTTCTGGTCGGGATTTTTCGACCAGAGAAGCTCGCCTGTGCGCGCGTCCATCACCACAGCGGCCCGTGCAGTCACGCGCGGTTTGCGTGCCTCCGCAAGGCTCGCCGAGGCCGCAAAGACGACCACGCAAGATACCAGGAGCGCGAACCGCGCCCACCTCTGCCACACCACAACCTGCCTCATCCCAGCCAACCCCGCGGCCCTTGTACAGCAGACGGGGAGCGAACGGAAGCGCGAGGACCAAGGCCGCGCCGGCCCCGGCTGTCGCTGCCCGCGCCGAGACGGTACGCTGCGACTCGCAGGGTTCTCCATTGATGATCGCAAGCTTGAGAAAAAAACTTCGCCCATCGCCAGCGGGCCGTCGCCCCCGTGGCGCGACGCTGGCCGATATCGCCGCCTTGGTGCTTGGGCTGACGCTGATAATGAGCACGGCCGAGCCGGCCGCGGCTCGGGAGTGGACGGAAGAAGACTTCGCCCAGCGCGAGCCGCGCGCCTATACTTTCGTGCCCCCCACCAAGACACCGGGCGCAACGACCAAGACCGTCATCGGCCATATGGGCCACTGGCGCGCCGAGAGGGGCGATACCTTTCTGGATATCGGACGACATTTCGATCTTGGTCATAATACCATGGTCGGGGCCAACCCCGGCATTGACGAGTGGGTCCCGTATGCGGCGAAGAAGGCGGTCGCCATTCCCACCGAGTGGATCCTGCCCTGCTGCCAATACGAAGGGCTGGTGGTCAACGTGCCCGAGATGCGCCTCTACTGGTACCCCCCGGCCAAAGAGGGCGCGCCGCGCACGGTCGTAACCTTCCCGGTCGGCCTCGGCCGCCAGCAATGGCGCACCCCGCAGGGCGATTTCCGCATCGTCGAGAAAGCCCGCAACCCGACCTGGGTGATTCCGGAGTCGATCCGCAAGGAACGTTTCGCCGAGGATGGCTCGAGCGAGCGATCCATTGCCGGTGGCGACCCCGCCAACCCCCTCGGCGCCTATCGCATGCGCCTATCTCTGCCTGCCTACGCGATCCACGGCACGAATATCCCCTGGGGCGTCGGCATGTCGGTGAGCCATGGCTGCCTGCGGATGTACCCCGAAGATATCCACGAACTCTTCGCCATGGTGCCGCATGGTGCGAAGGGATCCCTCATCTACCAGACGATCAAAGTCGGACGGCGCGACGGACAGGTCTTCGTCGAGGTGCACCCTGACCTCTACGGACTACAGCCGGGGCCGTGGCGCGAGACGATGCGACTGCTCGACGAAAAGGGCTTGCGCGCGGGGGTCGACGAGAAGAAACTCCTCGTCGCGATCCAGGAAAAACGAGGCCATCCGGTTGACGTAACGCGCCGAATCGATGACGCCACGGGCCGCGCCGAAAAGCCGCTTCGCCCGACCCCTTGAGCGGTCGGGCGAAGCTCTTCTGGAGTTTTAGTTTGCCAACTCAGTGGCCGGCGGCCGCTTCGACCGGGCCCTGATCGATGAATTGTCCGACCGATGGCTGGACCGCGCCAGCCGGGACCACGTTGTCGGTGCGCCAGGTGCGCAGGCCGCGGCGGATATAGCTCGGGTTCATGTCGACGATCTGGCAGATATTCTCGAACGAGAAAAGCCAGCGCGTGTCATCGGACATGATCCAATCCCACGACTCATCAAACATGACTTTGCCGCGGGCATCGTCTGTGTGAGCGTATTTCTGGAAACAATCGATCGCGTCTTCAAGCACCGCGAGCATCAGGCGACGCTCGCGATCGAAGCCGATCTCTTTACGAAAATAGGATGCAAACTGGGTTGGAAGCAGAACGTCCGGCTCAAAAAGTCCGCCAGATCGATCCTGCATGCCACTTCCTCGTACACGCATAGTCCCCGCCATTCGTCACTACCTCCACACTGAAGATCTGCGTTGCACAACTAACTCACAACGCACCAGCTTCAGGAGTCGCGGAATCTATCCGCGCCATCCCTCACCACGAAATGAAACTTACTACCAAATTGCATTATCCAAGCTAATCGAGTTCGCGCGAAAAGTCCCGATTTTTCTGCACTTTTTCGCAGAAACTTTCCCTAGGGGAATACACCTATACGAGTCAGGGAGATTCCGGAGGCCGGCACCTCTTGACGCAGTGCAGCAAATTCGTATCCGGCTTGCCGGGTGCCGCGGTGCGTCAGGCGTGCGAGACGCGCACGTCGTCGGAGGTTGGGTAGGCCGTATAGTCGACCAGCATGCGTGCCCGCGACGCGCCGCCGAGTTGCCAGATATCGGCGACCTCTTCGGCCGCGCTGCGCCGGCGGGCTACGCGATGGATGGTTCGCTCAAGGAAATCCACCTCGCTCACCTCGCGGCCATCACGCCGGTCGAGCCGACGCAGGCCCTCCTCTGCGATCGTCAGTAGCTCTGCTGCCAGATCACCGATCGTGTGGCGGCCTGCACGTGCGGCAAAACCGCCCCGAGCAACCATCTCGAGCAGATCATGGCGCTGCGTGAGGTCCCAGCCTTTGACAAGGTCCCACGCCGCCTGGCGGCAATCGTCCTCATAGAGCAGCCCTTTGGCGATCGCCGAGAGGGCCAGCAACGAGTCCGGTGGCGGGCTATCGGCCATGCGCAGCTCCAGCCACGTCTTGAGCCGAACCTCGGGAAAGAGCGTCGAAAGATGCAACGCGAAATCGCCCACTGTGGCGCGTATGCCGTCGGCCCCCTCCTCCCAGAAATGCCGGAAAGGAACACCCGAGAGGTCGAGGTAATCACCCTCGCGTTTCACGAAATACATCGGTGCATCGAGCGCCCATTCGACGTAATCCACTACCCCGGCGCCCTCCGCGAAGAGGAAAGGGAGGATCCCGCAACGCGCCGCGTCGGTATCGGTCCAGACATGCGCGCGGTAGGAGAGGTAGCCGTTGCGACGCCCCTCGCTGATCGAGGAGTTGGCGAGCATCGCGTTGAGCAGTGGACCGATGCCGATGCCGACGCGCATCTTGTCGATCGCATCGGCCTCGCTTGCGAAGTCCAGGTTCACCTGAACCGTGGCCGTTTGCTTCATCATTCGCTGGCCGAACTGACCGACCTGCTTCATATACGGACCCATGATTCCGTAACGGCCCTTGGGCACCCACTCGATCTCGTCGAGCTTGGTCACCGGCTGGATGCCCAGGCCGACGAAGCGACGGCCGAGGCTGGCGGCCACCGCACTCAGCTCGGCACCATTGGTCGTCAGCTCGGCGGCGCCCTCATGCAACGAACGAAAAGGCTGCCCGGCGAGTTCTACCTGACCACCAGGCTCGAGCGTGATGTCGGCATCACCGCGGCTCAGGCCAATGATACGGCCCTCTTCCAGCACCGGCGCCCAGCCGAATTCGTCACACATACCCCGCAGAATCGCCTCGATGCCGCGGGGGCCAGAGAAGGGAATTGCCTCGGCTGTCACGGCATCTACACCGACGCGCTCGACCTCCGTGCCCACGACCCACTCGCTCTCGGGCTTCGCGCCGCGCAGGATATGGGCCACCAGCTGGTCGATATTCTCAAGCGGTTCAGCATCCGGGCCGTCCACATCGGCGATATAGTCGCTCATACGGTGGGCGAGCCTACGGTCCCGCAGGTGCCGATACAAGCAAGCCCAAACGCAGCGTTGGTCAAGGCCAGCGTCGACCTGGAGGTCCGGCCGAAAAGTAGGCCTGCATCCGAGCGCCGCTTGCGGCCGCTGGCCGCAGATCGTCTCAAGGCCGGATCCAGACGGGCGTGCCGACCGGAACATCGCGAGCAAGTGCGCGCACCTCGGCGTCGAGCAGCGAGATACAGCCCAGCGTCCAATCGACGTGCGCACGGTTGAGCAGCGGCGCGTCACTGCCGTGGATGCCGATGGCGCCGCCAACGCCATTCTCGATCGTACCCGCTTGCCGCGCCGCGCCATGCGCTTCCACGTCGCTCGGGTTCGGATAGTCAAGGAGAAGAAAACGCGCCCAGCGCGCATGCGGTCGTTTTCCCACCACCTGGTACAAGCCCTGCGGCGTGCGGCGGTCGCCCTCATGGCGCTTCACTCCGGCGCTGCGGCCGAAGACGATATCGTGCCAGGTCCGTACCCATTTGCCGTCACGATAGAGCGACAAAGTACGACAAGAGCGGTCGACGACCACGAAGACCGGCTCGTCGGCCGCCCAGAGCAAGGGCGCTCGATCCTCCACATGCGGCACAAAAGGATCGAGCCGGGGCAAAGGTGCCAGAAGCTGAACCGGTGCCGGAAGCTGCGTAGGCGGCGCGGCGCGGCCAGCGTCAACGCCCGCCACCAAAATCAGAGCCAGCAGAATCGCCACGCGAACCACAAATCACGCTACCCCGCCTACCGTTGCGAAGCGAGGGAGCAGGCGGCTAACCTGCCTCTCTCACCCGGGGCGCCGCACCCTGGCGACACGACCAGATACAGGGGCCGCAGAAGGCCACAAAGGGAGCAGCAGAGCATGTCATTCACCGCCAATGAATTCCGCACCGTCATGGGGCATTTCGCAACCGGCGTCACGGTCATCACGACCCGCGACAGCGAGGGGAATTTTCTCGGTCTGACGGCCAATGCCGTAGCTTCGGTCTCACTCGACCCACCGCTGATCCTGGTCTGCCTCGACAAAAGAGCCGAGAGCTACTCGGCCTTCGGCACCTCGGGCGCCTATAACGTCAATATCCTCACCAAGGACCAGGAGCCGCTCTCGCGCACCTTCGCCAAATCCGGCGGCGATAAATTCGCCGGCCTCGGCTACACCCTTGCCGATAATGGCATCCCCGTCCTGAACGGCTCGCTGGCGCATCTGGCCTGCGAGATCCGCAACGAAGTCGAAGCCGGCGACCACACAATCTACATCGGCGAGGTCAAAGAGATCGCGATGGACCACGAAGCCAACCCGCTGCTCTACTTCCGCGGCGGCTACCGGGACCTCGCCTGATGCTGCACCGCGCGCTGCTCCTCAGCCTCTGTATATTGGGGCTACTCGGCTTGGCGACTGGCCCGGCGGCGGCGGCCGAGTTCCGCGTAGCGCTCGTCACTCCGGGTCCGACCAACGACGCTGGCTGGAATGCCAGTGCCTATGCCGGGCTTAGGCGAATCGAAAAAGAACTCGGCGCGAAAATCAGCCACGAGCAGGCCTCTACGCCGGTGCAATTCCAGCAGGCCTTCCGCGCCTACGGACGCGACGGCTACGACCTCGTCTTCGCGCATGGCTTCGAGTTCCAGGACGCCGTGATGGCGGCCGGCAAGGAATTCCCCAAGACCAATTACGTCGTCAGCTCGGGCTCGGTGCACCGCGCCAATGTATCCTCGCTGCGTTTCCTGCTCGAAGAGGCGACCTATCTGGCCGGAATTCTCGCAGCCGGCCTCTCCAAAAACCACGCCGCCGGCCTGGTTGGCGGCATCGAATTGCCCGTCATCCGCAATACCTTCACCGCCTTTACCCGCGGCGCGCAGAGCATCCGCCCGGATTTCCGAGTCGCCACCGCCTTTACCGGCAGCTTCGAGGATGTCGCCGCCGCGCGTGCGGCGGCCGGGGCGCAGCTGCTTCGCGGCGCCGATATCCTCATGCCCAATGCCAACGCCGCCAACCTCGGTGCCTTTCAGGCCGCCCGTAGCCGCGGCGCACTCGCCATCGGCACCAATAGCGACCAGAACGATATCCTCCCCGATACGATCGCGGCCAGCTGCGTTGCCGATGTTCCCGAGTCACTCGTCCAGATCGCCCGCTCCGTGAAGGACGGCTCGTTTCAGGGCCAACTCCTGCGCAAGGGTCTGGCCAGCGGCGTCATCCGTCTGGTGATCAACCCGCGTTTCGAAGATCGGGTTCCGGCCGAGATTAAAGCCAGCATCGCCGATGCCGAGAAAAAAATATGCGATGGTGATCTCCAGGTTCTCGGCCCCACCACAGGCTGAGTCGGGTTCACCCGTGCGCTGGATAGGGATGCCAAGGTCGAAAAATAAATGAGTAGCCAGGAAAAGCTTGCTGTCGTCGTTCTTGCGGCCGGAAAAGGAACACGGATGCGCTCCGCGAAGGCCAAGGTCCTGCACGAGTTGGCCGGGCGCTCGCTGCTGCTGCATGCGCTCGAAGCCCTGGACCCGTTGACGCCCGAGCATATTGTGGTCGTGATCGGCCACCAGGCCGAAGCCGTGCGGGCCTCGGTCGAGTCCCGCACGCTGGCCTTCGCGGTTCAGGAAGAACAAAAGGGCACCGGCCACGCCGTGAAAATCGCGCGCGATGCCGCGCTGGCGGACTTCTCCGGCGATGTCCTCATCACCTATGGCGATGTGCCACTACTCACCAGCACAACCCTACAGCGCCTGGTCGCGAAGCATCGCCAGGCCGGCGCGGGCCTTTCCCTGCTGACCATGCAACTCGACGATGCCATGGCCTACGGGCGCATCGTGCGCGACGCCGCCGGCAAGGTGTTGCGCATCACCGAGGCCAAAGACGCGAGCGCCCAGGAGCTTGCCATCGGTGAAGCCAACGCCGGTATCTTCTGCATGCGCAGCGACCTGCTCTTCCCCGCGCTCGATGCCTTGCGCGCCAATAATGCTCAGGGCGAATTCTACCTCACCGATGTCGTCGCGTTCGCCGTCGAACAGGGTGAAAAGGTCGCCACCGAGACGGTACCCGCCACTGAGGTCGAGGGCGTCAATTCACGCGCGGATCTGGCCCGCCTCGAAGGGGTGCTGCGCCAAACCGTTGTGGCCCGGCATATGGATGCCGGCGTCACCTTCCTCGACCCGGCCAGCGTGCTCATCGAGATGGATGTCGAGATCGGTGCCGATACGATCATTGGTCCGCAGGTCCAGCTCCGCGGCCGCACCACGATCGGTCGCGATTGCGAATTTCTCGGCAACGCGCATCTGACCAACGCCCGAATCGGCAATGGCGTCCGCATCCGCCAAAACGTCGTGATCGACGACGCCAAGGTCGGCGACGACGCGGTTTTGGGGCCCTTCTCGCACCTGCGCCCCGGCACCGACCTGGCCGAAGAGGTTCATATCGGCAATTTTGTCGAGGTGAAGAAATCGAAGATCGGCCGCGGCACCAAGGCGAGCCACCTATCCTACTTGGGCGATGCCATCATCGGCAGCGAAACCAATATTGGCGCCGGCACGATCACCTGCAACTACGA
>JAYGCM010000084.1:0-24911 GCA_046583355.1 Deltaproteobacteria bacterium
CCCCCCCCCCCCCCCCCGCCTCTACGATTTGGCTTTGCGACGGATGGTGTAGGCCAAGGTGCCGGTGGCGGCCATTCGGCCGTCGGCGTCGCGGACCTCCGCGCGAGCAAAAACCACCGAGCGGCCGCGTTTGGTCACCCAACCTTCGGCGTACATATCTTTTTGAATGACGGCGCCCATATATTGGATCTGCATATCGATCGTCAGCAGGTCGGGGCGGTCTTCGTAGGCTGAGCCGATGGCCGGGACTACGACGGTATCGATCAGGCTCGCGATCACGCCACCATGCACGACACCGGCGGGTTGGTTGAACTCCTCGCGGTAGGGAAGCTTGAGGCGCGCATAATCCTCGCGCAGCTCTTCGAGCTCCATGCCGAGGTGGCTCGGGAAGACGGCCATCTTGAAGTTGGGAAATTTCGCCCACCATTTTTTTCGCTCCTCGGGGAGCTCGGAGAAACGGTCACGGTTCGGCGCCAGAAGAGAAAGATCCATGCACCTTCCCTAAAGGACGCCACGCGACGATTCACCAACGCGGCGGGCGCTTGTCGGCCCAGGGGAGGACCTGCTCCAATTCGGCGGCGACCGAAAGAAGAATATCTTCACGGCCGAAGGGGCCGACAATATGGCTGCCGATGGGAAGACCGGCCTCGGTCCAATGCAAGGGCACCGAGATACCGGGCTGCCCGGTCAGGTTGAACGAGCTTGTATAGACCCCGTAAGGCGCCGCCGCGGCAAAGCCCGCAAAGGGCTTCTCGCGCGTCGCCTGGAAGTGGCCGTGGGCGGGCGGCGGGGCGGCACAACAGGGCGTGACGAGAAGGTCGAAGCCTTCGTCCCACCAGGCCGCCACCGCACGCACGAAGGCATTCATCTGGTCAATCGAAGCCAGATATTGCGTCGCGCTGCGCTTGCGCCCGGATTCCGCAAGCGCCCAGGTCAGCGGCTCGACATCGTCTTCGGTGAGGGCGCGCCCCAATTTCTCGCCCCAGCCATCGAGGGCGCGACCGATCCCGGCCGCCACAATTTCCACATAGGCGCCGATTCCCTTGGGGTCGTCCAGAGCGGGCGGATAGGCGACCTCCACCGTATGGCCGAGGTCAGCAAGCGCGCGGGCGCAGACCTCCGCTGCGGGTACCACGGCCGGATCTACCGGCGTGTCGCGTGGCGCATTGGTCATCACGCCGACGCGCAGCCGACGGCCCGGTTCGAGACTCGCAGAAAAACTCTGCGGCGGAAGCGGCGCGGCGCTGGGGTCGCCCGGCATCGCGCCGGAGACGATATCGAGCAAGGCTGCGGTATCGCGCACCGAGCGGGTCACAAATCCCTCACAGGAAAACCCGCCCCAACGCTCGCCGGCAAAGGGGCCGAAGGAAGAGCGTGCGCGCGTCGGCTTGAGGCCGACCAGCCCGCAATGGCTGGCCGGGATGCGAATCGAGCCGCCGCCATCACTGGCATGCCCGGCGGCAACGATGCCGGCGGCTACGGCCGATGCCGAACCACCGCTTGACCCGCCCGCCGAATAGCCACGCTTCCACGGATTATGCGTCGGCCCCCAGGCATCGGGCTCGGTGGCCGGATAGAGGCCCAGCTCCGGCGAGTTGGTACGGCCAAGAAAGCATACGCCGGCCTGGCGCAGCCGCGCGGCGAAATGCGATTCCTCCGGATCGCGCCAGCCGGCTTCCTTCAACACCCGCATCCCGCTGCTCGAAGGCATCCCCGCGAGCTGCGCGCCGAGGTCTTTGAGAAGGAGGGGGACACCGCGCAAGGGCCCCTCGGGAAGTTCTCCGCGGGCTTGCGTGCGCGCTTCTTCATAGAAGGGCAGGACGATCGCGTTCAGCTCCGGGTTGCGCTCCTCGGCACGCGCAATGGCCGCATCGACCAGCTCAAGCGGCGTGACCTCGCCCTCTCGTACCAACTCCGCCTGCGCCACCAAATCGAGAAATTCCAGCTCATTCGCCATAGGGTTTGACCCATAGCGCAGCCGCCCGCCGGATAAAACGCCGACCGGCCGACAAATACCGGATTTCCCGCTTGCCCAAAACTGCCACTGCCGCTAGTTTGGAAGAAGTATAAACAGGTAGCATTCAACTTCCGGTCGCTGGCCCCCACGCCCGGTCCAAGGGAACGAACTCATGCCCAAGCATGATGACCACCCACATTCACAGCCTCTGCTTCGACGATTTAATTTCATCGGAGTGATCGGCGCGCTTCTATTGCTGCTCCTGGCCGGATCCGCACACGCCCAAGCTGTGTCCGGGACGATCGTCATCGACCCCGTCCCCGAAGGTGCGACGAAAAGCGATACGGTAACCTTCAAGTTGACCCGCAAGCTGCATATCGGCGATACGGTGCAGGTTCTGCCCAACGTCGCCCTGGCCGGAACCCATACCTGCACCTTCAACCCGGATGTGGTCGAGAACGCGGCAACCGATGGCCACCACGTCTTCTACGCCCGCTTCAACCGCGGGTCTAAACTCGGCTCGGTCTTCCGCGGGCGCCTGACAGCCGGCGTCGGCACCCTGCTCTTCGGCGCCGGTTGTGACGGCGACCCGGCCACTCTCGATGCCTTCCAAGGCGATGAAACTGCCTACCTTGCCGAGCTGCCGGTCTACGTCAACCAAATATTATTGGCGACTGAGTTCCATCCCGATGGCGCCACCGTGCTCGACGAGATCCGCGCGCATTTTGTTATCAAAGAAGAGCGCACCCTCAAGATTCCGCGCATCGCCGAGTTCCATGGTTTCGAGATGCTCAACCGCGGCGGCAGCGCCGCGGGGCGTGCGAGCGTGCGCATCAAATTGGTCTTCAAGCCGGCTTGATCGGCGGCGGCGGCGCTGCGGCACCGTCCGCCAATTCACGCGCGGCCTGTGCAATCAACCCGTTGATCTGCTGGCGCGTCTCGTCTCTCAGCTGGTTGCGGCTCTTGGCACCGCTTTCGCCAGTGGCGATTCTCTCGCCGAAAACCAGGCGGATCGTGCCGCGCTCGATCCGCAAAGACCCCTTCGGCGTAACCGCTTCACTACCGGCGATTCCGACCGGAAAAATCGGCCAGCCCTGTGTCTGCGCGAGATGAAAACCGCCGCTTTTGAAGGCGCGCATCTCGTCGGTCCCGCTGCGCGTACCCTCGGGAAAGATGAGAATCTTGGTGGCTCCTTGAATATGGCGCGCGGCTTCCTCCATCATATGAATCGCCTGAGCACGCTTGCTGCGGTCGATGACGATCTGGCCGGAGAGAGCCAGCACCCAGCCGAAGATCGGGATATAGGTCAATTCTTTTTTCGCCACGAAGCGAAAGGAGGTCGGCAACGCAACCACCAGCGCGACGATATCGAAGGCACTACGATGGTTCGACATCAGGACCCCCGGACGCTCGAGATCGAGATTCTCCAGCCCTACGGTCTCGACCCGGATACCGATAGCGCGCAGAATCCAGCGCGCCCACACCCGCGCCAAGCGCACCCCGGGCTCGCCGCTTCGGTCGATCAGGCTCCAAACCAGCAAGGGCGACAGGCAGACGACCGTTATCACGACGATCGCCAGATAACGTAGAACGTAGACCACGCTCGCAGGCTAGAGATCTCAGCGAAAAGTACAATCCCCGTCAGGCCGCCCATCGCCGGGGGCGAACCCTCCTGAAGGAGCTTCGGATTGCAAAGCGGTTGATGCGAAGGCAACCAAGTCGGCATGGCGCGCTCGACTCCCGCAACCCAGGTCCTCGATACCGCGCCGGGGTTCTTCGGCGATATCTTTGTCATCGGGCGCGGCACGCGGCGAGCGATGCGCTTCGCCGCTGCCGATGGTGTCGACCAGAGCGCCGTCGACCTCGACCGCCCGGAGCGCCCGGTGCCAGCCTACCTGCGCGCCGCCGCACTCGGCCTCACGCTGGCCGGACGCCGCCGCCGAGCCTTGGTGGTGGGTCTCGGCGGCGGCGGCTTTATCCGCTTCCTGCGCCGCCGCTACCCGCGCCTGGTGATCGATGTGGTCGAACTCGACCCCAATGTGGTCATGCTCGCACGACGCCATTTCCGCTTCCGCGAAGGCCGGCATATTGTTCTGCATGAAACCGACGCCATTTTGCACCTCAGCGAGACTCGCGAAGAATACGATTTCATCTTGCTCGATGCCTACGACGGCCCGACACTCGCGCCGCGCCTCGCCAGCAGAGACTTCTTTGCGCTCAGCCGTGCGCGGTTGGCCGCGGGGGGCATCTGCGTCGCCAACGTATCGATGCGCTCACGGCGCGAGGAGGGAAAAATCGCGCGGAACTTCGAGCGCGCCTTCGCACCACGCAGCTTTGAGCTGTACATGCCGCGCGATTGGAATCGGCTCTTCTTCGGTGGCGACCAGCCGCTACCCGACGAGCCGGCGCTGCGACGCCATAGCCGGCAACTCGATGGCAAGCGGCATCTCGCCTTTCCGCTGATGCCCTTTTTGCGCAACTACCGCCGCCTGCGCTGAGGCCGGCGAGACGCATCGCGAGGACCTCGGTTCAGCGCGGGCCGTATTGCGCGCGGTAGGCCAGCAGGCGTTTGTGGATGGCATCGTCCAGCACCACCCGACCGTCGACCTCGCGGCCGTGCAGGTGAACGATGATCTCCTCGATCGTCACGATCGCGAAGGTCGGCATCTTCCAGGTCTCGGCGATCTCGACCAGGGCAGCGCGATCGCCGGAGCCCCGCTCCATCCGATCCACCGAAACCACCAGGCCCGCCAACCGCATATCGGCTGCCGCACGCAGCACCGGCACCGTCTCGCGGATGGAGGTCCCCGCCGTGGTCACATCTTCGATGATGACGACGCGGTCGCCATCGCGCGGCACCGCACCGACCAGCGAACCGCCCTCGCCATGGTCTTTGGCCTCCTTGCGGTTGAAGCAGAAGCCGACGTCATGGCCGTGGTCGCGGACCAAGGTCATGGCGGTCGCGGCAGCCAGCGGAATTCCCTTGTAGGCCGGTCCGAAGAGAATATCGAAATCGCTGCCCAGCCGGTCGCGGATGGCGCGGGCGTAGAACCCCGACAAGCGGTTCAACTGGCTGCCCGTGCGGTAGAGCCCGGTATTGATGAAATACGGGGTCTGGCGGCCGCTTTTGGTGACAAAGTCCCCGAAACTCAGAACCTCGGAGCGCACCATGAACTCGATGAACTCGCTTTTATACGGTGAAATTTCGCCTGCCATGCGCTGCTTCTACTCACCCTCCGGCGCGAATGCACAGCAGCTGCCGCCCGCTCGACCGACTCCTCGACCATTCAGCCACGCCCCAAGCCCGTGCTCCGACGCTATATTGCGGCTACCCATGCGCAGCCGCTAGAGACTCCCGGACGCCACCAGCCCTTCGCGGGTGGTCCAGAACAGCCCCACCCAGGGAGAATCGCATGTCCGAGAACAACGGCTTCCATCAATTCACAGGCACCGAAGGCTATATCGCCTCCGGCCCGCTGGTCGACGCAGTCAATTGCGCCATCGCGCTGGAGCGCCCGCTGCTCATCAAGGGCGAGCCCGGCACCGGCAAGACAATGCTCGCGCGCCATGTCGCCGAGGGCCTCAGCATGCCGCTGCTGGAATGGCATATCAAATCGACCAGCAAGGCGATGGACGGCCTCTATATCTACGACACCGTGCAGCGTCTCAACGACAGCCGCTTCGGTGGCAGCGATGTCTCGGATATCCGCCACTACATCAAATACGGTCCGCTCGGGCAGGCGTTCGCCGCCGAGGAGCGCCATGTCGTGCTGGTCGATGAAATCGACAAAGCCGACCTCGAGTTCCCCAACGACCTCCTGCGCGAGCTCGACGAGATGCGCTTCACAGTGAACGAGACCAGCGAGGAGGTCGTGGCAAAGAAGCGCCCCCTCGTGCTCATCACCTCGAATAACGAAAAAGAATTGCCCGACGCCTTCCTGCGCCGCTGCGTCTTCCATTTCATCGAGTTCCCCGAGCCGCCGCTGATGCGCCAGATCGTCGACGTCCATCACGCCCACCTCGATGCAAAACTCCTCGACCAGATCCTGGTGAAGTTCTACTGGCTGCGCGAGCAGAACGAGTTGCGTAAAAAACCGTCTACCTCAGAGCTGATCGACTGGATCAGCGCGCTGCTGCGCTCGGGCATGTCGGTCGACAAGATCGAATCTCATATCCCCTTCCTCGGCGCCCTGCTGAAGAAGGAGCAGGATATCGGAGCGCTCGAGAAATACGGCAAAGACGGGGGCAAATTCCCGAGTGATTGGAGCGAATTGGGACCGCGCTACCAACAATAGGTCCGAGCCGAAAAATGTTCCTCGATTTCTTCTATGGCCTTCGCAACGAGGGCGTTCCGGTCTCGTTGCAGGAATGGCGCGCGCTCCTCCAAGCGCTGGAACTCGGCCTGCATGGCTCGAGCCTGCAGCGCTTCTACCACCTCAGCCGCGCCTGCCTGGTCAAAAGCGAAACACAATTTGACGCGTTTGATCGCGTCTTTCTGAAGGTATTCCGCGGCGTCGAGGGCAAGCTCGACGCCATCACCGAAGACCTGCTCAAATGGCTTGAAGACCCCAAAGACCTGCCCGAACTCACCGCCGAGCAGCTCGCCGAATTGGAACGTCTGTCAAGCGACGATCTCATGCAGAAATTCATGGAGCGTCTCGAAGAGCAGACCGAGAGGCACGACGGCGGCAATAAATGGGTCGGCACCGGCGGTCGCTCGCCCTTCGGCCACGGCGGCACCCACCCGACCGGCATTCGGGTCGGCGGCCCGGGCAAATCACGCTCGGCGATGAAGGTTGCCGAAGAACGCCGCTTTGCCGACTACCGCACCGACCGAACGATGGATATCCGCCAGCTGCGCATGGCATTGCGGCGCATGCGCCAGCTCACGCGCCGCGGCGCCGAGACCGAACTCGCGCTCGACGAGACGATCGACGAGACCTGCAAGAATGCCGGCGAAATCGAGCTGGTCTTCCGCGCCCCGCGCAAAAACGATATCCGCCTGCTTCTGCTGATGGATGTAGGCGGCACGATGGACCCTTTCTTCGAGCCGGTGAGCCAATTGCTGACCGCCCTGCACGAAGAGCGGGGCCTGCGCGAATTCCAGGCCTATTATTTCCATAATTGCGTCTACGACCAAGTCTACAAAGGCGCGCGCATGACACGCGAGCAAGCCGTGCCGACCTCGGATGTCCTGCGGCGGCTCGATGACCGCTGGAAGGTGATGGTCGTCGGCGACGCCGGCATGCACCCGGCCGAACTCTTCGAGCCCAATGGATCGATTGACCCGTGGCGCGCCTCCGCGACACCCGGCATCGAGTGGTTGCAGCGGATTCAAAACCATTTCGACCGCTCGGTTTGGATCAACCCCGAAGAGTCCCGCTACTGGGATAATTACCACACCACCCGCAGCGTGCGGCAGCTCTTCCCGATGTTCCACCTCTCGATCGACGGCATGGCCGACGCCGTCCGTTCGCTCGTCGGCTCACGCCAATAACGCGACGAACGTCCGCACGGCTGCGGTGAGCTGGGCAAGTTCCGCTGAGTCGATAGTGTAGGGCGGCATCAGGTAGACGAGGCGGCCAAAGGGGCGGATCCACACACCAGCCTCGACGAAATGACGCTGCGCTGCACGGGCATCCACCGGCTCTGCCAGCTCGACGACACCAATCGCGCCCAGGACGCGCACATCAGCCACTGCGGGGTGGTCGGCCAGCAGCAGAAGCGACGCGCGCATTTCTTTCTCGATACGTCCGACCCGCTGCTGCCACGGGCTCGCCAGCAGCAGATCAATGCTCGCGACGGCCGCCGCGCAGGCCAGCGGATTCGCCATGAAGGTCGGCCCGTGCATGAGTTCGGGGTAGGGACCGCGCGAGATGCCATGAGCTACGCGGCTGGTCGCCAGCGTTGCGGCCAACGTCAGCGTACCCCCGGTCAGCGCCTTGCCGATGCACAAAATATCCGGCACCACGCCGGCATGCTCCAGCGCAAAAAGGCGGCCGGTGCGGCCGAAGCCCGTCGCGATCTCATCAAAAATCAGCAAAACATCGTGCTGATCGCAGAGCTCGCGCAGCCCACGCAGGTAGGAGGGGTGGTAGAACCACATTCCACCCGCACCCTGGACAATCGGCTCCAGAATCACCGCCGCGGTGTCCTTGGCGTGGTCGCGCAGCAGGATCTCGATTGCTGCAAGATCCTGCGGATCCCAGGGCGCGTCGATGCGGCAGGCCGGACGGGGCGCGAAGAGATGCTCGGCAAGCGCCCCCGCAAAGAGACCATGCATGCCCGTATGCGGGTCGCAGACGGCCATCGTGGCGAAGGTATCGCCGTGGTAGCCGCCCCGCACTGTCAAGAGTCGCTTCTTGCGATCGTCGCCGGTACTGCGCCAGAATTGCAGCGCCATCTTGATGGCGACCTCAACCGCAACGCTGCCGGAGTCAGCGAAGAAAATATGCTGCAACTCGGGCGGCACCAGCGCGAGAAGACGGCGGCCGAGCGCGATGGCCGGCTCGTGCGTGATGCCGCCAAACATGATGTGCGACATCTTCGCCTGCTGCGCACGCACCGCCGCATCGATCTCCGTCACGCCATAGCCGTGGATCGCGGCCCACCACGACGACATCCCGTCGATCAATTCGCGGCCGTCGGCGAGTTCCAACCGTACGCCGTGGGCGCCCGTGACCATCTGCGTCGGCAACGGATCGACCATGGAGGTATAGGGATGCCAGAGGTGGTCCCGGTCGAAGCGCAGATCCGCGTCCCGTTGCGCCTTCATGCGGCGAAGATGGCAGGACGACGCTCACGCCACGGCATCGCCTCCTCCAATTGTGCTGCGATTTGCAGCAGCAGATCTTCCCGCCCGTAGGGCGCGATGAATTGCACACCCACCGGCAAGCCGGACGCGCTCTGGTGCAGGGGCAAGGAGAGCGCGGGCTGACCCGTAATATTGAAAGGCGAGGCATAGGGCGCAAAACGGTCAAGCACGTCCAGGAGCGGACCGAGGTCGCCATCGGGCGAGGTGAGCACTCCGAGTTTCGGCGGCGGCGCGCCCAGCATCGGCGTCACCAGGATATCGAAGCCGCCCGCCCACCAGGCGGCCATCTCTCGTGTGAAGGATTCGGCCCATTTCGTCGCGGCGATATAATCGATCGCGGTTACCGTGCGGCCGATTGCCGCAAGCGTTGCGGTCAGGGGCTCCACGCCACCTTCGGGCAGAGGCGCGCCGAGTTTCGCCGCCCATTCATCGAGTCCCGCCGCCGTCCAGGTAGCCACGATGGTGGCAAAATTCCCGTTGCGCGCCTCGGTCAAATCGAGTGCCGCCGGGTGCGATTCCGCAACCGAATGGCCCAGCGATTCCAGCGCCTGGCCGGCCTGGCGCACGGCCTCGGCACAATCGTGGTCGAGCGAATGTACGCCACCGGGCATTTCCAGCATCATCCCGATACGCAGCGAGCCGACGTCTGCGCCGACCTCGTGGGCAAAGGGACGCGCCGGGGTGGGCGCCGCATAGGGGTCGCCCGGCATGGGCCCGGCCACGATATCGAGGACCGAGGCGCAATCGCGGACCGTGCGCGTCACCACATGATTGGCAACAAAGCCCTGCCAATACGAACCGTAATCCGGACCCAAGGAAACGCGCCCGCGTGAGGGCTTCAGCCCGACAAGCCCACATTCGCTCGCGGGAATGCGGATCGAGCCGCCCCCGTCGCTCGCGTGAGCAAGCGGCACCATACCGCTGGCGACGGCGGCGGCAGAGCCGCCGCTGGAACCACCGGTAGAATGGGCAGGATTCCACGGGTTGCGACTCGCCCCATAGGAGAGCGGCTCGGTCGTAACGGCCAGGCCAAGCTCCGGCGTATTGGTCTTGCCAAGCGGCACGAAACCCGCGCCCAGCAGTTTCTCGACAAAGAAGGCCGAATGCGGCGCACGGTAGGAAGCGTCTTTCAAAAAGCGGGTGCCACAATGGAAAGGTGCTCCGGCGAGTGGCGCATCCAGATCTTTCAGAAGGATGGGGACGCCGCGGAAGGGTCCCGCCGGCAGCCCGGCACGGACGCGCTCGCGTGCCTCCTCGTAGAGCGGTTGGATCACCGCATTCAACTCGCCGTTCACCGACTCGATCCGCGCGACCGCTTCGGCAAGCTGCTCCTCTGCTGAGGTCTCCCCCCGTGCGATCGCCTCGGCGATGCTGGTGGCGTCCTGTTCCGATCCTCGCGGCATCCTGCACCCCTTCCGAATGATTGCTCATGCCAGATCCCCTCTCGGGCAACAACAGCGGCCCCGCCATCCTTTGCGTCATAAAGCTCGTTCCGGTAGCCAAGTTCTGCGTTGCTGAAGAGAATTCGGTGCGATTTTCAAGGAGGAATTCATGACCTACATCATCACCAGGCTCTGCCGCGACTGTGTGGACACCGGCTGCGTGGCCGTCTGTCCGGTCGATTGCATCTACGAGTACAAGGCCGCGGACAAAGAATCCTTCCCAAACCAGCTCTATATCCACCCGGATGAGTGCATCGATTGCGGCGCCTGCGAACCTGAATGCCCGTGGCAAGCGGTCTATGAAGAAGTCGCCGTTCCCGAGGTCTTCACCGAAGATACCCCGCTGAACTACAAGATGATGGACGATGCCGACTCCTTCGAGGTGAAGGAACACGGCAAAACCGATCACCCCTCCTCCGATCAGATCGAAGAAAACAAGAAGAAATGGGGCCTTACAGCTTGAGCCATCCCTTTCGTCTGCACCTCCTTGTAGGCTGAAGCGATGTCACGCGCCGTCGTTCATACGCCCTCCGGCAGTATTGAGGGCAAAGAACACGGCCATGGGCTGGTGTTTCGCGGCATTCCCTTCGCCGCACCCCCGATCGGTCCGGGTCGCTTTCGCGCACCTGCGAAAATTCGCCCCTGGCAGGGCGTGCGCCAGGCCGGCCAATTCGGTCCAGCGGCACCTCAGGTCCCCGCGACCATTCTCGCCATCCGCCGCTTTCTCGGCACCTATGACGACAACAACGAGGATTGCCTCTACCTGAACGTCTGGACGCCAGCGGCCGATGGCAAGCGTTGTCCCGTGATGGTCTGGATTCATGGCGGCGCCTTCCTGCTTGGCTCCGGCGCGGCCGGACTCTACAGCGGCTCGCGGCTCGCCAGCCGTGGCGATGTTGTGGTCGTCACCATCAACTACCGCCTCGGCGTACTCGGCTCGCTCGATATGCTCGGACTGCGCGAGCGCGGCGAAGGCATCGATCCGAATCTCGCAATCCGCGACCAGATCGCTGCATTGGAATGGGTCCGCGACCATATCGAAGCCTTCGGGGGCGATCCGACCAATGTGACGGTCTTCGGCGAGTCCGCCGGCGCCATGAGTGTGGGAACGCTACTCGGTACGTCGGCCGCAGGCAACCTCTTCCACCGTGCCATCCTGCAGAGCGGCGCCGCCTCGAATGTCTCCTCGCGGCCGATCGCCGAACGGATCGGGCGTGCCTTCCTGCGCTACCTCGGCCTGCCGCGGGCCAACCCCGCCCAATTGCGCCGCGTTCCCGCCAGCCGCATTCTGGCCGCCCAGACCGCGACCATTCGCGAACTCGCCAACGGCGTGGCGACCCTGCCCTGGCAACCGACGCTCGACGGCGACCTGCTCACCGAGCAGCCTCTCGACGCGATCCGCCATGCCGCGACCACGCCGGTGCCGGTTCTGATCGGCTCCAACCGCAACGAATGGGCCCTCTTCATGGCGGCCGATTCGGCCGCCAGGCAACTCGACGAACCCGCCTTGCGGCGCCGCTTTCGTCGCGTCCTCTCCTCGCATGGCATCGACGAAATCATGCTCGACCGCGTGCATTCGATCTACGACGAGACCCACGGCAAGCCGCCGGCGCGCTGGAGCGCCTTCATGTCGGATCTGGTCTTCCACGCCCCGGCCGTATTGCTGGCCGATACGCTATCGCGCGCGGGCGGAGAGGTTTATTTCTACCGCTTTGACGGCACCCTACCTCTGGTTGGCGGCTATACCGGCTCGTTCCACGGACTCGAAATCCCCTTCGTCTTCGGCACCGTCGGCCGTGGCGCGCTGGCCTGGACCATCGGGAACTCGCCGGCAGTGCGGAAACTCTCGCGCAATATGCAGCAAGCCTGGGTCCGCTTCGCCCATAGCGCCAACCCCGCTCACGAGGGGCTGCCCGCGTGGCCCCGCTGGCAGGACGATCGGCGCGCCGCCATGCTGCTTGGCCCCGACAGCCGCATAGCGCAGGACCCGCATGAAGGGGCGCGCGAATTCTGGACGCCTCTTCTGGAAGCGCCGCGGCAAAATCCGCCCGATCCCAAGCCGAGCCTGCAAGCCGCCCCGCGACTCGCTTGTTGAATCAGCCGCCGCGTGTCGCGCGGGAGTAGATTTTCGGCAACTCGAGTGGCAATTCCGCGATATCGTCAATCACGAGATAATTACTCGAATCACACATCTCGCGCAGGTAATCATGCCCGGCCCGGTCTACCGTGATGCAGAACGTCGAGATTCCGGCCTGCTCGGCCTCGCGCAAAGCCTGGGCGGTATCGCGCAGACCGTAGAGGTTCGAGCGCCGATCACTGCCATAATCGAAATCCTGCGGGAAGCCGTCGGAGAGAAGAATCAGGTGCTTGGACCGTGAGCTCACAGCCGCGAGACGACGGATCGCGTGCCGGATCGCCGGGCCCATGCGCGTCGAGCGCTGTGGCTCAACCGCCCCAAGCCGACTCTTGGCGGCAAGGGAGAGGGATTCGTTGAAGTTCTTGACGTCGAAGAGTTCCACCTGATCCCGGCCATGCCCGGAAAAACCGTAGATCGCAAAAAGATCGCCGATCTCTTCAAGCGCTTGTGACATGATCACCAGCGCCTCTTTCTGGATATCGATCACGCGACGACCCCGCACCTTGCTGCCCGTCTCGGTCTCGGTCTCGGCCTCTTCCACTTCTTCATCGGTCGAGGCCGACATATCGAGCAGAAAAAGCGTTGCGACATCGCGTTCTTCGCGCTGACGCTGGGTATAAAGCCGGGTCGCCGGGTTGAGTCGCGCACGCAGATCGGTGCGCGCGAGCACGACGGCATCGAGATCAAAATCTTCTCCGTCAAGCAGGCCGCGGATCGTCCGGTAGCCCTCGGGCTTCACACGTTGGAACTGGCGACGGACCTCGGGAAGAACGTCCTGGTAGCGCGCCAGCGTATCGGAGAAAAAGCTCGGGTCGTCATCGCGCAGGCCGAGCTCATGGACCTGGCACCAACCCACACGGTAGTCGCCGATCTCATGGTCCCATTCGTCGTAGACAAACACACCTTTCGACTCGCGCGCGCCGCGCGCCAGCGCCAAGGTATCCTGCGGTGTATGCCCCGCCGCCTCACCGCCGGCTTCGCCGCCGCCTCCGCTCAACCCGGAAACAAAAAGGCCGGTCGCATCCAGTGGCCCTTCGGCGCGCATGACCTTCACATCGGGCTGCTGTTCCAGGTAGGCACGCAGCATCTCGGGGTCGACCGCCGGCGCGGGTGCCATCTCTTCGGTGCGTTCGCCCTGCGGCACGCCTTGTTCGTCGAAACCATCCTGGTTTTCTTTTGTCTGACCAGGAACCGACGTGCCGTCTTCCTCGGAATCGTCGAGAAGGTAGGCCATGGTGGGATCCTCAAGAAAAAGATCCTCCAGGTTGGCAACCCGGATCAGCTCGCCTGCTTCGAGCAGGCGCGACATCCGCGCGGTCTCGGTTGCGGCATCATAAATCGTCGCCGTGCCGGCCTGCGCGGCGGCCGCAAAGACGGCCAGGCCCTCGCCCTTGACCGAAAACTCGACCCGGACGGGGTCGCCACCCAACGCCAGGAAGAGCAATGCGGCCGGCTCGCCCTCCTCGGCCGCGACGCGGTCGCCTGCCCACGCATGTCCGCGCAGGTCGGCGAGGTCGGCGGCAAGGCCGGGAAACCGTTCGGCGATCACCGGTGCGAGTCGGACCGCTTCGAGATGCGCGAGAATACCCGCGGCCGCCTCGGGCAACTCGAAGCGGGCATAAAATTCAGGGAAGCCGCCTTCGGTTTCGTCTTCCAACCAGGTCCCCACCTGAAACTCCCGGGTGCCAGCCTCGGTCCAGAGCGTGGCGAGCGTCGCCTGTAACTTGACCAAGGAGAAATTCTCTTCCCAGGTCGGAAAGGTACCGGCCCGCTGATTGACCGGAATGACATCCTGCGCTTCGAGGTGCGGAAAGAGACCGCCCATCTCCACGGCGACCAGATGGGGAGCACGCCGCTCGAGAATGCGCAGATAGCCACGCAGCATGGCCTCGATATCTTCGAAGCGCACGGCCGCATCATGCCGTGCGAGAAACGCCTTGGCACCGCGCGATTCGAGGGAGAAGAACGCCTCGGCTGCGGCCGTATGCATCTCCGAGAGCGAGATTCCCTCACGCACAAAGCTTTCGAGTTCGTGACCGAAACCGACGGCCTCGCCAACCCGCAACACGCTACGAACAAAGCGTGGCGCCGCCGTCGGCACCGCACGCGCAATCTCCAAGGCAAGATCCAGAACCATCCAACGTGTGGCCTGGGGCAGACGGCGCAGAACCGGCCCGGCACCACGCAGGAGGTCGAATACCGATATGGCGTCGCCGCCGAGCTGCACCAATACCGCAAGGAGAAGGCGCCGACTCTTGGCCGGCACGCCAGCGAGCTGCTGCGGCGCCTCATCAAACCATTTCGGCGCCGCGCGCACATCCCACGGCGCGCAGGCGGCGACGATATTCAGAAGGTCGGCGAACTCGCCGTCGTCAATTGCTACCTTGGCCGGCAAGGGCCTGAGCACGCCATGCGGCCGGCGCGGCACGAAAGCGACCGCTTCGGCGTAATGCAGCCATGCCATGGACACAGCCGCCGGATACAGGCCCAGCGTCTCGCCCAGCATCGCTGCGCAGCGGTTCACGATCGGGTCGCCGCTATGAGCCGCGGTGAAATCGCGCAGGCCGGAACTCACACTCTCCAGGCGCAAAGCGCCCTCGCCACCGGTCAGCCCGGCCGATTCACCTGCAGCAATCGCCGCCAAAGCGCTGCCACCAAAGGCCTGCGCGGCCCGCACCGACACGCCACCGATACGGCAGATGGCATCGCCCCAGGCGCGCATCGCCGCCGGCTCGATCGCCAGGAGTGTATCGGTTTCCAGCGTGAGCAAAGCCAGGCCCGCTTCCCGAGCAACACCCTCCAGGCGAATCACGCGCACCAGCGCATCGGCCAGCACGGCGAACGCAATCGGGTCCTGCAAGGGCTGCAGGCGTGTCGCGAAATCGCGCAAGCGGCCGGCAAAGCCGGGGCTGGTCGGCATCAGCTCGTCGGCCAGCACCAAGAGCGCGTTGTCGCTGAAAAATCGGTCGTCCATGGCAGGCCTGGCCTGGTTTTAGCCCGCTCAAGCCGCACGCGCACGGACGGCTCCGGCACGGCTTCAGTTCTGGATGGTCAATCCGCCATCGACGACAAGACAGGCGCCGTTGATGAAGGAGGCAGCCGGCAGAACCAGGCTGAGAATGGCATGTGCGACCTCTTCGGGCGCGCCGTAGCGGCCCAAAGGAACCTTGCGTCGTGCGAATTTCTCTTTGGCTTCATCCGGAATCACCGCTGTCATGCCGGTATGGATGGGCCCGGGACAGATTGCGTTCACGGTAATTCCTTCGCGGCCCAGCTCCACCGCCAATGCGCGCGTCAAACCCAATACGGCATGTTTGCTTGCCGTATAGGCGCTCAGATACGGCTGCGCCCCCAGAGCTTCGGTCGAGGCGATATTCACAATGCGACCACCCTCTTTTTTCTTCAACCAGGGAAGCGCGGCTCGCAGCGTTCGGTGGATGCCATGCAGGTTGACGTCAAGCGTCTTCTGCCACGCAAGCTCGTCGCCGAAAGCTGCCGGCAGGCTGATCCCCGCGCAGCAGACTACGATCTCGATCCCGCCAAGCTCAAGAGCGACCGCCTCGACCACCGCGCCTACGGCAGCATCGTCCGCCACATCCATCTCGCGGCCCAAAGCCCGCCCTCCGGCGGCCGTGATCTCACCTGCGACCTCGGCAATCGCGCTACCGGGCCTGTCGGTCGCGGCCACCAGCGCCCCCTCGGACGCCAGGAGAAGTGCTGTCGCTCGGCCGATTCCGCTCGCGGCCCCGGTCACCAATGCCCTCTTTCCCTGGATCGATCTGCTGAGTTCCATCCCCCAAGGTTAAAGAGAAACGAGACGAAGGTCGATAGTCGCAGCAGAGTGCTTCGGGGAGCGCTTATGGGGAGGATGAGATGGATTTTCGTACGCTCAAGCTGAGTTTCGCCTGTATTGCCCTTCTGGGCCTGGCCTTCGATGCGAGTCTGGTATCAGCACAGGAACTGCCGAAGCCTTTCGCGGGCAATTGTTGTGGCTGCAACGGCAATATCAAATTACGAGGGGCCGCCAAGCCCGACCTGATTCGTGTCGGCGCTCGCGTCTTCCCCTCCACCGCGATGAATCCTTTTGATGACGGATTCACCTTCCTGCTGAGCAATGCCGATGGTTCACTCTTCAGTGAGACTTTGGCGCCCGGCGTCATGAAGGAAATGCCGAACGGCCGGCGCTGGAGCTACAGGAATCCGGCGGCACCGGCTGCCGGCGGCATTCATACGGTCAAGATTCAGCAGATGTCCGGCCCCGCGGCAGGCTTCATCTTCTATGTTCGTGCCTACGCGGATCTCGCGGCGGCGACCGAGACCGAGATGACGACTCGCCTGATCGTCGGGGACGATTCGTTCTTTGACAGCAGCGATTGGAACCAGCGCAAAAACGGCTGGCGCCACATCTTCTGGTAGCGGCGCCTCAAGCGAAGAGTGCGGTCACGACTTCGCCGACCGCGCGCAGCATCTCGGGGTCGTCGGTCAGGGAATTGGTCACCGCTACCGTGCACGCACGGCGTTGCGGCACACCCTTCATGACGAGTTGGCCGGCATAGACGAGCAGCCGCGTACTGACTCCCTCGCCAAGCCCGGAGCCGCGTAGCGCTCGTATTTTTTCGCCCAACGTTGCCAGGGTCAACGCCGTATCGGCATCGACGCCACTCTCATGCGCGATGATTTCGGCTTCCCGATCACGTGGTGGGTAGTCGAATTCCAGGCTCACGAAGCGTTGCCGCGTCGAATGCTTCAGGTCCTTGAGCACGCTCTGGTAGCCGGGGTTGTAGGAGACCACGAGCATGAAATCAGGATGCGCCTCCAGCACCTCGCCGCGCCGATCGATAGGCAGAATTCGGCGGTGGTCGGTCAGGGGGTGGATCAGGACGATCGTATCCTTGCGCGCCTCTACGACCTCATCGAGGTAGCAGATCGCACCGCGACGCACGGATTGGGTCAGCGGTCCGTCAATCCAGACCGTTTCATCACCCTGGATGAGATAGCGACCGACAAGATCCGAGCCGGTCAGATCCTCGTGGCAAGCAACCGTCACCAACGAGTCGCCCTCACCTGTGGTCAGGCCCTTGAGCCGGTGGGCCATATACTCGACGAAACGCGTCTTGCCGCAGCCCGTCGGCCCCTTGAGGAGAATCGGCAGACGACACGCATGGGCATGCGTGAAGATCTCGACCTCGTCATGAATCGGCAGATAATAGGGAGCGGCATCGTCCGACGAACTCATGGCCGAAACAATAACGGAAAAATCAGTGAATGCCCGGCCCCGGTGCAATCGAGCTCGGCTCGACGCCAAGGGTGCGAATCGCGCGTTCCCAGACCTCATCCGCAGGCGCCTCGAAGACCAGCGCGGGGTCGACCGGAATATTCAGCCACGCCGAGGCCAGCAACTCCTCGTCGAGCTGGCCGGGGCCCCAACCGGCGTAGCCAAGCAAAAGGCGGCTGCGATCGGCGCGGCAAACCGAGGGGTCGCCGCCCATCAGCGCGCGGAGATGTGCCTGCGAGCTCGACATATAGATGCCCTCGCAGACCTGGAGAATATCGTCGCTGCTCGGCTCGCCACGGCAGATGAGCCAGCCGCGCTCGGTATTCACCGGCCCACCTTGCCAGGCCGTCAGCTGGATATTGTCGTCGATCGGCTCATCGAATTCCAGCAAATCAGCGAGATCGACGTCGAGCGGACGGTTCAAGACGAACCCGAGCGCGCCCTCCTCGCTATGGCGGCAGAGCAGCACCACGGCGCGGTAGAAATTCGGGTCGACCATCTGCGGCATCGCCAGCAGAAGCGTCGGTGCCAATCTCTGCTCTTCCATTTCTCCTCCGAGTCCTCTCCCTGCCCACCGATCGCCCAGGCGATTCCCACGTCACCTGAATGGCGACGCGCATCGGGCGCAAAAGGTTCAGCCGAATGCGGCCTCCGCTTCGTCCGAGACCTACTGCATAACAGAGGGGAGCCGCTTGCCCGCCCCGGGCTTCCCGTCGCTGCGGGCTTGTCCTCAGGCAGGCAGTGGTAGCTCCCTGTCACGGATTCGTAGGCGGAACGGTGAGACCGCACTCAGCTGTGCCGCTACGCTACCAGCATGGCGGGACCCAACAAAAGCAGATTTCGCAGGAAGGCCTCCGTAGCAAGCGGCGACGAATCCGTGCGCGGCACATTCGCTATGTACTATAGCTCGCATACCTCTATAGCGGCTGGGGTTTTCACGGAATATTCCAGAAAAAGCGTTGACCGGACTGGCCCGGAACGGGGATGGATAGGGCTGTCATTTCACGCGGCCTACCCCCTCTCCCCGCAGCGCCGCCTTTCCCGAAACACCCGCGCCATGAATTCCAAAGGAACACCGCCGATGCGAAAGCCCGTCGCCTTCCACCTGCTCTCGTTTGCCCTGGCTCTTCCCCTGTTCAGCCTCATCACCGGCAGCGCAGCCGCCCAGCCTGCCGACTCGGCGTGGCCTTCTGTCCACCACGACCGCCAGAACACCGGCCGTTCCGACGAGTTCAACGGTCCACAGGGGCCGAACCCGGAAATCACTTGGCAATACAGAAATGCGGCCGGGCGTACGGGCGTGACGGTCGGCCCCGACGGCCATGTCTATGTAGGCGATGGGCGCCAGCCGATCACCAAGCTCCACAAAGATACCGGCCTGGTTATCTGGAACTCCGGTGCGGGGACGTATTACGGCCAGGCAGATAAATCGACTCCCTCTCTGGGCGCCGACGGCCGGGTCTATATGGGCGAGCGCGGCAACAATCTGCTCACTGTCGATATGGCCAACGGTGACCTTCTTCTCAAGAAGAAAATCCGCCATGACGGTGATATCCGCACCTCGCCACTGATTCTTGACGACGGCTCGATCTTCCATTGTTCGGGCGCGCTCGGGCACGGCTGGTGCTACTCGATGCGAGCCGACGCGCCCTCGCGGCCGAACGATCCGTATCATTGGTTCAATCCACTCAAAGGCTCGATTCTCAATGTCGCGCCGGCCCTGAGCCACGACGGCGAGATGATTTACGTCTCGCTCGACCGCCGCCGCGTGGTCGCCCTCACAGCAGAATTCGGCATCGAGCAATGGCGCGTCACGCATACCCGGCGCGGCAGTGGTGGCTCTGTGGCTGACCATTCCCCGGTCGTTGGGGCCGATGGCACTGTCTACTTCAACGGGCGCGACGGCATCTCCGCGATCAACCCCACCGACGGCAGCCTGATCTGGCAATGGTCCATGCCGGGACGCGAGCCGATCCAATCCCGCCCGGCGCTGGGCAGCAATGGCACACTCTACGTCGGCGTCTCGGCCAGGGCCCCGTATGTGGCCGCCATCAGTTCGAGCGGGGAGACCGTCTGGACCTACCCGATGGCGCGCCGGGGCAGCTTTGTGAACAATAGCGCGGTCATCGGAGCCGACGGTACGGTCTATGTGACCTACCGCAAGGAGCTCATGGCGTTCGAGGCCGATGGTATCGACCACGATTCCAACCCGGCGACACCCGACCGCGGTGTGCTGAAATGGTCGAAGCTCTTCCCGCGGGTCTTCAAAAACCCGCTCGCAATCGGCGGTGAGGGGATCCTTTACGTGGTGAACGGCAAATCCGTCTACAAAGTCACCGACTGAGGAGCCCGCCGCATAGACGACCCACGGTGCCTGGAGGTCCGGCCGGAAAGCAGGCCCGCATCCGGGCGAAGAAAGAACGGCAGCTTGCGAGTTCCCTTGTTCCTGACCTTTGCCGGATCTGCTAAGGAAAGACGCCCCACGCGACGAAGATCAGACGTGGCCCAACCTCGTCATCGCCTTTGCGCCATTTTCACAACGACCATGGGCCGATTCCTTTCCGTTTCCTTCAGGAGCCTTTCCCGATGAAGATCAGCATTCTCCTTCCCAGCCTCGCTTCCAACGGTATCGCCAGGGCTTGGATTCTCGCGCGCCTGCTTGAGCGCCATTATGAGGTCGAAACCCTTGGCTTCCTGCGCCCCGGCGAAGAGGTCTTTCCCTGGTTTGCGCACTACCCCTGGGGAGAGGTCCGAGCCGCCACCATGCGCGAAGGCATGCGCGAGATGGAAGCCCGCGTGACCGGCGATATCGTGCTGGCCTATGGCGTCTCGATGACGAGCTTCGGCGTCGGCCTGAACCTCAAACGCAAGAAGGGCCTCCCACTGATCTTGGATATGCCCGAATGGGAAGTCCACGATCATTGGAAACGCACCAACCCGCTGGACCGCGCGCTCATGATCTCGCGCAACCTCATCGGGCCGGGCTGGGACAACGCTCATAGCTTCAAATATCGCTACATCCTCGACCAATTGACCCGCTTTGCCGACGAGAGGCTGGTTTGTTGCCGCTTCCTCGAAGACCGCTACGGCGGCGTACTCCTGCCGCAGGGTCCAGAAATCGAAAAATTCAACCCGGCCAATTTCGACAAAATGGAATTGCGTCGAAAATGGGGCATCCCCGAGGAGTCGACGATCGTCTTCTTTGGCGGCAACCCGATGCCGAATAAGGGTGTCGACGACACCATCAACGCCATCAACGCGCTGGGCGATAAAGCCAACGCGAAGTTGGTGATCGTGGGCCGCGACGCGACCCATCCCTATACGAAGAAAATGATCGAGTCCTCGCCGGGCAACGTGATTGCCTTGGGCCCACAGCCCTTTGACCTCATGCCGGAACTGCTTGCGACAGCCGATCTCGTCGCATTGCCGCAGACGCGCAAAGAGCCAAAATCACTCGGCTATATTCCCTGCAAGCTCTATGAAGCGATGGCGATGGAGCTGCCCGTGATCTCCTCCGATCTCTGCGATCTACCCGAGATCCTGCAAGGCTGCGGCTACGTCGTTCCGCCCGACGACAACGCGGCATTGCAGGCGAAGATCGAATACGTCCTCACGCATCCCGAGGAGGCCAAGGAGATGGGTCGCAAGGCGCGCCAATGTATCATCGAGCGCTATAGCTGGGATCAAATGGACGTGATTCTCCACGACGCCGTGGAATCCGTGATTGAGAAGCGCGGACTGCGAGCGCGCAAAGCGGCTTAAGCAGCTGGAAAACGAGATCCCTAGAAAATCTCGGGCTCGACGCCGAGCGCCGGCTTGGCGACTTCGACAAAATTACGCTCATCGAAGACCTGATGGCCGACGCCGATACAGAGATCGCGGAAGCAGCGCTGGAGAAGGCTCGGGTTGCGCATGCCGGCACTGCCCGAGGCCTCCCAGGCAAAGCTGGCCGCGGCCTTGGCGATCTGCGCCGTATAAGTCGCGGCCGCTCGAGTCTCGCGCAGGTGGACCATCAACTCGGTGCCGCGTGCGCCATTCGCCCACGCGGCCACGGCGGCTCGATAGGCGTCGCGCGCAAGCAGGCGTGCCGCCCTGAGTGCCGTTGCGTGACGGCCGAAATCGCGCTGGAAGGTCGGCTGCTCGCGCAGCGGCAATGAGCCGAGGCGGATGCGTCCCGAGCGCGCCAACTCAGCTACCTCATGCAAGGCGCGGCGCGCGACACCAATCGCCCAGGCCGTCGAAGAAATCGTGCCCAATACGATCGGCCCGAGGCCGAAGATCGCACCGCCGGTAATCACGGGCGGCTCGAAGAGGAGAAAGGTTCGGCCGTCCTCGACGAATTGCAGGGGCACATCGAAGTCCACACTACCGGTGCCACATAGGCCCATGACATCCCAGTTTCCCTTGAACTCGACACGGTCGCTGGGAACGATGAACCCGCGGATCTCGGGGAGCCCGTCGATGAAGGGCGCCATTTCGCCATCCACCATGACCATCGCGGCGCCACCCATGAACTCGGCGTGTCCCGATCCGCTACCAAATTTATAATTGCCCGAAACCTCGAAGCCACCCTCTTTGCGTGCCGCCGTACCGAGCGGCGCAAACATTCCCGCGGCCGCCCGGGCCGCCGCGAGCGGACGCGCGAACTCCGGGGCGAGGTAGGCCGAATAGGCCAGCACGCTGGTATTCTGCGCAAACGACCAGCCCACCGAGCCATCGGCAAAGGCAAGCTCCTCACAAACGTCGATGATCGTATCCACATCGGCTTCGTGGCCGCCCAGGTCGGCCGGCGTATAGAGGCGGAAAAGGTCTGCCTCGACCAGAGCATCGACGATGGCGAGAGTCATCGCCCCGCCTTCTTCTACTGCCTGAGCCTCGGATTCAATCAGCGCGCGCAAATTACGCGCGGCTTGGGGAAGATTCACGGTATCAGCCATACAGAGAAAATAGTGGCACGGACGCAAAGTGCAACGATGGCCCGCGCGTCAGGTGTTGCAGTTTCCGGCAAAGCCTCTACGAGACTCTGCATGATCGAAAAAACGATTGCCAAATGGCACCAGCATCTGCGTGGCGAGCTGCCCGGCGGCCTCGACGAATTGCTGCATGAAGATTGTGTCTTTTTCTCGCCCGTGGTCTTCACGCCGCAGAAGGGCCGAACCCTCACCAAGCTCTACCTCGAGGCGGCCAGCCAGGCGCTCCCCGGCGAGACAGGCGATGCTAAGAACCCCAGCAGCGGTGCGGGCAGCTTCCGCTATACGAAGAAAATTTTCATGGGCCACCAGGCCGCACTGGAGTTCGAGACCACAGTCGATGGTAAATCGGTCAATGGAATCGATATCATCACCTGCGACGACGCCGGCCAGATCACCGAATTCCGCGTGATGATCCGCCCGCTCCAGGCCGTGAACGCGGTCCACCGTCAGATGCAGGCCTTGCTCAAGTCCATGCAGAGCTGACGCGCCCGGAGCGTCGGGCAGGGGCAAGAACCGGGTAGGGTTCCCAGCTCTCATCGCCGTGCACCCCTTCAGTTGCCCACTGCCTCCACATAGCTGCGGAGATCTTCGAGCTCCGCAATCAAGGCAAGCTTCTGCCCATCCGAGATACGTCCCCGCAGAGCCCAGCGAGTGAAATTACGTTCGGTTTTGGTGATCCGCGCGCCCGCCTTCTTCAAGCGCTTCGCCGCCAGCGAATCACTTCCGTTGATGATCGCCTGGTGGGCCCGGTGCAGATCGCTCGAAATGCGGAAGAATTTCCGCGCCGCCGTGCGCGGGTTCAGCTTCGCAGCCGACCCCTCGATCAAAAGACGGGCAAACTCGGCCTTCTCGACCGCACGGCAAAGCGCGATATTGATCGGCTGTCCGGCCTGAACGCATTGGCAGATATCGCCCACGCTATCCTGATCGATATCGCCCTGCTCCAGATCGACGTCGTAGCGACAGATATCGCAGGCATCGCCGACGCCATCCCCATCCGTATCCGCCTGCTCCACGTCCGCGACGCCGGCACACACATCACAGGCGTCTCCGATGCCATCATTGTCGGAATCGGCCTGATCATCCACCAACCCCAAGCAGACATCACAGGCGTCGCCGGCAGCATCGCCGTCTCCGTTGTTCTGGTCTGCGTTGGCCGTCGCAACACAATTGTCGCAGACGTTACCGACACCATCAGCATCGCCATCGGCCTGGTCGGCATTGCTCACGGCCGCGCAATTATCGCAAGCTGAATCGATCCCATCGAGATCACCATCCGTACCCTCGTCGAAGGTGTCCGGGCAGGAGTCGCAATCGTCACCGATGCCATCGCTATCCGCGTCGGCCTGGTCGGCGTTGGTGAGGAAGATGCAGTTATCCTCATCGTCGCCGATCCCATCACCATCGGCATCGCCATCGCATACATCGCCGACACCATCGCTATCAAAATCGACCTGGCTGGCATTTGAAATGGCCGGACAATTGTCGCACACATCACCGAGACCATCGCCGTCAGTATCGGCCTGGTCCGCATCAGAGAGCAGGGGACAGATATCGCAAATGTCACCGACTTCGTCGCCGTCCTCATCTTGCTGGAAGGCATTGCTCACCGCCGAGCAATTATCGCAGGCATCGCCAACCCCATCGGCGTCAAGGTCGTTCTGGTCGGCGTCGCTGGTCGCAGCGCAAACATCACAAACATCGCCTACACCATCCGAGTCGCCATCTTCCTGGTCCGCGTTCGCGACGTTGGTGCAATTATCACACGCGTCACCAACCCCATCCGAGTCAGAATCCGTGCCTGCGTCCGACACACCCGGGCAGGCATCGCATAGGTCGCCGATACCGTCCGAGTCGCCATCGTTTTGCTCGGCGTTGGCGACTTCCATGCAATTGTCACAGATGTCGCCCTGCTGGTCGCCATCGCTATCGGCCTGATCAGCGTTGGCCGTGGTCGAGCAATTATCGCAGACATCGCCAGCCCCATCGCTGTCCTGATCCGATTGGCTCGCGTTGCTGATCGCCGGACAATTGTCCTCGCAATCCGCCGTGCCGTCGCTGTCACCGTCGGTGTCAGCAACGCCGCAGCCGCAGATACCAGCCGCGGTCTTACCGCCATCGGCAGGACAAGCGTCCTGGCAATCGACAGTACCGTCGCTGTCGCTATCGGTGTCGGCAACGCCGCAGCCGCAGATGCCTGCCTCGGTCTTGTCCGGATCGCTCGCGCACGAATCATTGCAATCGACCGTGCCGTCGCTGTCGCTATCATCATCGGCAATGCCGCAGCCACAGATGCCCGCATCGGTCTTGTCC